>CAMFHP010000038.1 GCA_945952225.1 uncultured Myxococcaceae bacterium
GGCAAGCCCGGTGGGGTGGCGGAGGGTGGCGACGGGGTGGCAGCGGGGTGGCGGATTGCCACCTGTGCGAGCGGTGCTCCGTGTGGCGAAGGTGCCCCGTCACGACGCGCGACAGGTGTCACTCCATGCCTCTGTGCCCTCGGGCATCACCGCACGCATTCCCCTGCAAACATGGGCGATTCATGCGTGGCACGGTGGGCGCTACGGGGGGTCACACCTCACAAGGAGTTCCGTCATGCGCAGCCTCACCCTCTCGGCCTTCGGACTCGGTGCCACGCTCGCCCTCGCCGCGCCCGCCGCGCAGGCGCAGATCTACGCCGCGCCGCCCGCCGTCGCCGTCGACACCACGCAGGGCGCCACGATGGCGCAGACCTCCCTCGTCGACACCGTGGTGAGCTACGTCACCGACGCCGCGGGCAACGTCACCGGACTCGCGCTGAGCAACGGCGTCGTGGTGCTCACGCCCAACACCCGCGTCGCCCTCGGAACGCCCGTGCGCGTCGACGGACTCGTCGATCCCAACAACCCGCAGATCGTCTACGCCGCGACCGTCTACAACCAGGGCGGCGCCGTGCTCGTGCAGCCCGCGAGCACGTACACCGTGGGCGGGTACTTCCCCGCGTACGGCGCCTATGCGCCGCGGTACTACGCGCCCCGCGTGTGGCGCGCGCCCTTCGTCCGCAACGGATACGGCCCCACCGTGGTGGCGCAGCCCGCGATGGCACGGCCGACGGTGTACGCGCGTCCCGTGATGGCCCAGCCCGTGGTGGTCGCACAGCCCGTGCGTCCGATGGGGCCTTGGGGAGGACGTCCTGCGTGGGGTGGCGGCGCACACATGGGCAACCGCTGGGGTGGCGGCGGCTTTCACGGCGGCGGGTTTCACGGCGGCGGCTTCCACGGACACCGCTGAACGACCCGCGCAGGGCGCTCGGACCGTGGCGGGAGCCCTCGTCGCTTCGAAGACCCGTCCCGCCACGCTGGCAGAAGCCCTCTCGCCTTCGAAGACCCGTCCCGCCACGCTGGCAGAAGCTCTCTCGCCTTCGAAGACCCGTCCCGCCACGCTGGCAGAAGCCCTCTCGCCTTCGAAGACACGTCCCGCCACCGTGGCAGAGCCCCTCTCGCCTTCGAAGAGAGGTTCTGCCAGGGTGCGGACCTGAGATTTCTCGGGGAAATCAGTGCCGACGACGGCGGGCGCGGTAGCCCACCGCGGCCATCGCGGCGCCCGCGAGCGCGAGGAACACGCCCTCCTGACGGGTCGCGCGCGTCGGGGTGACCGCGCAGCTCGCGCCGCCGCCGCCCGCGCTTCCGCCCGCGCCGAGACCCGCATCGTCGCCGATGGGACCGGTGGTGCCGTTGCAGGTGAGCCCCGGGTCGTTGAGCAGACGGCCGTAGTTGTACGTGCGCGAACGCTCGCCCGCGGTGCTCGCACGGAGCTGCAGGTCGGCGGTGAGCATCGTGCCCGGCATGTTCGCGCGGAACCGCGTCACGACGGCGCTCTCGCCGAGGCCCGTGAAGGCCACGCGCACGTCGTTGAGGGGATCGGTGCCGGTGCCCCCATCGGCGGGCGGATCGGAAGGCACATCGCGCGGAGGAACGTCGGCGCTGGCGCCGGCATCGGTGCTCCCACCGCCCGCGTCGACCGGCGGCGGAGGCGGAGCAGCGCCGCCGTCACGGGGCGCGAACGCATCGCCCGCGCCACCCGAAGCCGTGGTTCCGCGGAACGAGGGCGCCGTCGCCTCCCAGGCGTCACGACGCTGCGTGGTCGCGGATTCGGTGAGCCACAGACGCTCGCCGTTCGCGCGGTTGAGGGCGCTGAAGGCGTTGAGAAAGTCCGTCGCGGGCGAGCCGGGGCTCGCGAAGTCCCACGTGAGCTCCGACTCGCGGATCTCGCCGTTCGGAAAGTTCGCCGCCTCGTAACGCGAGGCCGACACCACCACCAGCGAGAGGCCCACACGGTCGGCGATGCCCGCGGAGATCATGCGCAACGGCAGCGACGGCATCGCGCCCTCGACGGTCACGCGGATGGGCGTCATACGGTTGATCCCTTCGCCGGGACGGAGGCGCAGGGCGACGTAGTCCATGTTGAGCGAGGTGTAGTAGTCGATCACCGGCGAGACCGCGGGGGTCACCACGTAGCCGTTCGCCGTGAGCCAGTTGCGCATGGCCATCGGGTCCGTGCCGCGGATGATCGACACCGCGTAGGGACCGACCACCTCCTGGCGCAGCACCACCACGCCCGCGTCGGTCGACGCAGCCGCGTCGGCGAACGATCCATCCGACGCCGCCGAGGGGCCGCGGAAGCAGAACGGACGCGACGGCGGCACCACGATGGGCGCCGTGAGCGAGTCGGCCATGCGCATGAACCCGTCGTCGGCCTGCGCGACCTCCGTGCGGTCCGTGTACCGGATCGGCAGGATCCACGAGAACTCCGCCGGGTTCCCCGAGTACTGGAACTGATCCCACAGCGTCGTCTGCGTGGGCGACACCGCGAGCACCATGCGGTGGTCGGTCACCACCTGCACCGTCGTCGGCCCGGCGAAACATCCGCCGCACGCCGACACGTCCGCCGGCGCCCCCGTGAGCGCGAGCGCGCCGAGGAGTGCCAGCACCGATCCAGTTCGCTTCATGTTCATCGCTTCGCCTCGCAGAAGATCTGTCACCGGGGGATCAAGCAGCTTCGACCGTGCGGTCGACACACCTCGTATCAGCAACGGCCGGGCCATCACGTTTCGCCGTGATTCCCACGGTGGCGGGTGCATTCCCTGGGTCAGCGTGTGCCATTGCCCGGTCGGCGGGGCGCGACATCGGGTGTGCCGTGCGCGCCGGGGAGCGTGGTCAGAGGTCGCCGCGGCGGATGCGCACGCGGTCGGCGCGGAAGCCGTCGGTCATGGGCAGCGTGGCGTGCACTTCGACGCGGGCGGGGCGCGCTTCGGAGGGAAGCGTCGCGAGGGCTTCGGCGAGGCGCTCGTGGGAGGGCGCGTGGCGGGCGGCCACCACGGCGCGGAGGGTTCCGTCCTCGGCCCAGGCGCAGGCGAGTTCGACCTCGGGGAGCGTGTGCAGCGCGTCTTCGACCGCGCGGGTGGAGACGGGACGTCCGTCGCACACGACGAAGCCCGCGAGCGCGTCGACGTACCAGTGGTCTCCATCGAGGTCGAGGCGCACCACGTCGCTGGTCGCGCGCCACCGATCGCCCTTCACCAGCACGTCGCAGAGCGCCTGCGGATCGTCGCTGTCGGGGTCGAGGCGCGCGAGCAGGAGCCCGGGCTCTCCCACCTCGACGCGCTCGCATCGCCCGCGATCGTCACGGTGCAACGCGCCCGTCGCGAGGTCGACGCGCACCACGGCGGTGTCGACACTTCCGGGGAGCAGTCGCCCGAGCGCGCCGGGCTTCTCACCGGACGCGTTGGCCATGATCACGCGCTGCGAGGTCGAGGCGTAGAACTCCATGAGCCCCGCGCCGAAGCGCTCGGTGAAGCGCTGCGCGAGGTCGGCCCGCATGCCGCTGCCCGCGAAGAGTCGCACGGGGTGGATGCGCTCTCCGCGCACCGGCGCCGCGTGCACGAGGGGGCGCAACATCTCGCCCGCGTAGAAGACCACGGTGGCTCCGTTGCGGCGCACGTCGGGCCAGAACTCGCGCGGGTCGAAGTGCTCGGCGAGGCACAGCCGCGCGCCGCCGACGAGGGCCGATCCCACGCTCACGACGATGCCCGCGGGGTGATGGAGCGGCACGCAGCAGTAGACCGTGTCGTCGGGCTTGAGCGTGCACGCAGCCGCGGCGCCGAGGGCCGAGAGCGCCCAGCGGTGGTTGGTCACGGGCACCGCGCGAAGCCCGCCGCGCTCGCTCGGACGCAGCAGCACCATGCACACGTCGCGGGCCGCACCGGCGTCGAGGGGGAGATCCCACGGGAGCTTCACCGTCGCGACCTGGAGGGCCTCCATGTCGACGAAGCCCTCGCCGAGCGAGCGCGCGCGGGCGCCGCCTCCGAGCACGAGCACGGTTCCGTCGGTGGTGGCGCGGGCGTGGGCGGCGTGGTCGGGATCGGTGGCGACGGTGCGCACGTCGGCCTTCGCGAAGGCCTCACGGAGCGCGTCGGCGGGCGCGTCGGGCGGCGCGAGCACGGGCACCGCCCCGAGGCGCGAGAGGGCCGTCACCATCGAGAGCAGGCTGGGACGCGAGCCCATCACCACGCCCACGCGCGCGCCGGGACGCACGTCGCAGCGCCACAGACCGCGCACCACGGCCATCACCCGTCGGTCGGCGTCGTCGTAGGTGAACGCGCGGCCGCGCCAGAGAAAGAACGTGGCCGAGGGAGACTCCTTCGCGCGCTCGGCGAGGCTGCGTGCGGGGCTCGTGCGCGTGTCGCCGGTGAGCGTCGCGAGGTGGCGCAGCCGGGGCTCCTGGTAGCGCAGACCTTCGTACACGTCGGTGGCGCTGGCGGCGGCGTCGCCCGCGCGGTTCCACGCTGCGCGGAGCGTGTCTTTGAGGGCGTCGGCGGCGAGGGCGAGTCCGTCTTTCACCTCGTCGGAGGCGCTCTCTTCGCGGCGCGGAAGGTCGTCACGGAGCGCGTCGGGCAGCGGCGCTCCCTCGTCGTGGTGGTGCACCCACTGGGCGACGGTGGGCCAGGTGACGGCGTTGGCGCGCGATCCCACGACGAGCCCGAAGTGGCCTGCCTCCACGGTCACGATGGAGACCTTCGCGGCGGGCGCGGCCTTCGCGATGGCGCGCACCGCGGGGGGCGACGCGAGCTCGTCGCGGTCACCGAGGAAGCACAGGATCGGGCAGGTGATGTCGGCGAGCGAGCAGGTGCGCCCGTCGAGCACGAAGCCGCCCGAGAGCATGCGGTTGTGCACCACGAACTGATCGACGAACGCGCGGAACGCAGGGCCCGGCCACGCGACGAAGCCCTCGCCGCCGAGGAACTTGCGGCGGGCCTCGCGACGCACGAGGGCGCCGCGGTCGTGGAGGTTGCGGAGGAACTCCACGCGCTGCTCGATCTCCTTGCGCGTCGAGAGGAGCTTGAAGCCCGTGCTGGTGAGCGCGCCGGGGAGCGCCTCGATGCGATCGACGACGGCGTCGACGGCGGGCTCCACCGCGCGGATCACGGCGCCGAGCGCGTCGCTGCGCAGCGCGGGGAGGCTCTTGTGCAGGTCGACGGGGCTGCCGAAGGTGATGAGCGACGCGATGCCCTCGGCGCGCACGAACGCGGCGGCCTGGTAGGCGAACATTCCCCCCTGCGAGTATCCGAGGAGGTGCACGTCGCGGCCTTCGAGCTCGCGCACGCGGGCGATGCAGCGCGCGGCGGCGAGCACGTGGTCGTCGAGGGTGCGCGTGAGGCCTCCCTGTTCGTGTTCGGGCGCGCCGAAATCGATGACGTACGGACGGATGCCCGCGCGTCCGAGGGCGCCCACGGCGCTGAGGTCGGGCTCGATGTCGTAGACCTCGGCGGTGACCATGAGGGGCGGCACGAAGAGGGCCACCGGGGCCCGCGCGGGCGCGTCGCTCACGTAGCGACGGAGGCGGTGGTGCGCGCCGCGGTCGACGATCTCGAAGGGCGTCACCGTGGGGTCGCCGAGGCGACCGGCGCGGAGGAGTTCCAACACGTTGGCCGAGGCCGCGGAGGCGCGGCGCAGGAGCTTCGAACCGGTTCCCATCGGGCGCGACGGTACAGCAGCCCGAAGTGTCCGTGTCAGCCCTGCGTGCGCACGCGCTCCACCCGCGCGTCGAGCTCGCCTGCATGAAGGCGCACGGTCACCGTGTCCCCTGCGTGCACGGTCTCCGCATCGGTGAGCGCCCGGCCCTCGTGGAGCACCACGCCGTAGCCGCGCGCGAGAATGGCCACGGGCGAGAGCGCGTGGAGCCTTCCCGCGACGAGCCCGAGCTTCTGCTTCTCGCGCTCGATGCGCTGCGCGACGGCGCGCGCCATGCGGGCCTCGTGGTCATCGAGCTTCAATCCCCGACGTTCGAGGGCGCGACGGAGCGCGGGCGTGATCCGCACGTCGAGGGCCGCGAGCTTCGCCGCGTCGGTCTTGAGCCGCGCCGCGGGGTGCGCCGTCGCGAGCGATTTCTCCGCCCGGTCGAGGGTCGCGCCGTGTCCCCGGAGCTTCGCGCGCATCGCCTCGTCGGCCCGTCGCGCGAGGTCGTCGAGACGCATCCGCGCGTCGTTGATCTGCCGGTGCGGGTCGCGGAGCTGCCTGCGCTTGAGGGTCACCGTGAGCCGACTGACCTTGAAGTGCATGGCCTTCGTCATGCGCGCGCGGAGGTCGTCGAGGCGCCCGCGCTCGTCGGCGAACACGGGCGTGCAGAACTCCGCGGCCATGGTGGGCGTCGACGCGCGACGGTCGGCCACCAGGTCGGCGACGGTGTGGTCGACCTCGTGTCCGACGGCCGACACCACGGGCACACGACACGCCGCGATGGCGCGGGCCACGCGCTCGTCGTTGAACGCCGCGAGGTCTTCGCTCGCGCCGCCGCCGCGTCCGACGATCACCACGTCGAGGCGCCGCACACGCTGGATCGCCGCGAGCGCCTTCACGATCTGCGCGGGCGCGTCGGCCCCCTGCACGAGCGACGGCGCCAGCACGATGCGCACGGGCCAGCGCTGGTGCACCGCGCGGCAGATGTCGTGAAAGGCCGCGCCCGACGCGCTGGTGACCACACCGATCACGCGGGGATACCGGGGCAGCGCGCGCTTGCGCTCGGGTGCGAAGAGGCCCTCGGCGGCGAGGCGTTCTTTGAGGGCCGCGAGGGCTGCCGCGGCGGCGCCTGCACCCGCGGGCACGGCGAGTTCGGCGGTGAACTGATACTGGCCGCGCGGGGCGTAGAGGGTGGGGCGTCCCTTGAGCTGCACGCGCTCGCCGTTGGCGAGCTTCGCGCGAGATTTCGCGGCGGCGCCCTTCCACAGCACGCAGGCGACGCGGGCCTCTTCGCGGTCGTCTTTGAGGTCGAAATAGAGATGTCCGGTGCCCGCGCTGACCTTGAGCGCGGTGATCTCTCCCTCGACCCAGAGCGACGGGAACTTCTCTTCGATGCTGCCCTTGATGGTGCGATTGAGCTCGCCGACCGTGAGGGGCTTCGGGCCCTGCACCACGCGGAGCGGCCCGGGCCCGGTGGGCGTGCTGCCGTCGTTCATGGGGGCGCGACGCTAGCACGGGGGCCGCGCGGGCCTCCATTTCGCAGCGATGCGCGGAGGGTCACAGCGCGGGCGGTTCGGGCGGCGCTTCGACGGGGATGTACTCCGAGGTGACGCGCCACGCGCCGTCGTCGCGCGCGCCCGATTGCAGCGTGGGCTCGGCGGTCTGCGAGAGGAACTCCCGCAACAACAACGCCCACGCGGGCACGAAGAGCGCGAGGAGCTCACCGAACACGCGGAGCTCGACGACGCTGCCCACGCGGAGCATGCCCACGACCCACGCGGGCACGATCCACAGCGCGCGCCGCGTGAACTCGTCGCGGATGTGCCGCGCCCACGCGATCACGGGCACCCAGAGGAAGCCGAAGCTCCCGAGGAAGCGCGTCGCGAGGCCCGGATCCATGAGGAAGAGCACGTTGTCGGTGAACGCGTCTTGAAAGGTTCCGTGGCCCGCGTTGGCAGCGAAGCGCGCGCGGAGCAGGAGCTTGATCGTGAGCCAGATGCCCGCCTGCGCGAAGATGTGGGCAAGGAGCGTGCGGTCGCGCTCGCGGCGGTAGCCCACGGCGAGGTGCGCGAGCGTGAGAAAGGCCGACGTCTCCTTGGTGAGCGTCGCGACCATGAACCACGCGTAGTAGACCAGCCAGCGCCGCGTGCGCAGGAGGTAGAGCCCCGTGAGGAACGTGAACGCCGCGGGGAGATCCCACGCGAAGAACACGTAGCGGGTCATGCCCGGCACGTCGCCCAGCATCACGTAGTGGAAGGGCAGCACGAGGGCCACCAGGGGCGTGAGCACCATGGCCGCGCGCCGTCCCGCGTCGCCGCCGCCGAGGAGCCCGGTCATGTGCACGCGGAACATGATCACCAGGCCCACGGCCGCGCCCGCTTCGACCCACTGGAGCGCGCGCAGCGGGTCGTCGCCCACGAGCGGCTGGATGAGCATGCCGAGCCACGCGGCCATCACGCGGTACTGAAACGGCGTCGGCGCCTCGCCGCGGAGGTACGCGCCGGGATCGACCTCGAACCACGTGAACGTGCCCGCGCGACGGAGCCCCACGACCCATCGTGCGAAGGCCACCATCGAGAGCAGGAACACCGCCTCTTCGAGCAGTCGGTTGCGGAGCGCGAGGGCCCGAGGCGCGGTCATGGGCGCAGGGTAAAGGCCGCGATCTTCGAGGATCAAGGATCCATCGCAGCCCGAGGCGCGAGTGACATTTTGCGCGCGCTGGGACTCAGCCGACGGCGGTCGCGCGACGGCGTTGCGTGAGCGACTGGATGAGCGTGGTGGGGAGCTGCGTGAGGGCGACGGTGTGCTCGCACGCGCCGAGTTCGACGGCGGCCGCGGGCATGCCCCACACGGCGCAGCTCTCGCGGTCCTGGGCGAAGGTGCGTCCGCCCGCGAGGCGGAGCGCGAGGAGGCCGCGTGCGCCATCACTTCCCATGCCCGTGAGCAGCGCCGCCGATGCGTTGGAGCCCACGTTGCGCGCGAGGGACTCGAAGAACACATCGACGGAGGGGATGTGCCCCGAGACCGCCGAGCCAGGCACGAGCGCGACGCGGTACTCACCGCCGTAGCGCCGCACTTCGAGGTGGCGGTCTCCGCCGGGCGCAACGAGCACGTGGCCCGCGAGCACGCGGTCGCCGTGACGGGCCTCGGAGACGCGGAGGTTCCCCATGCCGTCGAGGCGTTTCGCGAAGTCCGCGGTGAAGCCCGCGGGCATGTGCTGCACGATCACGATGCCCGGCGTCCACGGAGGAAAGGCCGGTAAGATCCTCCCGATGGCGGCCACGCCGCCCGTCGACGCGCCGATGCCGATGACCGTGTCGGTGGTGGCGCCGAGCGCGTCGCCGCGGGTGGGCACCTCATCGACGATGGCCTCGCGCGTGGGGCGCTTTCTCACCCGCGTGGCGGCCGCGGCGCGCACCTTCGCGATGAGCCCGGCCATCATCGCTTCGAGTCCGCTCTGCACCAGGCTCGACGGCTTCGCCACCACGTCGACGGCGCCCGCGTCGAGGGCCTGCACCGCAAGGGTCGACCCGTTGGTGGTGAGCGAACTCAACACGATGACCGGCGTGGGCAGCACGGCCATCGTCTTGCGAAGAAAGGTCACGCCGTCCATGCGGGGCATCTCGACGTCGAGGGTCATGACGTCGGGCCGCTCGCGCACGAGCAGGTCGCGGGCCTCGTACGGGTCGCGCGCGGCGCCCACCACGACGATGTCCTTCGCGGAGCTGAAGCCCCGCTGGAGCACCGAGCGCACGAGCGCGGAGTCGTCGACGATGAGCACACGAATCGGAGATCCGTCGGGTTTCACAGCCCCCCCTTGCGGTAGACGCCGGGCATCACCCAACGCCACTGGGTCTTGATGTCGAAGGTCGGCTCGGTGTGGCTCGTGATGAGCCAGGCCCCGTGCTTGGCCGCTGCATAACAATGCTCGACGACGCGCGCGCGCAGCGGTGTGTCGAAGTAGTAGAGGACGTTGCGCAGGAAGATCACGTCGAAGCCCTGCGTGAAGGGCCACGGAAACTGCGCGAGGTTCATGCGGCGGAAGGTGCACATCGACGCCACGTCGGCGCGCACGCGCACCATCCCGTCGCCCGCGGGTTCGAAGAACGACCGCACGGACTCGTGCATCGCGCTGCGGTCGCCGCGGTAGATCGCCTTCTCGGCCGTGCGGATCTGTCGCTCGGAGATGTCGGTGCCGAGGATCTGCACGAGCCGCGCGGCCGCGGGGCCGTAGACGCCCGCGAGGGTGGCGGCGATGGAGTACGCCTCCTCGCCGCTCGACGCCGCCGCGGACCAGATGCGCACCCCGCCCGACTGCACGGGCAGCACCGGCGCAATGGTGGCCCGCAGGTAGTCGAAGGTCTCGCCCTCACGAAAGAGGAAGGTGTGGTTCGTCGACACGGCGTCGACCACGCGCTGCGCGAGCACCGCGTCGCCGCCGCGCAGTCGGCTCACGAGCGACACCACGGGCGCGTCGTTCGAGGGACACAGCGCGCGCACCCTGGAGCGCAGGGCCGCGCGCTGCGTCTCGTCGAAGGCGATGCCCACGCGCTGCTTCACCCAGGCGCGGAGCTCGTCGACCGCCTCCTCTTCGGTGGCGAGCGCGTCAGGCATGGAGCTGCTCGCAGTCGAGCGTCACGGCGACGTCGCCGGTGCCGAGCATGCCGCAGCTCGCGGCGCCGCGGATGTTCCCGAGCACGCCGCGCAGGGGCTTGAGCATGATCTGCTGGTTGCCGAGGAGCTCGTCGACAGGGAGCGCGACGCCGCCGTGGCGCGTCTGCACGATGACCGACACGCGCCCGCCGAGGTCGGTGTCACGGCTGTCGGCCTCGCCCCAGTAGCGGTGGAGCCACAGCACGGGGAAGAGCGAGTCGCGGACGCGGAGCATCGTGCGGCCGTCGACGGCGCTGGTCACGACCGCGGTCGGATCGACCTTGGTGACTTCGAACACCCGCTCGATGGGGAGCGCGAAGAGACGCCCGCCCTCGCGCACCACCATGGCTTCGACGAAGGCCAGCGTGAGGGGCATGGTCATCGTGAGGCGCATGCCCTTGCCGGGCGTGCTCGACACGCCGACGTGGCCGCGCATGGACTCGATGGTGGTCTTCACCACGTCCATGCCGACGCCGCGGCCCGAGAGCTCGTCGGCCTTCTCCTTGGTCGAGAAGCCGGGGAGGAAGATGAGGTTCAGCGCCTCCTCGTCGGAGAGCTGCACGTTCGCGGGAATGAGCCCGCGGCTGCGCGCCTTCGCGATGACCTTCTCGCGGTCGATGCCGCGGCCGTCGTCGCGCACCTCGATGGTGACCTCGCCGCCCTGGTGCGTCGCCGAGAGCTTGATGCGCCCCTCGGGCGCCTTGCCCGCGGCCACGCGGTCGTCGGTGCCTTCGAGGCCGTGGTCGACGGCGTTGCGGAGCACGTGCACCAGCGGGTCTTGCAGGGCGTCGAGCATCACCTTGTCGACCTCGGTGTCCTCGCCCGACACTTCGAGCTCGACGCGCTTGCCCGTGCGCTGCGCGGCGTCGCGCACCACGCGGCGCATGCGCTGGAACGTTCCCGCGACGGGCACGAGGCGCAGCGCGGCCACGTCGTTCTGCATCTCCTGCACGAGGAGTTCGAGGCGGTGCGCGGCGGCGGAGAAGCCCTCCAGGTCGCGGCCCGCGAGGGCGGGGTGGCGCGTCACCGCGGTGCACGCGAGACCGATCTCGCCCGCGAGGTCCATGAGGGTGGCGGCCTTCGCGGGGTCGATGCGAAGAAACTCCGCGCGCTCGTCGCGGCGCCCCGCCGACGCGGCGGCCTCGGCGATGCGCTGCGGGGTCATCGACGCCGTGGGCATCATCGTGGGGAGGAACGCGCGCTTCTCTCCGTTCAGCGGCATGTCGGTGCCGCCGGGGCTCGTGGTGCCCGGCGTGAGCTTGCGCGGGGGCGCGGCGCTCTTCTTCGCGGGCGGCGCGGCGCTCTTCTTCGTGGGCACCGGCGTCTTGCGGGCCGCGGGGGCGGCGCTCTTCTTCGCGGGCACCGACGGCGACGGCGCGGCGACGCTCGGCGCGGGCGGCATCGCGCGGGTCACCGCCGTGGGCATCGGCGGCGCCTTCGGAATGTCGACGACGAGGTTCTCCACCGAGGGCGCGACCGCCACGCGGGCCGCGGCGAGCTGGGCGGCGCCGACGGGTCCCAGACGGGCGGCCTCGGCCACGCGCACCACGTGGATGCCCATGTCCAACAGACCCGCACGGGAGCAGTCGTCGGCCAGCGTGGCGCACTGCGCGAGGAGCACCTGCGTGGCGGGCCCGTCGGCCGAGGCCTCGCGCAGCGCGCGGTCGATCGCTTCGTTCAGGGACTTGAGCCGCGCGTCGAGCTGATCGGCGCTGAGCACCGGCGCGGCCGAGGGCACCACCGCGTCGGCGGGGAGCTCGTCGAAGAAGCCACCCTGCTCGGCGGCGCCGCCCTTGCGCTTCGACTCGCCACCGCGCTCCGCGTAGAGGAACGTGACCGCTTCGAGCACCTCGTCGATGGCCTCGTGGCTGACGTCGGCGCGGGCGCGGCACACCTCGTCGACGGCCCAGCGGAGCCGGTCGAGGGCCGAGAGCACCAGGTTGATCATCTCGGCGTCGAGCGGGAGGCCCTTGTCGCGCACGAGGCCGATGAGGTCCTCGCAGGCGTGGGCCAGGTGCTCGATCGACGAGAGCGCGAGGAACGCCGAGTTGCCCTTCAGCGTGTGCAGCCCGCGGTAGAGGCGGTTGATCTCCTCGCGGTTGCTCGGGTCTCGTTCGAGCTCGAGGAGGCTCTCCTCGATCCCGCGAATGGCCTCCGCGGCGTCGGAGGCGAAGGTCATCCAGAGCTCGTTGTCGTCGTGGCTCATCGTTGCATTCCTCGCGTCGTCATCGATCGGTGCGAATCACTGGTGCGCTTCGGGTCAGAACCCGCGGTATCCGCGGTCGTCGCGGTCGTGGGCAGCCCCCGCGTGGGCGTCGGTGCCGGTGCGCGCGAGGGCCGCGCGGGGCGCCGACTCGTTGGCCGCCGTGAGGGCCGCCAGACCGCCGCTGCGGAGCATCGCCGCCACCTGCTCCAGGAGCTCGGGCGTGATGCCGAACGCCGCCGCGTGGGGCGCCTGCACCGTGGCGATCTCGTAGCGATCCATCTGCTCCTTGAGCACGTTCATCTGACGGCTCATCTCCTCGGCCGCCGAGGCGACCTCGGTGCTCTGCTGGCTGCTGCCCTGGGCGCTCTCGGTGACCTTGCGCATCGAGTCGCTCACCGACGCGAGGGCGTGCGACTGCTCCTCGCTCGCGGTGCTCACCTCACCCACGAGGTCGACGACCTTCTCGACGTTGCGCACGATCTCCAGCAGCGAGGCGCGGGTGTTGTCGGCGATGCGCACGCCGTCGGCCACCTTGCCCACCGAGTCTTCGATGAGCGCGCTGGTCTCCTTCGCCGCACGCGCGCTGCGCTCGGCGAGGTTGCGCACCTCCTGGGCCACCACCGCGAAGCCGCGTCCGTGGCGTCCTGCGCGGGCGGCTTCGACGGCGGCGTTGAGCGCGAGGAGGTTGGTCTGGAACGCGATCTCGTCGATCACCTTGATGATCTTCGCGATCTGCTGCGCCGAGGTGTTGATGGCCCCCATCGCGGAGTTCATCTCCGACATGCGCCCCTCGCCATCGCGGGCCGCGGTGGCGGTCTGCGAGACGATCTGGTTGGCCATCGCCGCGCTCTGCGCGTTGGCGCGAACGCCCGTGGCGACCTTCGAGAGTTCGTCGGCGGAGCGCTCGGCCTCGGTGTTGAGCTCCACCGACCCCTCGGACATCATCTGGCTCGTCGACCCGAGCTGGATCGCGGCCTGGCTCACCTGCTCGATGGCGACCTTCACCGACCGGATCGAGTCGGAGAGCGAGTCGAGCAGTCGGTTCATGTTGCGACCGATGCCCTGCATCGCGCCTTCGAGGCTGTCGGCGTCGATGCGCTGCCGCAGGTCGCCCTTCACGGCGCCGGCGATCACGCGCTCGATGGCGGCCGAGGTCTCGCGTTCGGCGTGAACGTCCTGGAGCGATCCCGCGACGCGCAGGGCGACGCCCTTCTCGTTGCGCTTCGTGGCGCCCATCGCGCGGAACCAGCGGTACGCGCCGTCCTTGCGGGCGAGGCGGTACTGAATGTCGTAGCCCGTCTTGCCCGTGAGGTCGCCGAGGTGCGCCGCGAAGGCGCCGAGCACGCGCTCCTTGTCCTCGGGGTGGATCCGCGACTGCCACGCCTCGAGCACGTTCGGGAAGTCCTTCTCGTCGGTGAACCCGAGGAGCGTGCGGAGCTGCGGCGACCACCAGATCTCGTTCTCGCCGCCGACGGCCTTGTCGGGATCGACGATCATGTCCCAGAGGCCCACGCTCGACGCCTGGTTGATGAGCTCGAAGCGCATGAGCTGGTCGGCGAGGCGGCGCTCGGCCATCACCTCGTCGTTCACGTCGCGGAGCGCGCCCACGATGCGCACGGGCTTGCCGGTCTCGTCGCGGAGCGCAGTGCCCTGCGACTGGTACCAGCGGTACTCGCCGCACTTGTGCTTGATGCGGTAGCGGACGTCGTGCGGGGTCTTGCCCGACGGGTCGGCGAGGTGCGCGCCGAGGTTGGCGTTGAAGGGCTCGACGTCGTCGGGATGCACGCGCGACAGCCAGCTCCCGCCCACGTTCGGGAACTCCTGCTCGCTCTCGAAGCCGAGGAGCGCGCGGAACTCCGGGGTCCACACGACGGGGTTGTTCGGGTTCGACGGGTCGCCATCGAGGCGCGCGTCGAAGAGGCCCACGCGCGACGAGCGGGTCACGAGTTCGAAGCGCGAGATGTTCTCCGCGAGGTTGAGCTGCGTGAGCTTCTCGTCGTGGATGTCCTTGAGCGCACCGGCCACGCGCAGGGGCACGCCGTCGTGGTCACGGCGCGTCGCACCGGTCGCGCGGAACCAGCGGTAGGTGCCGTCCTTGAGCGCGAGGCGATACTCGATGTCGTAGGGCGTGGCGCCGCTGTGGTCGTTGAGGTGCGCGGCGAAGGCCGTGAGCACGCGGTCCTTGTCCTCGGCGTGGAGGCGCGACGACCACGACTCGAGCACGTTGGGGAAGTCGTGCTCGTCGGTGAACCCGAGCATCGTGCGGAACTGCTGCGACCACCAGAACTCGTTCTTCGGGTTCACGGGGTCGCCCGCGATCACCGTCATGTCCCAGAGGCCCACCGACGACGCCTGGTTGATGAGCTCGAAGCGCGTGATCGAGTCCGTGAGGTCGATGCGCGTGAGCATCTCGTCGTGGATGTCCTTGAGCGCACCGGCCACACGCTGGGGCACGCCCTCGCCATCACGACGCGTGGCGCCCGTCGCGCGGAACCAGCGGTACGTGCCGTTCTTCAGCGCGAGCTGGTAGTCGATGTCGTACGGGGTCTTGCCCGAGCGGTCGTTGAGGTGCGCGGCGAAGGCCGTGAGCACGCGATCCTTGTCCGTGGGATGGAGCCGCGACGACCACGACTCGAGCACGTTCGGGAAGTCGTGCTCGTCGGTGAACCCGAGCATCGTGCGGAACTGCTGCGACCACCAGAACTCGTTCTTCGGGTTCACGGGGTCGCCCGCGATCACCGTCATGTCCCAGAGGCCCACCGACGACGCCTGGTTGATGAGCTCGAAGCGCGTGATCGAATCCGACAGCGTGAGCTGCGTGAGCTTCTCGTCGTGGATGTCCTTGAGCGCACCCGCGACACGCAGCGGAACACCCTCGCCATCACGGCGCGTCGCACCGGTCGCACGGAACCAGCGGTAGGTGCCGTCCTTGAGCGCGAGCTGGTACTCGATGTCGTACGGGGTCTTGCCCGAACGGTCGTTGAGGTGCGCGGCGAAGGCCGTGAGCACACGATCCTTGTCCGTGGGATGGAGCCGCGACGACCACGACTCGAGCACGTTCGGGAAGTCGTGCTCGTCGGTGAACCCGAGCATCGTGCGGAACTGCTGCGACCACCAGAACTCGTTCTTCGGGTTCACGGGGTCGCCCGCGATCACCGTCATGTCCCAGAGGCCCACCGACGACGCCTGGTTGATGAGCTCGAAGCGCGTGATCGAGTCCGACAGCGTGAGCTGCGTGAGCTTCTCGTCGTGGATGTCCTTGAGCGCACCGGCCACGCGCAGCGGAACACCCTCGCCATCACGACGCGTCGCACCGGTCGCGCGGAACCAGCGGTAGGTGCCGTCCTTGAGCGCGAGCTGGTACTCGATGTCGTAGGGCGTGGCGCCGGTGCGGTCGTTGAGATGCGCCGCGAAGGCCGTGAGCACGCGGTCCTTGTCCGTGGGATGGAGCCGCGACGACCACGACTCGAGCACGTTGGGGAAGTCGTTCTCGTCGGTGTAGCCCAGCATCGTGCGGAACTGCTGCGACCACCAGAACTCGTTCTTCGGGTTCACGGGGTCGCCCGCGATCACCGTCATGTCCCAGAGGCCCACCGACGACGCCTGGTTGATGAGCTCGAAGCGCGTGATCGAGTCCGACAGCGTGAGCTGCGTGAGCTTCTCGTCGTGGATGTCCTTGAGCGCACCGGCCACGCGCAGCGGAACACCCTCGCCATCACGACGCGTCGCACCGGTCGCGCGGAACCAGCGGTAGGTGCCGTCCTTGAGCGCGAGCTGGTACTCGATGTCGTAGGGCGTGGCGCCGGTGCGGTCGTTGAGATGCGCCGCGAAGGCCGTGAGCACGCGGTCCTTGTCCGTGGGATGGAGCCGCGACGACCACGACTCGAGCACGTTGGGGAAGTCGTTCTCGTCGGTGTAGCCCAGCATCGTGCGGAACTGCTGCGACCACCAGAACTCGTTCTTCGGGTTCACGGGGTCGCCCGCGATCACCGTCATGTCCCAGAGGCCCACGCTCGATGCTTCGTTGATGAGCTGAAAGCGCGTGATCGAGTCCGAGAGCGTGAGCTGCGTGAGCTTCTGCGCGTGGATGTCTTTGATCGTGCCCGCCATGCGCACGGGGCGCCCCTCGCTGTCGCGCGAGGTGACCGCGGTCTGCAGGAACCACCGGTACTCGCCGTCGGCACAGCGGATCCGCTGCTCGACGTCGAAGGCCTTGTTGTACGTGGGGTCGCCCATGCTGCGCGCGAACACGTCGTTCACGCGCGCGGCGTCGTCGGGGTGCGTGCTCGCGATGACGGCTTCGATGTTCGTGTCCATCGCCGAGGCCGAGGGGTAGCCGAGGAGCTGGGCGTACTCGTCGGAGACCGAGAACGACGCGCTCGCAGGGTCCGTCGGGTCGGTGCCGATGAGCTTCCATTCCCAGAGGCCCACGCCGGCGGCGCGGTTGACCATCTCGAAGCGCGACACGGTGCTCTCGAGCTCCGCGGCGGCGGACTCGGCGGCGCTGTGCTCCGCGGTGAAATCCACCACGCACTCGATCACGCGCTCGACGTTGCCCGCGGCGTCACGCTGGGGAACGCACGTGCTGTGCACCCAGCGCTGCGAGCCGTCCTTCGCGAGCCGCACGGCGCGCTCGCCGCGGGGAGTTCCCTCGCGGAGCGACGCCCACGTGTCGGCGTACGCGTCGGACTCCGCGATGACGGGGAGGACGAACTGCCGATGGTGACGTCCGACGACCTCGTCGCGCGTGTACCCGAAGAGATTCAGGTACGCGTCGTTGGCCTCCACGAGCAGCCCGTCGGGGCTGTACTCGGCAGAGGGAAATGCGTCGCGGAACGAGTCCGCGGACACGGGAGACGATGGACGACTTGCGGTGTGGGGCTTCGAGCGTGCCATGACGATGTTGGGTTCCTCGTGGCGCTTCAGTGCGCGTTGACAGTGGCGGACGCGGCGGTGGATTGGGCCTTCGCCGTGGTGCTGGCGTTGACGAGTGAGGCGACGTCGACGAGGAACGTCACGCGCCCCTCGCGCTTGCCCATGCCCGTCACGATCGCCCCGCTGCGGAGCGCGGCGTTGACGGAGACGGGTTCGATGTCTTGCGGGAGGATCTCGCTGACCTCGTGGACCGCGTCGACGACGAGCCCCGTGGAGGCGTCGCCGTACTCGAGCACGATCACGACGGTGCGATCGGAGTAGTCGACCTCGCGGAGCCCGAAGCGCGCGCGCACGTCGAGGAGGGGCACCACGCGGCCGCGGAGATTGATGACCCCGCGGATGTGTCGCGGGAGATCGGGCACGGGAAAGATCTTCTGGATGCGGACGATCTCGGTGACGTGCGAGACGTGCACCGCATACTCCTCGTCGGCGACGTGGAAGGAGAGGTACGTGTTCTCGATGTTTTCTTCGTCGCCGCCGAGCGCGTCGTTGTCCTCGAACGCCATGTCGAAATCTCCTGCTGGGGAAATGGTGCGGGCGCACGTCGGCGCATCGCGGCGCCACGCGAGCCCCGCGCCGCACGGTCTCCGCGCGCGGCATCACGTCGGTGTGACCGCGGTGCCCGAGTGCACCGGCGATGCCACGCGGCGAACACCGCAGACGCGCGAAAGGCCGAAAGACCGCGGCGTCAGCGCCTTGACGCGAGCGTCAACGAGCCGGTCGCAGCGCACGCGCATCGCGCGACACGCGACGAGGGAACGGCCTCGCACGGCGGAGCTTGAATGGTGGGATCGAGCTTCGAAGAGGACGCTGCCGCAAACGCGGACAGGTCACGCGGAGCGGGTCAGCGGCAGACGCGCGGGAGCACGTCGAAGGGCGCGACGAGCGAGCGATAGTCGCCGTTGTAGTTGCCGCCGCCGAGGTCGCCGGTGAGCTGGTAGTACCAGGCGTGGCGGGGGTCGACGCCGACGGTGTTGTACGTGGCCACGTCGCTCGCGCGGTTGCCGAAGCCGTAGTCGGGCGCATACCCGAGACGCGTGCGAAGGGCCGTGAGCTCGTCGATCTTGAAGCGCTGCGCGGCGCTGTTGAGCGCGCCCGTCGCGCCCGTGGTCGTGTGCACGATGCCCGGCGGAAAGCCTCGCAGCGTGAGCCACTGGTGCGTGGTGGGGTCCATCCACTCGGGGCGGGCCGTGAGGTAGAAGATGTGATAGCCGCGGCGCGCGAGGGCCCAGAGCGCCTCGGGCGCGCCCGGGTGCGCCGCGGGAGGCTGCTGCGTGAGGAGCGCGCCGAAGGCCGCCCACTCGCTCGACGTGAGGGTGCCGTCGACGTCGCTCACGGCCACGCGCGCGTCGGCGGGCAGCACGTCGATCACGGCGTCGGCGGTGCTTCCATCGCCGCGGACCACGAAGCGGATGCGATGGCGCCCCACGCCGAGCGCGCGCGCCGAGGGGATGGGGAAGAAGAGACGTCCTCCGCCCGCGGGAACGCCTTCGACGGACTGCGTGGCGCCGTCGGACTGCGTGCGCGCGGATCCGAGGCGCTCCCACGTGCGGCAATCGCGGGCGAGCCACACGTCGACGGTCTCGTCTTCGAGGTCTTTGTCCGCGACGCCGTACGCGAACTTCGCGATGGCCCACTGGGCCTCGCCCTGACGCAGAAACAGA
The DNA here is from genome assembly GCA_945952225.1 of uncultured Myxococcaceae bacterium. Lineage (GTDB taxonomy): Bacteria > Myxococcota_A > Polyangia > Polyangiales > CAISKJ01. Next base: position 19,093 of record CAMFHP010000038.1, read on the forward strand.
TCGCGCCCGCGGTGCCGCGCGGCGCCCTCGGCGACGGTGATCCGCGACGCGATGGGGTGATCCCAGCTCCCCGTTCCGCGCTGCGTGGGGGGCGCGAGCGTGCACGCCGACGGCGCAGGACAGCTCACGCGCGCTTCGTCACCGCCGGTGCCGTCGCCGATCTCGGTGCCCGCGCCGCACGCGCTCACCGCAAGACACACCGCCCACGCTCCGCAGAGGGTTCTCATGGGCCGGGATGCCTACATCCGCCCACCGCCCTGTGTCCAACGCGTTTCGCGCGGAATTTTCAGCGGTCCAGTGTGCGGTGGTCGGCCAGCATGCAGCGGTCTTGAATGACCCGGATGCCCGCGGCTTCGAGCCTGCGCGCGACCTCGTCGTGACGGATGCCCGATTGGAGCCACACGACCTTCGGCCGGGGCGTCATCGCGAGGATCTCGTCGACGTGCGCGGGCAGGGCCTCGGCGCGGCGGAACACATCGACCACGTCGACGCCCACCGTGAGCGCGTCGAGGGTGGGGGCCACGGCGCGTCCCCAGAGCGTCTCGCCCGCGAGGGTGACGTTCACGGGAAGCACCGTGTACCCCGCGCGATGGAGGTAGTCGGGCACATAGAACGCAGGGCGCTCGGGGTCTCGATGCGCACCAAGCACGGCCACGACGCGCGCCTCACGGAGCACCGTCGCGACCTCGGGAGGCACGGCCACGGTCACGCCACCTTCGGGTCGGCGAAGCGGTCTTTCAGCAGCATCGCCGCGGCGTCGGCGGCGCAGTGATCGCAGTAGCCGAAGCGGGTCTTGAGGGCCGCGAGGTTGCCTTCGGCGCGACGGCGCGCGTCGGCGTCGAGGCCCGCGCCCTCTTCGCGCGTGAGCACCAGAAGCTCGCGGGTGAGCAGCGCGACCTGACGCCGATGGTCTTGATAGAAGACCTCCTTGAGGCGCTGCAGGTGGTTGGGAAAGAGCGTGGCGTACGGCACCTTCTCGCCGGGGTGATCGATGGCCCACGCCGCGACGCGCGAGATGACGTTGCGACGGAACTCCTCGGCGGTGCCCGTGGCGCCCACGTTGCGCTCGATGTCTTTCATCATCGACTCGTCGGGCGGATCGTCGCGGCCGGTGAGACGGTTGCGAATCTTCTCGCCCTTGATCTGCGCGGAGACGTGGTGGACGTACCGCTCGAAGGTCTCGACGTAGCGCGCCTCGTCGACGAGCCCCGTCGCCGTGCGGAACTCGTCTTCGCTCTCTTCGGCGAGGCGCTCGCGCAGCACGCGGAGAAAGTACTTCGGGTCGTGGTAGCCGTTGGCCACGGCGTCCTGTCGGAGCCAGTCGAACTCCGACACGCGGGTGCAGAGCTCGGCGAGCCGTTCGAGCACGGCGAAGGGCGAGAGGCAGCGGTAGCCCGCGTGCTGTCCCGCGTCGGCGATCACGCCGCGGATCTCTCTCGGCGACGCGCCCGTGCGGCCCTCGTAGTTCGGGTACACGTCGCTCTCGCGGTAGAGCGCGCCGATGGCCGCCGAGAGCTCGCGGGTCTGCTCGCCCGAGAGGCGCGAGGGCACGGTTCCACGGGCGTAGAGGTCGGCTTTTTCGAGGGGCGAGAGGTCGGCGGCGAGCGAGGCGACGGGCTTCGCATAGCGCTCGGCCGCGGGGCGCTTCATGCGCGTGAGCACCGCGAAGAGGGCCGCGAGCTCGGTGGCGTGCGGCGCGACGTGGCGGCCCTCGGAGGCCTGCGTCTGCGCGTCGTAGATCGACTTCTCGGCGATCCAGTCGGTGAGGTACGGCGCGCGCACGAGGTCGAGGCGACCGCGGAACGACGCGTACTCCGGGTGCTCGCGGAAGGCGTCGAGGTGGCCTTCATTCGAGCTCCCCACGAGCACGAGGTTGGGCACGAGGTTCGAAGTGTCGAGCGCCACCTCGCCGGTCTCGATCATCAGCAGCAGGTACTTCCAGTGTTCGAGCGAGCGCTTGAGCAGGTCGGAGTACTCGATGAGCCCGCCCGCGGCGTCGACGAGCTCGCCCGACGGTTCGAAGAGCGCGGTGTACTGCATCGACGCGGGCAGCGCCGCGAGCGAGCGCGAGGCCGTCACCTGCCGCTCGCGCGCGTCGACGGCCATCTGCGGACCGAGCGTGACGGCGCCCACGCGGTAGCGCCGCGAGACATACCAGCGCTCGATCTGCACGTGGGCGAGCACCTTGCGAAGGTCGCCGCGGTAGGCCGTGTGGAGCGCGCCGAACACCTGCTGGCACTTGTGGCAGGGCCCACCCTTCCACAGCTCGACGGGCACGCGCGCGTCGGCGTCGGGGCCGAGCACCTCGCGCAGCAGGGCCTGACGCACGCCCACGGGGAGCAGCAGCAACGGATGGTCGCGCAGCTCGCAGAGCACCTTCGCTTCGACCGCGCCCTCGTCGAGGTGGGCGTAGCTCTCGCCCGCGCGAGGCCCATCCTCGGGTCGCACGCCCGCGCCGAATCCGATGCGCGACGCGTCGCCGCCGCGGCCTCGCGGAAACACCCAGTGGTAGCGGTAGAGCGCGCCCTCGTCGGTGGTGGCGTAGTGCTCCATCGCGCGCATCACGCAGGCCACGAAGGTGCTCTTCGCGCTGCCGTTGGGGCCGTGGAGGAGCACCAGGCGGTCGACGCGTCCCTGACGCGCGAAGTTCGAGATGGCGCGGTAGAACTCCCCCTGCACCTGCTCGTGACCGACGAGCGCGTCGCGTCGTCCGGCGTCGTCGTCCCAGGGGAGGTCGAAGAGCTTCCACCGCGTGGTGCGGCCGTAGGGGCGCTCGACGGCGGTGGTGCCGTAGTGGTCGAAGAGGTCGCGGAGGTACCGCGCGGCGTCGCGGGTGTATCGCTCGGGCGCCGACGCGAGGAGCGTCAGGTACTCGTCGAAGCTCAACACACGGCGCCCCGCCGAGAAGCGCTCACGTTCCTGTTCGAAGAGTGCCTGAAGACGCGGGAGAGGATCGGCCATTGTGGACCGCGAGCCTACGCGGTCACCGCCCCCGACGAAAGGCCGAGCAGCCGCTCCACCCGCGGTCCATCGCCCTGCAACCGCACACGACGGATCGAGGGCGACACGGGCGCGAGCGTGATCCACAGCGCATCGCGCGGAACGGCCTCGGGCGCGCGGTCGGCCCACTCGACCACCGTGAGCCCCGCGAGGCCCGCTTCGAAGAGCCCGAGCTCGCGGAGCTCGTCTCCGTCACCGAGGCGGTAGAGGTCCGCGTGCACGAGGGTCATGCGGCCCTGCGGATGCTCCTGCATGATCGTGAAGGTGGGCGACGTCACGCGCACCTCGGGAGGCACGCCGAGGGCCCGCGCGAGGTGCTGCGTGAAGAAGGTCTTGCCCGCGCCGAGACCGCCCACCAGCGCGATCACATCACCGGGCATCGCCCGCGCCGCGAGCCGTACCGCAAGCCGTCGCAGGGCCGTGCGTCCGGCCTCGTAGTCCATGCGTTCCGTCAACATCGCCTCGACTGCCGACGGTTCTGCCATCGCCGCGCGCGAAACGCGACGCCGTTCATGGGGCACCTCCCGCGCCCCGATCCCTTGACGACCTCGCCGCCCCTCTGCGATGGGGTCCCACCTCCGACGTCGCGCCGGGGAGGTGGTCCCCGCGACGTTCATCACGCTTCGCAGAATAGGTGTGCGCATGAAGCGCTCTCTCTGGATGGTCTGCCTTCTCTCGCTCGCCGCGTGCTCCGCGCGTGGCGGCGGTGGCGGTGGTGGAAACATCACCCCCGACGATGCCTCCGACGATACGGCCGCGATCGACGCGCCCGACGACACGGTCACCCCCGACGTCACCGCGCCCGACGCGAGCGAGCCCGATGTCACTGCGCCCGACGTCACTGCGCCCGACGTCACCGCGCCCGACGTCACCGCGCCCGACGTCACCGCGCCCGACGTCACCGTCGACGCCCCGCCGCCGGTCGACAGCGCCGGACGCTGCGCGCGCGACAGCGACTGCATGGGCTCCACGTGGTGTGACACCGCGACGGGCGCGTGCCGTCCGATCGTGTGCACGCCCGGTCGTGCGTCGTGCGCGAGCGCCACGCGGCTTCGCATGTGCGACGCGCGCGGGTCGAGCTTCACCGACAGCGACTGCCCCGGCGGATGCTCCAACGGCGCGTGCGTCGGCGTCACGCCCACGTGCACCGCGCCCACGGTGATGTGCGGCACCACGTGTGTGAACACGCAGACCGACGCTTCGAACTGCGGCGCGTGCGGCAACGTGTGTGCGAGCGGACAGACCTGCACGGCGGGCACGTGCACCTCGACGACGACCTGCACCTCGCCCCTCACCCGCTGCGGATCGACCTGCGTCAACACGCAGAGCGACGTCTCGAACTGCGGCGCGTGCGGCAACGTGTGTGCGAGCGGACAGACCTGCACCGCGGGCGCGTGCACCTCGACGACGACCTGCACCTCGCCCCTCACCCGCTGCGGATCGACCTGCGTCAACACGCAGACCGACGCTTCGAACTGCGGCGCGTGCGGCGTCGCGTGTGCGAGCGGGCAGACCTGCACCGCGGGCGCATGCTCGGGCGGCACCGGCGCTGGATCGTTCCGCATCACGTCGCTCGGGTCGACGGGCTGCGTCGTGGTCGACCACAACACGCAGACCGGAGACGACCGCGGCGGCATCGCGGCGGGCGCCGCGGGGATCTACTACACGGGCGACCTCGCGACGGCGCGCTTCGATCTGACCACGGCCGCGCCCACGGCGCTCGGCGCGGTGTACGACGGCCTCGTCAGCAACCTCCGCACGAGCACCGTGTACTCGCTCGCGACCGCGACGGGACCGCTCGTGAACACCTACTTCATGGGCACGATCACGTCGCTCGTGGAGTTCAACGAGGCGACGGGCGCGCCCTCCACCGACACCGCGCGGCGCATCACGCTCTCGACGCCCATCACCGTCACGACCGCCGACGTGGGCGTGTTCTCGGGCTGGGATCGCATCGTGCTCGTGGTGCCCGGCACGACGCTGGCGACGGTCTACAACATCGATCTGCCCTCGGGTCGCGTGAGCACGCTCGGCATGATGGTGATGCCCACGCACACCGGGTCGGAGTCGTGGGCCTACTGGGGCGTGGCCGAACACGACGGCGCGCGCGTCTCGCTGGTGTACGTGCAGGACACCACGCGCATCGCGCGGGTCTCGGTGCCCGACGCCGCGGTGACCACGGTCGGCACGTTCACGAACCTCAGCGACATGGCCTCGATCACCGTGTCGCCGTCGCGCAACCGCTGGTACTTCCACCACGAGTACACGAGTCAGTTTTCGACGACCACGAGCGAGGCCTTCGGGAGCTGCCCGGCGACCGTCACCGTCAGCGGCGTCACCACGTGCCCCACGGGCACCACGCTCTGCAGCGGCGCGTGCGTCGACCTCCAGTCCGACGCGCTCCACTGCGGCGCGTGCGGCCGCGCGTGCAGCGCGGGCCAGATCTGTCGCGCGGCCGTGTGCACCACGCCCACCACGCTCCCGAACTACGTGCTCACCACGCCGCCCGCGTCGGTGACCTTCTTCGACGCGTGCTCCGCCGCGGGGGCTTCGCGCGTGCTCGCCAGCGCGGACGACGTCAGCACCTTCGTGGCCGCGCCCTTCGCGTTCAACTTCTGGGGTTCGACCGTCACCGAGACCGCGCGCATCAACGTCAGCAGCAACGGCTTCATCAGCTTCGACAACATGGCGCTCGCGGGCCTGAGCGCGCTCGGTGACGCCGTCGCCCCCAACGGCGTCATCTCGCTCTTCTACTACGACCTCGTGTCGAGCTCGACGGGCGTCTGCTACGCGGTACGCAACGCCGCGCCGTCTCGCGACTTCGTGATCGAGTGGGCCAACTCGCGCGCCTACGGCTCCTCGGCGAGCACGCTCACCGGCGAGATCGTGATCCACGAGGCCGACAGCACCATCGACCTCCTCGGTCAGGCGTCGACCTTTCCCAGCACCTCCACCGGGCTCGTGGGCATCGACCATCCGACGTCGACCCGCTTCGTGTCGGGCTGCGCCAGCACGACGGGCCAGTGCCCCTTCAGCGCCTCGACGCGCGTGCGCTTCGCGCCCTCGCCCTGACCTCCCACCACCCTCGCTTCGGCCGCGGGTGTCCCGCTGCCGGGGTGTCGACACCGCACACCGCGCGTGACGCAATCGAGCGGGCTTCAACGCAGCGCCCCAATCGTCGCGGTGTCAAAGATGTGCATTCCCAACTTTGCACAGTGGGGATAGCGTCCACAGGTCACCTCACCCCCACGCTCGGGAGGGATCTGCCACGATGCGCACCACTCTGCTCGGCCTCGCCGCGGCCCTGCTTCTGATGGGCTGTCCACCAACGACCACGGGCACCGACGCGGGGCCCGACGCGGCCGCCGATGCGGCCGATACCGCGGTCGCCGACACGCCCACCGTCGACACGCCCGCCACCGACACGCCCACCCTCGACACGCCCGCCACCGACACGCCCACGCCCGACGTGGCGGTCGACACGCCCGCCACCGACGTTCCCCGCACGTGCAACCTCGACACGGAGTGCGCGGCGGGCGAGGTGTGCGTGAACAACCTCTGCACCCCGTCGCCGTGCGCCACGTCGGCGACGCTCTGTCCGTCGGGCACGGTCTGTCACGCCCGCTGTGTGCGCACGCAGGACCCCTGCGCGCAGGTCACGTGCCCCACGGGCCAGACCTGCATGGACGGCGCGTGCGTTCCGGGCTGCTTCGATTTCCCCTGCCGCGGCGTGCGCTGTCCCGCGGGCAACTTCTGTGACCCGCAGACCAACCGCTGCGTGGCCCTCCGCGCGTGGGATGCCATGTGTCCCGACGGCTTCCAGCCGCACGTCGCGTGCGATCCGCCGGATCGTTGCGCGGGCGTGCGCTGCCCCGAGGGCCAGTCGTGCCTCAACGGCCTCTGCGTGGCCAACCCCTGCGCGGGCGTGACGTGTCGCGCGGGCTTCGTGTGCGACAACGGCCGCTGCGTCGACTCGTGCGGCTGCGGCACCTGCCCGACGGGCCAGCAGTGCGTGAACGGCCGCTGCGGCGCCTGCGTTCCGCACTGCCCCGCGGGCGTGACCTGCGGCGCGCCCGACGGCTGCGGCGGGTTCTGCAACTCGAGCTCGCTCGCGTGCGGCGAAGGACAGACCTGCACCACGCGCTGCCTCCCGCAGCGTGATCCGTGCGAGTGCGTGCAGTGCCCCGGCGGACAGACCTGCCAGAACGGCACCTGCGTGCCCGGATGCTTCCACGTGCCCTGCCAGGGCGTGCGCTGCGAGGCGGGCTTCGTGTGCAACCCCGACAGCGAGCGCTGCGAGCGCATCGTGCCCTGCGCGTCGCCGTGCGCGACGGGCGAGGTCTGCACCCTCGCGTGCAGCAACAGCGACTCGTGCGCGGGCGTCCGTTGCCCGACGAACTTCGTGTGTCAGGCCGGCACCTGCGTGCGTGACCCCTGCGCGGGCGTGACCTGCGCGGCGGGCGAGCGCTGCCAGGCCGGACGCTGCGTGTCGACCTGCGGCTGCGACCGCTGCCCGGCGGGCACGCGCTGCGAGAACGGCACCTGTGCGGCGTGCCGCCCGAACTGCTGCGCCACCTCGGCCTGCGGCGCGCCCGACGGCTGCGGCGGCGTATGCAATGGCACCTGCCCCGGCGGCCAGACCTGCACCGCGGGTCGCTGCTGCGCGCCCCGTTGCCCTGCGGGCGCTGCGTGCGGAACCCCCGACGGATGCGGCGGCGTCTGCAACGGATCGTGCCCCACGGGCCAGACCTGCACGGGCGGACGCTGCGCCTGCGCGCCGAGCTGCCCTGCCGGTGCGACCTGCGGCCAGGCCGACGGATGCGGCGGCGTCTGCAACGGATCGTGCCCCTCGGGCCAGACCTGCACGGGTGGACGTTGCACCTGCGCGCCGAGCTGCCCTGCGGGCGCCGCGTGCGGCACGCCCAACGGGTGCGGCGGCGTCTGCAACGGCACCTGCCCCACGGGTCAGACCTGCTCCTCGGGTCGCTGCGTGTGCGCGCCGTACTGCCCGCCGGGCGCCGTGTGCGGTCAGTCTGACGGCTGCGGCGGACGCTGCGCCGGCTCGTGCCCCGCAGGCCAGACCTGCTCCGGCGGCATGTGTGCGACGACCGCGTGCCCCGGCGGCTGCGGCTGCGGTGAGACCTGCTCCGGCGGGCGCTGCGTGTCGCTCTGCACCGCGGGCACCACGCTCTGCGGCTGCGGCGCATGCTGCGGCGCAGGCCAGCGCTGCGTCGCCGGCGCCTGCGTGACGCAGTAGTCCTTCCCTCCCCCCCCGCCTCGACCGCCTCCTCCCCGAGCGTCTCCCATCGTGCGCGTCGCGTCCCCCGATCGGGGCGACGACGGCGCGCACCGTCTCGTTCGCACCGCACGGAGAGACGCGCCACACCCACGACACCACCCCGGACACGCATCGCAGGACACGCATCGCAGGACACGCATCGCAGGACACGCATCACAGGACACGCAGGTCGGTGGTGATCGTCGGGTTGCGTTGTGCGGAGGCGGAGGGCTACTGCACGAACTGAAGGACCACCGCGTCGGCGAGGCCCGCGCTCACGAGCGCTCCCACGCCGAAGTCGACGGTGGCTTCGAAGAGTCCGCCCGCATAGACGTTGGCGCTGCTGTCGACCGCCACGCCGCGGAACTCGTCGGCGCCGTCACCGCCGAAGCGGCGCGACCACCGATGCGCGCCCGCCGCGGTGTAGCTCGCGAGGAACGCGTCGGTGTTGCCCGCGCTGGCGCGGAACCCGCCGCCGAAGTCGACGTTGCCGCTGAAGCTCCCGCCCACGATGACGTTGCCCGCGGGATCGATGGAGAGGCCATACCCCGTGGCGTTGCCGAAGACGCCCGTGGCTCCGCCCATGCGGCGCGCCCAGCGGTACGAGCCCGTGCTGGTGTAGCTCGCGACGAAGCCGTCGGTGCCCGAGGGAGCGGTCACGAGCCCGCCGCCGAAGTCGACGGAGCCCTGGTAGTAGCCCGTGATGTAGACGTTGTTGCTCGCGTCGAGGGTGACGGCCTGGGCCCAGTCGGCGCTCGCGGCGCCCACGCGCTTCGACCATCGCTGCGCGCCCGCGGCGGTGAGGCTCACGACGAAGAGGTCGAAGTTGCCTGCGCTCGCGAGCACGTCGCCGCCGAAGGTGGGAGCGCCCTGAAAGTATCCCGTCGCGACCACGCCGCCGTCGGAGCCCACGGCCACGCCGAAGCCCGCGCCGCTGCCCGTACGCGGCGACACGGCGCTGTACCGACGCACCCAGCGGAACGAGCCGTCGGGGCCCAGCGCCATGACGAAGGGATCGGGGCTCGTGGTGCCCGCGACGAATCCGCCGCCGAAGTCGAGGCCATTGCGCGCGCTTCCCGTGACGTAGACCCCCGCGGTGTCGACGGCGACGGCGTTGGCGGTGTCGGCTCCCTCGGCGCCGAAGGTGCGGACCCACCGCACGACGCCCTCGGGCGTGAGCGAGACGATGAACACGTCGGTGTCGCCCATCGACGTGACCGCGCCGCGGCCGAAGTCGACGGTTCCCGAGAACGTGCCCACCACGACGACGCTGCCGCCCGGATCGGCCGCCACGCCCGTCGCCACGTCGGTGCCGCTCCCGCCGAAGGAGCGCGCCCATCGGATCGAGTTGTCGCTGCGGAGCGAGGCCACGAAGGCGTCGGTGCCTCCACCGCCGGCGATCATTCCGTCGCCGACGCGCGTGGGGCCCACGAGGCGCCCGGCGACGATGACGTTGCCCATGGGGTCGACCGTCGCCGCGTAGACGCCGTCGTCGCGCACGTCGCCGATGCGCTTCGACCACCCCGTCGCGGGCACGCGGCACATGCCCATGGAGCACACCTCGCCGCTCCCGCAGGTGCGCCCGCACGCGCCGCAGTTCGCCGTTCCCCACCGCACGTCGGTCTCGCAGCCGTTGGCCGGGTTGCGGTCGCAGTCGGCGTAGCCCGTCGCGCACGTGAAGCCGCACGCGCCCGACACGCACACCGCCGTCGCGTTGGCCACCGTCGCGCACGGACGCCCGCACGCACCACAGTGGGCCGCCGTCACGCGCACGTCGGTCTCGCAGCCGTTGGTGGCGTCACCGTCGCAGTTGCCGAGGCCCGCGTTGCAGGTGAAGCCACACGCGCGTCCGTCGCAGGTCGACACGGCGCCGGGGCGCGTCGCACACGGGGTGCAGCCCGTTCCGCACGAGGTCAGCGCGGTGTTGCTCACACACGCGGTGTCGCAGAGGTGAAAGCCCGTGTTGCACGCCACACCGCACGCGGTCCCGTTGCAGGTGGCCGTGCCGTTCATGGGCGCGGGGCACGGGGTACACGCCGTGCCGCACGTGGCCGGCGCGCTGTTGAGCACACACGAGCCCGCGCAGAGGTGCGCGTTCGTGGCGCACTGGGCGCCGCAGCTCCGCCCGTCGCACGTCGCCATGCCGTTGGGCACGCTCGGACACGGCGTGCAGCTCGTTCCGCACGTGGCCACCGCGCGGTCGTCGACACACGCGTTGCCGCAGCGGTGGTAGCCCGCCGCGCACTGGATCCCGCAGAGCCCGTCGTTGCAGACCGCGCGGCCGTTGAGCGTCGCGGGACACACCACACCGCACGCCCCGCAGTTGCCCGGATCGACGCTCGTGTCGGAGCACCGCGTGGCGCATCGCGCGAAGCCTCGCGGACACCCGCAGCGTCCGCCCATGCACGTCTCTCCGTCGCCGCACGCGCGCCCGCAGTCGCCGCAGTTCGCCGCGTCGGTTTGCAGGTCCTGACAGCGCCCGAGTCCGCCGGCCACGCAGAGCGCGCGGGGCGCGTCGCACATCGTCTGGCATCGCCCGTTGTTGCAGACCTCGCCGCTCGCACATCGCACGCCGCACGCGCCGCACGCGCCGGGGTTCCACACCGTGTCGGTGCACACGCCGCTGCACATGCGCTCGCCCGCGGCGCATCCCGTGTCGTCGGCAACATCGACCGCATCGACGACGTCGGCCGCGTCGCGCGCATCGTCGCCGCCATCGGGTGCGCCATCGAACACGTCGGCGTCGAGGCCGCCGTCTGCCGCCGTCTCGCGCGCGTCGAGGGAGGGCACATCGACGTCGCCTCCGCCCGTGTCGAGGGGCGCCGCGTCGGGCACGTCGGGGCTGACGGTGGGCGACTCACTGCAGCCCCAGGCCGAGGCACACAGAAGCAACACGAGCTCGCGAGAGAAGCGGGTACGCACGGCGCGATCCTATCGCAACGTGCGCGAGCGTGACGCGCTCAGGGCTCGCCCGGCGCCTTTGTCGTCAGCGCGAGCGCGTGCACCGCGCCCTTCATCTCCGCGGCGAGCGCGGCGTACACCATGCGGTGCCGCTCGATGAGCGTGCGTCCCGCGAAGGACTCCGCGGTGATCGCGACGCGAAAGTGCGAGCCGCCCCCCGCGGCGCCCGCGTGCCCTGCATGCTGATCGCTCTCGTCGTCGATGCGCAGCACGGTGGGAGCGAACGTCGCGCGGAGCGTGGCCTCGATGCGCTGATGCGTGGGACTCACGCCGCGACGTGTACCACCGATGGGCCTCCCGACGTTCTGTCAATCACGACCACAGGGGCGCGAATGATCCAAATCGGCTGTACACCGCGAAGGGGCGCTGTGTAGCGTCGAAGCCATGGCCTGGCGCGCGCTCCGTTCCTTGCGTTCCCCCACGATTTCAAGCCTCTGCCTCGCGCTCGGTGCTGCGGCGTTGAGCGCCTGTGCGGGCGATTCTTCGCCGCCTCCCGTGTCGCTCTACCGCCCCGACGTGCAGATCGACATCACCATCGTGACCGACACGGGGAGCGACGTGACGGCCTCCGACGCGGGCGATGGCGGCGACGCGACGGCCTCCGACGCGAGCGACGTGACGGCCTCCGACGCGGCGAGCGACGGGAGCGATGCGAGCACTGCCGATGCGAGCGACGGCGCGAGCGACGCGGGCTGCAACGCAGTCTGTGACGGCGGATGCGTCAACACGCTCACGGACCCGCGCAACTGCGGCGGCTGCGGCATGGTGTGCCCCGCGGCGCCGGCCAACGCCGCCATCACGTGCACGATGGGGCGGTGCAACACGCCGATGCAGTGCCTCCCGGGCTTCGCAGACTGCGACGGGCTCGCAGGCAACGGCTGCGAGGTCAACATCGGCACGAACCCCGACCACTGCGGCATGTGTCGTCGCGTGTGTCCGTCGGCGCCGAACGCCAACGCCGCGTGCCTCGAAGGCAACTGCGGCCTCGCGTGCGTGATGGGCTTCGGCGACTGCGACGGCACGGCGGTCAACGGCTGCGAGATCGACATCCGCCGCACGGCCACGCACTGCGCCGCTTGCGGGCGCGTGTGCACCCTCGGACGCGAGACGCTCAACGCCTCGCCCGCGTGCGTCGACAGCGCGTGCTCCTTCGCGTGCGGCGCGGGCTGGGGCGACTGCGACGGCATGCGCGCCAACGGGTGCGAGACCGACGTCACCACCGACCGTCGCAACTGCGGCGCGTGCGGAACGGCGTGCGATGCGCCCAACGCGTCGGGGTCGTGCGTCGCCGGGCGCTGCGCGTTCACCTGCAACACGGGCTTCGGCGACTGCGACGGCCTCGCGGCCAACGGGTGCGAGGTGAATCTCAACAACACCATCGCCCACTGCGGGCGCTGCGGAAACGTCTGCCCCAACGCGGTGAACGGCACCCCCACGTGCAGCGCGGGAGCCTGCGCGTACGTGTGCAACGGCGGCTACGGCGACTGCGACGGCGTGCGCTCGAACGGCTGCGAGACCGACACCACGAACAACGCGGAACACTGCAGCCGCTGCGGCAACGTGTGCCCGGGCTACGTCAACGGCGTGCCCTCGTGCATCGGCAGCACGTGCCGCCCGACCTGCACCGGCGGCTACGGCAACTGCGATGGAGACTCGTCGAACGGCTGCGAGATCGACACGCGCACGAACCCCCGCCACTGCGGCGTGTGCGGTCGCGTGTGTCCCTCGGTGGCCAACGCGATGCCTGCGTGCGCGGGCGGCGGCTGCACGGTGGTCTGCAACACGGGCTTCGGCGACTGCGACTCGGACCTCGTGAACGGCTGCGAGACCGACGTGCGGACCTCGCCGCGCCACTGCGGCATGTGCGGCCGCACGTGCACGCTCCCCCACGCGGTCGAGGGATGCGCGGCGTCGACGTGCACCGTCGTCTCGTGCGAGTCGGGATTCAGCAACTGCGACGGCGACGCGGCCAACGGCTGCGAGACCGAAGGGCCTTGCGTCACGCCGTCGTGATCGCGTTGCACAGGTGATCGAAGGATCGGCGGGGATCGACCTCCGTGCGCAGCACCGGGCGCGCGGAGGCTTCGTCACGTCCGCGCGTTGACGCGCCGCACCGCGCTGCGAACGCACGCAGACCCTTGAAACGTAGGGCCTCCGTTGAGGTATGGTGGCGCGAGACGGACGGTGTGGACCCCTCTGGCGCTCACGCGCCATCAAGGAGCCTGTCACGACATGCGCAAATCCTTTCTGATGACCGGTGTGATCGCGTTGATGGTGTCCGCGTGCGGAGGTGGCGCTCAGCCTACGGTCCCCGACACCGACGCTGCACCGAACGACGTCGACAACGACGCGACGACCGATGTGGCCTTCGACGCGACGCCCGATGTCGCCGATGTGCCCGACGTCCCCGACGTCGTCGACGCGGGACGCGCATGCGCGAGCAACGACGACTGCACCGCGCCCGACCTCTGCACCAACGCCCAGATCTGCCGCAACAACCGCTGCATCACGATCGGCGGCGCGGCCACCTGCGACGACGGCATCGCGTGCACGAGCGACAGTTGCGACGCCACGCGCGGGCGCTGCGTGCACGACGCCGACGACATGCGCTGTCCCTCGGGGCAGTTCTGCGACCGCACGGCCATCACGGGCGGCTGTGTGCGTGAGCTCCCGTGTGAGATCGGTGACCGGTCGTGCGAGCGCCTCCAGGGCGACCCGTGCACGGGCACGTGGAGCTGTGATCCCGCACGACTGCGCTGCGTGCGGAGCGCGCCCTACAACTGCGACGACATGGACATGTGCACGACGGACATGTGCTCCGTCACGGGCACCGCGCCGATGTGCGCCCACTCGGGTCCCGACTACAACGCCGACGTGCGGAACTGCGGCGGCTGCGGTCGCGCGTGCCGCACCGACCTCGCCAACGTCACGCCGACCTGCGCGATGGGCACGTGCAGCTATGCGTGCACCACGGGCTTCGTCGACCTCGACCGCGACCTCATGGCCACGACGTCGAACGGCTGCGAGTGCAACACCGCGGCGGCCGACGAGCCCGACCTCATGTTCCAGGACACGAACTGCGACGGCATCGACGGCAACGCGGCGGGCGCGATCTTCGTGTCGCCGCGCGGGAGCGATTCGAATCCCGGCACGCGCGAGATGCCCAAGCAGACCATGGCCGCGGCCATCGACGCCGCGCGCATGGCGATGAAGTCCGTGTACGCCGCCGCGGGCACGTACATGGGAACGGTCACCCTGCAGTCCGGCGTGAGCATCTACGGCGGCTACGACGACACGCGCAACTGGGCGCGCGCGCGAACGAACTACACCATCCTCCGCGCTCCCTCCGTCGGCGTCGTCGCGCAGAACCTCAACGTGCCCACGGAGCTGCAACTCCTCACGATCAACGCGACCACGGGCTCCATGCCCGGCGAGAGCACCTACGGCGTGCGCGTGACGGGCACCGCCGCGGTGCTCACGATCCGCGCGTGCACGATCACCGCGGGCAACGGCGCCAACGGGGCCTCGGGCTCCAACGGCACCGCGGGCGCGTCGGGCTCCAACGGCACCTCGGCGGGCACGCCCTCGGCGGGCGGCGGCGCGTCGTCGTCGTGCGGCGCCAACGGCGGCAACGGCGGCGCGGGCCGCGCGGGCACGAGCAGCGGGTTCAACGGACAGTCGGGCGGCACGTCGCGCGGCGGCAGCGCGGGCATCGCGGGATCGGGCGGAAGCTGCCCGACGATCGGCAGCGCGCGCCCCGGTCAGTCGGCGCCCAATCCCGGGGAGGCGGGCGGTCCGGGCAACGGCGGTGACGGCCCCAACGGCATGGCCGGACGCGCCGCGCAGGTGCTCGGCACCGTGAACCGTGAGACCGGTGCGTTCATCCCTGCCGACGGCTCGCCGGGACAGCCCGGGACGCCCGGCGGAGGCGGCGGAGGCGGCGGAGGCGGCGGCGGGAGCCAGCACGGATGCGGCTTCCTCAACACGAGCTGCTGCGACTCGACGAGCGGCGGCGGCGGTGGCGGTGGCAGCGGCGGATGCGGCGGCACCGAAGGCACCGCGGGCACGGGCGGCGGCGGCAGCTTCGGCGTGATGGCGATCTCGTCGCAGGTGCGCCTCGAAGGCACCACGGTGACCGCAGGACGCGGCGGCAACGGCGGGCGCGGCGGCAACGGCGGACGCGGCGGCAACGGCGGACGCGGTGGGTCCGGCGGCGGCTCGACGGACAACGCAGGTCGCGGCGCGTCGGGTGCGGACGGCGGCCTCGGCGGCTACGGCGGCAACGGCTCCGGCGGCGCGGGCGGCCCCTCGGTGTGCGTGTTCTATGTCGGCATCGCGCCGACGATCCTCATGCCCGACTGCACGCTCGGCGGCGGCGGCAACGGCGGCGCAGGCGGCTCCAACGGCGTCGCGCCCGATGCGCCCGACGGGGCCAACGGTCCGTCGGACCAGGTCCGCGCCGGCAGCTGATCGCTCCTCTCCCCACCCGAAGTTCCACACCATGATCGACGTGTTCGAACTGGCCCGCTACGGGGCGGCGCTCCCCGCCCCCGCGCAGGCCCAGTCTGCCTTCGAGGCGAGCCTCTCGGCGCTCGCGCGCACCTACTCCGACTGGCTCGCCGACGCGTCGGGGCGCATCACCGACGCGCGCAGCGCCTCGCCCGACGACAACACCCTCGTCGAGCGCGAGTGGGGCGACGTCGAGCGCCGGGCGCGCGAGGCCGTGCGACGCTTCGCCGAGGCCGTCGAGCGCCAGCCCACGGCGGCCACCATGGGCAAGGTCAACGCGGGCAAGACGCTCATGCTCTCGCGCTGGTACGGCGACCTCGAAGAGCTCCGCGAGCTGCCCGTGGGCGACGCCGACACCACGGGCTGCCTCACGCGCCTCACGCGCCGTGGGGGCGCGAAGCTCGACGGCGCCGTGCGGGTGAAGACCCTCGACAACGCAGCGTTCGAGACCGAGCCCGCGGCCGTCGACGACGCGGCCACGCTCGATGAGTTCCCCGCGTCGCTCTATGTGACCTTCGAAGCGGGCAACCGCGACGAGTTCGCGAAGGCGCTGCGCGTGTGCCGCTTTCCCACGGGCGACGATGCGAACTACGAGCTCGAAGAGACCCGCCGCGGCGAGTACCGCGTGGTGCGCCTCCGCTCGGGAGAGCTTCGACTCCGCTCGCTCCAGCTCCGCGCGTGCGAGCTCACGCTGCGCGTGCGACCGCTGCCCGACACGCGCGCGTCGCGCATCTTCGAGGTGCTCGACCTCGTCGACTGCCCCGGCGCCGATCCGCAGATCGAGACCGACTCCTCGCGCCACCTCAAGGCCGTGAAGAACCACCTGGTGTTCCGTCAGGCGGTCAACGAGCTCGACCTGCTGCTGCTCGTGGCGTCGTCGCAGCCGAGCGCGATCCGTCCGGGCTACCAGCTCCTGCACGGCCCGTGGCGCCACTGGGTCGAGCGCTGCGAGGGGCGCATGCGCGGCCGCGTGGTCGTCGCGCTCACCTACGCGGGCGAGGCGCTGCGTCACTCGGCGGAGCGTCTGCGTGACCTCGCGCGGCCCGAGAGCGAGCGTCAGATCAACACGCTGCAATCGCTGCCGCAGTCGGTGTTCGGCTCGGTGATCCAGCCGCTGCGGGGCGCGCTCGACGAGCCGTACCTCGGCGCGCTCGACCCCAACGACCTGCGCACCTGGGCGCCCTTCGTGCTGCTCGAGAACCGCCACGTCGACGCCGAGCTCGAAGTGCCCGCGGCCGATGTGGAGCGCGCCCGCGAGGCGATCGTCGCGCACCTCGACGACGCCACGATGCCCGACGACGCGCCCTTCGCGTGGCGCGTGTGTCACTTCTTCGCGCGGAGCTGGGTCGATGACGTGGCCCGGGTGCGCGCCGCCGAGCCCGTCGCGCGCCGTCGATTTCTGGAGTGGATGGTCGACGTGATCCTCGCGGTCGCGAACCCCGAGGACCGCGGCCATGAGCTCCTCACGCGGCTGATGCTCCACCTCGCGCATCGCGGAGAGCTCCGCAAGGCCAAGAGCGCCGAGCTCGTGGAGCTGGCCGCTCGCGCGCGCGCCGCCATCACCGACCTGCAGGAGAGGCTCACCCGCGAGCCCCGCGCCGACCGCGCCGCCCTCGATGCGATGGAGTCGTTGGTCACGAAGCTTCGCGCGTCGCTGCCCCGTCAAGGCGTGGCGATCCCGTTCCCGGCGAACATCCGTCAGGCGTGCCTGCGGCCGTACGGTGCGACGCCCGCGAGCTGGGATGTGATCACCGCCGAGTGCGTGCGCGCGGCCTGCGCGGCGGTGCAGTCGGCGACGCGGCAGCCCGAGCTCGCGACGGAGCTCAGGCCCGTGCTCGAACGCATGCTCGACGCCGACGTCGCCACGCGGAGGCTGCGTGAGGAGGAGGAGCGCTTCCTCGGTGACGAGCCCTCCAACGCGGTGCACTGCACCCACTTCGTGCTCGCGCGTCTCGCGTCGGCGATCGACTGGCTGATGCACGCCTCGGAGGCCGAGCGCGAGGACTACGCCGCGCGCACGCTCGGGATCGATCCACGCAAGACCGAGGCGTACCGACGGCTCCGTCGCGCGGTGGGTGAGCTGTCACTGCCCGAAGGGCTCGACGAGTCGCACGCGCGCATCGCGGAACACTTCACGGCGCTGCTCGCGGAGCTCGACGCGCCCGCCCCCGCGGAGAACACGGCATGTTGATCGAGAACGGCGTCCTGCGCGTGCGGGCCGGGCTCAACCCGGTGATCCTCACGGTGCCCCTCGGCGCCACGTCGCGCCGCGGACTCTTCGCGCGCACTGGCGACCTCCGCGCGTTCTCGCTCTACGCGCGCACGTTCCCCTCGGCCGACCCGAAGGAGTCGCGCGGCGCAGGGCACACCCGCGTGACGTGCCGCGAGCTCGCATGGCTTCCCGCGACCGAGCTCGGCGCCGCCGTGGGACGCACCGACGGACGCGGCTCACCCACGGTGTCGGCCGCGGGCCACGACGCGCTGCGGGGCCTCTTCGCGACGGTGCGGATCTACAAGAACGCGACGAACTTCGAAGCGGCGCTCTCGCTCGCGTGGATGCCTCCGCGCGCCAACATGGCGCTGGTGATCGGCGCGGCGGGCGCTGCGGAGCGTCGCGTTCGACACCTCGCGACCCGCGCGGGCCTCGATGAAGCGCTCGTGCTCGATCCGCACCGCTGGGTGCTCGCCGACGAGGACTACGACGACAACACGCCCCCGTGGGACTCGCTCCTCGGACGCCCCTCCGCGCGCCTCGCGCTGGTGCCTGCCCCCGACGCGCCTCTCGTGGTGCTCGCCGAACGTGCGGCGCGACGCGCGGGCGAAACGGGCACCACCGTCGCGATCGATTTCGGCACGCACGAGACCTCGGTGGTGACCCAGCGCGAAGGGCAGCGCGACGTGACCGTGCAGGGACCGCTCGCGCCGTGGTCGTTCCATTGTGTGACGGTCTCGCAGCAGGGCGCGGCGTGGCACGCCGAGCTCATCGCACCGCCGCGTTCGTTCGAGGAGCGCACGACGCTGGGCAACCCCGTGATGCCGCCGCCCATCGCCGAGCGCTGGTCGGTGCTCGCGCGACGCGATGCGAGCCATCGCAAGGTGGGCGAGCAGGGCATTCCGAGCGTGCTCATTCCGCGCGATGCGCAGCCGCACGGGCTCCTCGGGCACCCCTTCGACGCGCTCTCCGACCAGGTGATCGGCACGCGCGCGCTGCGTCTCATCGACCGCGCGATCGAGCGCAGCGACGCGCCGCCCACCGAGGCCCGCCCCGAAGGCGACCACGAGCCGTGGATCGAGGTCGAGACCCTCGAGCCCGCACCGAAGCTCCAGCTCGGACGCAACGCGACCCTCGCGCGCGACTTTCTCGACGGCGTGTTCGACGAGCTGGCCTCGAAGGAGATCGTGCGCGGCGCATCGAGCGACAGCGCGCTCGGCGCCGTGGGTCCCGTGCTACTGAGCTTTCCCGTGGCCTTTCTCGCGCGCGACCGCGAGACGCTTCAACAGGTCGCTCGCGAGGCCCTCGAACAGAGCGCGCTGCGAGGCCTGTGCGCCGATCCCCCCGAAGCGCCGGTGACCTTCCTCGACGAGGCCACGGCGGCCTCGCTCGGCGTGCTCTACCACCGCTTCGGATCGCTCGCCCTCACGCGCCTCCTCGACGCGTTTCAGCCCATCGGCTTCGACGAGAAGACGCAGACGCCGCGCTCCGTTCGCATCCTCACCTTCGACTGCGGCGGTGGCACGACCGACCTCGTGCTGCTGCGCCTCCGCGAAGACGGCGACCGCATCGTGTCGGAGATCGAAGACTTCTACGGACTGCCCTTCGCAGGCGTCGAGATCACGCGCCGCATCTGCCGCGAGCTCAAGCGCCGCCTCCGCGCGACGCTCCCCGCGGACCAGCACGAGAAGCTCCGCACGCGCTTCGTGGTCGACGACGACGCGCCCACGACGGGCCGCACCGAGGCCGAGCGCGCCCGCCAACGTCGCACGCTGGGCTTCTTCTACTTCGGCGAGGCGGTGAAGTTCGCCCTCGCATCGCCCGCTGCACCCGATGAAGCGACGCTGCGTGCGGGCCTCGCGGCGCGCGCGCATCAGTATCTCCCCGAGCTCGATGTGTCGCGTGTGCTCGCGGCGATCCCCACGCGTCCGTGGCTCGAAGAGTGTACCGCCACCGTGCTCGCACCCGCGCTCGAGACCGCGGAGCGATGGCTCTCTCGCGAAGACGCGCCCGTGCAGCTCGTGCTCGCGAGCGGACGTTCGAGCCAGCTCCCCGGCGTGTGCGACCGCATCCGAAACGCGTGTGCGAAGGCGCCGCGCCCCGTGCTCGCGCAGCACATCCTCTCGCCGCGCGAGCTCGCGGGCACCGATCAGGGCTTCGGCTATCTCGACCTGCACGCGGCGCAGCGAGGCGGAGCCCGCGCGGACCTCTCGAAGTTCGGCGTGGCCATCGGGCTCGCGCACGGCTACGTGCTCACGACGAAGACGGGCGAAGGTCGGCGCCTCGTGGTGCAGCCCATCGATGAGCACAAGCGCACGCGCTACATCGGCATCCTTCGTCAGGAGGGGCGCGGCGTGCAGTACGTGATGCCCGAAGACCGGCTCATCGTGCGAGGCGACGGACGGCCCGTCGACACGGCGTCGATCGTGTGGATCGACGAGCAGCCCTTCGCGGCGCGTGCAGTGCTCGGCCAGAACTTCCGTGGCCCGCCTCGCACGGGCCTCGCGGGCAGCGTCGATCCGCCGATTCCCTTCGCGCAGGTGCGCTTCACACCGTCGTCGCTCTCGGAGCGCGAGCGCCTGGGCATCAAGCGCATCCAGGTGGGCTTCGTGCAGCGCACGGCGAGCGAGGTGCTGCTCGCAGGCCTGCGCGTCGAGCGCGCGACGGGACTCGAAGAGATCCTCGCACCGCCCGAGGGCGCGTCGGTGCTCTCGGTGGCGGGCCTCTCGGCGCACTTCGAATCACGGCGTCTGGAGTTCGACTTCCGTCGCAACGGCGCCATCGACCCCGAGGATCTCGACCGTGAGTAGCGCATGGCGAACCCGCTCACGTCATGGCTGCGCGCGCTGCGACGTGTGTGGCGTCGTTTCATCGACCGACCACGCGCGCTCCCGACGGGCAGCGTCGATCCGCAGCCCGGAACGCGCGCGTTTCTGCGGCATCCCCGCGACGAGGACGCCGTGACCGATCCCCGCGACGACGCATGGATCACGCACCTTCGCGCGACGCTTCCCTTTCCGCAGCCCGTGTACGGCACGGCCGACGCGCCTGCGAACGCGCGCGAGCTCCACGAGCGCATGCGCCTGCTCGACACGGAGCTCGCCGCGCAGGTCGAACGAGCCCGCGGCCTCGACGCGCTCGACGACGGAAGCGACACCGACTGGTTCCTGACGCTGTCCGACAGGTTACTGCCGCTGGCTGCGTGGTACGCGGGCGTGGGCATCGACAGCGGCGCGCCGGAGCTGCCCGAGCGCCTTCGCGACCTCACCGACCGCGCGCGTCGCATCCCGGGCATCAACCGCGCGCTGGAGTGGCTCGCCGAACAGGTCGACCAGCTCTCGACGCAGAACGCCGGCTCACAGGCCGCGTGGTTCACCCTGCTTCGGGTTCACTTCGAAGCGCTGCTGCGCCCACTCGCGGGAGACGAGGGCGCGGTCGAGGTGGGCTTCGAGTTCCCCGCGCTCAACACGCGCATCGCGGAGCTCGTTCCGCCGCCTGCGCCCGGAAGCCCGACATCGGGCAACGTCGCGCGGGTGCTGTGCCCTGGCGTGACCGTTCGCATCACGCGCAACGCACGCGAGCACCGCTGGCAGCGCGGCGCCCACGTGCGCGGACGCTGACGCTCACCGCCGTCGGAATCCCCGGTCGAACAGGCGCACCCGTCGCAACAGGAGGTCGATCACCAGCGCAACGATCGCTGCTCCCACGGCCCACGGCCACCGCGGCACCGAGCGCGTGACGCGATCCGCACCTGGACTCCAGACCTGTTGCGGTGACGGATCAACCACCCCGCGTGTGGCCTGCGCGATCGCAGTGAGGAGCGCGACGTCGGGCTCGAGCACGGCGTACTCGCGTGGATACGGGTTGGAAATCTGCCCACGGCTCTCGGCAACGACGCGTCCATCGCGTCGGTGAAACGCACGGAGCGAGAAGGCCCCATATCGATCGAGCGGCGCATCGACCTCATAGCGTCCCGGCGCGACCTGGCGCATCGGAAGGCGCTCCTCGCGGGTGCCCGGTTGCGGGCCGCGCACGACGAGCTCCGACGTGAGCCCATTGTCGAAGCGGTCTCCGTCGGAGATGGCGTCGACGGCGACGTGCAGTCGGCCGCCCACGAGTTCAGCGCGCAGTCCCAGTTCGTGACGTTGACGCTGCCGCATGTGCTCGCGCACGACCTGGGTCCAGAATGCAGCCCAGCGCGGCCATCGCACCCACTCGACGGCCCATCGGTTCTTGAGGTCGCTGGTCCACGCGAGCGACCAGCCGAGGCCCACGCGCCAACGCGCCAGCAGCGGCTCCGGGTTGGCACCATCGGTCTCCAACACGACCTGCGCGGGATCGCCCTTCGCACGCGTGCTCACGTAGCCGTAGAGGTACGGAGGCGCGCCCCCGAGCTCACGCACAAACGATGGCTGCGCGACGATGCGCGGGAGCACGGGCTCTTCAACCGCAGCGCTCCGGGCAACGAGGTTGGTCTCACGGAGAAAGATCTGCGGGAGGTTGTTCGCATCGGCGGTGAAGTAGCTCCGCCCATGCCCGCGCCGCGCGATCGATTCGAGGAGCGGACGGTTCACGGCTGCGCCGAGGCCCACGGCGCTCACCGTGATGCCATCGCCGAACATCGACTCCACCAGCGTCTGGATGCGCGGCGGCTCATCGGGCTGGCCTTCGCCATCGGTGAGCACGATCACATGGCGCGTCGTCGCGCGCGTCACGGCGAGGTCCTGCGCAGCCGCATCGATCGCAGGAAAGATCGCGGTCCCCCCACGAGGACGCAGTCGCCGAAGCTCGTTTTCGATGCGCACGCGATTGCGTGCAGACTGCATTCGCACGATGCGTTCGGGCTCGGAGTCGAACGCGATCACTTCGAGCAGGTCATCGGGTCCGAGCGCACGCGCCGCGGCGAGCGCCGCCGACTGTGCGAGTAGCAACGGCGTGCCCTGCATCGAGCCCGATCGATCGATGACAAGCGTCAGCGCGACGGAAGGCTCATCGCGACGCCGCTCGGACTCCATGCGCACGGGGAGGATCCGCTCGATCTCGGTGCCCTGCCATCCGCCGAGGCCGAACCCGCGAGGACCTCCGGCCATCATGAACCCGCCTCCCAGCTCGCGCACATAGCGAGCGAGGGCGGCCTGCGAACCTACCGACACGCTCTCGGCGCCGACATCGGACAACACCACGAAGTCAAAGCGCTCGAGTTCGTGAATCGACTGCGGAACCTCTCTTGCCCCACGCATTTCGACTTCGAAGTCACCTCCCGACAACGCCGCGTGGAAGTACTGCGCATGCGCGGAGTCGCCCTCCACGTACAGCACAGCAGGCGGGCCGGGGACGTTCGCCGTCGCAACGAACTGGTTGTTCTCTCGAAATCGATCGTCACCGACGGGCACGACTCGCAACGAATAGGTCACGTCGCCGGGCACACGCACCACGGATCGAAACCGTACTTCTTGAACACCCCGGGCGAGGTCAACGACACGATTGCCGTCCAGTCCATTGACGGCCTCACCCTGCATGAGCGTCAGCGCGGCGGGTCCAGGGCGATTCGCGAACACCTGCGCGCGCACGTCAAAGGGCTCATTCACGCGAATCCGATCGGGCAATTGGAGGTCCCGCACAGCCACTTCACCGGGCACCGCTCCGCGCATCGGCACAACCGAGACGCGGACGCCGAGGCGCGCAGCTCTCGCGGCCTCGGCGAGTCCATCACCGTCGGTCTGCACGCCGTCGGAGAGCACGACGACATGGCGCAAATAGCCCGGCGGAAACAGACCATACGCGAGAGCGAGCGCCGCGCCGAGATCGCTCGCGGCGCCATCGCCCGCGTGGCGTTCGAGGGAGGGAAGGTTCTGGGCGGTGTGCTCCCCGAGCGCAGCGTTCACAACGCGCGGATGCCCGGCAAACGTGATGACGCGCGCGAGGTCGTCATCGCGACGAGACATCGCACGCGCAACGTAGTTGCGGGCCGCGCGAAGTCCTTCATCCGACACACTTTCAGAGACGTCGAGGAGAAACACCGTGCAGACACGCGCGCTCTGCTCCGTCGACACGGGGCGCGCCAACGCGAGGAGCACAGTCCCCACAAGCACCATACGCGCGATCACCCCCGCCACGCGCTGCAGGGGCGGGAAGTCCGCGAGCGAATGGACCGCGACCAATGCGAACCATGGAAACGCCACGGCTCCCCACAACGCCCGCGGCACCGTCAGGTCGAATACCTGCCCATGAAACCGCGGCACCCAGCTTGGGAGGGTGACGTGAAGGGGGGCATCGCGTGGCAACGCCTTCGAAACGAGAAAGGCGACCGCAGCACTCGCTACGATCGCCCCGACGACCTGAAACACTGTCTGTGCCGACCGCCTCACCGCCCGCGTTCTACCACGAGCGACGATCTCAGGTGCGCCCTCTCACCAGTTCGCACGAACGCCCAGCATCGCCTCGACGCGGGTCCAATCGATCGGCTGGGTCGCCGACGGCGGGAGTTTGAATCCCGAGATGAGAGCCTCCGCGCGCAGCGTCGCGTTGATGCCGAAGACATCGTTGACGCGGTACTCCCCGAAGACCGTTCCATCCACGCGCGTCGCCGTGAAGCGCCCCGTCGCAGGATCGTAGTCACCACCGATGTCAGGGCTCGTGCGCGCGACACCCGCGCGGGCCGAACCGCGAGGATAGGTCAGATAACCATATTGGTAGAGCCCGATCCCCGCATCGACCGTCAGGACGAAGCGCCCGCCGAAGCTCTGCATGTAGTTCGCGTACCCGCGGTTGCGCGTGTAGTAGTTGCCGTAATAGCTCTGCTGCACATCACGCACGAAGCCACCGCGAAGTTGCGATCGGGCATCGATGAGCCACTGCAGTTCCGCCTGGCCAACCACCGTGTCTGCGTTGTCGCCGAGTTCGTAGAACGTCGCAGTGTAGCCCGCAACAGCCGTCAGCGAAACTCGATTGGTGAGAAGCCCCGCGACGCCGAACCGGGTGGTCATCGGCGTCGCGCTGAAAAGCCCCGCGCTGGACGTCGTTTCATTCAGGTACGAAAGACGCGAAACCGATCCCTCCCAAACGAGGGCGGTCTTGGGCAAGAAACGCCAACGCATGCGAGCGAAGCCCGTGTTCGTCAGCGAGTTGTTGCCCGAGAGATCATCGAAGAGCGTCGCCTGGATGTTGTATCCAAAGCGGAACTCGAACACGCCGTTGCCCGGAGCGTAGGCAACTTCGAGGTTGCCGAGCACGGTATTGCGGTTGAGCCGCGCCGAGGTGCCAGGCGTACCGATGAAGCCATCCTGCCCTCCAGGCTGGATCGTACGGACAAAGTCCGCTCCCAATCCAAACTGCCACGTACGGCCCGGAAAGAAATCGAACCGCAGAGAGGCCTGCGCACCGAGGTTTCGCAGTGCGCTAAGGTCAATCCCAGACTGGAGGCCGATCCATTCGTTGTAGACGAGGCCAACGCCGCCGCGGAAGTTCACCGTCGGCAGAGCCGTCGACGTCGAGTCCGAGTTGGCACTGCGCTGAGCACCAAGCGTTGACACGTAGAAGGTCGGAGTAACACGCAGTCGAAGGGCAGGCCGAACGTTCGAGAGCGAACTGCTGGTGTAGAAGGTGTTTGAGTCGTAGCCGAAGTCCGCGCCGATGCCGGGGTGCAGTTCGAAGTTGCCGGTGCGAATGCCCCGTCCTTCGAGCAGTTGCCGGTTCTGCAACCAGACCTGACGGTCGACGAGGCCGGAATTGGCCCACGGGAGCCCCTGCGCACCCACGCTGGAAGCAGCCCCTGCCACGCTCGCGGCACACGCCGCCGCCACGACCAAACGCCTCATCACGTTACGAACTCCTCGAAGGAA
The DNA here is from genome assembly GCA_945952225.1 of uncultured Myxococcaceae bacterium. GTDB lineage: Bacteria > Myxococcota_A > Polyangia > Polyangiales > CAISKJ01. The sequence goes on from CAMFHP010000038.1 coordinate 44,894, forward strand.
CCAGAACCGGCGACACGGGCCTCACCGAACAGCGCTGTCAGAGCACGGGACTCGTGACCAGCGGACGCTCCGGAAGCAGCGTGTCGGGCGTGAGCGTGGTCGTGTCCTGTTGTGCGATGTTCGGGTCGACGATGAGGGTCAGTCGCGTGTCACGGTCGAAGGTCCCCGTGTCCTCACCGATGCACGCGCGTGCCTCCCCTTCGAGTCCCTGCGCGCGCGAGCGGAAGATGGTCATGAGCTGGAACTCGTGGTTGCGCTGACCATCGTTGTTGATGGTGACTGCGGTTTGAAGGAGTTCCTGATGCTCGCGCGACGAGCGGAGCGTCACGTCGATCTGGGTCAGTTTGTCGTTGAGGCAGTTGACCTTGATGATATCGCGCTCCTGACGAGCTCGATCCAGAAGGTCGCTCACCATCCGACGCGTCGAGGAGATCGAATCGATCACCGAACCCGCTTCGCGGAGTTGGTCGGGACCGGAGAGTTGGGCCACACGTTGCGTCCGCACCTCGGTCCCAGAGGGGGGCGCGTTCTGCGCGCGAGCCGCTCCGATGGATACGCCCAGAATCACGAGCACTCCGAGCGAGATCTGCACTACCGAACGCTTCATCGCGAAGTCCTTCCCAACCGTCGCTGGACCAAAAATCGGCCGAACTATAGGCGAATGCGATTCCCTGTCAACGTTCGTCTCTGCCAGCGCGGGTCGTGAATACGATGCGAAGCACCGCCAGAAACGTTCATGCGCGGGCATCGATCGCCCGCGCATGCAGATCACCCCGTGTGCGGGGTGTGCACCTCGCAGCGCTCAGCTACCCGGTGCGAACGTGAACGGAAAGCTGAAGTCCACGCTGCCGCCTTCAGGCTGCGGGAATACGAGTCCGCGAATGCGCGAGGCCACACACGAACCGACCTCGGGTGCGGCCGCGAGCCCCGACGAGCGTGCACTCGTCACACGGCCAGCCGGGCCGATGGTGAAGGTGACTTCGAGACGCCCCGAGAGAGTCGGGTTGTTGCGCAGCGCACGCTCGTAGCAAGAGCGAATGCCGCCGATCTGACCGCGGATGATCGAAGCGACGCGCCCTGCGTCGATGTTGCCTTCACCGCCGATCGAATCGCCAGAGCCGATGTCGGCGTTGCCGCGAATCACGCGTTCACGGACGACCTCACCACCGGACCCGATGTTCTCGCCGCCACCCGCAACAGTGCCCGCAGCCCCGAGTTGGCGTCCACCAAGACCACCACCCGCCGATGCGGAAAGACCGTTGCGACGCACACCCGCACCGCCTGCCGCCGTCGAGATGCCGCCAAGATTGGCGAGATCGCGCTCGGTGCCCGCCATGAGACCGCCACTCGCGAGGGCGTCGCGTGCACTGCCATGGCCAGTGTCGGTCACTCCCGTAAGCGCGGCGAACTCGGCGTTGTTCTGGAGTGCCGCGAGCGCCGCATTGGCTGCCCGCTCTGCAGCCGCAGTCGCCGCAGAAGCCTGCCGTTCCGCACGCGCAGCGCGCTCCGTCGCACTCGGCGCGTTGTTGTGCTGCTGTTGCGCGGGCTGCGCAGCAGCCTGTTGGGAGGGCTGTTCAGCTCCCTGTTGCGGAGTGTTTTCCTGCGGCGGAGGCGGCTCCTCGGGCGCGGCTTGTTGCGAGACGAGACGCACAAACGCGGCGTCGTTCAGGATGTTCTCGTCAACGATCGGGTCGTAGACGTACTCGACGTATGCGATGCCCACGATCGCGGTGAGGAGAAAAAACGAGAAACACGCGTTGTAGGTCCAGTCGATTCCCTTCACCCACCCGGCACGAATCGCCGCAGGAAGTTGGGGCTTCGGCTGAGGAGGGGGAGGAACGACGAACTGGAAGAGGAACGTGATCTCGCCGATCTGAACCTTGCCGCGAGACTGTTCTGTCAGCGGAATCTGCCAGTCTGCACCGACCCTCTTCGCCTCATTGGACTTCCGGAGGTCGTCGAGGCTCTTCACGCCAGAGGAGAGCGCGAGCCGTCCCTCCATCTTGTCGTTGAATCGGAGCGAGTAGGAACCACCCGACATCGGGAAGAGTTCGAAGGTGTCCGGAAGATCCTGAACGGAGACCGTGAACGAGTTCTTCTCGCTTCGCCCCACGGTGACCGTGTCGCGTTCACGAATGATTCGCTCCTCGGTCATCTTGGTACCCTGGATGATCCCGATGCGCAGCACCTTAGGCCCAGATGCAGTGCGGGCTGCGGCCATCGCCATGGTCATGGCGCCCGGTCGTTGACTTCCCTTCGGTTGCTGCTGCGTCATCGTGGTTCCTTCCTTGCCGTCATCTCATTCAGAACACAGGGCACGGCGCGCGGTATGACAAGCAGCCGCCGCGTCAGGTTCCAACATTGCTCAGAACGGAGCACGCCGAACTGCATCGAGGATCAACTGCAGAAACTGAATCGGTTGATCGAAATATGTATAGCCGAGGCTGGAACGGCCGGACACCGAGAAGGCGTACGGGCGCTGGATCTCGCCTCGAACTTCGATCGTTGTGCTTGCGACGTACACTCGACGTCCGTTTTCCGTACGCACCGTGGTGTCGGTGCCACCCCCGGCAGGCGGTGCGGGCTGCGCGATCGCCGTAGACGCCAACGAAAACAGGAGACCGAGGCCCATCGCCACTACCGCTTTACGAAGCGAGATCGACTTCATCCTGGTCCTCACGAGAGCGATACCGAGGGTCATTGGGCTGCCGGGGAGGGAGTTGCTGCAGGAGCAGGCGCGTCTGTTGAGGGCGCAGCAGAAGACGGCGCATCGCTCGAAGAAGTCGGCGTGGGGGCGGCCGTGGGTGGATTTGCCGCAGGCGGCGGACTCTGACCTTCTGCAGGAGCCGACGCAGCACGGCGCGCAGCGGCCTGCGCTCGTTGAAGCGCGCGCTGCGCACGCTCGATCTGCTGCGGGAGGCGCGTCAGTTGCGCTTCCACATCGTCGCGGCGCGGGTTCGAAGCGTACTGCGATCCCAATACGTCCCGATAACGCGTGAACGCGGCCTGAGACTGCTGGAGCAGTTGAATCTTGCGTTGAAGCGACTCCGGATCATTGCCCGAAATTCCGCGCGCCTGTTCAGAGTACAGACGGCCGATGTTGTAGTGAACCTCGGGCATGCCAGCTTCGAGCGACTGGGCGCGCTGGAATTCCGACATGGCCTGATCGAACTGGCCCGTCGCGCGCAATGCGTCTCCCAGATTCAAATGGGCCTTCCCCCACGAGGGCGAAAGCGTGGTCGCGGCGCGAAGCTGTTCGATCGCCTCGGGGTAGTTTCCCGAGAGGAGAAACTGCACGCCGAGATTGTTGCGCGCCTCGGCAAACTCCGGGTCGAGTTCCACCGCTCGGCGGAACGACGCGATGGCCGCCGACACATTGTGCTCCACATCGAGCTGCAGCAGACCGCGAAGGTGCTGCACCTCAGCCACGTTGACCCCTGCACCGTTATTCGGGTGGTTCGGGTCCGAGCCGTTGATCAGGTCGTTCACGATGTAGAGCGCGAGATCGAGGCGCCCCAATGCACGGTACGCCTCGGCGACCGCGAGCTTTGCGGGGACATTGCGCTCGTCTTGCCGAAGGATGCGACGGGCCTCTTCGATCGCGTCTTGAGCCCGGTTGTTCAACACGAGGAGACGCGCATACTCCGCACGTACACGGGGGCTCTCCGGATGCGACGACGCCATCCCTGCCGCGAACGACACAGCGTCAGCGAGGCGACGCTGGCGGATCAGCAGGCGTGCACGCGCGACCATGGCGAGTTCGTAGTCAGGCTGAATTGCGAGGCTTCGTTGGTAGAAGTTGTCAGCCGCCGAGTCCTGTCCCTGGCGCTCCGCGATCACTCCGGCGTTGTACGCAGCTTGAAACGCTCTCGCGTCCGCCGAGAGGGCTCCCTCGAAGCTTGAACGTGCGGCATCGAGTTGCCCCTGACGAGCCGACTCGATTCCCTGCTGAAACTGTGCACGTGCCGCATCGGTCAACACCACACGCGTCGCCGCAGGCGTGGCCTCAGGAGTCGGCGAAGGCGCAGGCGGCGTCTCGGGAACAGGTTGCGCCACGGGCGCAGCAGGACTCGGAGAAGGGGTAGGGGTCGACGCGGTAGCGCTCTCGTCGATTGGTGCGTTCGCAGGTGCAGCGGGCGCCTCGTCGGTGCCGCCCGAAGATGCACGTCGATTCACCTGCGGGGTCGTCGAACGCTCCGACTCCTCCGACGAAGACGAGCATGCGCCCGCCGACGAGAGAAGAACGAGTGCGATCCAGAAGTGAGTGTGCGGAGTCTTCATGGTGGCGCTCATTCCGTCGCGAGGCGCGGGGTGGCGATGGGCGTACCCTGAGACAGGGTCGCACCGGGCGCTTCGGTGTTGAACATGCCCGGCTGGTACGAGAACACGCGCTGATTTCCAAGCGCCTGATCCAGAAGAGCACGGTTGTCTTCCGAACGAAGGCGCTCGAGGGCACGGGCCGAGAAGTTCGTCGGAATGTTCTGGGAACGCGCCGTGTGGACTGCCGTTCCGTAGTTGATAATCGCGAGCTGACGTTCCGCCGCGGACTCCTCATCGAACGCGCGCTGCACAGCTGCGCGGCGCTCGTCCTGCTGCTGCTGGAGGCGGTCACGAAGCTCTTGCGCCTGATCTCGGAGCCGCTGCGCCTGATCGGGGTTGGCACTGTCGATCCGGTTGGCCAGGGTCTCGAGACGCGAGATCGCCTGCTCAAGCCGGGCCACCTGCGCACGTTCCTCGCGCGAAAGCTCGATAAGTTCACCAAGGCGAGCTTCCTGCGTCGCCAGGAACTCGTGAGCTTCGCCCTGACGCGTGAGTGCGCCGATCGAGTACTCGCCACCACGGAGCGCGATGATCTCGCGTGCCGAGTTGTCGATCGCCGTCAACTGCTGCTTGAAGCGCTGGATCTGCTGACGGAGAGATGCCGCATCTCCACGCTGAAACTGCTCGCGCGTAAACGACGTCACCTGGTCGTCGAGGTCGCGATACAGCGCCTCGGCCGCCCAGGCCGCAGCGGTGGAGCCCGGCTGCTGTCCCGACGCGCGAAAGACCGCCGCCACGTCGCGGAGCGAACGGCGATACTGCGCATCGTTGTTCTGACTACGATATGCGAGGGCAACATTGTACTGCGCCTGCACACGATACTGCGCATTGTCGGAGGTCGCGGGAACCCGACGGAGGTAGTCCTGCAACGAGCGAACAGCCTCGCCCCACTCCCCAGCGCGGTACGGGATCTCGGCGATACGGAACTCCGCCTCGGCCCTTTCACGACCAGCACTCGCCTGAGGGAGGAAGTTCTGCCAGGCCTGACGAGCCTGCGGCCAACGACCGAGATTCGTCGTGATCAGCGCCACCGAGGCGAGCGAGTCGTGCACGTGGGCAGCGTGGTCCGTCGCTGGCGAGAAGCGCGCGTCGGTCGCGACGTTGTTGTAGTAACGAATCGCATTGTCGTAGTCGAAAATGCGCTCGAGGTTGACGCCCGCGCGGAAGTTCGACTGCTCCAGGATGTTGATGCGCTGCGTGAGGTCGTCGCCCTGCAGTTCCTGCCCGGCGGCGTTACGCGTGGAGTTGTAGTCCTGCGTAATGCGCGTGTAGGTCTGCGTGGCGGTGTCGAACCGATTCGTCCGCTCGTACGCGAGTGCCGTGTAGAACAGCGCCAACGCAGCCTGCGGATGGTTGCGGTTCGATCGCACCGCCTCGTCCATCTCTCGCGCGGCGCGCTCATACAGCGCAACCGCCTGATCGGCCGGAGCGCGCTCCGCCTGATGGTACACATCCATCGCGTGCCGGAACTGCGCGGCGTTGATCACCTCGGTGATCGTGCTCGACTGCACACCGGCGCACGTGCGGCTGGACTGCTGACGCGCGAGCGCTTCGAGATCGTCCTGACGGTTCTGCTGGACCATCAGGTTGTTGAGATCCGCGAACGACGCGCCGGCTACCGTCGGATCTTCACAGTAGACCTCAAGGATGCGGCGATAGAGTTGCTCGGCCTCGACTACCTGTCCGAATCGCAGGAGCGTGCGCGCGTTGAGGTACGCGAATTTCGGACGGTACGGAGGGTTGTTCTCCGGGTGCTGCGAGTCGATCTGCACAACATCACGAAGCGCAGACTCGTTGTCGAGGTTGCGAGGAACACGGTTCGCGTAGGCGATGCGCGCGTCCATCAGCTGACGCACGACATCGGGAACCTGCACCTGCGTAACCTGGCCGTTCGTCGACGGCGCCTGCGAGCATTGCTCTGCCTGCTGGTCGTTCAACAGAGAGGTTCCCGAGTCATCAACGAGTTCGTCGCGACGCAGGCCCGCACGCATCGCGATGCACGGATCGATCTGGCGCCCCTGCGCTTGCGCGCGCAGGTACATCTCCAACGACTTCACAGCCATGTAGGCGGACGCGACGAGGTACTGGTCATTCTCGTTCGAGTCGCGGACCTGGGCATACGCCCGCCCGGCTTCGAGATAGTTCTTCGACCAGTAAAGCGCGTCTCCACGGTTGTAGCGGAATTCGTAGGTCGCGCTGTCAACCGGGTAGTTGTCGATGAACTGCGTGTACGCCTGCACTGCGGCTGCGTACTCAGCATCGGCACGGTGGAGCGCGTCCACCGCGCGCTGCTGCAACTCCATCTGCTGGGCGCCCTGCGCCGAGCGAGCCTGTCCGATGAAGTTCAGCGCCTCCTGGCGAAGACGACCCGCAGCCTGGTGGTGTTGGATCGCCGTGTCGTGGAGAGAGTTGCGCGCGATCTGCTCGGCAACTCGCTGGGCGTCGGGGTGGTCGTTGTTCGCCGCCCACCACGCCGTGCCCTCGACGTACTGCGCGAGGCGGCCACGCTCGTTGATCGCCTGATCGAACTGGCGCTGGCGCTCGTACGCGATCGCGATGCTCTCCGCGACCCGCGGCGCCTGGTAGTGCAGCGGGTAGAGTTCGAGGAACATGCGGTACAGCGTGATCGCTTCGTAGTACTTCGTCTGTTGGAAGTAGTCGTTGGCGAGTTCGAGATACGCTTCCGGCGTCCACGGACGGTCCTGCGGAATGTAGGTCGGACGCCCGGGTACGGGAGACGGACGTCCAGCGGCGGATCCGGCACCTCGGCGCGCGAGGATCTGCGTCGCGTCGAACGGCGACACGACGCGCATGATGCCCGCGCAGTCGAACGCAGGACGCGCGGGATCGGCCGGCGGACGTGCGACGGTCTCGACCAACGACTGGCATCGAACGTTGTCGTCGGTGGCGACGGAAGGTCCCCACTCGCTCTCCGAGAAGATCACGCCGATCCATTTGATCGTATCGGTGCGATTGCCAGCCGCGGCGGCCTCTGCACCGGCGAAATCATAGTAGTCGAGCAGATACGAGAAGTTCCGCAGCGCCTGCGGATACCCGTTCTGCATTCGGAAATACGCCCAGCCGACCTTGTAGAGCGCCTTCGACCAGAAGGCACCGTATTCGATCTGCGGGTCGAATTGCGCGCGCGCCGCAGCCGACGTCGCGACCTGGTTGGGGTTCTCGACGGCCCCCTGGATTCCGATGGTCGGCGTGCCCGGACGTGCGGTCGTCGTCGCGCGGCGCCGCTCGCTCGCCCGCATGGCTGCCTGGTACGCGGCGATCGCGAGCGCGTTTCCTTCGTCGTCTCGCGCGGTGTCGAAGTGATAGTCGCCGATGTAGTACCAGGTCTCGCCTGCGTACCGCGAAGGCTGGCCGTTGGCGCCGCGAATGGGCTCGCAGTTCTGGTAGTCGCGCGGAATCGCGATGGTGTCGTTCGGATTGCTCTGCGCGGCGGCGAGCGCAGCTGCGACCTCCGGCGAGAGCGCGCTCGCGTCGGCTCCAGCGTCGGCGCTCGTGGTCTGAACGGGCGGCGTGATGAGCTGCGGGGCGCGGGGGCGGAGGATGTCAAACAGGCGCCCGCACGCAACGGGGGCGTCCGTCGGCTGCAGCGGCGCCATGAGGTCGAACGCACGCTCCGACTCGTAGTGGAAGCGCGAGGGACACACGAGCCCCTTGTAGGAGCTGATGGCCTCGTCTTCGTGACCCATCTCCTTCAGCACCCAGCCGAGGAGGTAGTGCGTTGCATCTCGCAGACGGAACGCAGGAAAGCGCTCGATGATGTTGCGATACAGCAGCACCGAGCAGCGGTAGTCGACGGGCGCCGACTGGAGATCTTCCGTCGGGAGGCCCTGACCGCGACGCTCGTTGATGAGACGGTCCATGCGCTCGTCGGCATCGAGCTTGGCGTACGCAGCCTCATCGAAGTAGAGCTCCGCGAGGCGGAACATCACGTCGGGCGTGCGTTCGCCGTCTTCGGGGTAGCTCTCGAGGAACCGCTCGAACACCTGGATCGCATGGCGACGTGCGTCCGCCTCGGCCGTGCGTTCCGCCTGAATCTGGCGATCAAATGACTGCCGGATCCGATCGAGCTGACGGTCGTGCTCACGCGCCAGTAGACCGTTCACGCTGCCGCGAAAGTCGTGGCCGCGCGACAGGAAGCCGTTCACTTCCGCTTCGAGCGTGCGCAGCGCAACGAGCTGTTCCGCCGAAGGGTCAGGCCGCGGCTGCACGGCCTGGTCGGGAGGACCATTGCCCAACGCGCCGAGCACAGGGTCGGGCTGCGAAGCACGCGGCGCAACAGGCGTCTGCTCGGTGGTTCCGCTCGTGAGAATGGGGGCCGCATCGGCCTGCGCACCCGGCGCACCAGCGTCCGATTGCGTGGTCTCGGGACGCGGCTGAGCCTGCACCGTAGGGCGGAACATCGCCGCCACCACGAGGAGCAGAAGACCGAGCCGCCAGCGATACACGATGCTCATGGTGCCTGTCCCTGACCGCTCGCGCCGCCCGTGGGCTGCGGTGTCGTGCCGGTTGCGCCCGTTCCGCCCGGTGCGGGCGTCGTGGCCCCCTGCGGTGCCCCTGTCGACGGCGGCGCCGTCTCTCCGGCGGGCGCGCTGCCCTGCGCCCCGTTGCGCGAGTTGAGTTGCTGCGAATCCTCGTTCGACGCGCCCTCGGTGACCTCCGAGAACTCGTCGTTGACCTGCTGAAGCTCGCGGTTCTGCTCCTCCGCGAGGAAGCGCGCGCGGTTGTTGTGCTCCTCACGCTCTTCCCACGCGACGTCGACGAGACCGAGGTCGGCGCGCATCACGATCTGGTAGAGCTGAACCTGCACGTTGCGGAACTGCCCGAGGATCAGGTTCCCCACGACCGTCGACGCTTCCGACTCGAGCGCTGCGAGGCGGTCGCGGTACCCCGCCACGCGCCCCTCTTCTTCACGCACCCGCGACTGAATCGCACCCACGCGCTGTTCGACCATCGCGCCGACGCGCTGATCTGCTGCGTCGATGTCCTGGTCCACGCGGTCGAGGCGCGCGAGGAGGGCGTCGGCCTCTCCCGAAGTACGGCCCGCCGCGCGGAGCAGCGAGGCCTCACGCTGCACGAGGTCCCGGATCTGTGCGCGGAGTTCGAGATCGTGCCCGTATCGCGGATCACCGACGCCGATCTGTTCACGCCCCTGCGCGATCTGCCGCCGAAGCGTCGTGATCCGATCGCGATACTGCTGAATGGCCTGACGCTGACGCTGAAGCTCCTGCACGAGCTGGTTGCGATCGAGATTGCCCCCCTGATGCGACGGATCGGAGAGGTAGCGCTCGATCGCGACGACCATCGCTTCGAGCGCATCGACGCGCTGCTGATTGCGTTGGAGGTTCTGCGAGTAGTCCTGAAACTCGTTTCCGACCTGACGCTCGCGGCGCCGGATCGCATCGCCGGTCGTCGGGAGTCGACCGATCTGGGCCGCGAGCGCGCGGCGCTGCGAGATCACGCCCTGGAGTTCGACGTTGTTCGCGTCGGCGAGTCCGTCGAGCGCCGTGGCGACCTGCGCGCGCAGCTGCGTCGTGCGGTTCATCACCTCGAACACGCCCTCGCGAGCGCGACGAAGGTCGTCGAACACATGGGCGCGCGACGGCGCGTTGAGCGCGGCGTTGAGTCGGTCGATGGTCTCGGTCGCCTCGCGCACGTAGGTGCGGCACACGTTGAGATCGGAGACGACCTGGAGGCTGTCATCGAGCGAACTCTCGTGGCGGACCCACGCGAGCGCGGCCGACGGGATGAAGCTCGACGCATCGAACACCTGGAGGTTCGAGCGCACGAGTTCCTGAAAGTACTGCTCGGGGTTGCGACCGGTGCGGGCGTTCATCTCCTGCACCTGCTGGTAGATCGGCCCGAACTGGTTTCGGACTTCCTGAAACACCTGCTGGGCACGCTGGAAGCGTCCCGTGCGGAGAAGGAGGTTGCCCCAGAGGATCTTGCCCTCGGGCACGAGCGGAGAGTCCGGAGAGGAGATCGCGAGGATCTCCAACGCGCGCTCGGCGCGCACGGCGTCGCCCGACTTGATGAACGCCCAGGCCTGTTCGAACAGCGCACGGTCGAAGAACGGCGAGCTGCGCTGCACCTGCTGGTACGCCTCGACCGCGGCGTCGTAGTTCTGCCGCTCGATTTCGAGGCGCCCCACGGCCAACGCCGCGAGGTCGAGCACCTGCTGCTGATCGGCACCCTCGGCCTGGAGTTGCATCACCCGGCGGAAGGCTTCGATCGCCTCGGGATAGCGCTGCTGCGCCGTGAGGATTGCACCGAGGAAGTAGCGGGCCTGCGGGTACACGTCGCCGCGCGCGTTGATCGACTCGAAGGCCTGACGGGCTCCCTCGTAGTCGGGCGTCGAGCGCAGGAAGAGGTACTTGCCGCGAACGTAGGCCGTGCGCGCTTCGACCTCGGAGGTCGGGATCTGCCCGAGGCTCTGAAAGTACTGATCGACCCCCGTGTAGTCGTTGAGCCGGATCGCGATCTCGATCAGGCGTCCCAACGCGCGCTGCACGAAGGGGCGGAACACCGGGTCGCTCGTGTGCTGAAGCACCTCGCGGAAGCGCGTGCGCGCACCGTAGCGATCGCCCGCGAGATAGAGCGAATCACCGAGGAGGTAGAGGCCCTGCGGATACGCGGGTGTGTTCGGGTAGTTCTCGACGATGTCGGTGAACAGGATCGCGGCGTGCGAGTAATCGCGGAGGCGGTACTGCAGTTCGGCATCGGCAAAGCGCTCCTCGACGCCAGGACCGCGACGCGTTGCGGCGGCGGTGCCCGACGGAAGCGACTGGCCGAGGCGCTGCGCCTGCGACTCCACGCGCGAGACGTCGCTCGCGGTCGAGGCGAGGTCCTGCGCGGAGGCGGTTCCTGCACCGAGCGCGAGCGCGATCGCCGCCGCGAGGGGCGCGTTCGTGCGGCGAGCCCTCATGGATTGCTGCTCCCCGTCGTCTGCGTCGCCGCGGGCGTGTTGCCATTCGACTCGGCCGCAGCCTCACCCTCGGCGTCCTGCAGGTCGCGGATCGACACCACGCGCTGCACGTAGCGGATCGCGGGACGGCTCTCTGGCGGCTCCAGCGGGCCGCCGCGTTCGTAGCCGACGACGCGAATCTGGATTGCCTTGCCCTCGGGCACCGAGAAGCTCTGCGTCGACCGCACGCGGAATCGGTAGCCCTTCATGTACGGGAGGCCCGCGCCGATGTACTCGAGGTTCACGCCGAGCGAGTGGTCGCCCGCCCCCACCTGTCCCGAGTACACACGGAGTTCGTGCTGGTCGGCGAGGGTGCCCGTGTCGTCGTCACGCGTGAAGATCGGCGCGCCGTCGAGCGAGTACACCATGTGGACGAGGCGGTACGTGCCGCTCATCTCGTTCTGGTGGATCACCTGCGCGCGCGAACCGCCCACCACGTTGCCGAGCACGGACTCGGCGAGGAGCGAGAGACGGGCCTTGGAGCGGAAGATCTCTTCCTTCAGTTCGTTGATGCGCTGCTCGAGATCGCGAAGGCGCACGACGTACTGCTCGCCGGTGAGCGTGCCTCCGTCTTCGAAGGGAATCGGAGCCACGGGCGCAGCCGTCGTGGCCGCTGCTGCGCCACCGTCGCCGTCCGTCGCTGCAGGCGTCGTGGTCGCTCCGCCGTTCGTCGCCGTGGGCACCTGCTGCGCAACGCCCGTCGCCGTTGCGAGAGCCGCCGCGAACGCCAGTACCGTGAACCGCCAACGCATGGTCATCGTCCCTTCCTCGTCGTCCGTGCGTGGCGACGTTCCTCGCCGACGCACCCCTCAAGCAATCTACGTCGCCCTACCGCGGTCCGGTCAACGGGTCGCCGGGCTCCCCGCGGCCGTCGGCGTCGCGCCCGCAGGCGCAGCGTCCGCCCGCTGAAGCATCTGCTGCGCCTCGGCGATCGTCATCACCTGTTGCGCGTATCGGATTGCAGGGCGCTCCTCGACGGCAGCCGTCGCGCCTCCGCGTTCGTATCCCACCACCGTCAGCCGAAGCGCGCGCCCCTCGGGCACCGTGAAGTTCTGCACCGACCGCGCGCGGAACGTGTACCCGCGGATGTACGAGAAGATCCCGTACCCGTTGCCCTGATACTCGAGGCTCACGGTGAGCGTGTGCTCTCCCTGCGCGACGCGACCGTTGTAGACCGCGAAGCTCTGGAGGTCGGCGAGCGAGCCATTGTCGTCGGCCCGCGTGGCGATCGCCGCGCCGTCGAGCGAGTACGACGCACGCACCAGCCGGAAGGTCGACCCCATGTCGTTCTGGTGGTCGATGATGAGCTGCGCGCCACCACCCGACTGCTCCAGCACCATCGCCGTGATCTCACGAAGGCGCGCGTGCGACGCGGTGATGTCGTTGCCGAGCGCCGTCATCTCGCGGTCGATGTCGCGCAGCACGATCACCGGCGAAGCAGGACGGACGGGAGCTCCGGCGACCGGGGCCGCGGCGGGCACGGGTGCGGTCACCGTAGGCGCAGGAGCAGGCGTGGGTGCCGTCACCGCGGGCGCAGGTGCGGGCGCAGTCGGTACGGGCTGCGCTGCGGCCATGCCGACCCACGTTGTCAGAAGGGCCACCGTCGCAACGCATGCCATCGCTCTCGCCATGTGCTGAAGCCCTTTCACCGCTCGCCCGAACTCCGTCGCGAAGAACACACGCGCTCGCATGAGCACGGCAAACTGCGCAATAGGCGCGGGTTTATACCAGTCGGCCCCCGAGGGTCAACGCGGCCGTGTGTGTGCCTCGCCCTCCGCGGCCAGTGTCCCGGGCAGATCCGGGACGTGTCGGATCCGTGGACCCGGCGACGGCGGCGTGCATAGAATGGCAACGGATCACACGGAGGTTCCGACGCAAGGGTCGTCGGCAACGTCGGAGATCGTCACGCGGCGTCGACCGTCTGAATGGCCAGACGCCCTCCGAGAGAGCCATCGCGAAGGTGATCGAGTTGAGCAGCGAACGGCTGAAGGATGTCGCCGACGAAGAGCTCCTCGATCGCTTTCGCAGCGGTGATGCGCGGGCGTTCGAGGAGCTCATGCGCCGCCATCGAACCCCGCTCTACAACTTCATCCTACGGTCGGTGCGGAACCCCTCGACCTCCGAAGAAATCCTCCAGGACGCCTGGCTGCGCATTCTTCAGGGCGCGGGAGATTTTCAGCGCGCGTCGAAGTTCACCACCTGGGCCTATACCGTCGCCCGCAACCTCTGCATCGACCACGCGCGGAAGGCCGTGCTCCGACGGCATCCCTCGCTCGATCAACCGACGCTCGCCGAGGATGGGCCCAGCCTGGGGGAAGTACTTCCCGACACGCGCGCCGCCGTCGACCGCACGGCCATCGGACGCGAACTTCAGGGGCGCATCGCCGTCGCCATCGAGGCGCTGCCCCACGATCAGCGCGAGGTGTTTCTCATGCGCGAGTACAGCAACCTCCAGTTCAAGGAGATCGCGGAGATCGTCGGCGCCCCCGAGAACACCGTGAAGAGTCGCATGCGCTATGCCCTGGAGCGCCTGCAAGAAACCCTCGCCGAGTACGAGGATTACGCCCGAGCCCTGGGTTGAGCGCCATGGATTGCGAAGCCTGCAGCGCACTGCTGATGGACTACCTCTACGAGGAGCTCGACGAGGTGCGCGCCGCCTCCGTTCGGAAGCATCTCGACGGGTGCGCGGCGTGCTCCGCGGAGTTCGACATGCTCTCGCGTGGACGGCGCGCCGCCCACTCGCTCCGTCCCGTGGAGGCTCCGCTGCCCAACGCGGCGCTGTTGGAGGCCATCCACGCCGCGGCCATCTCGAACGCTCGCACGCCGCCCGACGCGGCGAGCGTGCCCATCGCGCCGATCGTTCCTCTCGACGCGCGGTCGCGCATTCCCCGTTGGATGCGTCGCGTGGGCGAGATGGCGATGCGCCGTCAGGTTGCGATGGCCGCGGTGTTCCTGCTGATGATCGGGTTCGGGCTCAGCTACCACCAATTTCAGGCCCCCACGCGGCCGCTGCAGACCACCGATGAGCCGAGCGCACAGGTGATTCCTGCGACGGAACTCCCCTCGGGCGACGGCCGTCCCCCCACGGTCTCGCCAGAGCCGTCGATCGCCCACCGGAGCGCCGCGCGCCCGCCGACCGACCACCCCGCCGAACGTCGCGCCGTGGCCAACGCCCGCGCCGCCGATCCCCGAGATGGCCTGCGAGGAAGCGTCGCGGCCGCGCCACCGCCTCCCTCGGAAGAAGAGCGCGCGCAGGGGGCCGATGACTTCGAACGCGACCCGTCCTCGCAGTACGGCGCGGCGCAGCAGGCTGCGGGCAGCGCCCGAAACCCGGCGCAGGCACAAGTGCCGATGCCCTCGACGGCCACGCCGCAATCGTCGCCGGACCAGGACCTGGGCGCGGCCCTCCCGCGGCTGAACACCGCGCAGAACAGCGTCGGAAGCGGCTCTTCGCCCAACCTTCAGCCCGCCACGCCGCCGACGTGGCGCGCGCTCCGTGACCGCGGTGACAGCCTCCGCGCGCAGGGGAACGTCGAGGGTGCGGCGGCCGCGTACCGTGAGGCGCTCACGCTCGACCCGCCCGATGGAGACCGCGCGGGCGTCGCGCAGGCGCTCTACAACGCGCTCCTGCAGAGCGGGCAGGCGCGGGAAGCCAGCATCGTGCACGCGCGCTACCTCGCGCGGCCCAACGACACGAACGGGCTCGCGCAGGAGCTTCCGAGCACGTCGACGTCGCACTCTGCGACCTCGCGTCCGATGCCTTCGCGCGCGGCCCCGCGGATGCGCCGGGCCCCCTCGCAGAACGACGCGTTCAACAACCTCGGGCTCTGACCGACGCGCGTCCCTA
Organism: uncultured Myxococcaceae bacterium; assembly: GCA_945952225.1. GTDB lineage: Bacteria > Myxococcota_A > Polyangia > Polyangiales > CAISKJ01. Next base: position 60,043 of record CAMFHP010000038.1, read on the forward strand.
CGGGCGACGCATCACCGTCCCATTGCCGAAGACGATCACCGTGACCCGTCCCGCGCGCGCCGAGGCCGCGACGGGGATCACGTCGCGCGGCCATCCCGTCGCGAACACCTCGGGCTCGCCGTGCTCGGGTACGCCGCGGAGCGTTCCGTCACGGAGCTCGATGCGAATGCCGTCGGTGACGAGCGGCGCCTCGTCGTCGTCGCTGTCGTCGTCGTCGGGACCGGCGCCCACCGCGCGCCAGACGGTGCCGTCGCGGCTCGCCATCACCGTCGGCGTGTCGCCGCAGGAGACCGCGCGCATCTCGCCGTCGCGCAGCACCACACGCTTGATCCGAGGCCCCAGCACCGGACGCCACACGCGACCGCCCGTGGTGGTGAGCATCACCGTGCCGCCGCATCCGTCGGACGCGCCGCTCGCGGGACGCAGCCCCACCCAACGACGTCGGCCGAGCACCGTGACGAGCTCCCACGGGAGCTGCGTCGCCGTCCACCGTTCGCCGCCGTCGTCGGTCCACCAGAGGGCCGTGCCCGCGAGCCAGTAGGCGTTGTCGTCGAGGATCGCGCCGCGCAGGCCGAGGTTCGCGCTGCCCGGCGCGACGGTCACGATCTCCCAGCGGCGCCCCGCGTCGGTGCTCAACGCGACGCCGCCGCCGATGCCCAGCAGAAACTCTCCGTGCATCGGGAGCGTGCGGCCGCCCACGGGGGAGTTCGCGCGGTACCAGTGCCGACCGCGGTTGTCCGTCGCCCACCCCTGCCCCTGCACCTCGCAGAACACGCCGCGGCCCGAGAGCGGTGCGCAGCCGCTCGATGGCGGCCCGTCGTCGGAGTCGGGGGCCTCGCCGGGCGTTCGTGCGACGACAGGAAGGCTGCGAAGTGTGTCCCAGTGCGTTCCCCGGTCGCGGCTGAACGCAGTCACCAGCGGAACCGCGCCGCCGCGCTCCAACGCGATCGCGTCGTGGCCGAGGCAACGGATGGTGATGCCGGGCTCGCGGAGCCGCGGAGGGATGCTCATGCGCGACCAGGTGAGCCCCGCGTCGACGCTGCGCAATGCGAGGGGCCCGCGTCCGCGAGGCGACGGCACGATCGCGAACATCGCGTTGCCACACGACACGGCCGCGAACTCGCCGTTCACCTCGCGCGTGCGGATCGCGATGCGCTCGATGCGGCCCGCGCCCACTTCGGGGAGGTGCGCCTGGCGGTTCCATGCGCGGCCGCTGTCGTCGCTCACCCACCACGCGACGTTCACGTCGTCGCGTCCCTCCCAGGCCTCTTCGGCGCGTACCACAAGGCGTCCGCCTTCGACCGCGAGGAGCGCGGGCGCGTCGAGGTCGGTGAGCATGGGCTCCCAGTGGCGTCCTCCGTCGACGCTGCGGCACACTGCGCTCGTCGTCGTCGCGTAGAGCGTCGCGCCCTCGGCCTCGACCGATGTAAAGCGCGGCGCGCTCGGCCACCCCACGAGCACCCACGGGTCGCGCATCGCAGGGAACGCAGGTGCCTCACAGGGCATGCGCGGCGCGCGAAACCGTCGCACCGCACGCGTCGGCGGCGGCGTCGCGGGGGGTGGCGTGGGCGCGTGTGAACACGCGAGCGACGTGGCCATCGCAACGGTGAGTCCTGCGCGCGCGCGTCGGTGATCGGTGTGCCCCATGAAGCGCCTCCACGCGTACGACGGCCGCGGGATCATAGGCAAGTGCGCGACGCTTCGTGTACCGTGCGCGACGGAAGCACGTCCTGCTCTGGTGATGGGCCCGGTCTTCAAAACCGGTGGTGTCGGCGCCTTCGCGTCGCACGGGAGGTTCGATTCCTCTGTGCTTCCGCCAGAAGTGCCTTGTTTCAGGGGAGTTCGAGCGAGAGGCTCGTTGCACTCCAGGGTATCCTCCAGGGTATTCTCGGCGCTCGCCGCGTCGCTGAGCGCCCCCTCGGGGATCTGAATCTGCAGTTTGCCGATTTCGCGGCAGAGGCTGCTCCACCGCTCGCGGGTGTAACGGTCGTACGAGCTCGATCGGGGAGCGTGCGTGATCCAGCGCAGCACGGCGCCAATGCCGTCGGCCTCCTGGGTGAGCGTAATGAACGTGTAGCGAGTGCAATACAAGTGCCGCGAGCGCAGGCCGAGCATCACGCAGTCGCGGTGGAAGGTGCGAGTCGCGGTGCTGCCGTTGCGAGGCCGCCCCTTGCGGCGCCCCCGCATCGACGGGGTCACGTAGTCATCGGCGGAGGGTGAGCGGCCCATGTAACGCGCCCAGCCGCGCTCGAACCACTCTGCGAGAATGGCTTCCAGTACGGGGTGTACAGGCGCGAGCTTCTCGGTCTCAGTCTTGGTAGGGCCTTCGGTTTTGGTCACCGACTTGATCGCGAGCGCAATAGAGATGCGCGTGAGCGGGCGCGCGGTGCGGTCCCAATCGCCGAAACGCAGCGCGGCGAGCTCGCCGAAGCGCATGCCGGTGAGGAAGAGTACCGCGTACATCACGCGACGATCGAGTTCGATGCGCGGGTCGGAGATGAGCGCCTCGACCTCTTCGCGTCGAAACCACCAGCCCTTGCTGGCCCTGTATCGCACCCAATTCCTTGGACACCAGTCAGTACTACGCAGCCTTCGCGAGA
>CAMFHP010000039.1 GCA_945952225.1 uncultured Myxococcaceae bacterium
AGAGTGCAACCTTGCCAAGGTTGACGTCGAGGGTTCGAATCCCTTCACCCGCTCCACATCGCAGCCTCTGCGATGATCTCTTCTCCGAACCGTTGGGGCCAACATGCTCCATCAGCATGCGGACGAAGAGACGATCGGAGCATCCATTGCGGCTCTGATTGCGGGTGTAACTCAGTGGTAGAGTGCAACCTTGCCAAGGTTGACGTCGAGGGTTCGAATCCCTTCACCCGCTCCGAAGAGGCAACGCAAATGAAGGTCGACCGGGATCCCGGTCGGCCTTTCTGCGTTTCTGGGCGACACCAGCAGGGCGACGCTGGACACGGGCCGTCCGGGGGATCGGCGACCCGTGTGAGCGTTGTCAGCGCTCCGAGGCGCCTCGTCAGCGCCGTCTGGGAGTCGCCGGCGTGGGCGCTCGCGAGGTGCCACCACGCGCTGCCCCACAGGTCGCGCTGGAGCAGCCCGGAGGCTGTCGCGCGACGCGGCCCTCGACCGCCGCCTGGGCCATCGCGGCAGTGACTGCGGTCGGCAGTGCACGCGTCAGGTGCTCTCGAACCATCCAGCCCGGAGAGCCCGAGAAGCCCGGTCGACGGACCTCCTGCATGTCGTTGGTGCCCGCCGCCTGCGTGACCGCGAGGTACTGGTCGGCCGTGTATTCGGGGTGATCGTCCTGCCGCGCCATGGGGCCGCTGCCCACGCTCGCGCCGGTGCCCACGTGCCAGATCTGCGTCGTCGGCGGATAGGCGTCCTGCCAACGCTCTCGCACCGCCTGATCGCCCTCGCGGATGATGCGGTAGCGCGTGATGTGAAAGCCGGGGATGCCCCGCTGCGTCAGCACTCGCATGCCCGCCGGAAGGTTGGGGTCGGGTTGCTCGCGCTCCTCGAAGCGATCGACGCGCGGCATGATCTTTCGCACGAACGTGACGGTGCGTGTGCTTCGCGCGCCGAGCAGCTCGATACGAAGCACGCCGTTGCCGATGCGCCGATGGATCACCAGCGGGAAGGGCAACGTGTTGCGCATCCGCAGGTTGATCGACGGGTACACCACGGTCGCGTCGAGACCCATCTTGATGTAGCCGCTCGGGCGCGTGTGCGGGCGTCGATCAAGGACCTCCATGCCCGCGAAGAACGAGGCAGCGAAGAGCGTTCCCGCGATCTGGCACGTGCCTCCGCCCACGCCGTCGATGAGCTCGCCCGCCGAGATCACCGTCGCCATGCGGAAGCCATTGGCCTCCGAGCGGTCGCCCACCACTTCGTTGAAGTTGAACTCCGCGCCGGGCATCCACACGTAGCCGTTGAGCCGCTCCGCCGCGAGGTGGAGGTTGTACGTGCGGTCGCGGTGGTCTTCATTGGCGTTGTAGTTCGTCTGGAACCAGCCCACGACCGCGTTCATCTCCACGTCGCGAAGCTGCTCCGAGAGGATCGCGGGGCGCGTGCGCTCCATCACCGCGGTGATCGTGCGACGCCCCTCGGCGAAGGCGCGATCGAGCGCGGCCACGGTGCCGTACACGTCGACGTAGGTTCCCCAGCGCTCGGGGATCACGCGGCGCTGCTCGACGTCGATGCGCGCGTCGACGGGCACGTGGTCGGCTTCTTCCTTGAGTTGCATCACGATCGGCAGTGCGACGGCGCCGTCGACATGGACCGGGAGCGGAAGGTCGATGGGGCCGCGCGAGAGCGACGCGTGGTGACGCATCAGGGCGCTCGAAGGATCGCGCGCCGACACGATCAGACGTGTGAGCAGCGGGATGTCGACCCGCGCGCCGAAGCCCTCGCGGGATCGCTCGACGGAGTGTCCCTCCGCGGTGATCGTCACGTGCTCGCGGAGGTAGGTGTGCGCGATCTCCAACGCGATCTGGTGCGCATCACGGCCCCGTGGGAGCGCGCGTCCCCGGATGCGCACCGGGGGGAGAGAGGCTGCCTCGGGGGCACGCTCGGGCAACACGAGATACCCCGCGCCGCCGCCCATCGCCGCGAACACGAGCGACAGCGCGCCGTACCGGATGATCGGAGAGCTCCGCATGATCGGGACGAGCGGTAGTCCACTCGCCCCGGAGGGTCAACATCCCCGCGAGCGTGCGCGGAGTCGGTCGTACTCGTTCGCGTCGTGCGCGCAGAAGAGCGTCACGTCACTCGCGCTCGCAGCGAGCGCCGCAAGTCGCTGCTGGTTGCGCCGCCGCGCACCGTCGTCGATCGCGACCGCAGACTGAAACCACGCGAGACCGCGAGGACACCACGGCGAGGTCGAGATCTCGTCATGCCAGAAGTACGCGTCGCCTGCGTGCAGGAGCCAACCATCGTCGGCGCGCACGGCGACGGCCGCATGGCCGCGCGTGTGTCCGTGCAGCGGCAACATCGCAACGTCGGGGAGCGCCTCGGAGAGCGGCTGCACGGCGTCGAAGCCCTTCCAGGTGTCTCCACCCTCGCGATGCTTCACCCACGTCGGACCATGCGCCCAGTGGGCGGGTTGATACCGCTCGCGTTCGCCCACCGACGCGCGCGCCATCGCCGCGTCGAACTCCTTCGCGTGCACGTGAATTCGCGCCGCGGGAAAATCACCGATGCCGCCCGCGTGGTCGAAGTCGAGGTGGGTCAGCACGATGTCGCGCACGTCGTCGGCGCGGTACCCGAGCGCCTCGACCTGCCGCACGGCGCACTCGTGCGGGTCGAGCGAGGGTGCGCCGAGCGCGAGCATCGCGCGTCCGATGCGCTGCTTCGGCGCTGCGAGATCGCCAAGACCGAGCCCCGTGTCGACGAGCGTGAGACCTCGGGGCGTCTCGATCAGGAGGCAGTGACAGACCATGCGTCCACGGGCCGTCCATGCGCCGCCGCGCGTCGTGAACGCCTCGTTGAACGGACACATCGTCGCGCAGTTGAGATGGTGGACCTTCATCGCGACGAGCGTACCAGCATCCACATCGCGAGCGCCGCGAGCGCCGCGAGCGCGGCCACGAGATACACGCGCATCACGCCACGCGGAGCGCTCGATCGCTCCTTGCGGGGTGGCGGACGGAGCGGACCGTACGACGACCGCGCCTCCCCGGCCTCATCGGGCGCCGTGGGCTCCGCCGCAGGCGCGCGGATCAGCGTGCGCGCGCCGTCTTCGATGTCGAGCAGGTCGTCGCTCGGCACCGTCTCCCGTGGCGCCTCTTCGAGCTCGGGTGCGGTGACCAGCACCGTGCGCGCGTCGCCCTCGTCGACCACGTCGGTGCGCAGTCGCTCGCGGCTCGGCTCGGTCGTCGGCGCGCAGAACGACTCGTGCACCATGTCCACCACGGTGCGTGCGCTCGCCACGTCGTCGACCACGTCGAGCGCGTCGCCGAGGAGGCTCCGCACGTCGACGCCGCGCATGTCGGTGGGCATGTACGCGTCGAGGAGGTTCGCGAAGGTCTGGATGTCGTCGAAGCGCTCCGTGGGCTTCTTCGAGAGCGCGCGCGCGATGCCCTCGCCCACCTCGGGAGGAATGCCCGGCACGATCTCGTGCACGAGCGGCACGGGGTCGGTGAGCACCGCGGCGATGATCGCCATGGGACTGTCTCCCACGAACGGACGCCCGCCGGTGAGCGCCTCGAAGCACACCACGGCGAGCGAGAACTGGTCGCTGCGCCCGTCGAGTTCGAGCCCGCGCACCTGCTCGGGCGACATGTATTCGGGCGTGCCCACGAGCATGCCCGTGCGCGTGAGCTGGTCGACAGTGCCGTGATTGACCGCGTGGTGCTGGATGCGTCGTGTGATGCCGAAGTCGACGAGCACGGGCGTTCCGTTGCCGCGCACGAGGATGTTGTCGGGCTTCACGTCGCGATGCACGAAGCCCGCGCGGTGCGCCGTCGCGAGCGCGCGCGCCACGGGCACGATCACGTGCGCGACCTCGTGGAGCGGGAGCGCGCCGCGGTCGAGCACGGCGCCGAAGCTGACGCCGTCGACGTACTCCATGGCCATCCACGACGCGCCGTCGGGTTCCTCACCGCGCTCGTAGATCTGCACGATGCTCGGGTGCGAGAGCTTCGAAACGGCCCATGCCTCGCGAAGAAATCGCTTGTGGCGCTGCGGGTCGTCTTGCGTCGCAGGGGTCAGCACCTTGATGGCCACGGGGCGTCCGTCGCGCTCGTCGCGCGCGAGGTACACGGAGCCCATGCCCCCCGAGCCGATCAGGCGCTCCAGACGATAGCGGCCTGCGATGACTCGACCGGGCTCCATGCGTCGCGATGGATCACGTAGGTACCGCGAAGGGCGCGCGACTGTCGACGGTCACGCGCGAGTGCCGTTGTTGCTTCCGTCGGGGGCGCGTTGATAGCGTCCGCGCATGGTCTCTCCCGCGGTTTCGGGCGGCGCCGTGCACGCGGACCTCCGCGTGTGCGCCGAGTGTGGCGCCGTCGCGCCGACGGAGCGCGCCCGCTGCGGCGTGTGCAACACCGCGTTCGGCCCGCTGTCGCCCACCGTTCCCCTCCCCGCGTCGGGGCGCGCGTGGGGACGCGTCGAGGTGACCGTTCCCTGCGCGCGATGCGGCACCGTGGTGGGCGTGCGGCCCGACTCGATCGGCGCGCCCATCGCGTGCGGTCAATGCGGCGCGAGCACCGACGTCGACCTCGCCTGGTGGGACGAGGCCTTTCACATGGTTCACGCCGCGGTGGACCTCTCGTTCCCCGATCTGCAGGGCCTCAACGCGCCGCTCGGGAGCTTCAACCCCTTCGCCGCCGTGGGCGTGCGCGAGTCGTCGATCGACCTGCCCTGCGATGCGCTTCCCTCGCAGTCTCCGCTGCGTCTTCGCGTGTGCCCCGGCGCGCCGCTCTGCCAGCGCTGTCGCAACCCGGTCTCCGTGCGATTCACCGCGCCGGGAAGGCTCACCGCGCAGTGCAGCCGTTGCGGCGACCGCGAAGCGTTCAGCGTGCCCGAGATCGTGTCGCAGCGCTTCGGGTCGGTGCGCGCGCTCATGTCGTATCCGCCCGAGGCCGCCGCCGCGCAGGGGCGCGTCGAGCCGTGGTGGGTGCTCATCGAGGGGCTGTCGTACCTGCGACCCGTCGTGCAGGAGAACAAGGCCCAGGCCGAGCGCGCCAACGCCGAGCGCGCCGCGTGGGAGTCGTGGCAGCAGCAGGAGCGCGAGCGGCAGGCCGCGGAGGCGAAGCAGCGCGCAGAGCAGGCCGAGCGTGATCGCGTCGAGCGGGAGAAGCGCGAGAAGGCCGAGCGCGAGCGTGTGGAGCGCGAACGGTTGCAGGGCGAGGCGCGCGCGGGTCACGAAGAGGCCGACCGGCAGCGCGCGGAGCGGGAGCGCGTCGAGGGCGAGCTCGCGCGGATGCAGGAGTTCCATCGCGGAGAGATGGAGCGCATGCAGCGCGAGGCGTGGGAGCAGGGCGAGCAGGCGCGCGCGCAGTACGCGCAGTTCGAGCAGGCGATGGCGTCGGAGCGGGCGAGGTACGCGGCGCTGGAGCGTGAGAGCGCCGAGCGCGATGCGAAGTCGAAGCGTCGGTGGCGCGTGGCGATGGTGCTCTGGGCGCTGTTCTTCGTGGCCGTGCTCGGCGACCTCGCGCTGGCCGTCATGAAGTGAGCGGTGCAGGGGCGCGGATGGCCGTTGGTTCCGCGCGCGGTTCACGGTAGAAGCGCGGCCGTTTCAACCCGAGACGGAGGCGCTGACCACATGACCGCTGGCACCGTGAAGACCCTTTTCAACCGCATCGGCCCCGACAAGGTGGGCGCCGCGGACGGCAGGCTCCTCGACGTGGGGAACCCCTCGGACGGATCGCTCCTCTCGCGTGCGCCGCGGTCGTCGGGCGTCGATGTGGACCGCGCCGTGGCCGCTGCGAAGGCGGCGTTTCGCGCGTGGTCGGCGACGCCTGCGCCCGCGCGCGGCGAGATTCTGTTTCGCGCCGGTGCGCTGATGGTCGAGCGCAAGGAGGCCATCGCGCAGGTGATGGCGCGCGAGATGGGCAAGCGCCTCGAAGAGGCCCGCGGTGACATTCAGGAGGCCATCGACACGGCGTGGTATGCGGGCGCGGAGGGACGGCGTCTCTTCGGGCACACGGCGCCCTCGGAGCTCCCGCGGAAGATGGGCATGACCTTCCGTCGCCCCATCGGCGTCGCGGGCGTCATCACCGCGTGGAACTTCCCCGTCGCCGTGCCGAGCTGGAAGATCCTGCCGGCCCTCGTGTGCGGCAACACCGTCGTGTGGAAGCCCTCGGAAGAGGCCCCCGAGTCGGGCTACCTCTTCGCCGAGTGCCTCTGGGACGCGGGCCTTCCCGCGGGCGTGCTCAACGTCGTGCAGGGCTACGGCGACGAGGTCGGCGCGGCCATCGTCGACCACCCCGACGTGCAGGTGCTCACCTTCACGGGCAGCACCGCCGTGGGTCGCAAGATCTACGAGACCGCGGGCCGCCACCTGAAGCGCGTGTCCCTCGAACTCGGCGGCAAGAACCCCGTGATCGTGATGCCCGACGCCGACGTCGAGCTCGCGGTCGACGGCATCCTCTGGGGCGCCTTCGGCACCGCCGGCCAGCGCTGCACCGCCACCAGCCGACTCATCGCCGTGGGCGACGTGGGCGACCGCGTGGTGGCGCGCCTCGCCGAGCGCGCGAAGACGCTGCGCGTGGGCAGCCCGCTCGATCCGAAGGTCGACATCGGGCCCATCGTCAACGAGCGCCAGCTCAAGCGCATCCATGGCTACGTGGAGAAGGGCGTAGCCGAGGGCGCAACGCTCGTGTGCGGCGGGGCCATTCCCACCGAGGGCGAGCTCGCGACGGGCTGGTACTACCCGCCGACGATTCTCGACCACGTGAAGGCGGGCTCGACGCTCGCGCTCGAAGAGGTCTTCGGACCGGTGCTCTCGGTGATCCGCGTGGCGGATTTCGACGAGGCCATCCGCGTCGCCAACGAGGTGCAGTACGGCCTGAGCTCGTCGATCTACACGCGCGACGTGAACCTCGCGATGCGCGCCGTGGAGCTCATCGACGCGGGCATCACCTACGTCAACGCGCCCACGATCGGCGCCGAGGCGCACTTTCCCTTCGGCGGCGTGAAGGCGACGGGCAACGGCCACCGCGAGGGCGGCTGGATGCCCTACGAGTTCTTCACCGAGGTGAAGACGGTCTACATCGATTATTCAGGCGGGCTTCAGCGCGCCCAGATCGACAACCGCAACGACTGAGCGCCGCGCTCGTACGAACGGGGCCCGCCGCGCGTCTCGCCGATGCGCAGCGGGCCTCGCGGCATTTTCAGTCGCACACGTTCGCGAGGCAGCGGTCGCCCTCGCACTCGTTCGACACACAATCGCTGTTGCGCGTGCAGGCCATGCCCGTGGCGAGCTTCGGCTGGCACGTGCTCGTCATCGTGTCGCAGCGGAGCCCCGTGTTGCAGACGCCCGCGAGCAGGTCGTTGCCCGGCGTGCAGCGCGCCCCCACGACGCCGTCGCCCATCGAGGCGCACGCGCCGCTCACACATTCGAGGCGCAGCAGGGGGTTGCAGATCGGAGGCGCCGCGGGATTGCCGCTGCACGCACCGCCCACGGTCGTGCGCACGACCGCCGAGGGCGCGACGCACGTGCGCGCAGCGCCCGACGCGCCGGGGGCGCAGAGCGTGCCCGCCGCGCAGACGTCGTCGTTGGTGCAGGCGCCGCCCGCGGCCACGGGGCGTCGACAGGTTGCGCCGTCGCACACGAGCCCGCTCGCACACGGGATGCGCGTCGCGGTGGTCGCCGTCTCGCTGCGTCCGCAGGGCTGCCCTTCGGCGGCGGCGGCGCCCGTCTGCACGGCGACGCAGCGGCTCCCGAGGCAGGTGGCGGCGCCGGTGTCTCCGCCCACGCACGCGCGGTCGAGCGTGCATGCGCCGCCGAGGGCGACGCGGGCGCGACAGGTTCCGGGGCACGCCCGCGTTCCCGAGTCGCCGTGGTCGCACCAGGCGCCGGTCACACACTGCTCCTGCCGCGAGCACATGCCGCCGATGGCGACGGTGCCGGTGAACGCGTCTTTGCAGAGCTGCGCGACCTCGGTGTCGTCGAGCACACAGGCCGTGCGAACGCGCGCGAGGCACTCGCCCGCTGCCGTTGCGTTGAAGCGGATCGAGCCCGCGCGCGACTGCGCCACGAGGTCGGCCACGTTGCCCACGCCGAGCCGCGGGAGGAGCGTCTCGCACGTGGCTGCGTCGCCCATCAGCGCGATGGCCTGCGCCGCGTCGCCCGACTGGGGACAGGTGAAGAGCGTGGTGCAGAGCGCGCGGTAGTAGGCCGATTCGAAGGTGTCGAGGGTGACGGTGCCCGAGGTTCCTCCGGGCACGCCGGTGTTGTCAGAACAGGCGGCGGCCGACACGAACGCGAGGGCGGAGAGAAAGGCAGTGGATCGCATGGCGCGGCGCGAGAGCACATCGCGCGCCAACGTGGCGCGAGGCTCACCCGTGGCGCGAGATGACGTGCCACACGACCGCGAGGTCGTCGTCGACGAGGGCCTCGCGGTGACGGCGGAGGATCGCGTCGATCTCGCGCACGAGCGTCTCGTCGCCGAGGGCGCGCGCAGCCGCGCGGCGGCTGATGAGAGCGCGCAGTACGGTGGCGTGATCGTCGACCGCCCACGGCGCCTCGGTGGTGAGCCAGCGCGCGAGAACCGGTCGCCACGCGGGATGCAGCGCGGCGGCGACGAACACCACGCGCGTGCGATCGCGCACCTCCTCGTGGTGCACGCCACGAAGCGCGTCGCGCAGCGGATCGACGCGGTCACCGCGGAGCAACGACGGGAGCGTGCCCGGCGTGTCGAGTCCGAACGCGCGCCACACGGGGCTCGTCTCGCGGTCGGCGTCGCGGATCGCGCGGAGGTCGGCGCAGCTCTGCTCGAACACCCCGAAGGCGAACATCTGCGCGGGGGAAGGCGCCGCGTCGGTCGCGCACGCGTCGGGACCGCGGCGCGCCATCGTGAGCTCCGCATCGAGCTGGGCGCAGGCGGGTTCGGCGAGACCGTGAAGCTCCGGGTGTGCCGCCAGGTCACGGAGTGCATCCAGCGCCCGCTGCGCGTCGTCGAGGGCGCCGGTGTGCGCCGAGAAGGTTCCCCACTCGCGGATCACGGCGATGGGCTCGCGGGAGAGCGCCCCGGAGGGTACGGCGGCGAGCGCCACCCGCGCCGACGCGCGCAGCATTGCGGGCGCCATCGAGAGGCCGTACCCGCCCGACCAGGTGCGCGCGAATCCGCCCGCGATCACGTCGCGTGTCGCGCGATCGCCCGACCACGCCGAGAGCATCGCGCACGCGTCGCCGCGGCCGAGAAGCGCCTCCTGCTGCATGAGCTCGCGCAGCCGCGTGGCGCCCGAGGCGTCGCCTGCGAGGGCCCGCAGCGCGGCGTCGGCGCAGAGCATGGCCATGGTGCTGGCGCCGGGTCGGGCCGCGTCGATGCGGAGTCGTTCCTCGCCGATCGCGCGCGCCACCGCGGCGGCGCGTCGGTGCTGCCTCGCGAGGAGGTGCGTGCGCAGCGCGCGCGGCGCGTCGAGGTCGGCAGGGTCGAGGGGAAGGTGCGCGCGGGCGTCGCTCGCCTCCCGGAAGCGTCCGAGCGAGAGGTAGAGCCGCGATGCGTGGCGCCATCCATCGGCGGTGTTGCAGCGGGCCCAGGCGTCGGCCGCATGCTCGTAGTCGGTGAGCGACTCGAAGCGCGTCGCGCGCTCTGCACAGGGCGTTCGAAGCGCGTCGTGCACCTCGCGCAGCGCGTGGATCGTGTCGCGCGTGCGTTCCGACGCGCACTGGAGCGTGACCGCGAGTCGGTCGAGCGCCCGTGCACGAAGCCACGGCACCGCGGACGCCAGCGCGAGCTCGGACTGCCCGCCGCCCGCGCACACGCTCCGAAGCACGGCGGACTCGATGGGCCCGCGCGCGCCGTCGCCCGATGCGAGGAGCGCGAGGCCCGCGAGGGTGGCGAGCGCGCTCCACGCGGCGGCGGCTCCGACGGAGGCGAGGGCGCGCCACGCGGTCGGGAGCGATGCGCCGGGGGAGTCTTCGAGGGCCACAAGAATTCTTCCGGTGGCGCCGGGGCGAAGCTTCCATGTGGGGCGTGCGCCGCGATAGCCGGCGTCGTGGTCCGTGTTGGCAAGCGGTTCGACGACGGCGGCGACACGGACGCGGTCTCCGGGGTAGACGTAAACAAACTTGTGGTTCCTCCCCTCGCCCGTGTGGGAGGTCGTGTCGACGGGGCCGCGCGCGTTCGCGTGGCCGTGCGTCACCTCGACGAGTCCATCGACGCGGATGCGGTGCTCGCCCACGACGAGCACGAGCCCACGCGCGAGGTCGCTCGTGTGCACGGTGTCGGTGCCATCGTCGTTGGGACGCGCACACGAGAGCACCGCGAAGGGCGCGTCGGCGTCGCACTGGAGCACCCCCGAGAGCACCGCGGGCACGGACTCTCCCGCGGGCACCGACGGCAGCGGTTCGCCGAGCGCGCGAAGGGCGGCGCGCGCGCGCAGACGACGGATCGCGCGGGATGCGCGCGGTGCGAGCGCGAAGCCGAGGACGGCGGCGAGTGCGACGGAGATCCATCCGATTCGCGCGCCGTGGGCGATCACCGCAAGCAGGGTTGGCGACATGGTGCGCGCGATGTTACCAGCCGCGCGCGGCGGCGTAGCCGGGCAGCGCATCTCACGGAAACACCGACTGCGGCGCCTCCGAGACGCCGCGATGGAGCACTGAGCGATGACCCTCGACAAGCTCGTTCTGACCGATGACGAATGGCGCGCGCGCCTCGCGCCCGATGAGTACGCCGTGCTGCGCCACCACGGCACCGAGCGCCCGTGGACGGGGTGCTTCGTGGGCACCAAGGCGCCGGGCACGTACGTGTGCGCGGGCTGCGGCGCGCCGCTGTTTCGCGCGGGCGAGAAGTTCGAATCGGGCACGGGGTGGCCCTCGTTCACGAAGCCCGTGAGCGCCGAGGCCATCGCGGAGTACCGCGACACGTCGCACGGCATGCTGCGCGTCGAGGTGCGGTGCGCGCGCTGCGATGGACACCTCGGGCACGTGTTCCCCGATGGTCCGCCGCCGACGGGGATGCGCTACTGCATCAACTCGGTGTCGATGAAGCACGTGCCCGAGGGCCAGCCCTTCGCGCTCGTCACGAAGTGATCGCCCTCACGGGGCCACGGTGCGCACGCCCGCGCAGCCCCAGCTCTCCAGCGTGAGCCGCAGGTCCGAGGCGCCCGAGAGGCTCAGGTTGCCGCGCTGCACGCGGATCTCCCAGGTCTTCGCGTTCGTGAGCGGCAGCAGCGCGCCCGCCGCGATCGTCTGCTGCACGTCGAGGATCTGCGAGTCGCGGATCGTGCCGAGCGAGCTTCCGAGGATCGTGCCCAGCACCGACACCGTGCCGAAGACCCACCCGTAGCCGTCGGCGTGCTGCGACACCGTGGCGGCGCGCCCGGCGATGTCGTTCAACACGCGCTGCGCCGCGGCCCCGTCGCTCGCGAGGAAGCACCCGTACGTCACGGTGATGTTCGCGATGCTGCGGTAGAGGTCTCCCTGCCCCCAGAGGAGACCTTCGCTTGGGCGCAGGTTGATGGTGGTCGTGTTGCGGTTGCCGGCCACCTCGCGCGGCGCGAGGAGCAGCAGCTCGGAGTGGCGCCCGTCCTCGGCGCTGATCACGCAGTAGAGGTTGCGCGGAATGTCGAAGAAGCCGCGCTGGATGCTGATCTCCTTCACGCGGATGCGGAGCTGCGGATCGGCGCAGGTGGTGTTCGAAGGCGCCACGCCGAGCGAGGCGCCGCACGCATAGTTGGTGCGTTGCGTGCCGCCCGCGGTGTTGTCGCAGTCGGCGAGGCGCGCGCTCGTGAGCGGCACCGCGAGGGCGCCGGTACAGCTCGGAGCCATGTCGCACGTGGGGCAGCGGTTGCAGTCGAGCGGACACGTCTCGCAGGTCTCGCTCCCGCGCGTGCACACGCCGTCGCCGCAGCGCGGGGCCACGTCGGGGGCGGCGTCCCAGGTGGTGCTCACCTCGCTCGCGTCGAAGGCGTCGACGGTGGCGTCGGCGGTGGGCGGACTCGACGCAGCGTCGCCCGCGGCGCACGCGACGGAGAGCAGGGCGGGAAGCAACCAGCGGAGCGGAGCCGTCGGCGTGTGCATCGCGATCGACGATACGCGCAGGGCTCGAAGCGCAACAAGCGCGCGGCGATCACTCGTCGTCGATGCGAAGCACGCGGTCGGCGCGCAGCACGCGGAGCCCCTGACGGCCGCGGACGCCGGGGGCGAGGAGGAGGTGCGGAGAGGTCCATCGCTCGACGCGACCGCGGAGGGTGAAGGGGTCGCGACCGGGGGTGCGCACGAGCATGGTGAGGGGCCGACCGCTGCGCGCCGCGCGTTCGAAGCTCGCCGCGAAGGCGGGACGCACGCGCACCGCACCGTGCTGGCCCACGCGCACCTCCCACAGGTCGCGCGCCGTCGTCGGCCGAAAGAGCGCGATGAGGTGCTGGAGCAGGGCCGCGGTGGCGCGCGCGTCGTCTTCCGCGCGGTGCCAGCGGAAGGTGCCGAGCGAGAGCCGCGCGACGAGCGATGCGAGGTTGTAGGTGCGCGCGTGCACGCCGCGTCGGGCGAGCGTGAGCGTGTCGAGCGCGGGTCCGAGGCGCTCGTCGCGTCCCGCGAGGGCGAGCGCGCGGTCGAGGAGGAGCACATCGAGCTCGGGCGCGTGTCCCACCACGACGGCGCCGCGAAGCACCTCGCAGAGTGCGGGCGCGAGCGCTTCGAAGGGAGGCGCGTCGGCGAGGGCCTCCGCGGAGATTCCGTGCGCTGCGAAGGCCGACGGATCGCTCTCGACCTCGGTGCGCACGAGGGAGCTGAAGCGCGCGACCTCGACGCCGTTCTCGACGCGCACGGCGGCCACCTCGACGAGCGCGTCGCGGTCGGGGTCGGTGCCCGTCATCTCGCAGTCGATGCACGCGAACGCGCACGAGGAGAGGGGCAGATCCCAGGGCGCGCCCGCGGGCGGATCGGGCTCGTGCGAGGCGTCTTCGGGCATCGGGTGGCCGCATCGTAGCGCCCGTTCCCTGTGTGCGGTGACGCTGTTACGCTCCGCGCCGTGAGGACACCGCTCCCCTTCGGGCGCGCGCTTCGTGGCGCTGCGCTCCTCGCCGTCGCCTCCCTCTCGCTGCCCGCGACCGCGCGCGCCGAGGACCCCTCGTGCGCCGCCAACATCTCGCGCTCGCGGCTCAATTTCTCGCAGCGCGGCGAGGTCGATTTCGGCCCCGGCTTCTCGGGGGAGCTCGGGTCTTCGAACCTCGGGTTCCGCTACAACTTCCTGCTGCTCGGCGACTACGACTGGGCGATGCCGGGCAACCTCGACCTGCGCTGGCCGCCTGCGTTCACGGCCACGGCGACGGGCGACACCAACGGCGGGCGACTCACGGTGCAGTACGGCCTGCGGCTCCAGTTCTGGCTCCGCGTGCTGGGCAACGAGTTCATGATCCCCGTGCCCATGTGGGCGGGCGTCGACCGCAACGAGCGTGGCACCTCGATGTTCACGCCCTGGGCCTGGGATCCGACGCCGACGGCGGTCACGGTCACCGCCCACGAGCGACTGCTCCGCATGGACACGCTCAACACCTCGTTCGGTGACGTCGTGTACTGGCTCTACGGCGCCTACAACCTCACGACGACGATCCGCACGACGGAGATCGCCTTTCCGCAGGCGATGACGAGCATCACGGCGATGAACCCCGAGGCCCGCGTCGTGGCCACCTCGAACGGCGACGCAGACCTTCCCACGCGCTGGGCTGGCACGCTTCGCTACGTGGGCTCGCTGCGTCTTCGCATCGAGGTCGACTACCCGGTGCCCGTCCTCGGCGGACGACGCCGCGACTCGTTCTCCCCCGACGCGATCCCCTTCGCGAGCCGCAGCGAGCAGCAGATGAGCGTCGACCGCAACGTGCGTCTCTCGCTGCCCGGCGCGACGATCGAGCCGCCCATCGAGCTCAACCTCGGACGCGTGCGCCTCGGGCTCTCGGGCCGCGAGGTGGTGACCATCCGCAACCCCGGCACGGCGACGATGGCGCTGCGCCCCGAGCCTCCGGCCGACTCGCACTTCACCGTCGTGACCGATCCGCTGTGTGTGGTCGGCGGCGCGTCGCGGCAGCTCTCCGTGCGCTTCGCGCCCGACCGCGCCGGGCCCTTCAGCACCGACCTCGTGATCCGCACAACGGCGCCGTCGGCGCCGGAGATCCACCTGCGCCTCGTGGGCGAAGGCTACGATCCGAACGCGGGCGACGGCGGCACCACCGTGCGCGACGCGGCCACGGACACGGGCGTTCCGCGTACCGATGCGAGTGTGCCGGGCGACGACGCGGCGACGCCTGCGACCGATGGCGGCGTGCCCGATGACGGCGGTGTGCTCGTGCCCGAAGACCCGAGCTGCGCGTGCCGCGCGCCGGGAGGATCGACCTCGTCGCGGACCGTGTGGCCCCTCGCGATGATGCTCGGCCTCGCGCTGCGCCGTCGCACGCGACCGCGCGGTGCTCTGCGCTATCGTAGCGACGATGAGCGATCCCCCGACGCCTGATCCGCAGCGCGACCGCGACACCGAGAAGGCCCTCGACGACGTCGAGGAGCTGCTCAAACGCATCCCCGGCGCCCGTCGACTCGTGACCGAGGTGCAGGATCTCCGCGCGCTCCTCGTGGAACGGAGGGCGCCGCGCATCGCGGTGCTGGGCCGTCGGGGCGTGGGCAAATCGAGCCTCGCGAACGCGCTCCTCGGCGCCGAGGTGGCCCCCGTGGGCGCGGTGAACGACACCACGCAGGAGGCAGGCTGGTACGACATTCGCGCGGGCCATCGTGTGCTGCGCTGGCTCGACACGCCGGGGCTCCGTGCGGGCGCCGAACCCGCGCGCCGTGAGGCCGTGGAGCGCGCGCTTCGCACCGAGCGCCCCGACGTGGTGCTGCTGCTCGTGAAGGCCACGCAGGTCGACGCGGGCATCGACGAAGACCTCGACGAGGTGCGCGCCACGCTCTCGGCGCTCTCGCTGAATCGCGCGACGCCTCCGCCCGTGGTGGCGGTGATCACGCGCGTCGATGAGCTCCAGGGCGCGCGGGCCAAGAGCCCTCCCTTCGACCACGACGCCGAGCGCAGGGACAACATCGCGAAGGCCGTCACCACGCTGCGCGATCACCTCGACCGCGCGAAGATCGAGGTACGCGATGTGGTGCCCGTGGCGACGTGGCAGCGCTTTCGCGACGGCGCGCGCGTCACCGACTGGCGGTGGAACCTCGAGACCCTCGGCGCGGCGATCTTCGAAGCGCTCCCGAGCAACGCGCAGGTCGAGGCCGTGCGCGCGATGGAGCGCGGGCGCGCGGTGCGTCGTCGTGTGGCCATGCGCATCGTGGGCACGGCGACGAGCGTCTCCGTGGTGATCGGCGCGACGCCGCTTCCCGTGGCCGACCTCGCGCTGCTCCTGCCCGTGCAGAGCGTGATGCTCACGTCGCTGGTGTACGTGTCGGGACGCGCGCCGGGCGCCCGCGCGGTCACCGAATGGCTCGGCGCGATCGGGCTCAACGTGGGCTCCGCGCTCGGGCTCCGCGAGGCCGTGCGCGCGGTGCTGAAGCTCGTTCCGGGCATCGGCGTGACCGTGTCGGGCGCGGTGGCGGGCACGGGCACGTGGGCGCTCGGCGTGGCCGCGGTGCGCTACTTCATCGACGGCGCCACGACCGCGGAGTCTCGCGAGGCCTTCGACGACGCGCTCTCGAAGGGCGCTCCGCCGGGCCCCGACGGCTCGCCCGATGGTGGCGATGCGCCCACCGGATGACCCTCGCGCGCGGGCCCTCGCGGCCCTCGACGCGCTCCCCACCGACACCCCGACGCTCGACCTCGCGTGCGCCACGCTGCGCGCGCTGCTCACACACGGCGCGCGACCCGCGGTGGCCGCCGTCGGTCGTCGCGGCGCGGGCAAGAGCACGCTGCTCAACGCGCTCGCGAACCGGGGCGTCGCCGAGGTGGGCGCGGTGGCCGACACGACGCTGCGCCCCGCGGTGCGCGCGCTCGACGCGATGGTGTGGCTCGACACGCCGGGACTGCGCGCAGGCGGACGCACCAGGCGGGCTGCGTCGGTGGCCGAGGCCGTGCGCGCGTTTCAGCCCGATGTGCTGTGGTTTCTGTGCGGCGCCAGCGAGGTGGATGCGGGCATCGACGACGACCTCCGCGATCTGCGCACCTCGCTCGATGGGTGCCCTCCCTGGACACGCCTCGTCGCCGTCGTGACCCGCGTCGATGAGCTCGCACCGCCCGACGTGAACACGCCTCCCTTCGACGCCGATCCCGAGAAGCGCGCCAACCTCATCGCGGCGACGACGACCTTGCACCGACACCTCCTGCGCGGGGGCTTTGCGCTCGAGCGCGTAATTCCGCTCTGCGCCGACGCGCGCTGGGAGGGCGACCGTTGCCGCGACGACGTGCGCTGGAACCTCGCTCCCCTCGCCCGCCCGATCGTTGCGCCCACGCAAAGGTCCGTCACGGCGTCGCTTCAATCACGGCTCGCGGCGCTGTGCGATGCGCTCGTCGCGCGCGCGGTCGACGAGGCCCGCACGGTGAGCCTCCGCGCTCCCTCGGACCGTCAACGGGCGCTGCTTGAAGGGCTCCATCGCACGCTCGTGGCGCGCCTCGATGCGCTGCTCGCAGCGTTCGTGGGCGACGGTGCGGCGACGCTCGGGGCCACCGTGGGCGACACCTTCGGCCCTGGCCGCGCGGGGGAGTTGGTGCGTTCCGTGTTCGATCGACTGGGTGCGCGCGAGATGGCGGCCGATGCGGCTGCGGCGAGGGTGCGCGCCCTCGGGCGGGCGGTACGTGCGCTCGAATCGTTGCGGCCCGACGAGGCGCTCGTGCGCGCGATGCTGGCCCCGCGTCGCTGACGCTCGCTACGGCGCGCGGTCGTACGCGCAGCGGAAGCCGAGGTCATAGTCGCGAAAGGCGGGGTGCTGGCCCTCGCGCCAGGTGACGCGCAGTCGGTCGGGCTGGTCGTTGTTCCAGCCGCCACCACGGGTGACGCGCGCGGAGCCCTCGGCGGGCCCCGTGGGGTTGTTCGCAGCGCCCGCGGTGTACGAGGGCGCGTACCAGTCGGCGGTCCATTCCCAGACGTTGCCCGCCATGTCGAGCACGCCGAAGGGAGACGCCCCCGAAGGGTGCGCGGTCACGCTCGACGGGCCGACGCCCTGACACGACGTGGTGCCATCGGGCGTCCAGTCGAGGCGGTCGCATCCCTGCGGCGCGTCGTTGCCCCACGGAAAGCGCCGCCCGTCGCTGCCCCGCGCGGCGAACTCCCACTCGGCCTCGGTGGGCAGCCGTCCGCCCGCGAAGGCGCAGTACGTGTACGCCTGCTGCCAGTCGACGCCCGACACGGCCACGGCGCCCTGCTGCTGCGTCGCGCTCGCGGGGGTGCACGCGCCGGCCCGCACACACGCGGTGTACGCGTCGATGGTGACCTCGGTGCGGTCGAGGCAGTACGCGCGGAGGTTCACCGGGTGCGCGGGGTGCTCGTCGGGCGCGCCCTCGCCGTCGCCGAGGCCCATGGTGAACGAGCCCGCGGGGATCGCGACGGATCCGTCGGGGCACGGTCCGGTGGCGCCTGCGTCATTGCGTGGGCGCAACGATCGCCAGCGGAGGCCCGGAGGCTCGGTGGCGCTCGCGCGCGTGGCGCGGGAGGGGGCGGTGGAGGCGAAGAGCCCGCACGCGGAGAGCGCGGCGACGAGGGAGACGGTCGGGAGGAGGGAGCGCACGGCCGCGGCGAGTCTACACCGCAGCGGCCGCGCGACGCGCGTGGCTACTGGAGCAGGCCGTACCCGAGGAGGTTCGACGCGTAGCGCGTGGCGTCGATGAGGCCCACGTAGTTGCGGAAGCGCGTGACGGCGAGCGTCTGGCGGCGCGCGTCGGTCGGGTGCGCGGGCACGGGCTGCTGCGTGGTGGCATCGCGCACCACGTTGACCGTGCCGTCGGTGTTGTAGATCGGGCGCAGGCGATCATCGACCTGCACCTGGTAGGCGTCGACGAGGAGCTCGTTCGCGTGGGCGATCATGCGCGAGGCGATGCCGCGGTCGATGACCTTGCCGTCGACGTTGTCGGGGCCGTAGCGACGCGCCACGTACGAGATGCCCGACTCGGGGTTGGTGAAGCGGATGCGCTGCGCCTCGGGCACGTCGACGCGCTCGACGCCGCCCTCGGTCCAGATGCGCGAGGCGTGCACCGTCGAGAGGTCGGAGTTGAGCGACGAGAAGAGCATCGCGTACACGACCGTCGGGAGCTGCTGGCGGTAGCCGATGTTCGGGAACAGAAGCCGCGAGCCGTCGGGGCGCGTGGGCGTGCCCGTGGGGTTCGTGCGCGAGGGCTGCGTCCACAGCGGGAGCACGTCGGGCGTGAGCTCGGGGAGGCCCGCGGTGCCGCCGCCGGCGACGGTGGGAACGTGCATCGCGACGGTGTCCCAGTCTTCGGCGAGCACGCCGCCGAGGAGGCGGTTGAAGGCCTGCGGCATGTCGGTGCCGAAGTTCACCTGGAACTCGCGTCCGTCGAGGTAGAGGCTGCGCGTGATGCTCGAGAACGTGGGGCGCGTGTCGGTGAGCATGATGGCCGCGATGGGCTTCTCGGGGTACGAGCCCGCGCGGCGCATGTACGCGTGGTAGGCCCACGAGCCGCCCTGGTTGTTGTCGTACTCCTCGCCGATGTAGCGGCCGTCGATGACGCCGATGCTGAACGTGGGCATCGGGTTGTCGGCGTTGTCATCGGGCACGTCGAAGAGCGTGCGCGTGCCCGGGAGCGGGTCGGGCATGCGGTCGAAATCACCGACCTCGGGGCGCAGCATCACGCCGGCGAAGAAATCGAAGATCTCCGTGCCCGCGATGAGGTACGGGCGCAGCCAGTTGTCGTCGCGCTGGAGGCGCGAGTAGAGCGCGTCGCTGAAGACCGAGCTGTAGTAGGCCGAGTCGCGCGCGACGCTCCAGTGGTAGCCGCGCAGGCGGCGGAAGATGTTGCGCGCGAGGTACGCGGGGATGTTGAGCCCGGTGTACTCGCGGTTGCCGCGGCGGAAGTACTGCGACGGGTACGAGAGCTCGTACTTCTTCACCATGCTGCGGGTCACCTCGTAGATGTCCGCGCCCTGGTCGAAGTAGTTGATGTGCGGATAGCCCGTGCCGATGTCCCACGCGACGCGGTAGCCCCAGCGCAGCGCGTGGCCGCCGGTGCGCGCGTCGTTGCGCGTGCGCCACGAGGGCGCGTCGCGGTCCGAATTCGCGGCCGTGGGGCCGGTTTCGAAGTCGACCATCGAGGCGTGGTCGCGGGGGCCGAACTCGCAGAGCTGGCCGTTCACGATGCGCCACTTGTACTGGGCCTTCTCGGCGTCGGTGGCGGGGCGGCAGCGCGACGGGTCGAACACCCGCATCTGCCGCGCGAGCTCGGTGTAGTGGATCGGCAGCACGCCGGTCTCGTTGAGCACCGTGTCGTTGTAGTTGATCTGATCGAGCTCGCTGAGCTGCGTGCGGAGGCGCGCGGAGAAGCGGTCCTGCTGCTCGGCGGGGAGGCCGCCGCGGGCGGGGTCGAGCTCCATGGTCTCGAGCACGCGGCCGTAGAGCAGGCCCATGGCGTAGTGGTCATAGGCGCCGATGCCGACGGTCTCGTCGAAGCGCTCCCACTGGTACTCCATCACCGACGTGTTGCCGAAGTAGTTGATGCCCGCGTGCGGCGAGTCGGTGTCGGCGATGCCGAGCTCCTCGTCGGTGTAGGCGTCGAGGTAGCGCGGGCCCATGCAGTTGTCGTTGTTCCGCTGCGCGCCCTGGTTGCGGATGTTCGAGCAGTCGTTGACGGTGCACGTCGGCGTGCACGTGCCCGAGGCCTGCGCGCTGCCGTTGTTCGTGCGGAGCTGCCAGTACTGCGGGTTGTAGTTCATCGCGTCGTAGCTCGACACGGGCAGGTGGTAGAGCCCGAGCGAGTGACCGATCTCGTGGAGCGCGATGCCCTTGTAGGCGTCCTGGCGGAGGTCTTCGAAGATCTGCCGCGCGCGCGCCTCGGGCGTGAGGTCGGCGTAGCGACGGCGGAACCACCGCGCGACGCCCTGCAGGTCTTCGCTGCCCACCATCGGCGGCGCGCCCGCGTCCTGGAAGCAGAACCCGCGGCGCTCCAACCGGCTCATCATCGTGGCCCGCGCCTGCTCGGCGACCTCGGGGTCCATGTTGCGCAGCGGCGAGGCCTGCACGAGGAGGTCGTGCGTCAGCCGCGAGTTCGGGTCGAAGCCCAGGTTCGCGAGCCAGTGCGCGTCGACCATGTCGGCCTCGACGCGCGTGTCACGGAGCCGCGAGGCGAGGGCCTCCACGCGGTTCGCCGTGTTCGAAGCGCTCGCCCCCACGGGCGTGGTGTCTTCGACGATGCGCTCGCGGAGCGCCGCACCGCGCACGGCCGTCGAGACCGTCGACGTGGTGAGGCCCGCCGAGCGCGCCGCCGCGTGGCCGTCGACGCCGTTCACGCGCGCCGCGAGGTCCGCGTCGCTGTAGCTCTGCCCGAGGTTGGCCGCGGGGTTCGTGAGCTGCCGCGCGAAGCGCTGCGAGGCGGCGCCGTCGACGTACTCCGACACCGACATCTCGCCGTTCGCGAGGAGGATGTAGTCGCGCTGCTGCGCCGCCGCGTAGTCGACAGAGCGGCCCATGTTGAAGCCGCCGTTGCACACGATCTCGCCGGTGAGCGGGTCGTAGCCCCAGTGCGCGATGCCGCCGAAGGGCGCGCGCGAGTTGCCCGGCCAGTACGTGATGTGGTGGTAGCGGAGGTCGCCGATGCGCGCGTGGTAGCCCACCTCGCGGCACGCGCGGGGGTTGTCACCGGGCTGCACCGGGTTGTGGCAGATCACCACCGCGGGACCGTTCGAGTCCTTCGGCTTCGGCGCGAGCCACGCACCGTCGACTTGCGGAACGGTCTGCGCGTCGAAGAACTGCGCGTGGCACATCTCGCGGGCGCCGCCGGTGCGACGGCACTCGACCTCGCGGGCGTTCGCGATGGCCGACATGATCGCGGCGTTCCACGAGTTGATGATGTCTTCGGAGGGGCCCGTGACGACGCTCGACGCGGGGTCCTGCGCGGTGGGCATGCGCGCCGAGGTGGTGCCGTCGGCGTTGCGAACCACCACGTGGTTCTGCATCTCCGCGGGCATGTCGCTGTTGGTGTAGTACGCGATGGGGCGCACCTGGCGCTCGCGGTACGGCAGCGTGCAGCGGCGCATCACGAGGTCGCACTGCGAGCCCGGGTGCGAGGCGGGGCACGCGTCGGCGGTGCCGTCGTTGTTCGCGTCGGCGTTCGAAGTGCACTGCACCGCGGGCGAGACGTGCGAGGTCATCCACAGGTTGTGGATCATCGCGAAGCGGTGATAGTTCGTGTCGACGATGCCGTAGCCCGGGTCGAAGCCGTTGCGCTCGGCGCGCGGTCCGCCCACGAGGTCGAAGGGCTGGCGCGTGAGTTCGAGGGGTTCGAAGTCGCGGTCGACCACGCGGCGGAACGACGTGCGGATCGTCGCCTCCTGCGGGTTGCACGAGTACACGGGGCCCTGCGCGAAGAAGTTCGCGATGAGGCACGTGGGGATCGGCTCGTCGAAGAAGTCGCTCATCTCGGGGTTCACGAGCCACTTCGACGTCACGTCGAAATAGCCGCCCGGATGGCGCGCGGCGCGGAGCGCGGGGTCGGTCTCCGTCGCGTTGACGCAGTTGCCGTTCTCGTCGCGCACGCGACCCGGCTCGATCTCGCAGAAGTTGTTGGCGTTGGGCGAGCGCGGGTTCGTCTCGTCGAAGGCCACGGGCTGAAACGACAGCCCGCCGAAGAGTGCGCCGTAGAAGAGGAACGACCAGTCGGGGTTGTCGACGAGGTTGCGCGACCAGTCGACGCGGATGAAGTCGCGGTCGTACCACCGGCGGTCGGTGGTGTTCTCGCTCACGACGTTGATCGGCTCACCCGTCGAGGGGTTGTAGTCGTTGCGAACGTCGAACTGCGACTCGATGCGGTACGCCGCGACGATGAGCCCGTTCTGCGTGCGCGACGCGCGACGGCCCGCGCCGTCGGAGCCCGTCACGTACTCGTAGCTCTTGCGCGCCAGGAGCATGTTCTCCTGGATCTCCCAGTGGATGCGGTCGACGTCGTCGTAGGTGCCCACCGGCATGAGCGTCTGATCGGTGGGCGCGTCGACCACGAAGTTCTCCATGTAGAACTCGGGGTCATCGGCGGCGTTGGTGTAGTCCGCGCCGACGAGCCACTCCTTGCGGATGCGGCCCTCCTGCGTGCGGTTGATGGCCGGGCGCTCCTCGGCGCAGTTCGCCGAGCCGAGGGTGAGCGCGGTGAGCGCGAGGAGCGAGAGCTGTCGCCATCGGGAGAGGCGAGGCCCGCCGCCAGACGGGTTCGATGACATCGAAGGGGTACCTCCAGCGCGGTGGCGCGCGGCATCGGGACCTTCACCCCCGCGCACACACCCACGACTGCGCGCGACGCTACTACTCCGCCGCGGGCGACGGAACCGCCGTCGCGCTCCCCTCGAAACGTCGCGCAACGCCCCGACGCGCGCGCTGCAACGGCGCCGGGGTCACGCGCACCCGACGCGGTGTCAGCCGTCGGATTCGAAGTCCACCGCGCGCTCCACCTCGGTGTGTCGCACGGTGCAGTGCGCGCAGTCGCGCGAGGCGCAGTCCGGTCGGTGCTGCGTGCGCACGACGATCACCGGCACGTCGGCGTGGCGGATCACATCTTCGGCGACGCTCCCGAGCGTGGCGCGCGCGAGGCCCGTGCGACCGTGCGTGCCCATGAGCACCATCTCCGCGCGCTCGCGGCGCACCGACGCGAGGATCGTAGGCGCCACGTGCCCGAACTGCACCTGTGTGGCGACCGTCACGGCGCCGTCGGAGAGCTGCTTCACGTAGGGCGCCATGTGGGCCTCGGCGTCGCGACGCAACAGCTCGCGCGCGGGCACCGGTGCGCCGCCGTCGGGGGGCGTGACGAGCGTCGTCTCGGAGACGCCGTGGGGCAGTTCGCTCGCATGGAGCAGCAGCACGCGCGCGTCGAAGGCCCGCGCGAAGCGCACCGCCTCGGCGAGGAGGAAGGGCGCGCAGTCGGAGAAATCCACGGGGACGAGCAGCGTCTTCATGGGCGACGGCGGTGAGCAAGGCACACGCCATGGGGTGCGCGGTCGCGTTTCACCGCGCGCGTCGCGCGCTCGCGAGACGGCGGCCCTGCGACGCGTGGAATCACGTTGTTTCAAGCGGTTTCACGATACGCGATCGGCGGCGTTTCTCTGGCGTGGCATGGCCGTGGCAGAGGCCGACGCGAGAGGTCACAGGCCCCCATGTTCATCCTCGGAATCGCCTTCGCCGTGCTCATCGGCGTCTCGCTCGGGCTCCTCGGCGGAGGAGGCTCGATCCTCACGGTGCCCATTCTGCTCTACGTGTTTCAGCTCCCGACGCGCGAGGCCATCGCGACCTCGCTGCTCGTGGTGGGCACGACGAGCGCGGCCGCGCTGATTCCCCACGCCCGCGCGGGTCGCGTGCGGTGGAAGACCGGCGCCCTCTTCGGCGTGAACAGCATGGTCGGCGCCTACGCGGCCGGACGCGTCGCGAAGTTCATTCCGCCCGCGGTGCTGCTGCTGCTCTTCGGCGCGATGATGCTCGTGACCGCCGTCGCGATGATGCGCGGTCGCAAGGCCGACGGAGGCGCCGCTGCGGAGCCCGAGCGCGATCAGCTCCCGCTCGTCGAGATCGTGCTCGAAGGCCTCGTCGTGGGCGCCGTGACGGGCCTCGTGGGCGCGGGCGGAGGCTTTCTCGTGGTGCCCGCCCTCGTGCTCCTCGGGCGCCTTCCGATGGGCGTCGCGGTGGGCACCTCGCTGCTGGTGATCACCATGAAATCCTTCGCGGGCTTCGCGGGCTACCTCTCCAGCGTGCACGTGCCGTGGAACATCGCGGGCGCCGTCGTCGTGGCCGCGGTCCTCGGCTCGATGCTCGGCGGACGGCTCGTGAGCCTCGTCTCGCCCGAGCGCCTGCGCCGCGGCTTCGCGTGGTTCGTCGTCGTGATGGCGGTGTTCATTCTCGGGCAGGAGGTTCCGAAGCTCTTCGGTGTGCCCGTGACCGTCGCCACGCACTGGCCCTGGCTGTTCAGCGCGATGGCCGTTCCGCCCTCGCTCGCAGCGCTCGTCTCGCACCTGCGCCGCCCTGCGGCCGCGGTGTGAGCGTCACCGCGGAAGGCACGCGCGCGCCTCGTAGGCCCCGCCGCTGATGGGACGGTAGAGCGTCACCGTGCGGCACGTGAGCGTCGACGGACAATCGCCGTCCGTGATGCACGGCGCGAGGCACACCGCGGATCCCGGCCCCAGGTTCACGCACAGCCCCGACTGACACTGCGACCCGGTCGTACAGGTGGCCCCTGCGCCGCCGGGTCGCGTCGTGGTCTGACACACAAAATCAATGCGGTCGTCGAGGAGGTTCGCGCTCGCCACGCACGCGCGACCGTCGGTGCAATCGCTCGGGCGCTGACATCCGCGCACGCAGTATCCGAGCGTCGCCCAGCGCGAGGGCGTGCCCGCGTCGTTGAGGTTGAGCCCGTAGTAGAACGCCACGCAGTGCGCGCCTGCGGCGATGCGCTGGCACTCGCTCTCGCCCGCGGCGCCGAGCGAGCACGCGTAGGTGCACCGCCCGCGCTGACACACGCCGGAGTTGCAGTCGGCCCCCTCGCCCACCGCGTTGCACGTCGCGTCGAAGGGCATCGGGCCCGGCGCGCGGCATGTGTAGCACCAGCGATCGGCGCACCCCGTGGGGCCGCCGCACACGCGGCCCGAGGAGCAGTCCGCCGTGGTCACGCACTCGCCCGCGGCGCGCGTCACGGCCACGCAGGTTCCGCGCGCGGTGGCATTGCAGAGGAGCCCGTCACGGCACGCGGTCTCGCTGCCGGGGTACCCGCAGCAGGGCTGTCCTGCACCGCCACAGCTCGGCGGCGTGAACGTGTCGACGGCCGCATCGCGCGCATCGACGGGCGTGCCCGCGTCGCCCACGTCGGCGGCGCTGTCTGTCGCATCGGGGGTCGCGTCCATTGCGGGCACGTCGACGGTCGCGTCGGTCATCGACGCGTCGGGCGTGCCGGTGTCGACGGGCGACGTGTCGACCGGTGCGGTGTCGACGGGCGACGTGTCGACCGGTGCGGTGTCGACGGGCGTCGTGTCGACGGGCACGACATCCACGGGCGCGGTGTCGGTCACGAGGTCGTCGGCGACGTCGACGGGCGCGGCGGCGTCGACGGACACACACATCGACGCGCCGCCCTGGATCACACACTGCTGCCCCGCCGCGCAGCCCGGGTTGCAGGCCACGGTGCACACGCCGTAGGTGCAGACCTCGCCCGCGCGACAGGCGGGAGAACACGGGGTGTCGGCGTTGTCGTCGGTGCAGGCCGCTGCGAAGAGCGCGGCCGCGAAGGGGAGCCAACGAAGGATCTTCACGGCGCGATCTTCGCCCGCATGGCGCGCGCGGGGAAGGGCGCTCTCAGACCGCGAGGTGTTCGGCGAAGAAGCGGTTGTAGCGCGGGTCGTTGTAGCGCTCGTACTCGATGACGAAGGGCGTGATCTCGCTCACGCCGTCGCGGTGACGGATCGTGAGCGCCATGGGCGTGACCGCGCGGTAGCTGCTCGTCGGCGGGAGGTCATCGTTGGTGCGTCCGCCCGCGGAGAAGAGGCTCAGGAGGCGCGCGTCGGGCTGGTCGTAGATCTGGCGGAAGCCTTCGACGACGCGCTCGTGTCCGCGCACCATCGTGGTGAGCCCGAGGCGCGCCATGAACGACTGGAACTGCCTTCTGCCAAAGGGAAAACGCGCAGAGGCCTTCTGGAGGTCGCGGGGCACGACGTCGGCCTCGCTCGGGTCGCTCCAGAGCATCTCGAAGCGGATCTCGGGGTCGTTGAGCGAGGCGAGTCCCGTCCACTTCGCGGCGAGGGTCTCGTCGCGGGGAATGCCTCCGTGGACGAAGAGCGTGCGGTCGAAGACCAGCGACGTCGGGAGCGCTTCGAAGAGCCGCATGAAGGTCGCGAACACGGCCTTGGGCGCGATCGCTTCGAGCGCGGTCATCGCCTCGGCGGGACGCACCGGCGCCATCACCCGGTTGTTCAGTTCGACGTAGTACTCGTGGTTGCCGCGGAGCAGGTGCACGTAGTCGGGCGCGACGAGAAAGAGCTGCATCGCCGCGCGCAGCACGCCGTTGTAGCTGAAGCGCCCGCGGTCGATGTAGTCGCCGAGGAGCACGAGGCGCATCGCGGGGTGACGCTGCGGATCCTGGTGGTGGCGCTCGACCTTGCCGAAGAAATCGGTCTGCATGAGCGCGGCCTTGAGGCACGAGTAGCAGCCGTGGAGGTCGCCGATCACGAGCAGCTCGGTCTCGGCGCCGGGCGTCGGCGGCGACACGTGCACGTGGCCGTCGAGAAAGGGCGCGGACCCGTCGAAGGCGCTGAAATCACGGGCTCCCGCGAGACGTCCCGCGCCCCGGGCGCGCATCGCGTCGAGGCGCTCGATGACCTTGTTCGCGAGGAAGGTGTCGCGCTCGGCGAGGCGCGCGAAGGCCTCGGGCTCGCGGGGGTAGTGCCACTCGCCGCTCGCGAGAAACTCGTGGTCGGCCTCGGGCGCGGGCAGTCGCACGGCCTCGCGGATCTCGATGCGCCCCGAGGTGACGGGCTCCACCGCGGCTTCGTCGAGCGACACCGGCGCGTCGAGGAGCGCGTGCACCTCGTCGCGGAAGCGCAGCTCCTCGGGGTGCGCCACGCCGTCGGCCATGATGAGCGCCTCGGCGGATGCGAGGAGCCGTCGGCGGCTCTCGTCGTCGAAGCGGTTGAAGAGCTCGAAGCAACGGAGCTTCACGCGCGACGTGACGAACGCGCCGCTCGCTTCACCATCGGCGACGGGCTCCGTCGCGAGGAAGCGGATCTCGGCGGCGACCTCGTCGATCACCTCGTCGAAGTGGCGGGCCCAGCGTTCGACGGCCACGTCGCGAAGGTCGGGCGAGAGCGTCATCGCCGCGGAGGCGCGGGCCTCGACGAGCTCGCGCACGTAGCGACGGATGAACACCCGCTCGCTCGCGTCGAAATCGCCATCCACGAAGCCGAATGCGGTCAGGTAGTAGATGACCGCGCGCATCTCCTGCTCGGCGATGACGGGGTCGGTGCTGAAGGTCAACATCGGGGCCGCGAGCCTACACCGCCGTGCGCCCCGACGAACAAGCGCGTCACGCGCGCGACGCCGCCCAGGCCGCGCCGAGGAGCCCGATGCGCGCCTCGGTCACCACGTGGACGGGGAACGATTGCACCAGCGCGCGCATGCGTCCCTTTGCGTGGAGGGCTTCGAGAAAGGGGCTGCGCGCGAGGCGCGGGAGCACCTTCGCGGCGATTCCACCGGCGAGAAAGACGCCGCCGCGCGCGAGGCACTTGAGCGCGAGGTTGCCCGCCTCGGCGCCGTACACCCCCGCGAACACGTCGAACGCACGATCGCAGAGCGCGTCGTCGCCCGACACCGCGTGGAGCCCGATGACCGCCGCGGGATCTCCATGCAGCATCTCTTCGCGCACGCGCGCCGACTCGGCGAGCTCTCCGCGCTCCCGCAGGTGTTCGTACACGGTCACGAGCCCCGCGCCCGACACCACGCGCTCGTACGACACGTGCTCGTGGCGACGACGGAGCCACGCGAGGAGCGCCGCCTCGTCGTCGGTGCGCGCCGCGAAATCGGTGTGTCCGCCTTCGGTGGCGAGCACCTCGTAGTGCGTGCCCGCCCAGTACGCGATGGCCTCGCCGAGCCCGGTGCCCGCGCCGAGCACCGCCTTCGGCGCACGGTCGACGGCCGCGCCCGCGTGGAGCACGGCGGTGCCCTCGGAGGCCACGTTGGCCACGCCGTACGCCGCCGCCTCGAAGTCATTGAGGAGCCGTGCGGCGCCGCCGGACACGCGCCCGATGCTGCGCGCGTCGACGAGCCACGGGAGGTTGGTGACCTTGCACACGGCCCCTTCGACGGGGCCCGCGACGCCGATGCCGACGGGCAGTCCGTGGCCTCCGTGCGCGTGGAGGAAGCGTTCGAGGATGTCTTCGAAATCGTCGTGGGCCTTGCTGTCGTAGCGCTCCTCGCGGAGCACGGTGACGCGCGCGCCGTCGACCTCTGCGAGCGCGAGGAGGGTCTTCGTTCCGCCGATGTCGCCTGCGAGTACCTTCATGGCCGCGCGACGCTCGCACGGCCCCGCGGCGCGCGGCAACGGCCGTCGTTGACCCCGCGCGACCCGTTCGCGCATACACGTCCGCGCGATGACCGACGACACCCGCTTCGCACCCCTGCTGCGTCCCGAGCTCGCGGCGCTCCACGCCTATGCGCCCGCCAAAGCGGGAGCCGCGATCCGCCTCGACGCCAACGAGTCGCCGCACGCGCTTCCCGCGGAGGCCCGCGCACGACTCGGCGCCGCGCTCGCCGAGACGGCGCTGCACCGCTACCCCGACGTGCGCGCCACGGCGCTCCGCGAGCAGATCGCGGCGCGCGAGAACGTGCACCCCGACCAGATCGTGCTCGGGTGCGGGAGCGACGAGGTGATCGCGCTGATCCTCACGGCGTTCAGTCGTCCGCGGGCGGGGCGCGCGAAGGTGTCGGTGCTCTTCCCCGATCCGAGCTTCGTGATGTTCCGCCTGTCGGCGCTCGCGCAGGGTCACAGCCCCGTGCCCGTCGCGCTCGACGAAGCCTGGGACCTCGACGTGCCCGCGATGACCGACGCCATCGCGCACCACGCGCCGCACGCGATCTTTCTCCCCTCGCCCAACAACCCCACGGGCAACCTCTTCGCGCGCGACCGCATCGCCGCGGTGATCGCCGCCGCCCCCGACGCGCTCGTCGTGCTCGACGAGGCCTACGGGCCGTTCAGCGGCGTGCGCTACGACGCCGAGATGTCGTCGAACCCGCACCACGTCGCGCGGCTCCAGACGCTCTCGAAGCTCGGGCTCGCGGCGGCGCGGGTCGGGTGGGCGATCCTTCCGCGCGCGCTGGCTCGCGAGGTCGACAAGGTGCGCCAGCCGTACAACCTCAACGCGCTCTCGCAGACCGCGGCGTCGCTGTGTCTCGGCGAGCTCGCGCCCTTCTTCGACGAGGCCGTGCGCGCCATCGTGGCCGAGCGCGCGCGCCTCGCGGCGGCGATGGCGGCGATGCCGGGGGTGACGGTCTCTCCGTCGGCGGCGAACTTTCTGTGGGTCGAGGTGCCGGGCGACGGCGCCGAGGTGTATCGACGGCTCGTCGCGAAGGGCATCGTGGTGCGGTCGTTTCACGCGTCGGGCGGTCGTCTCGCGAACCGCCTGCGGATCACCGTGGGCACCGCCGAGGAGAACGACGCGCTGCTCTCAGCGTTGCCCGCCTGCCTCTGAAGGACGCCGCCCGAGCGAGAGCGTCGCCACGAGCAGCCCGGTCGCAATCACCAGCGGAACCATCGCGAAGAGGATCGTGAGCGCCATGGCGCGCCGCGAGAGCACCGCGCGTTCCACCCTATTTTCAAGGCACTTCACGCGTGCGTGCGTCCGACGGGCCACGGGCCGCGCGTGGGTGCGCTCCCACACGCGAGTCCGTGCTTGACGACGCTCGACCGGGCGCCCTCCAATGCGCGCCACCATGCGCCGTGCCCCGCTCGCGCTCCTCGCGCTGTCGCTCCTCGGATGTCCCCGCGCCACCCCGACGACGCCGCCGCGCGCCGTCACCCCCGACGCGCCGGCACCGCACGCGACGCCCCCGGTCGACGCCGCCCCTCCCTCGGCCGACGCGCTGGTGCTGGTGCCCGGCGAGGGCTTCGGCGCGTTCTCCCTGGGCATGACCCGCACCGCCGCGGTGGCGCTGGGCGAGCGCGTGCGCGAACTCGGCGGACCGTTCGTGAACGTCGACGGCTTCGAACTTCAGTTCAGCGACGAGACGCCCGCGGGGCAGCTCGTGTCGGTGCAGAGCGCGCTCGCGCCGCTCACGGGTGGCGTGCGCGTCGGCGACAAGGTGCTCTCGAATGGCGCGACGTGGCGCGAGGTCGTCGACGCGGTCGGGCCGTGCGAGGCGCCGCAGCAGAACGACGGCGGCGAGGTGACGGTGTGTCAGGGCGGCGCGCTGCGGGTGATGCGCGCGGGTCCCACGCAGACGCTCATGCTCGGCGTCGCGCGGCGTTAGGTCAGTCGCGCGAGGGGCCTTCGCGCGGGTCGGAGAAGTTCTGGATCGGCGCCGTCTCGGGGCGCTGCGCGCGGCGCTTGCGGTAGCGCATCGAGAGCAGCTCGACGCCGAGCGAGAAGCACATCGCGAAGTAGATGTAGCCCTTGTCGATGTGCTGGCCGAAGCCCTCGGCGAGCAGCATCACGCCGATGAGCGTGAGGAACGAGAGCGCGAGGAGCTTCACCGAGGGGTGCGCCTCGACGAACTCACCCACGACCTTCGAGAAGAAGCCCATCACGCTCACGGCAATGAGCATGGCGGTGACCATCGCGCGGATGTCGCGGGCCATGCCCACCGCGGTCACCACGGAGTCGAGGGAGAAGATGAGATCGACGACGATGATCTGGAGGATCGTGCCGACGACGTTGAAGCGCTTGCGCTGCTGATCGTCGGCGCCCTCGTACTCGTCTTCGTCGCGCTCGACCTTGTCGTGAATCTCCTTGGCGCTCTTGGCCATGAGAAAGAGCCCGCCGCCGATGAGGATGAGGTCGCGCGCGGAGATGGCGCGGCTGCCCACGTGGGCGAGCGGCCGGGTGAGGCCCATCATCCATTGGAGCGTGAGCAGCAGGCCCACGCGCGCGACGAGCGCGAGGCCGAGACCCACCTTGCGGATCCACTCGCGGCGCTCGGGCGGAACCTTCGCGATGAGGATCGCGAGGAACACCACGTTGTCGATGCCGAGCACCACCTCCATGGCGGCGAGGGTCACCAGCGAGACCCAGAAGTCGAGCGTGAGCATCGTGTGGGAGAGGCCTCCTGCCACGGCACACCGGAGAGAGGTCCCGGCGCCGCGAGGCGGCAATGTGTTCTATGAAATCCCACCGTCTGCCAGCGGAAAACGTCGCTCGCAATGCGCGTTCCAGCGGTTCTTGCGGGTCGGCTACGTGCCGATGGCTTCGCGCAGGTCGACGTGAAAGGCCGTGCCGCGCCCCACCGCGCTCTCGACGGACACCGTCGCGCGCATGGCTTCACACAGGTGCTTCACGATCGCGAGGCCGAGTCCCGTGCCGCCGAGGGCGCGCGAGCGACTGCTGTCGATGCGGTAGAAGCGCTCGAAGAGCCGGGGCAGATGGCGGGCCTCGATGCCCGGTCCGTTGTCTTCGACGGTCACCCGAAGGCCGTCGCCGTGACGGCGCGCGCGCACGGTCACCCGCGATCCCTCGGGCGAGTACTTGATCGCGTTGTCGATGAGGTTGGTGAGCACGTGCTCCAGGCCGCGCCGGTCGGCCTCCACCGCGGGGAGGTCGTCGGCGAGGTCGACCTCGATGCGCGTGCGGCGGGTCTGTGCGGCGAGGGCCATGAGCTCGGCGGCGCGGCGCACCACGTCGCCGACCGCGAGGTCCTGCGGGTCGAGGGCGAACTCCTTCGATTCGAGCTTCGAGAGTTCGAGCAGGTCTTCGACGAGCAGGTGCAGACGCTCGGCGTGACGGTCGACGATCGAGACGAACTCCCGCGCCGCGTCGGGCCGATCGAGCGCGCCGAGCAGCAGCGTCTCGACGGCCGCGCG
The DNA here is from genome assembly GCA_945952225.1 of uncultured Myxococcaceae bacterium. GTDB lineage: Bacteria > Myxococcota_A > Polyangia > Polyangiales > CAISKJ01. The sequence continues at coordinate 31,653 of CAMFHP010000039.1, forward strand.
GATCGCCGCCACGGGGGTGCGCAGCTCGTGGGAGACGTTGGCCACGAAATCACGGCGCACGGTCTCGAGGCGACGCAGCTCGGTCACGTCGGAGAGCACCGCCACCACGCCGCCCTCGGGGCCCTCGATGCGCGCGACGCGGGCCATCACGCGCCGCGGACGCACGCCGACGAGCGCCACCTCGCGGGTCACAGGCGTCTCCGACTGCTTCGCCTCGGTGAACGACTCGTCGAGTTCGTCGTTGCGCAACGCCTCGATGGGATCGCGCCCCACCACGTCGCGCCCGAGCAGGAACATCTCGCGCACCGCGCGGTTGGCGAGCGCGATGTGCCCGTCGGCGTCGGTGACGAGCACACCCTCGGCCATGCCTTCGAGCATCGCGCCGAGGCGATCGCGTTCGCGGGCGAGGCTCGCGAGCGAGGTCGCGAGGTTGTCGGCGAGTTCGTCGAGCGCGCCCGCGAGCGCGCCCACCTCGTCGTTCGACCGGATGCGCGCGCGCACCGTGAGGTCGCCCACCATCGCGCGGGCCGTGTCGGTGAGCGTGCGCAGCGGACGCGACGCGAGCGTGGCCGCGAGCCATGACATGCCCGCCGCGACGAAGAGCCCGAGGAGGCCGCCGATGAGGAGCAATCGCCACGTCGCCGAGCGCGCCTCGCGGATGAGCTCGGGCGAGACGGCCGCGCGCACCACCCACTGACCGCCGGGGCCGTCGACGCGCATCGCGGCGTAGAGGAGCGGGCGCTGGAGCGTTCCGCTGTCGCGGCGGATCACGCCGAGGCCCGAGCGCCGCGCGTCGCGCACCTCGGGGCGCGTGTTGTGGTTGTCGAGGGCCGCGAGCGCGTCGGCGGCCACCGCAGAGTCGGCGCACACGACCCCGTCGGGCTCGATGAGCGTGAGGCGCGCGCGGGCGCGGCGTGCGAGCTCGCGCAGGAGCGGATCGGCGTGCGGCGTGTCCCACGCGTGCGCCGCGGAGACCGCCGCGACGGTCATCGAGGTGGCGGTGGTGAGCTCGTGGCGCGCGTTGCGTTCGAGCACGTTGCCCAGCGCCGTGGAGAGGTACCACTGCGTGCCCACGAGGCCGACGGTCACGAGCGCGATCGAGACGAGAAAGAGCCGCAGGCGGAGCCCGAGGCGTGAGGGGAGCGCGGCCGGGGTCATCCCTGGTCGTCGGGCGACGACGCGAAGCGATAGCCCACGCCGCGCACGGTGTGGATGTAGTCACCCGCGGCGCCGAGCTTCTCGCGCAGTCGCTTGATGTGCGTGTCGACGGTGCGGGTCTCGACGTGGAGCTGGAGCCCCCACACGTCGGAGAGCAGCGTGTCGCGGCTCTGCACCCGGTTGCGTCGCTCGATGAGCGTCGTGAGGAGCCGGAACTCCAGCGCGGTGAGCACCACCTCGGCGTCGTCGACGTAGACCCGATGGGCCGTGCGGTCGACGCGGAGGCGACCGAAGGTCACCACGTCGATGGGCCCCGTCGGCATCGTGCCCTCGCCTTCGTTGCGACGGAGGATCGCGCGGATGCGGAGGATGAGCTCCCGCACGCTGTACGGCTTCACCACGTAGTCGTCGGCGCCGAGTTCGAAGCCCACGACGCGGTCGATCTCCTCGCCGCGCGCGGTGACCATGATCACCGGAATGTGCTTCGTCGCGGCGCCGCTCTTGAGCGCGCGGCACACGTCGCTGCCCGGTCCGTCGGGGAGCATGAGGTCGAGGAGCACGATGTCGGGGTTCTCCGCGGCGACGGCCTTGAGGGCCTCGCCGGCGCGTCCGACGGCGCGGGTCTCGAAGCCCGCGTTCTGGAGGTTGTATTCGAGAAGTCGAACCAGGTCGGGTTCGTCTTCGATGATGAGCACCCGGGGCATGGTGGATCGTGCGTTCACGGCTGCGACGACGACTATCCCACAGTCGTGACGAGGGCGTGACGTCTGCTTCGCGGGCGCGCAACCACGCGCACAGGGCCGTGTCACGGCAACGTCACAACACCGCGCTTGCGACGCGGCACCGATCGCGGTCACGGTGCGCCCGTGGTGTCGGCCCAAGGTGAGACGTCCGCCGCGCGTGCGGAGGCTTCGACGGTGTCGCGCGCGGTGATCGAGGCGCGCGGGCTCTCGGTGCGCGCGGGCGATCGGAGGCTCCTGCACGACGTGACGCTCGACGTTCCGCGCGCGGGGGTGATGGCGCTCATGGGCGCGTCGGGGTGTGGCAAGAGCGCGTTCCTCCGCGCGCTCAACCGCATGAACGAGACGCAGCCGGCGACGGTCACCACGGGCAGCGTGCGCCTCGAAGGCGTGGAGCTCTACGGCCCCGAGGTCGACGTGGCCGCGCTCCGACGCCGCGTGGGCATGGTGTTCCGCGCGCCGCAGATGCTCCCCGGCACGGTGGCCGACAACGTGGCCTACGGGCTGCGCGTGCGCGGTGTGACCGACGCGCGCGACCTCGATGTGCGGGTGGAGCGCGCGCTCACGCGAGCCCAGCTCTGGTCCGAGCTGCGCGACCGTCTCGGCGACGACGCGCGCGCGCTCCCCGAAGGGATGCAGCAACGGCTCTGCGTGGCCCGCGCCCTCGCCCTCGACCCGCAGGTGCTCCTGCTCGACGAGCCCGCGAGCGCGCTCGACCCCGTGGCCACCGCGCGCGTCGAGGAGCTCATCGCCTCGCTGCGCGGCGAGCTCACGGTGGTGATCGTCACCCACGCCATGCAGCAGGCCGCGCACGTCTCACAGACGACGGCGTTCTTTCATCAGGGCCGCCTCGTCGAGGTGGGCGACACGCGCGTGCTCTTCACCCGTCCCCGCGAGAAGGCCACGCAGGACTACCTCACCGGACGCTTCGGCTGACCCATGCACGACGCCCACACCAGCCGCGATTTCGACGCCGAGCTGCGCGAGCTCCGCGGCCACCTCCTCGCCATGGGAGCCCGCTGCGAGCGCGCCGTGCACGAGGCCGTCACCGCCTTCGTGACCCGCGATCCCGCGCTGGCCGACGAGGTCGCGCCCCTCGACGCGCGCATCGACCGCGACGAGGTCGAGATCGACGAGCTCGCCGTGCGCGTGCTCGCGCTGCGCCATCCCCTCGCCGACGACCTGCGCTTCATCACCACCGCGCTGAAGTTCGTCACCGACCTGGAGCGCATCGGCGACGAGGCGGTGAACATCGCCGAGCGCGTCTCCGAGGTGGCGCTCGCGACGGCGCTCCCGCCGCACCCCGAGCTCGACACGATGTGCGAGGTCACGCTCGCCATGCTCCGCGAGGCCCTCGACGCCTTCGTCGACCGCGACGCCGCGCGCGCCGAGGCCATGCTCGACCGCGACCGCGAGGTCGACGCGCTCTACACCACCCTCCTGCGCCGCGTGTTCGGGTGGATGCGCGAGCACCCCGAGCAGATTCCCGTGGGCCAGGCCGTGGCCTCGGCGGCGCGCTACCTCGAACGCGTCGGCGACCACGCGACGAACCTCGCCGAGCACGTGGTCTTCATGGTGCGCGGAGACGTCGTGCGACACCGCGCGGCCCATCGCGATGGCTGATCCGTCGGCGCTTCTCACGCTGGCCCTCGGCACGGTGCGCACGACCGCGGGCGCCCTCGCGCTCGGCGGAGTCGCGTCGCTCTGCGCGGCGGTGTGGGTCTCGGAGCTCGCGCCGCCGTGGGTTCCCGCGCACGCCCGTCGGCTCTTCGAAGGGGCCGCCGCGGTGCCCGCCGTCGTGTGGGGCCACGCGGGCCTCGTGATCGTGTGGCGCACGGGCGCGGGCGATGGCGGCGCGCCCCTCGTGCTCGCGCTCACCCTCGGCACGATGATCGCCCCGACGGTCACGCTGCTCGCGCTCCAGGCGCTCGCGCGCGTGCCCTCCGATGTGCGCGAGGCGTCGCTCGCGCTCGGCGCGTCGCGCTGGCAGACGGCCTGGCGTGCGGTGGTTCCGTGGGCGCGTGGAGGGCTCCTCGGCGCGGTGGTGACCGGCGTGGCGCGCGCGTCGGGGGAGGCCCTCGCGGTGGCCCTCGTGGCGGCGTCGGCGGGCCGCGGCGGATGTCATGCGCCCACCCTCGCGACCTCCCTTCTCTGTGATGGAGACCTCACCCGCGCCCGGGGACGTACCGCGGCCCTCGCGCTCCTCGCGCTGGCCGGTCTGCTCGCGCTCCTCGCACGACGCCTCGACCGCGTCGGGGCCCCGTGATGCGCATCCTCGAACACATGGGCACCGCGCTCCTCGCGACCGTCGCGCTCGGACTCGCCGCGACGCTCCTCGCCGCCGTCACGGGCCTCGTCGTCGCCGCGCCGTGGACGCTCCCCGTCGACGCGCAACGCACCCTCGTCGAGGCGGTCACCGCGACGCTCGTGAGCTCCTTCGGCGCGACGCTCACGGCCTCGGCGCCGGCCCTCGCGCTTGCGACCTGGCTCGCACGCTCCTCCCCCTCGGGCCGCGTCTCGCGCGCGACGCGCACCGCGCTCGAAGCGATGCAGGCCATGCCGCCCATCGTGCTCGGCGCGCTCTTCGGTCTATTGCTCGGTGCGCGTCATGGACTCGTCGGCGCGGTCGTCGCGCTCGCCGTCGTGGTCGTCGCGCCGCTCACGGTGGCGTACGCCGACGCGCTCGCCACGGTGCCCGACGCGCTCCGCGAAGCGTCGCTCGCGCTCGGCGCCACCGAGGTGCAGACGTGGCGTCGCGTGGTGCTGCCCCGCGCGTGGCGCGCCCTCGCGTCCTCGGCGGTGCGCGCGCTCGGGAGGGCCTCCGCCGCCGCTGCGCCGCTCCTGTGGGTCACGTCGTCGAACGTCGCCCGTCACGGCGCCGCGCCCCTCACGGTGGCGCTGTGGCAGGCCGACACCGCCGCGTCGCGCGCGCACGTCGCACCCGGACCCCACGCCGCCGCGATGGCCGCGACGCTCGTCGCGATGGCGCTCGCCACGACCTGGCTCGCCGAGCGCCTCGACCGCGCCCGCTGAACCGCCATTCAGCAGGGCGCGTGCCGTTCGCGCGGCTGCGGCGCACTTGACATCGCTGCCGTCTCGCGTCGAAGTCCGGCGCGACATGCGCATCTTCGACCGGTTCCCGGCTCGCTACATGGCCCCCAACGCGGTGACCTGCCTCGGGCTCGTCATCGGCCTCGGCTCGGCGCACACGTCGCTCACGACGACGACGCGCGAGGGCTACCTGAGCGCCGCGTGGATGATCCTGTACGCCGTGCTGCTCGACAAACTCGACGGAACCGTCGCGCGCACGCTCAAGGCCAGCAGCGAGTTCGGCGTGCAGCTCGACTCGTTCAGCGACTTCGTGACCTTCGGCATCGCGCCCGCGGCGCTGCTCACGCACGCGATCCCGTTCCTCGTGCCCGCGTGGGCGACGGGGTCGCGCAACGAGCTGCTCATGGCCCTCGGCGCGCTCTACGTGCTCGCCGCCGCGCTGCGCCTCGCGAAGTTCAACGTCACCACGGCCACCATCGGTCCGCGCTTCTTTCTCGGTCTGCCCTCGACGAGCTCGGGCGGCATCATCGCGTCGTGCTTTCTCGCGAAGCATGAGCTCGGCCTGCCCGACACCGTGATCTCGGCCTTCGTGGGCGTGCTCGCGGTCAACGCCGTGCTGATGATCTCGAACCTCCCGCAGCCGAAGCTCCACCTCTCGAAGAACGCGGCCTTCCGGCTCTTTCAGATCTTCGTGGTGCTGAGCGTGTATGTGCTCGTGCCGCTGCACCGCTTTCCCACGTACATCGCCGCGAGCGCGGTGATCTACACGGTCATCGGGTTCATCTACGGCCTCACCGCGGGGCGCGACGTGCTCATGGCCCGCGACGACGAAGAGGACGACGACGCGGGCCACGCGGCCCCTGCGGGTTGATCGCGGTCAGCGCCGCGAGAAGCGGTCCGTCGCGTCGACGAGGGCCCGGGTGATGCCGGGCTCCAGCGCCGAGTGCCCCGCGTCGGGCACCACCACCAGCTCCGCCTCGGGCCACGCGCGATGCAGCGCCCAGGCGCTCTCCATCGGACACACCACGTCGTAGCGGCCCTGCACGATCACGCCGGGGATGTGCTTGATCTTCGGCACGTCTTCGAGGAGCTGACCGTCGCTGCGCAGAAAGCCGTGGTTCACGAAGTAGTGGCACTCGATGCGCGCGAAGGCGTCGGCGAAGCTGTCGAGCGACACGCGGCGCACCATGTCGGGGTCGACAAGAAGGCGGCTCGTGCTGCCCTCCCACACGCTCCACGCGACGGCGGCGCGACGGCGCACCTCGGGGTCGGCGCCCGTGAGCCGACGGTGGTACGCGTGCAGAAGGTCGTCGCGCTCGGCCTCGGGGATCGGTTCGAGGTAGCGCTCCCACGCGTCGGGAAAGATCGCGCTCGCGCCGCGCTGGTAGAACCAGTCGATCTCCTGCTTGCGCAGCAGAAAGATCCCGCGGAGCACGAGCTCGGTCACCCGATCGGGATGCGCCTGCGCGTAGGCCAGCGCGAGCGTCGAGCCCCACGAGCCGCCGAACACCTGCCAGCGCTCGATGCCGAGCATCGTGCGAAGCGCTTCGATGTCGGCGACGAGGTCCCACGTGGAGTTCTCGTCGAGGCAGGCGTGCGGCGTGCTCTGTCCGCAGCCGCGCTGGTCGAACTGCACGATGCGGTAGCGCTCGGGGTTGAAGAAGCGCCGGTACTTGGGATCGCTGCCGCCGCCGGGGCCTCCGTGCAGAAACACCACGGGGCGCCCCTCGGGATTGCCCGACTCCTCCCAGTAGATCTCGTGCAGCGCCGAGACCTGGAGCCGCCCCGCGCGCCGCGCCTCGATGGGGGGATAGAGACCGTCGGACCCACGAACCGGTGTGCTGGCCATCGCGAGGCACGTTTCACACGGCGCGCGGAGAGGGTCAACGGCCGAGCACGTCGTAGGGGAACAACGTCACACACGCGCGCTCGCCGTCGACGCGCGCATCGCGGCACCGGGTGATCGGCGGGCCGAAGCGTCCGGGGGCGTGCGCGCGACCGAGCACCTCATCGGTCACGTACACCGCGCGGGGAAGGCGATCGAGCCGCGAGAGCGTCACCACCACCTCGCCCAGGTGCGCCGCGAGCATCGTTCGCACGCCGCGCCACGCGATCACCCGCGACGCGCGCGCGCCGAACACCACGGCCTCACGATCACCGCGTGCGCGCACCACGTCGGCGACCTGCACCGCGGCGGGCATCACGGCGTGCTGCGTCCATGCGCGCGCGCCGCAGCGCAGAAGGGCCACGGCGAGCACGAGCGCCACCACCGCACGTCGACCGCGGTCGCGCGCGACGAACGCATCCATGCCCCGCGCCGCGAGCCACGTCACGCCGCACAGCGCGGGCAACAGATGACGCACGTCACCGGACACGTTCTGCGTGATCCACGTGATCGCGAGCGACACGAGCGCGGCCCCCACCACGGCGCGACGGTGCGAACGCTCGAGGCTCCATGCGCCCCGCCACGCGGCGAGTACGAGCGCCGCGAGCAGCAGCACACCGGGCCACGTGTCGGCCCCCACACCCACCATCACCCGTCGCAGCGCGAGGAGCGCACGCGCACGCTCGTCGGGCTCGGTCCATGCGCTGCCGCCCCACGCGCGAAAGTGCCCGTCGGCCTGCGTCCGCGTGAGCGCCACGTAGCGCGCGAGTCCGCCCGTCTGAGCGAGGAGCCACGCGCTCCACACCGCGCACACGGGCGCCGCGCTCGCGAGCGACACGGCCCGCGCGCGCCACGTCCACGTCGCGGCGCGCACCGCGAAGACGGCGAGCACCCACACCAGGTTGCTCGGACGCGCCCCCACCGCGAGCGCGAGCCACACGCCCACCGCCCACGGACGCGACGCCGCACACGCCGCTGCGAGCAGTCCGACACCGAGCGTGTCGGAGCGCGGCGCGCACGCGAGGAGCATCGTCACGGGCAACGCCAGCGCCACGAGCGCGAGCCACCGATGGCGCAAGGTCCACGCGATGGAGCCCACGAGGAGCGCACCTCCGAGCGACGAGGCCCACGAGGCCGCGCGCACCGCATCGGGCGCGACGAGTGCGAAGGCCCGCGCGACGAGCACGAACACGGGATAGCCCGGCGGATGCGGTGCGAAGCGCGCGAGGTCGAAGCGTGTCACCGACTCGACGAAGCCCACCGCGTCCCAGTCGGCGGGCGCGCGCGAGGCGAGGCACGCGAGGAGCACAAACGCGATCGCTCCGACGACGGCGCGCATGGAGAACGGGCGTATACCGCACTCCGCAGCGCATGGCGCGCGCCGGGGAACGTGGTGTAGAACCGCGGCCGCTCGAACGCGGGCGACGCATGGCGAACGGCAAGACCATCCTCCTGATCGAAGACGAGCCCACGATGGTGCTCGGGCTCTGCGACGCGCTCGGATTCGAGGGCTACCGCACGGTGTCTGCGGGCAACGGACGCCAGGGCGTCGAGCTCGCGCGCGTCGAGAAGCCTGACCTCGTGCTCCTCGACCTCACGCTGCCCGACACGAACGGCTACGAGGTCTGCGCGCAGCTCCGTCGCATCTCGCGCACGCTGCCCATCATGATCCTGTCGGCGCGCAGTCAGGACTCGGACAAGATCCGCGGCCTCGACGCGGGCGCCGACGACTACGTCACCAAGCCCTTCTCCGTGGGCGAGCTCGTGGCCCGCGTGCGCGCGCTTCTGCGCCGTGTGGAGCGCGCGACGAGCACGCCGGGCCTCGTGCGCATCGGCAAGGCCGATGTGAACCTCGCGGGCCACACGGTCGCCGTGGACGGTCACGAAGAGGCGCTGTCGTCGTACGAGGTGGCGCTCCTCGGGCTGCTGCTCGAACGGGTGGGCGAGGCGATCTCGCGCGACGAGATTCTCGACAAGGTGTGGGGCGTGCAGGCGATCAACAACCGAGCGGTCGACAACTTCATCGTGAAGCTGCGACGCAAGGTGGAGCCCTCGCCCGACAAGCCGCAGCACATCCTCACGGTCTACGGCCACGGGTACAAGCTGGTGCTCTGATCGGGAGTGGTTCTCGCGCGAGGCGCTGCGATAGAGTGCGCGCGTGATCGCTTCGAACCGCCTTCGTTGGAGCCTTTCGCTCGTCGTCGCGTGCCTCGCGTCGTGCGCGCCCGAGGCCGAGCCCGTGGCCCCCGCGCCGACGATGCGCCTGCTCGGTGGCGCGCTCCTGAGCGAGCTCGGACCGTTTCACCTGCGGGTGTTTCCGCGCTCGGCGTCGCTGCGCTGCGATGCGGCGCGGGGCGTGGTGCTCGTCGACGGCGCGCGCAACCTCGGGGCGCTGCCCGGCCGCGCGGTGCAGCCCGCGGTGCGCTGCGGCGCGGGGTGGTCGTCGGTGCAGGCGATGTTCGGCACCGCCACCCCGGTGGACCAGTGCATCACGAGCGGCGCGCCCATCTCGACGAGCGTTCCCGCGGGCGCGTACGTGGTGCTCGTGCACGGCCAGGGGACGTTCCGCACGGCCACGGGCGAGATGCGCTCGGGCATCCGCGGATCGGGTTGCGCCGAGGTCACGCTCGCCGCGGGCGCCACGAACAGCATCACCGTCGCGATGGTCGAACAGGCCGACGACCAGGCCGTCTGCGGTGACGGAACGCTCGACTCGAACGAGACCTGCGACCTCGGGCGCGAGATGAACGGCGCCGACGGCAGCGGGTGCTCCGCGCAGTGTCAGACCGTGCCCCGCCTCGCGAGCAACAACCAGGCGACGAACGCCGCGGGCGACCGCCATCACGCGGCGGTGGCGTGGTCCGAGGGAACGCCGCTCGTGGTGGCCTTCGACGTGAGCTCGCGGAGCTTCACCGACGTGCGCGCGCGCCTCTGGGACGCCGACGGCGCCACGCCCACCGCCGCGGCCCTCGCCAACGACGTGGCCCTCGACGACGGCGCCGGCGTGCAGCAGTACGTCACCGTCGCGCCTGTTGCGTCGCCGTCGGGCTTCGTGGGCGCGTGGGAGTCGGGCAGCAGCGCGACGCGCAACGTGGTGGCCGAAGCCTTCGAGAACCGCGCGCCGCCCACCGCCGCCGATCCGCGCTACGTGAGCGTGCCCGTGGCCGCCGCAGGGACCCATCGCGTGCAGCCCTCCATCGCGGTCGCCGGCGCGCGCGCGCTCGCCGTGTGGCGCGAGGGAACCGACGCCGCAGGGCCCATGCGGGCCGTGACGTATCCTGTCAGTCTTCCGTTGGGCGCGCCGACGGCGGCCGTGCAGATCGCCGCGACGGGCACGGGAACGCCGCGCGCCGTGGCCCTCCGCGACGGGAGCTTCGCCGTCGTGTGGAGCGCCGCGGGCGACATCTTCGCGCGCCGCGTGTCGGCGATGGGCGCGCTCTCGGGCGACGCCGTGCAGGTCTCTCCCGTGAGCGCCGCCGTGCAGGATCAGCCCGCGGCCGCTGCGCTCGGAGACGGGCTCGTGGTCGCGTGGCACGACGAGGCCCCCGACAGCGACGGCAGCGCGACGGTGCGCTGGGCCACGCTGGGCAGCAACCTCACGCGCATGGGCGACGCGCGCGTGGCGCCGACCACCGTCGCGGGCGAGCAGCGCAGGCCCACCGTGGCGGTGGGAGCGGGCGATACGCCGACGGTGCTCCTCGCGTGGGAAGACGTGGCGACGGGGCACATCCGCGGGCGTCTCGCGCGCGCCGACGGCACCGCGGTGTTCTCGCGGGTCAACGCCTCGACCGACGACTTTCAGCTCTCGACGGGCGACAACGGCGCGATGCGCGCGGAGCCCTCGGCCGCCTCGGGTGGCGTCACGCAACGCCAGTTCGCCATCGCGTGGGAAGACGTCGATCCGACGCCCGGCGTGTCGCGCCGCGCGGTGATGGTGCGACTCATTCCGCAGTGACGGCGACGCCCACGTCGGAAGCTTGACGACCACCGTCGAGATGCGATGCGCTGGCGGCGATGATCCCCGCGCACGACGCCCTCTACGTGGTCTCCGACCTCCACCTCGGTGACGAGCCCGAGCGGTCGATCTTTCAAGACACCGACCGCCTCGCGGCCACGATCCGCGCGCTCGCCGCGGTGCGTCCCCACGAGCGCGTGGCCCTCGTGCTCGCGGGCGACGTGGTCGACTTTCTCGCCGAGGCGCCGCAGAAGCGCTTCGACCCTGAAGGTGCAGCCAAGAAGCTCGACACGATCGCGCGCAACTACGCGCCCGTCTTCGAGGCGCTGCGGGTCTTCACCGCCACGCCACAGCGCACGCTCGTGGTGTTGAACGGCAACCACGACGTCGAGCTCGCGCTGCCGCCGGTCACGGCGCGACTGCTCGCGCACATCGCGGGTGACGAGGTGGCCTCGCGCGGACGTGTGCACCTCGCGCTGAACGGCGAGGGCTATCGCGCGAGCGTGGGCGGGCGTTCCGTGGTCGTGGTGCACGGCAACGAGGTCGACGCGTGGAACGTCATCAACCACGAGGCGGTGCGACGCGCGGGCGCCGCGATGCAACGCGGAACCACCGTGCCGGTGTGGGAGGCCAATCCGGGCAGCGCGCTCGTCGTCGACGTGATGAACGACGTGAAGCGGCGCTACCCCTTCGTCGACATGCTCAAGCCCGAGGATCACTCGCTCCTCGCGGTGCTCGTGGCCCTCGACCGCGGAGTGTTGAAGCGCCTGTCGAAGCTGCCGGACGTGGCGGAGCGCTTTCCGTCGGCGCTGCTTCGACGTTGGGGATGGCTCGACGGCGAGGAACATCCCGAGGGCGACGGAGGTCACGCCGCCGTGCCCCTGCGCACGAAGGAGGAGCGTGAGCAGCAGGAGGACGCGCTGCTCCGCGAGGCCCTCGCGCTGACGAAGGCCGACGTGAAGCCCCACGAGGTGCTCGATACGTCGGGCACGCTGGGCTTCGGATCCACCGTCGCGCACGCGCTCTTCTCGGGCGAGCCCGACGTCGACAAGCTCCGCGAGGCGATGCGCGACTGGATCCGCGCCACGAGCTCGTCGTTCGACGTCTCGAAGGAAGACGACACGGCCCGCGATTTGGCGAAGGCCGTGGGTGACGTCGACGTGCTCATCGCAGGGCACACGCACATCCGCCGTGCGCGCGTGCGCAGCGGCGAGCGCGACGACGCACGCTGGTACTTCAACAGCGGCACGTGGATCACGCTCTTCACGCTCGTCGACGATCACTTCAAGTCGCGCGAGGCCTTCGAACCCGTGTGGAACGCCCTTCGAAACGGCCAGACGCCGCGCGCGCTCCTCGCCGCGAAGGCGCCGATCGTGAAGTGCATGGCGACGGTGGTCGGTGTGCTCCGTCAGGGGCCGCAGGTGACAGCCTCGCTCTACGAGCCCGACCCGCAGGGTGCACTGAACGCGATCGGGTCGATGGCAACCTTCGCGCTCGGTGAGGGAGGTGCGCGATGAAGTCGCTGGTGATGGAGCTCATTCGCGAGGGCGCGCCCGAGGGTCAGGTGCTCTCGCCGCTCACGCGCTACTTCGCGCTCTGCGGAAACCAGGCGCCCGAGGGTTTCACGCTGCCCTTCTCACACCTGAACTTCGTCCGCGATCGGGAGGCGCTGCGGGCCACGCGCGACGACCGCCGGCGCACCCTGCACGATGATCTGCGCCACGCGTCCATCGAGCGTCTCGCGACGGAGATGACGCGCCTCGTAGGCGCCATCGGGAGCCTCGCGCACGAGGTCTCGGCCACGCCCGCAGAGACGCACGGAGACCTCCTCCACCTGCGCCTCGTGTTGCAACCGTTGGAGCTCGCCGCGCTGCCCTTCGAGCTCGCCTCGTCAACGCGCGGACTCCCCGGTGAGGGCACGGCGCTGCTGCTCCAGAACGCGCGCCCCGTGGTGCTCACGCGCGAGACCCACCGCGTGGCGCCGCCGAAGACCCGCTGGCCCTCCGAGCCCCGCGTGCTCTTCGCGTGGGCCTCGCCCGACGGACTTCCGCCGGTGCCGTGGCGCGCGCACCTCCTCGCGCTCACGCAGGCGCTCCGCCCGTGGATCGGCTCCGACGACGACACGCGCGATCATCTGCGGCTTCTGCCCGACGCCTCCATCGAGGAGCTCCGCTACCTCTGTCACGGCAGGCAGTTCACGCACGTCCACCTGCTGCTTCATGGCGTCGAGATGGAGGGAGGCTCGGCCCTCGAACGTCGCTACGGCCTCGCCTTCTCCGACGGTCACGGCGGTCGTCGCGCGGTCGACGGCCAGACCCTCGCGGCCGCCCTCACGCGCGGTGGCAGCGACGCGCAACGGCCCGCGGTGGTCACCGTCGCGGGCTGTGACTCGGGCCAGGTGGGCTCGGTGCTCGGCGGCGGCGCGAGCCTCGCACATCAGCTCCACGCCGATGGGATCCCCCTCGTCGTGGCCTCGCAATTCCCGCTCTCGTTCCGCGCCTCGCTCGCGATGGTCGATGTGCTCTACCAGGGGCTCCTCCGCGGTGAAGACCCGCGTGACGCGCTCCACAAGCTCCGTCGCCACCTCGAAGTCGAGGGCGAGCACCCCTGGGAGTGGGCGAGCCTCGTGGCCTACGCCGCGCTCCCCGACGACCTCGCGACGCAGCTCGAACGGGTGCGCTTCGAACGGCACTGCGCGGCCATCGACGTGCGCCTCGAACTGCACGCGAAGGGACCGCTTCCGAAGGCCGACCGCGATGTCATCGATGCGCGCGTCGCCGACCTCGAAGCGCTGCTCACCGCGGGCAACGCCGAGGCCCACACCCGCATCCACGACTACCTCGGCAGCGTCGCGCTCCGCTGGATCGACGGGCTCATCGCGCAGAACGTCGACGACAGCGGATCGAAGTCGGAGCCCTCGGCGAAGCCCTCGAACGCGCCCCTCACCTCGCTCGGCGTGACCGCGGCGGCCCATCGCGCGCAGCACCACTTCCGCGAAGTGCTCGCGCGCAGCCCCGGTGATTTCTGGGCCGCCAACGTCGCCAACGAGCTGGAGCTCTTTCTCGGCGGCCGCTACGACCGCGCGACGCACGACGCCGTGCGCTGGCACGTGGAGCACACCGCGCGATGCCTCGACCCCGCGCGCCGCACGTTCGCGGACATCACCGAGCTCGCGCTCCACCTCACCGAGCTGCTCCTCGCCGATCGCGGAGGTGACCGCGCGCGGCAACACGAGCACCGCGAGGCGGCGATGGCCGTGTACGAGCGCATCGTTCGCGAGGCGGGCGCGGCGAGCTACGCGGCCTTTCGCGCGCAGCGCACGGTGAAGCGCTTCAAGGCCTGGTCGACGTGGATGAAGCGCCCGCAGGTCACCGTCACGAGCCCCGCAGGCGCGCCCACGCGAGACACGAGCCCCCTCGAAACGAATGTCCTCCACGCCGCGAGCCCGGCACCGCGCGCGGCCGCCATCCGCAGCCCCGAGGAAGGCATCGGCCCCGAGGACCTCGAAGTGCGCGCCGCCGACGAACCGCAGCCCTCCGCGCTCGACACACTCACCAAACAACTCACCGAGCGGGGAACGCGCATGGGCGTCGCCGAACGCTGGCCTCGCAGCCCGCGCTACTGATCGTCGCTCACGCGCCGCAGCGGCCGCTCACACAACGTCCCGTGCAGCAGTCTCCATCCTGCTCGCAGCTCTGGTCGCGGTTGCGGCATGCGCAACGACCGCCCTCGCAGAGCATCGCGCCGCAGCAGTCGATGGCCGCGCGGCACGCGCTTCCCGCGCCGGTGCAGCAGCGCTGGTTGCCGATCAGCCGTGCGCACGTGAGCCCCGGGCAGCACTGGCGCGTGTCGGTGCAGGCGCGCGTGTCTCCGGGTCCGTAGCAGGTCGTGGTCGACGGCGCGCAGCGGCCCGAGGTGCACGCGAGGCCGGGGCAGCAGTCGAAGTTCGACGCGCAGCTCTCGGTGTTGCCGCGGCACACGCAGTAGCTCCCCGGCGCGCTCCCCGAAGGCGCGCAGGTCATCGTTCCGCAGCACGGATTCGACGCGGGCGCGCTCGCATCGGCCACGTCGCGGGGCGCGTCCATCGCGGCGTCGCGAACGCCCGCATCGGCCGTCGCCACGGGGGCCGCGCACTGCGATCCCGCGGGCATGCAGCAGCGACGTCCTGCGCCGCCCGCCGGCGTGCAGAGCAGGCCCGTGCAGCACTCGCTCGTCGTGGTGCACCCGAGCGATCCCGCGCTCCCGCAGGTGGCCGCGCGGCGACACGTTCCGCCCGTACACGTCGTGCCCGTGCAGCACTCGGTGCTGTCGACACACGGATCGCCCTCGGCCTGACACGCGCAGCGTCCGCCCTCGCAGAGCATGTAGCCGCAGCAGTCGAGCGAGGTCGCGCAGGCGCCGCTCTGACGGTGGCAGCAACGGAGTTCCACCGCCGCGGGCTGGCAGTCGTAATCGGTTCCGCAGCAGTCCGAGGCGCGCTGGCAGAGGGCGCCGGGCGCGGTGCACGCGCGGCACGTTCCGCTGCTGCATCCGAGGCCGCTCGAACAGGTGTTGTTGGTGCAGCACGACTGGCCCGACGCACCGCACGTCGACATGGGCGCCACGCAGCGTCCGCCCTGGCAGAGCGCGGTGCCCGTGCACACGTCGCCCGCGCAACACGCCTGCCCGATGGCCCCACACGTCGCCGACGCGCGGCACATGCCCGACTGGCACTCGGCGCCGCGCGCGCACTCGCTCCCGTTGCAGCACGCCTGCCCGATGGCCCCGCACGCCACCGGACGGCGGCAGATGTTCGACATGCACGCGAGGCCCGTGTCGCACGCATCGCCGGGGCAGCACACGGTGTCGGCCGCGCCGCACGCCACGCAGTTGCCGCCCACACACGCGTTGCCCGCGGTGCAGATGCTCGCGTTGCAGCACCGCTGGCCGCGCGCCCCGCAGTCGTCGGCGCGCTCGCACACGCCCTCGTTGCACACGGCGCCCGCGCAGCACTCGTTCGCGCTCTCGCACACGCCGCCCACGTCGACGCAGCAGCGGCCCGCGTTGCACCCGAAGTTCGAACAGCACTCGAGCTGGCTCGTGCACTCGGCGCCCGCGCCGCCGCAGCACACGCCCTGCTCGCACTCCAGCGTGCGGTTGCACGCGCGTCCGCCGCAGCACGGAGAGCGCGCGGCGCCACAACGGGGCGCGGTACCGAGGTCGGTGTCGACGACGTCGTCGGGCTCACCCGCGTCGGGGATGTCGGGCAGCGCGCCCTTCGTACAGGCCACGACCGCGAGGAGGAGCACGAGAAGCAGGCGCATCCTCGCGCTTGTATCACAGCCCTTCTGCGCGCGTGCGCGGCCGCACCACGAGGGCCCACGGGGTCGGTCCCACGGGCTCGTGCCACGTCGCCGTCGCGCCCGTCGTGTCGCGAACGTACAGGCCCGTCGAGGGTCCGCCATCGAGGTTCAACGCGCGCTCGCAGCCCTGCGCATCGCCCACGGGAGACGGTCCCACGAGCATCGTCGCGAGGTCGTGGAGCTCGGGTCCGCGCCGCGCATCCTCGACGCTCCACACCGCGATCACATCGACGGTGCGACCGCCGTCTCGCACGCACGCCACGGTGCGCGCCGCGTAGCGTCCGTCGTGGCGGTGGATGCCCGCGATGCCCCCCTCCTCCACCACGCGCGGGCCGCACTGCACCGCGCTCTCGTCGCCCGCACGCACACGAAAGCTGCCCGCGTCGCGCACGTCGACGGGCAGCACCGAGGCCCCGTCCCGCGCGAAGGTGAGCACGCCCGATCCGCCGCGCGGACCGACGGGCGCGAGGTCGACACCGCGCGATCGCACGTATCCGCTGGGCGCGTGGTCGGGCTCGAAGAAGCCGCCGTTCACCACGAGCAGCGCGTCGCGCGTGCGTTCGAAGTGCGTCGCGATCGCGTCGTCGATGCTGCGTTCCACCGTGACCGACACGCGGGCCACGTCGAGGCGCACCACCACCCAGTCGAGCGTCGCGGGAGGCGGCGACGCGCGCTCCACCCGCGGCGTCACATCGAGCACCCGCACCCGCGCAGAACGCCATGAAACACCGGGGCCCGCGTCACGCCACGGGCCGTTGGGCACGGACTCGAAGCGCACCGCACGGGGCTCCGACGCGTCGGCGGGCGGCGCGTCGGCGCGGTTCACCACGGGGGTCGTCGGCGGTGCAGTCGATGGCGTGCGGCGGCACGCAACGGAGAGGAGCAGGGCGACGAGCGCGGGCGCGCGGCGACGAACGATCACCGCGCGACGATGGACCACACCGCCCGACGGGTCACGCGCTTCCGATGGGCATGGGAATGCCCGCGATGCCCTCGAAGGGCTGCTGCCAGACCTCGGCGCGGAGGCGCTCCACCTGCTCGCGGAGGCGCTTCTGATCCTTCACGAGCGCGTCGACCTCGGCCACCGACGGAGCCGCATCGGCGCGGGCCTCGGCGAGCGAGCGGCGCGTGGCCGAGAGCACTTCGAGCATCGAGCGTCGCAGCTCTTCGTTCGCGTGCACCACGAACTCCGTGAGCTTCTGACCGAACGCATCGATGGAGCCCAGCATCTCGGGCCCGATGCGCGCCGACACCGCGCGCACCGCGGAGGGCGCCGACTCCATCGCCTTGCGCTTGATCTCCGCGTCGACGCGCTCCTTGAAGAACATCGCGAGCACCGGCGCGCCCAGCGTGAGGAGCCCGCCGAGCACCAGGTTGAACGTAAGCGCCACGCCCATGCCGAAGGCCCCGAGCGCGAACACGCCCACGTCGTAGGCCAGCGTGTCGACCTTCACGTCGAGCGAGCCCGTGCCCGGTCCGAGGAACTCCTGCAGCGCGCGCCCCGACTCGCGGGCGTCTTCGTTCACGATGGCGACGATCTGCTCCGCGAGGGCTTCGAGGCGCTCGCCGAGCGTGCGCGCCTCGGACTCCAGCCACTTGCGCCAGGTGTCTTCGATGAAGCCCTGCAGGTACTTCTGGATGTCGCCCGCCGAGCTCTTCTCGACCTCGAGGCGCACGGCTGCGGCGAACTCCGCGGTGAAGGTCTCCAGGTCGCGCTGGGCCACCGCGCGGATCGCAGCGATCTCTTCGTCGATGCGCGCCTTGCGCTTGTCGACGAGGGTGCGCGCGTTCTCCATGTCGGCTTCGAGGGCCTGCATGCGCCGCTCGATCTCGTCCGCGCTCATCGTGAGCGCGCGGTGACGGACGGCGAGCACGCGACCGAGAATGTCGCCCACGCGCAGCCCCTCGTCGGCGGCGTAGTCGACGAGCATGCGGAGGCGGTCGCTGCCGAGGAGCGACGAGAGCTTGCCGAGCAGCGCGTCGATGCCCGACTTCGCGCGATCGCCACGGAGCGCCTGCGCCGCCGAGAGGAACATCACCGGCGCACCGGGCACCAGGTGTTCGAGCTGACGGCGCGCGTACTCCATCACCTCGACCTTCTCGTTCTCGGTGAGCAGGTCGGCCTTGTTGATCGCGAACACGATGCGATCGCGGCCTGCGCCGAGGAGACGGTCACGGAGAAAGCGCCGCTCCGACTCCTTGAGGATCTGCCCCGCGTCGAGGAGGAACACCACCGCGTCGGCGCGCGGCACGTACCCGTAGGTGATCTCCGCGCGCTGGAGGTTGAGGTCGTTCACGCCGGGCGTGTCGACGAGCGTGACCTTGTCGCGAAGAATCTCCGCGGGGTATTCGAGCTCGACGCGCAGCACCTCGTCGGGGTTGATGCGCGCGCTCGCCACGAGCTCGTGGAGGCGCTCGAAGGCCATGGTCTCCTTCGCGCCGCCCACGGGACGCGAGCGGTCGTCGAGCGCGGTGCCCGTCGCGCGCTTCACGAGCGCCGCCGCGGGGGTCTCGCCGTGCCGCACCTCGTGAATGAGCGCCGTCGTCGGGGTGATGCCCGTGGGGAGCACATCGCCGCCGAGGAGCGCGTTCACGAAGGTGGTCTTGCCGTGGTTGAACTCGCCGAGCACCACGAGCACCGCGCGCTCTTCTTGAAGGCGCGGCAGGCGGTCGGAGAAGAGGCGCTCCCGCAGGGTCGTGGCGCCCGTCTTCTGCGCGAGGTCGGCGAGCGCGGTGAGGGCCGCGATGAGTTCCTGCTTGGTCTCCTGAAGGCTGCGTGCGGTCATCGTGCGAACTTCCTCTCGGGGTGACGCGGGGTGGCGGTGTCGGAGCGCGCGCTCACATCACCTTCACGATCTCTTCGGTGCGCTTCTCCAGCTCGTCGCGGTCGAGGCCGCCCTCGCGGCCCGTGGCGCTGCGGTAGAGGGCGCTGTCGGCGAACACACGCAACGCCTCGATGCGCTTCGTGAGGTACGGGTGCGAGCGCTGGAGCTCACTCATCCGCCCGTAGCCGCCCTTCGCCTCGGCGAGCTGTTCGAGGTACGCGTCGACGTTCATCTCGTCGAAGAGCCGACGGCTCCCGATCGCGAGCTTCACGAACGCGTGCGTGGCGACCTTCGCGTCGCGGCAGCACAGGAGCCCCGCGCGGTCACAGGTCACCTCGGCGGCGCGGGCCCACCCCTGGAGCGCGATCTGCGCGGGCAGGAGCACCGGCGCGAGCAGCACGCCCGTCGCGGCCTGGAGCATCACGCGGAGCATGTGCAGCGTCGTGAGGTACACGACGTGGTTGTTCTGGATGTGCCCGCACTCGTGGCCGATGACGAAGCGGAGTTCTTCATCGGAGAGCGCGTCGACGGTGGCCGCGTGCACCATGATGAACGCGTCGTGGTCGACCCCATAGGTGGCCGCGTTGATCGAGCCGATCTGCGGCACGATGTAGACCTGCGGAGCGGGGATCCCCAGCGTCTGCGCGCACTCCGCGGTGATGCGATGGATGCGCGGAAACTGCTTCGGCCCCACCTTCACCGCGTTGCCCAGGAGCTCGTTCGTGAGGAACTCCTTCGAGAGCTTCACCGTCTGCGCGACGGCCACCTCGACGGGCTTCATCGTGCGCATCGCGCGCAGCACCTTGAGGTCGCCCTCGTAGGCGTATCCCTCGCCGCGCTCCCCGCTCGGCCCCCGCTTCTTCTCTTCGATGTACGACGTGAAGTCGAACCGTGACGTCATGCGTTCCTCCGTGCGATCGCCGGGGCGACGACAATGGGGCGCGAACGTAGCACCGGCCAGCGTGCACGCGAACCGTTACCTCGGACCGACGCAACGCCCTCGGCGCACCGTGTCTTCCGCGCGAAGCCGCGATTGACGAACCGTCGCGACACGTTGCAGGGTGCCGCCCGCTCCGATGGACACCCCTCCGAAGACCCCCTCGTACGCACGCACCGCGCTCGCCGTGGCGCTCCTCGCGGTGCTGTATCTGTGGGTGTTTCCGTATCACACGGCCGTGAACAACCCGAACGAGAACGTCCGCGTGTTCATGACCGTGGCCATCGTCGATGACCACACCTTCGCCATCAACCGCGTCGAGCGCGACTGGGGCTACGTCAACGACAAGTCGCTCCGCGAGACGCCGCTCTCCGAGGCCATCACGCAGCGCCACGTCTCCGACGACGTGCTCCGCGCCGCGGGCGTCACCGACGACGTGCTCGACCGCTTTCACCACGGACGCGCCACCGCCGAAGACCGCGCCCGCCGCGTGAACCTTCTCTACAGCTCCAAGGCGCCGGGAACGTCGTACCTCGGCGTGCCCGCGTACTGGCTCCTCACGCGCCTCACGCACCGCGACACGCACCTGCCTCCGCCCGCGCCCGCCGTCGCGCCGGGCCACCGCGCACCCACGACGCGCGAACCCATCGAGCGCCTCAAGGTGGTGTACTTCGTCCGCCTCTTCGCGAACGTGCTGCCGGGCCTCGTGTTCGCGTGGTTCTGGTACCGCTTTCTCGCGCGCCGCACGCAGAGCCCCGCCCTCGCCGATGCGGTCTTCTACAGCACCATGGCGGGCTCGTCGCTCTACGCCTACAACGAGGTCTTCGCGAGCCACGCGCACAACGCCATGTGCCTCGCCGCGGCCATCATGGCCCTCTGCGCCGCCCGCGAGCGCGACGCCGACGCCCTCGCCGCCGGACGCGACCCGAACACGAACGCGGGACTCTTCTTTCTCGCGGGACTCTTCGGCACGGGCATCACCCTCTTCGAGTACCCCGCGGGCATCGCCACCGCCGTCATCGGTGTGTGGATCGCCGCGATGAACGCCGAGCGTCGTCGCGCCGCCCTCGCGGTGTCGTTCGCGGCCCTCGTCGCGGGCGCCGTCGCGTTCGAGAAGACGCAGAAGAAGTCCGTCGCTGCCGTGGCCGCCCTCGTCGCGCTCGCGGGCTACGGCGCCACGCTGCGCGGTCGCAACGTCGCGCGTCTCGCGGCGGCGGGTGTGGGCGGCGCGATCCCCGTCGCGCTGCTGATGCTCTATCACAAGCGCTGCTTCGGCGACGTGTTCAAGCCCGGGTACAGCTACCTGGAGAACCAGCAGTTTCGCACCGAGATCTCGCAGGGCTTCTTCGGCGCCACCGACTTCTCGTGGGAGGCGGGGCTGCGCCTCTGGTTCGATCCGGCCTTCGGGCTCGTGCCCTCGACCTTCGTGCTCGCCGTCGCGCTCCTCGGCGTCGGAGCCTTTCTCGCGTGGCGTCCCGAACCGCGCGGCGTCCGCATCGCCGTGCGCGCGATGGCCCTCGCGCTGCTGACCTTCACCCTCGTGAAGCTCGGTCTCGCCATCAAGGCCCACAGCGGCGCGCTCACCCACGCCGACGTCGGACGCGCCGTCGTCGCAACGACCCTCGCGGCCCTCGCGAACATGTCCGTGTGGATGCCTCCGTCGCCGCGCCGCGAAGCGCCCCTCGGCCTCGTGGTGCTCGCGTCGAGCTTCGGCATGACGCTGCTCATCGGCATGATGAACAACTGGCGCGGCGGCTGGCAGGTGGGACCGCGCTACCTCGTCACGCTCGTGCCCGTGCTCGCGATCGCGGCCCTCGCGGCGCTCGACGCGCTCCATCGGGCCTTCGAAGATCGACCCGCGGCGCAGCGCGCGGTGACCCTCTTCGCGTCGGGCGCCACCGTGGCCGCGTTCATCGTGACCGGGCTCCCCTCGGCGACGTTTCCGCACATTCCGACGGAGTTCAACGCGCCGCTCTTCGAGATGGTGCTCCCGGTGTTGCGCGACGGATTTGTTCCCCACAACGCGGGCCGCTACCTCTTCGACCTCCAGGGCCCCACGTCGATGTTCGGCTTCGTCGCCGCCGCCGCGCTGATGCTCGCGCTGGTGCTCCGCGGCGATGAACGCAGGCCCCTCGCGGCCATGGCCCACACCTTCGGCGCCATCGCGTTCGCCGTGGTGATGCTCTCGCCCTTCGCCATCGCGGCGCGCCCCGAGACCTCGCCCGTCATGCGCTACGTGAAGTCCGCGTGGGAGCCGCGCCCCGCCGATGCGCCCGCCGTCGCCGCCGCGCCGCCGCGCAACGAGACCCCCGAGCAGTCCGCCGCGCGCGCCCGTCGCCTCGCCGAAGCAGGCGACACTGTGGCCGCCATGGATGCCTGGCTCCGCTCCATCCACGGAACGCTCCCGCGCCGATGAGTGACGCGCCCCTCGTGATCCTCGGGTGCGGATTCACGGGCCTCGCCGCCGCGCGCCTCGCCCTCGCCCGCGGACGCGCCGTGCACGCCACCTCGCGCGACCCCGCCCGCGCAGAACAGCTCCGCGCGCAGGGCCTCTCCGTCGTGTGCGCCCCTTCGCTCACCGCCGACGTCGTGCGCGCGCTCGTGCCTCCTCGTGCCCACGTGCTCGTGACCTTTCCGCCCGATGGAAGCACCGACGCGCTCGCCGCCGACGCGCTCCCCGACGACGCGCGCTGCGTCTACGTCTCGACCACCGGCGTGTACGGCGATCGCCGCGGACACATCGACGCCCGCACGCCCACCGATGCGAGCACCGACAAGGCCCGCGCGCGCCTCGACGCCGAAGCCCACTGGCGACGTCGCGGCGCCGCCGTGCTCCGCGCCGCAGGCATCTACGGCCCCTCGCGCGGGCTCCATCTCCGCATCGCGCGCGGCACCTTTCGCATGACCGAAGACGGCGCGCAGGTGGTCTCGCGCATCCACGTCGACGACCTCGCGGCGCTCTGCATCGCGGCCCTCGACCACGGGCTCCGCGACGAGGCGCACCCCGTCGCCGACAACGCACCGGTTCCGCAGCGCGAGGTCATCGCATGGCTCGCGGAACAGCTCCGCGTGCCGATGCCGCCCTCGGTCTCGCGCGACGAAGCCGCGGAGTCGCTGCGTCACGACCGCAGCGTGGATTGCCGCGAACTCCAGCACCGCCTCCGCCTCGCGCTCACGTTCCCCACGTACCGCGAGGGCTTCGCGCACTGCCTCGCCGCCGACGGGCTCCCGTGACCGACACGCCGCGACGCACGGTGCTCTCCACCGATGCGCTCCCCTGGCTCGACGCGCAGCCCACGCTCGACGGATGCAGCGTCTTCACCTCGCTGCCCGACGCGTCGGAGCTCGGCCCCATGGCGCTCGACGTGTGGCGCCGCTGGTTCGTCGACGCGGCGGCGAAGGTGCTCTCGCGCGTGCCCGACGACGGCGTCGCGATCTTCTACCAGACCGACGTGAAGCGCGACGGCGCGTGGATCGACAAGGCCCACCTCGTTCACCGCGCGGCCGACGACACGGGACACCCGCTGCGCTGGCACAAGGTCGTGTGTCGCGTCGCACCGGGCGCCGTCGCCCACGGACGCCCCGCCTACGCGCACCTGCTGTGCTTCTCGCGCGGTGTGGCCCACGACCTCGCGCGCGCCACCGCCGATGTGATCCCCACGCTCGGGGCCATGAGCTGGAGCCGCGCGATGGGCCTCGATGCGGCCCGTGTGGCCGTGCGCTTCATTCGCACGCACACGCAGAGTCACACCGTCGTCGACCCGTTCTGCGGCGAAGGAACGGCCCTCGCCGTCGCCAACGAAGCGGGCCTCCACGCGCTCGGGGTGGAGCTCTCGGCCCGTCGCGCCCGACGCGCGCGCTCGCTCACCGTCGCGCAGCTCACCGACGGACGCCGCGGGACGGGTCGTCAGGAAACGTCGCCTCGTGCGCCGCCGCAAGCACCCGAAGGGTGATCTCTCCGCTGCCGAGCGCCTGGATGTACACCCGCGCCTGACGCACCGACTCTTCGCTCGCCACCTCGCTGTCGCAGGCGATCGACACGATCGAGAGCGTGTGCGCGATGTCGCTCACGGTGCCGAGCAGCGGGGCCGCGTCGTCGTTGGGCGAGACCGCGTCGCGCAGTGACATCAGCACCATGCTCGCGTGCCACAGCGCACGTCGCGGCTGGAGCTTCGAGTTCAGCGCGAGCTCCACCGCGCTCATGGCGCCGCCCACACGGAGCTTGAGCTCGGTCCACCGTGCGCCCTGCTCGTCGAAGACCTCGTTGAGCACGGTTTCGAGCACGCGCAGCGTCGGGTGCACGGCCTCGCTGAAGCGCTGGATCTCGGGTCGGGTGAGTCGTTCCATGGCGGGTGCGCTCGATAGCACGGAGCCCCCTCGGGTGTCGCACGCGGGTGACATAGACCGTCCCCACGGAGCGTGTGTACCTTCGCGCGCCGTGCGCCTCGGTCCCCTCGCGCTGTCGCTCTCGCTCGCCCTCGCGACGCTCGACGTGTGCGCGCAACAACCTCCCCATCGCGAGAGCTGGCTCGTGCCCACGCTCCACGCGGCGGGGCTGTTCACGGCGCAGCGTGTGGGCGCAGGTCTCCTGTGGGCCCACGCGTTCAGCCTCGAAGACGGCGACCGCAACCTCCGTCACCTCCGCGAGGGGTGGACGCAGCCGCCCGTGTTCGACGCCTCACGGCGGATCTTCACGTGGGATGGCGACCGCTGGCAGATCAACCTCGTGGGCCACGGATTGATGGGCAGCGAGCTCTACCTCCGCGCGCGCCAGTGCGGTCACAACGCGCTCGCCTCCATGGCCTTCACCGCGATCGCGAGCGCCGTCTGGGAGTACGGCGTCGAGGTGTGGAACGCCCCGCCCTCGGCCAACGACCTCGTGTGGACGCCCCTCGGCGGCGCCCTCCTCGGCGAGCTCCGCTTCGTCACCTGGGAGCTCGCAGGACGCCTCGGCACCGCACCGCGCGCCATCGTGCGCGCCGTCGTCGACCCCTTCGGCGAGCTCGAACGCGCGCTCGGCACCGGCTGCTGACGCACACCCCTCCCCCACGTCGCCCGTTCCCCCGCGGGCGCCGTTGCGGTACTGCGCGGAGCGTGACCTTCAAGATCGTCCGCCTCGCGCAGCTCGCGCTCGATGACGAATCGTCGTTCCGCCACATCGGCGTGTGGCGCGACCTCAAAGACATCGCCGCGCGCGATGCGCTGCCCTTCCGCATTCCCGCCTCGAAGAAGCCCGTTTCATGGGCCCGCGCGCTCTTCCTGAACCTCACGTTCTGGAGCGCCGCCGAGCCCTCCGACGTGCTGATGGACGCGCACCTCCCCGCCGACGCCCTGGCCCACGCCGCGTGGCACCACCTCGCGCGCGTGGCCTTCGCGCCCACGGGCATCGGTGCGGAGGCGATGTTCCTCGGCGAGGCCATCGCGAGCGCCTTCGACCTCTACCTCGTGGGTCGTCTCCTCACGAACGCGCCCGACTGCGACTTTCTCGCGACGCAGGTGCCCGCGATGGCCGAGCGCGCGCAGGACGCGGGCCTGAGCGACGACGACTTCGAAGCCCTCCTCGCCTCCGTGGCCGAGGCGCCCGAGCGTGCGTTCGAAGACCTCCGCGCGCTGCTCTTCGACGCGACGTGCTCGCTGCTCCACGCGCGCGACGTCGACGACGCCGCGGCCCGTCTCACGGCCTTCGACGCGCACCGCTTCGGATGCCTCCTGCACCACTACGAGCTCTCGAACTGGATGCTCTTCGCGCGCGCCTTCGCCCCCACCGCGCTCGGTCGTGACGAGGCCGTGCGCGCCGTCGACCATGCGCTCCGTGAGGCCGCCGATCCCATCGCGTGGCTCGAACAGCACTGGGTCGCGCCGCGCCTCGCGTAGCGCGCTCACGTCGCCGCGAGCGCCTCGCCGAAGAGGTGTTCCAGCGCGCGCCAGTGACGCTCGGACTCGGCCTCGTCGTACACCGGCGTCCCATTCACGGACCACCCGTGCCGCGCCTCGTAGTGCTCGATCGCGTAGCGCTTCGAGAGCCCGCGCAGCGTGGCATCGAGCGTGTCGGCCTGGGCGCGCGTGAAGAACACGTCGTCCTTCGCAACGGCGATGTAGAGCCGCGCGCTTGCACCCTCCGCGGCGCGATGCGCGCTCTCGGGCGCATCGGTCACGAGCCCGCCCGGATGGATCGCCGCCGCCGCACGCACCCGATCGCCGAGACGCGTCGCGAGCACGAACGCATGACGGCCGCCCATGCAGTAGCCCACGGTGCCGAGACGCGCGGTGTCGACCGTCGCACGCGTCGCGAGCACGGCCACACACGCCTCGAAGTCACGCAGCACCGCGTCGGAGGTGAGGCCCCCGATGAGCCGTCGCATCTCGGCCATCTTCTCGGGCTGCGTCATCACCGCGGGGTCGAAGGTCACGTGCCGTCCCACGCGGTGATACAGGTCGGGAAGCATCACGTGGTAGCCGTGGCTCGCGAGCCGTCGGGCCATGCCCTGAAGCGCATCGCGGTAGCCCAGACCGTCCATGAGGAACACCACCGCCGCGTGCGGCCCCTCGCCGTCGGGCACCACCTCGTACGTGCTCATCACGCCGTCGGGCGTGTCGATGTCGATCTCGCGCGTCTCCATGGAACGCATCGTACAGAGCCCGTTTAGGCACCGACAACGCGCGCGATTTCCGCACCGTGCACGCGGCGCAACGACCCGCGCGGCGCGGTGAAAGCCGTTGCCCTCACGAGGCTCCGCACCGCACGATCCCGCGCCTTCGATGGACGCCTCCTCCACCCCTCGCACCTGGGATGAACTCCGCCGCGCGGTCGACGACGCGGGCTGTTTCGAGACGGCCCCCATGGCCTCCGTCGCGAGCTACGTGCTCCACGTGGTGCTCTCGGCGCTGACCTTCTGGGCGAGCGCGAACGGCCCTGCGTGGGCGGCGGTTCCGCTGTTCGTGCTGGCGTCGTTCCTGTTCTACCGACTCGGCTGGATCATGCACGACGCGGCGCACGGCGGCGTGTTCGCGAGCGCCGAAGCCAACCGTCGCTTCGCGGCGCTCGTGGCGGGCACGCTCGGTGAGTTCCCTTCGGGCTGGCGCTACGGACACAACCGTCACCACGCAGCCCCCAACGTGCGCGGCCGCGACATGGACCAGTCCGAACGCTGGGACCCCGAACGCCGCTACCGCACGCGCCTCGGCGCCTTCGTGGGCGTGCTGCTGCTCAGCCGTTTCCGCGGAAACTACCTCCCGAAGACGATGATCCTCGTGGGGCTCCGCGACGGCTACTTCTGCCTCCGTCATCACCGCGCGAACTTCTCGCGCGAGCTCACGGGCTCTCTCCTCGGACTCGGCGCGCAGCTCGCGTGGCTCACGGTGCTCTTTGGTGCGTGGTCCCCGCTGCTGCTGCTCGCGCACACGACGATCGGGCTGCTCTACCTGAACACGGTCTTCGCGGGGAACCACTACGACCTCGACAGCTTCGACGAGGGCGACGCGCGCGAGATCCCCTTCGCAGAGCTTCAGGTGCGCACGACGCGCAACTACCCCGACGGTCCCGTTGCGCGCTTCGTCTTCGGCGGCCTCGAACACCAGATCGAGCACCACCTCTTTCCGAACATGCCGCGCCACGGACTCGCGAAGGCCGCCCCGCTCGTGCGCGCCTGGTGTGCCGCGCGCGGCCTGCCCTATCGGGTCGACGGCTTCGCGCACTGCATCGATGCGGTGCTGCGCTTCCACATCGTCGACGGCCCGCGCTGATCGCGCGCTACGCACTGCCGCCAATGGAGGCGTGGAGCTCGCCGGTGTCCATGTCCATCTCGACGTAGACGACGCAGGCGCCGCCATCGTGAACGACGCGCATCTCGTCGGCGCGCTCGACCTCACGCTCAATCCGCATCTGCTCGCAGAGCAACTGCACGACCAGCGCGCGTCGGCCGTTCGAGAAGTCCCCCGTGTACTCGCGCCACGCACGCGGAAGGTTCCTCGCCTCGACGGGACGCCCGCTTCGCCAGCGGAGGTTCACGCCGCGCGCCCAGGCATCCTCGAAGGCGAGCACGTCGCAGGGCGTGACGGACCACTGCGCCGCCCGCAGGCACACGGCGTGGTCGCGCGTTCCCACGCGTTCCCGCAGCGCGCACGCGTCCCGTTGATGCCAGGTCGGCGTGTTGAAGACGCGCCCGGCGAAGTGCGCATCGCGCACCACGTACTGACCGAGCTCGCGATACGGCGAGCGAAGGATCGCCACGCACCGTCCCTCGCCATCGCCCTCGAATCGATCGGAGGGGCGTCGCCACACGGACCACGGCGGTCCCACCGGGTCCGTCGCCCTCGGACCGGGCAATGCGGCGTGCGTGGGCGTCGCGGGCCTCGCCACGACGCGCGACCGGGGCACGCAGTCGGCGACCGCGAGCATCACCACGAGCCCCCATCGTCGTCGTGTGTCGGAACGCATCGGTGATCCGCACTCCCCCGCGCGCACATCGCATTCGCCATGGCGGGCAGGCGCACGCTACCGCGCACACAGGCACCACCGTCAGCCTTCGTTCCGCGCGCCTCGCCCGACGACACCCGTTAGACCGCGCGCGCGCGCCGACGCCTCGCGACGAGCGCCACGAGGATCCACCCGACGCCGCGCCCTCCCGCGGTGCGCGCCCCCGCACGGCACCCACATCCCGCATCGACCGCAGGCCCGTCACGCATCGCATCCAGCACGCTCCCATCGCTCACCGCATCGACCGCACGCACGTCACTCCCCGCATCCAGCACGCTTCCATCGCTCACCGCGTCCAGCACGCTCCCATCGCTCAACGCATCGACCGCGCGCACGTCCTCCATCGCATCGACCGCGCGCACATCCGCCATCGCATCCATCGCACGGACGTCCTCCGTCGCATCGCGCACGCTCGCATCGCTCCCCGCGTCGACGGCCACCCCATCGAGCGCCATCGCATCGGAGCTCGCATCCACCGCGCCCGCGTCGAGCGGGCCCGCGGTGACGTCGAGGCGATACACGCGGCCCGACGTGGTGGCCGTGTAGAGGTTGCGTCCGTCGAGGGCGAAGGCGTTGGCGTCGCCGCGTCCGTTGCCGTCAACCCAGAGCGCCATGCCGGGCACCATGAAGGTCTCGCGGATGCCGCCATTCGCAGCGGCCCAATCGACACCGTTGCGCGACGCAAAGATGCCACCGGGCACGGCGCGTCCCATCGCGTCGACGGAGTCGTGACCGCTGTGAAGAAACACCCCCTCCGTCGGGTGCACGGCGAACTGGAGCCTTCCGCCGAGAAACCCATCGGGCACGCCCCGCGCGACGGTGAAGGTGCGCGTCGCGCGGTCGACCACGTAGAGGTGCGTCGCGTCGGCGGCGGGCGTGGAACCGTGTCCGATGAAGCCGTGCACGACGAGCCTCCCATCGCCCAGCACGCCGAGGCCGTAGACGTTGCCGAGGTTGGTGAGCACGGCCAGCGCGCTCGTCACGTTGTCTGCGTCGGGATCTGCCGGATGCCACGTCGCGCCGCGGTCGATGGATCGCACGACGCCGCCGGTCTCCGTGCCCACGAGCACCTCGCCCCCGTCGGTGAAGGCGAGGCTGTAGAGCGCGCCGAGGTCGTTTGCGCCGAGGGCCCGCGTCGGAAAGTACGTGGGATGCGACGCCCGTACGAGCGCGCTCACATCGAGGTAGCGAAAGCTCCGTCCGTCATCGGTGGAGAGGTACGCACCATGCCACTGACAGAGTCCCCAGAGGTCTCCATTGGGCGCACGTTCGAGACGGAACAGGTTGTGTCCGCAGACGTTCGCCGCGGGGGTGACGGGCGGTGCGATCCATCGCGCCGCGGATTCATCCCAGGTCATGATCATCGGCGCGGTGTTGTCGGAACGACCGTTTGCCGAGAGGCCCACCACGGGCTCTCCGCGGCGGTTGGTGGTCATCGAGAACACGTTGGCGGGCATCATTCCCGTGGCGGGCGGCGGAAGCGGAAACGACGGCATGCGCACGAAGCCCGACGCCAGGTCATCGACGCGCCCACGCCACACGGCACTGGCCCCATCGGGCGTGAGCATCAGGAACGAGTAGTACACATCGCGCGCCGGCCGCGGCGCCACGGCGAGCACGGGATAGGTTCCCGCGCGCAACCCCTCGACGACGCGCGTCCACGTCTGCGCAGAGGCCGCCGTCGACGAGACCGTGGTGAGCAGACCGAGGAGCACCGCACCGCACCGGGGAGAGAACGCCATGGCCCGGCACCGCTGCAACGCCCGCTCCGCACGTGTTTTCTCGCAGAAGTCGCAGCCCTACCGATGTGGGTTGTACGGCGTTCCGCACAACGGAGTGCGCCCCTCCGCACAATCGCCGACGGAGGGTCACCCGATCGCGCGCATCGCCGCCATCCCGACCGCGCCCGGCGCGCTCAGCGGAACACGTCGTCGGCCGTCACCGCGGTGAGCGCGCGTTGGAACCCAGGGCGGGCGCACCAAATCTGCTTGAGTTCTCGGGCAATCGCGATAGGGGCGATTCATGGAGAGCTCCAGTCCCCCGAAGGTCGGCGAGGTGCTCGCAAAGCACTTCGAGGGGACCGTTCCAACCGGCCCGATCCGAGCGTCGGAGTTGCGTAGAGTCGCCGCC
>CAMFHP010000040.1 GCA_945952225.1 uncultured Myxococcaceae bacterium
CTGTAGTCCGCCGCGCCGCCGACGCCGCCGGAAAACCCGCCGCCGCCGCCGCCGCCGCCGAAGTAGCCGCCGGCGCCGCCGCCGAAGCCGCCGCCCGTGCTCGCCGTCGAGCCCGTGCCGCTGCCGCCCGACGAGCCCTGTCCGCCGCCGCCACCGGCGCATCCCGACGGACCGGAGGTCTGTCCGCCCGCGACGGTGGTGCCGGTCTGTCCGCCCTGGCCGCAGGTGCACTGCATGGTGACCACGCCGCCCGCGCCGCCCGACAGGTCGATCGTGCCCGCGACGGTCACGTCACCGACGGCGCGCAGGTCGAGCACGCCGCTGCCGCTCACGCGCACGGTCACGCCCGCGGGAATGTTGATCGTCGTGAAGTTGTGCACGCCCGGCGAGAGCGTGGTGTTGGTCGTCGGGTTGAACGCGCCCTCGCTCGAGTCCGAGGGGAAGCGCGTGCAGAGGCCCGCCTGGCACGTGGTGCCCGTCGCGCAGACCGAGCCGCAGCCGCCGCCACAACGCGTGCGCGTGTCGACCTCGCAGCCGTTGGCGGGGTTGCCGTCGCAGTCGGCGAAGTTCGTGAGGCACGCCACGAGCGAGCAGCGCGAGGCCGAGCAGGTGCCCACGCCGTTCGCGTAGACACACGCGGTGCCGCACCCGCCGCAGTTGTTCGTGTCGTTGGTGAGGTCGCGGCAGGTGCCCGAGCAGTTCGTGAGGCCCGCGCCGCACGAGACCACGCACGCGCCCGCGGAGCACACCTGACCCGACGCGCACACGCGGCCGCACGCACCGCAGTTGTTCGTGTCGGTGTTGAGGTCGCGGCAGGTGCCCGAGCAGTTCGTCTGCCCGGTGGTGCACGAGACCACGCACGCGCCCGCGGAGCACACCTGGCCCGAGGCGCAGGTGCGGCCGCAGGTTCCGCAGTTGGTGCGGTCGTTCACGAGGTCGCGGCAGACGCCCGAGCAGTTCGTGAGACCGACCGCGCAGGTGACGCCGCAGACGCCGCCGATGCAGGCCGTGCCCGACGCGCACACGCGGCCGCACGCGCCGCAGTTGTTGTTGTCGGTGGTGAGGTCGCGGCAGGTGTCCGAGCAGTTCGTGAGGCCCGCGCCGCACGAGACCACGCACGCGCCCGCGGTGCAGACCTGGCCCGAGGGGCAGGCCACGCCGCAGCGGCCGCAGTTGTTGTTGTCGGTGCTGAGGTCGCGGCACGCGCCCGAGCAGGCCGTCTGGCCCGCGAGGCACGAGATCACGCACGCACCCGCGGTGCACACCTGACCCGACGGACACGCGGCGCCGCAGCGGCCGCAGTTGTTCGTGTCGGTGTTGAGGTCGCGGCACGTGCCCGAGCAGTTCGTGAGACCCGTGGAGCAGGTCACCGTGCAGGCGCCCGACACGCAGGTCGTGCCCGCGCCGCAGACGACGCCGCAGGCGCCGCAGTTCGCGTTGTCGTTCGAGAGCGTGCGGCACACGCCCGAGCAGTTGGTCGTGCCCGAGACGCAGCTCACGGCGCACACGCCCGCGGAGCACACCTGGCCCGAGGGACACAAGCGGCCGCAGGTTCCGCAGTTGGCGTTGTCGGTCGCGAGGTCGCGACACACGCCCGAGCAGGCCACGGAGCCCGTCGGACACGACACCTCGCATCGACCCGCCACGCAGCGGTTGCCCGCGGGACACGCGGTGCCGCAGCCGCCGCAGTTGTTCACGTCGGTCTGCAGGTCACGGCACGTGCCCGAGCAGTTGGTGAGCCCCGTCACGCACGAGACCACGCACGCGCCCGCGCGGCACACCTGACCCGACGCGCACACGCGGCCGCAACCGCCGCAGTTGCCGTTGTCGGTCGCGAGGTCGCGGCACGTGCCCGAGCAGTCGGTGAGCCCCGTCGCGCACGAGACCACGCACGCGCCGCGGGCGCACACCTGGCCCGACGGACACGAGGTTCCGCACGCGCCGCAGTTGTTGTTGTCGGTGGTGAGGTCGCGGCACACGCCGGTGCAATTCGTGAGGCCCGCGCCGCACGACACGGTGCACGCGCCCATCGAGCACACCTGGCCCGACGGGCACACGCGCCCGCACGCTCCGCAGTTCGCGAGGTCGGTGCTGAGGTCGCGGCACACGCCGGTGC
Source organism: uncultured Myxococcaceae bacterium (assembly GCA_945952225.1). Lineage (GTDB taxonomy): Bacteria > Myxococcota_A > Polyangia > Polyangiales > CAISKJ01. Next base: position 2,117 of record CAMFHP010000040.1, read on the forward strand.
AGTTGGTGAGACCCGCGCCGCACGACACGACGCACGCGCCGCGCGAGCACACCTGGCCCGACGGACACGCCGCGCCGCACGCGCCGCAGTGGTTGTTGTCGGTGGTGAGGTCGCGGCACACGCCCGAGCAGTTCGTGGTGCCCGCGAGGCAGCTCACGGTGCACGCGCCGCCGGAGCACACCTGGCCCGACGGACACGCGCGCCCGCACGCCCCGCAGTTCGCGAGGTCGGTGCTGAGGTCACGGCACACGCCGAGGCAGTTCGTGGTGCCTTCGAGGCAGCTCACGGTGCACTCGCCGCGCGAGCACACGCGGCCCGACGGGCACACGTTGCCGCACGCGCCGCAGTTGAGGCGGTCGGTGTCGAGGTCGCGGCACACGCCCGAGCACGCGGTCTGCCCCGCGAGGCACGAGGTGATGCACGCGCCGCCCGCGCAGATCTGACCCGACGCGCAGGCCATGCCGCACGCGCCGCAGTTGAGGCGGTCGGTGCCGAGGTCGCGGCACACGCCCGAGCAGTTCATCGTGCCGGCGCCGCAGCTCACGGTGCACGCGCCACGCGAGCACACCTGGCCCGCGGGGCACTCGTTGCCGCACGCGCCGCAGTGGTTGAGGTCCGTCGTGAGGTCGCGGCACACGCCCGAGCACGAGGTCAGCCCCGCGCCGCACGAGACCGTGCACATGCCGCGGGAGCACACCTGGCCCGAGGGACACGCCATGCCGCACGCGCCGCAGTTGTTGGTGTCCGTCGCGAGGTCGCGGCACACGCCCGCGCAGTTCGAAAGGCCTTCGAGGCAGCTCACCTGACACGACCCGCCGGAGCACACCTGACCCGAGGGGCAGGCGGTTCCGCACGCGCCGCAGTTGTTGCGATCGGTGTCGAGGTCGCGGCACACGCCCGCGCAGTTCGTCGTGCCCATCACGCACGACACCTGGCAGCGCCCCATCGAGCAGAGCTGGCCCGAGGGACACGCCATGCCGCACGCGCCGCAGTTGCTGTTGTCGGTGGTGAGGTCGCGGCACGTGCCCGCGCAGTTCGTCGTGCCCGCGCCGCAGCTCACCTGGCAACGTCCCATCGAGCAGAGCTGGCCCGAGGGGCAGCTCGTACCGCAGGTGCCACAGTTGGCGTTGTCGGTCTGCAGGTCGCGGCACGTGCCCGAGCAGTCCGAGAGGCCGCCGCCGCACGAGACCTGACACATCCCGCGCGAGCACACCTGGCCCGGGGCGCAGCGCACGCCGCAGGCGCCGCAGTTCGAGTTGTCGTTCGCGAGGTCGCGGCACACGCCATCACACGCCGCGAGACCACCGCCGCACGTGACCTCGCAGCGACCCGCCACGCAGGCCTCGCCGGAGCCACACACGTTGCCGCAGGTGCCGCAGCCGTTGCGGTCGGTCTGCAGGTCGCGACACACGCCCATGCAGTTCGTGAAGCCCGCGCCGCACATCGTCGCGCACATGCCCCGCACGCAGAACTGCCCGAAGGGGCACGCGTTGTTGCAGGCGCCGCAGTGCTGGATGTTGTTCGTCGTGTCGACGCAGAGCTCCCCGCCGCCCATGGGCCCTGCGTCGGCGCCCGGCGTCGAGCACGCGACCTGGAGCTCCGAGCAGCGGATGTGGCACGCGCCCGCCTGGCACGTGTATCCGTCGGCGCAGGTGTTCCCGCACGCGCCGCAGTTCGCGCGATCCGATTGGAGGTCGGCGCAGTAGCGCGCCCCGGTGCCGCCATCCATCGACGAGGCGCCGCCGCACTCCGTCGTGCTGCCCGTGCACATGAACGTGCACATGCCCCCGGCGCACACCTGATCGCGACCGCAGACGTTGCCGCAGGCACCGCAGTTGTTCCGGTCCGTCGCCACGGCGACGCAGGTGGGCGCGCCGCCGTCGTTGCCGCCGCAGAGCATTTCCGACGCGGTGCACTCGGGCACGCATGCGCCGTTCTGGCAGACGTTGCCCGCGCCGCACACGCGCCCGCAGGCGCCGCAGTTGTTGCGATCGGCGCGCGGCTCGACGCAGCGCCCGATGCAAGAAATCAAGGGCGACGGGCACGAGACCGCGGCGTCACGGCCGTCGGTCCCATCGCTCGTCGCGGCGTCGGTCGGAAGCCGACCGCCCACAACGCTGTTGCCGGTACAGCCCCCGAGCGCAAACAGCGCGGCGGCCACGGCGAAGAACTCCCTCCATCGGGTCATCGCATTCACGAGTCCTTTCAAAATCGAGCCTATCCCCGAGCCGACGAGCCTTGAACGTGCATCCCATCGTCTGCCTGTATTTTTCGACCCATCCTGGGCCTCGACAGGCATGAATCACGGGTTTTCAAGGGCCGAGCGCGCAACGGCGCACGCACGTCACCTGCGCGTCACTTGACAGCGCGGCGCCGATGACGGGTGAACGAGCGTGCCTGGGGCTGGATCAGGCGCCGGGGCGGGCGCCGCGGCGGATGTCGACGCGCACGATGAAGACCGGGCGTCCGGGGCGGTCGGTGGCATCGCGGTCGACGCGGGCGATGCGACCCACGAGGTCCGTGGGGGTGCAGCGGCCGAAGATCGAGTAGGTGCCGTCGAGGTGGGGCTTGGCGGTCTCGGTGATGAAGAACTGGGCGCCGCCCGTGTTGGCCCCGTGGTTCGCCATGCAGAGCAGGCCCGCCGTGTCGTGGGGGCGCACGTTCTCGTCGGCGATCTCGTAGCCGGGGTCGCCGCGCCCCGAGCGGAGGATGTCGCCGCCCTGGATCATGAAGTCGGGGATCACGCGGTGGAACAGCGAGCCATTGTAGAAGGGCCGCTTCGCCCACTCGCCGGCGACGGGATCCCAGAACTCGCGCGTGCCGCGGGCGAGGCCCACGAAGTTCGCGACGGTGTTGGGCGCCTGCTGCGCGAGGAGCTCGCAGTCGAACGTTCCCATCGACGTGACGATGTCGGCGTGGAGCGCGCCCTCGCCCGCGAGGCCCTCGGTGGCCTGATCGAGCGTGAAGCGACCGCCGCGCGGATCGGGGCTCGTGGGCTCCGGGTGTGCGGGATTGACCGGCGACGGATCGAGCCCCGCGGTGTCGGGCGCGTTGGGCGCAGGAGCGCCCGCATCGGCGGCGGGCGTGGGCGCAGCGGGCGTGGGCGCTGCGGGCGCGGCATCGGCGGAGGGCGCACCGGCATCGGCACCGGCCTCGGCGACGGCCCCCTCGGGGCGCGGCGGCGGACGGAACCGTTCGAACAGCGCCCACCCGAGGAGCACCGCGAGGATGCCCGGCACGACGATGTTCGCGTTGGCGTACCAGGCGCGCGGCGTCGAGGGATCCTCCGGGGCCTCGATCTCGTCGTCGTCTTCGTCAACCTCGACGGGACGCGGCGAGGCGACAGGGCGGCGCGCAGCGGGCGACGCGGTGGGTCGCGGCCGGGCGGCGCGGGGCGCCTCGGGCTGCGGGCTTCGGTCACGCGAACGCGCGTCTCGAACGTCACGCTTTCTGGTCATGGCGCTGTGCTCGTGGCTCCTTCGGGGCCGCGTAGGTACCGCAGAAGCGCGGCCCGGCGCCAGTACGACAGCGGCTACGCGAGCCAGCGCGCCACGCGGGCGATGCCCGTCGCGAGGCGGGGCGAGTACCAGCTCAGGTCCTTGCCGTCGATGCGATGCACACGCCCGTCGCGCGCCGCGGGAATGGGCAGCGCCCGGAACACCTCGGCGTCGGCCTCGCTGAACGGGTGCGGCTCGTCGGGCAGGATCACCACCTCGGGCTGCAACGCCACCACCTCGTCGAAGGTCACCCGCGGATACCGCACGTCGCGCTCGCCCACACGCGCCGCGCTCCACGGCGTCGCACCGGCGATGTCGGCTGCGAGCGGATAGCGCCGCGTGCGATCGGCAAACACGTTCGCGCCGCCCGCCAGATCGAGCACATCGGAGATGAAGGTCTCGCCGTGGATGGTCATCAGCGGATCCATCCAGATCGGGCAGAAGACCCTTCGCGGGGTGCGCTGTGCACGCGCGCGCTCGGCCTCGCCCACAGCCGCGTCGAGCGCGTCGATCACCTTCGCGGCAGCCTCGCCGGGCGCGACCATCGCGGCGAGGTCGCGCATCAGCGTCACCGCATCGTTCACGGTCTTCGGAAAGCTCAGGTGCACGGTCACACCGCGCGCGACGAGCCCGCGGTAGAGGGCCTCGGTGTTCTCCTCCTGGTTCAGGAGCACGAGGTCCGGCGCGCACGCGACGATGGCGTCGAGGCGCGCGTCCTTGGTGCCGCCCACGCGCGGAATCGACGCGACCCCCTCGTGCGGCTCGACGCAGTAGTCCGTGCGTCCCACCACACGGTCGCCCACGCCGAGCATGAACAGCGCTTCCGTCTCCGAAGGCACGAGCGAGACGACCCGACGCGCAGGCGCGTGGAGCTCCGTGCGCGTGCCCTTCGCGCCCTCGACGACGATCATACGACGGCCTGGAGTCCGTCGGCGTAGGGGTCTGCGCCGGGCGTCTGCACGGGCTCTTGAAGGCGCACGCCGTGGCGCGCGAAATCGCGCTGGAGTCGCGGGAGCATCGCGCGGAGCTTGCGCACGGTGCTGTCGTACGCGAGCTGCTCGATCTCCTCGCGGTAGAGGAACTTCATCGGCGACCCCGACAACACACGCATCTCCTCGGACTCGGGCTTGAAGAGATGGAAGGCCACGTTGGGGAACATCTCCGCGATGGTCACCGCGGCCTTGTCGAAGCGCCCGTTGATGAGCGCCTTGAGGCCCTGCATCGCGCCGAAGAGCCCGCCGCGCGCGTGCACGTATCCCGGCTGCGCCGAGTGGATGGGCACCAGGGGGTCGACGAGCAGGCAGAGCGACGCGCCGTGACGAACGGCCACACGCATGTTCGTGGTGCGGGTGAACGCGCCGTCGATGTACCAACGCCCACCGATGCGCTCGGGGGTGTAGAACGGCGCGAGGGCGCACGACGCGCGAATGGCCTTGTGGATGGGCACATCGGTCCATCCGGGCTCGCCGAAGACCACGGCCTCGGCGGTGTCCTGGTCCGTGGCGCCGACGAAGAGCGGACGCCGCGTCTCTTCGAAGCTGTCGCTCATGCCCGGCCCGTTGAGCACGCGCTGGAGGTACGCGCGCAGACGGTCTCCCGCGAAGGCCCCCGACGGGATCGCGCGATACAGCGCCGAGAGCGGATTGCGCGCATCTCCCTGCCCGACGAGCGAGCGTGAGAAGCCCCACACGCGCCGCGCGTACTCGCCCACGTTCACATCGAAGAGGTCGGCGCGCGTGATCCGCGGAATGCGATCGGTGCCGCGGCGCAGCCCGTCGGCGATCTCGTCGGGCGAGACCCCGTTGGCCATGAACGACGAGAGGATGCTCCCCGCGCTGATGCCGAAGAACAGGTCGAGGTCGACGACGCGGCGATCGAGCATGAAGCGGTCGAGCGCGCGCAGCACCCCCACCTCGTAGAGCAGCCCCTCGATGCCGCCGCCCGCGAGGCACAGCGCGATGCGTCCGCGCCCGCGCGTCGCCACGAGGCCGCGAAGCTGCGTGAGCACCGCGTCGTGGTCATCGCCCGCGAGCGGTGGGAGCACGCGGTGACGCCCCGCCTCGTAGGCGATGCGCGCCCCGACGCTGTCGCCGTCGACGAGCACCAGCGTGCGCTCGCGCGGGCCGAGACCGTGCGATTCGGCCAGGGGAAAGAGTCGTTCGAGCATCGCGAGGGCGTCGGAGCTCGGCACGCCCGTGGCGACGCGCGCATCGACCACCACCACATCGATGGGACGCGCGGTCAGCCATCGCAGCGCGCGCGACGGGTCACGTTCGAGGATGAACTCCAGCGGTTCGTCGTGGCCCGGTTGTGTGAGCTGAACCTCGCCGTCTCCCACCTTGCGCGCGGTGCCGAGCGCGAGAAGGGGGCCGAGCGACGTACCGACGTACAAGATCGAGTGCATAAGGTCGGAGGGGGCGCGAGGCGGAGGAAGAAGACTGTTCGCCTTGGAGCGCCGCGCGGAGCCTACCTTCTTGCGAAAAGCCGCGGCAAGCGCGTGTACGAGGCGAACACACGCACGAGAAATGGGCTCCCACGACGCGCGATGGACCGTGGTAAGGTCGCGGCCCGCTCCGCCGCCGAAGGTGACCGTTGATCGACGTGAAGGATCTCAAGCGCGGCCTCGTGGCCGAGGGCCTCGAAGTGTTCCGCACCCGCGGAGACGAGGTGCACCTCGCCGAGCGCCAGAACGTGCAGCTCATGGAGGCCGGCGTGCGCGTCCGTGCCGGCGCCTCGCCGCGCGTCACCGTGGTGGTGCGGGCCCAACGCAACGACGCGCCGGCTCTCTCTGCCGAGGCCATCTACGATGCCGTGCGCGCCCGCTGCGGTGCGCTGCGCGATGCGGGCTTCACCGAGACCGCGTGCAACGCGCGTGAGATTCGCTCGGTGAGCGACCACGACCAGCTGCTCGACACGTGGTTCGAAGTCACGTGGGAGCGCGAGGTTTCGTCGCTCTCCGAGGCCGTCGCCGAAGCGCGCCGCGCCATCACGTGCGAGCGCTACATCGTGCCCTGAGCGGCGCCGAACCTTTCGCCGAGCCCCTCCCCCGACCACGCTCCACCCGACACCGCGCGCGACCGCGAAGACCGCGCGCAGCGTCGGAGGTCTTCGTGTGCGTCAGGCTTCCTGCGCGAGGTCGCCCGCATCGGGCGGCGGCGGGGGAACGGTCTGCACGGCGGGGCGCAGTTCCATGAGGCGCACGCCAAGGCGCGCGAGACGGGTCTGGAGGCGCTCCATGTCGGCGTCGGGGCGTACGAGCAGCACCTCGCCCGCGTCGACGTCGACGAGCATGCGACGCACCGAGGGGTCGGCACGGAGCTCGGCACGCACCGCGGCGTCGTCGGTGAGGATCACACCCGATGCCGCGACGAACGACGCTTCACGCGAGTCGGAAAGGCCCGACACGAGCTCGGCCGCGGCCGCGGGGAACGGCGGCGCGAGGCCCACCGCACGGAGGCGCGCGTCGACCTGCTGACCCGTGAGTCCGCGCGCACGACCGCGCGTGAGGGCCGCGGCGCCGAGCGAAAACACCATCGATCCCGGCGCGGGCTCGGGCTTGAGGTGATCGAACTCACCGAAGTCCGCGAGGTCGAGCAGCGCGTGCACCCACACCGAGGGAGGCACGTCGAGCGAGGTGCGTGACACCGTCGGACGCGCGTCCTTCACCGCAAGCGGACGCATCTCCGTCCCCCCCGACACGATGCGCCCGACGAGGCGCACCGCAGACCCGTCGTCGGCCACATCGACCGCGCCGAGCACGGGGAGCGACTGCGTGAGCATCTCGCGGTACGCGTCTTCGAGCGTGGGCTTGAACACCCCAGGACGCTCTCGCATCGCCCGCTCGTGGAGGCGCTGCACGGCCGCGAAGCGCGGGTCCGTGGCGGTGTACTCCAGCACCGCATCGAGGGTGGCCCAGCGCTCCTTCGCGACCACGTCGAGCGCGTCGAGGAGCACGCGTCGCGCGGTCACCACGGCGGTCGTCGCACGCGCCACGATGCCCGAGCGCATCACCTCGGGCTCGACGCGGGTCTCATCCCACGCACCGCCGTGAATGTACGTCTTCCACAGCGTCGAGCCGACCTCGTTGACCTTGAGCTGAAGCGACCCGGCGGCCGTCGCGAGGGGCGTCGCGAGGCGTCCGAAGCCCGCGGCACGCGCCAGCGCGATGAGCAGCGTGAGGGCCTCTTCGCGGTCACCGAGGCGCTCGGCCACGCGCTTGATCGCAGCGCGCGGCACGGCGATGTCGGGACGCACGGGCACCTCCCACGTGCGCAACATCGCAAGCGCCGACACCACGGCCTGCGACGGGTCGCGGGCGTAGCGCGCGCGCATCGGGAGGTGGTCCTCGGCGCGGATCGCAGCCTGGATCGAGGCCTGCTTCGCGGCGCGCTCGGCCTGCCGCGGCGCCCCCACGATGCGGGCCACCTCGGTGGGCACCACGAAGCGCTCGACGCCGAGCTGAAACAGCAGTCCCCGGCGCTGGAGCATGTACGGCGCGCCACGCTTGGGCACCGCGATGCCCGACTGCGTGCGGTAGAGCCCCGGGGCCTGATCGAGCGCGAGGAGCTCTTCGGTGTTCACCTCACCGCCGACGCGCTCGATCGCATCGAGGAGGCGCGCCTCGGCGCCCGGCAGCTCGGCCACCTGCGACTCGAGCCAGTTGGCGGTGGAGAGCGTCTCCCAGCACTCCTGCAGGGCCATGGGGCCGCTGACGCCGAGGGGCTTGCCGAGCACCTGCGTCACCATGGGCCCCACGATCTCGGGGTCGATCATGCTGAAGCACGCGCGGAGGCTCTGCGGGTCTTCGCTCTCGCCCACGGGCACCTGCACGAGAAACGCGGAGGGCAGCACGAGGGTGTTGGCCGCGACGCGCGGTGCCGAGGCGGCGGCAGCGGCGGCGGCGCGCTTGCCCTTCGCAGGCGTCGCGGGCGCAGCCGGAGGCGTCGGACGAAACGCGATGCCCAGGTCGCAGAGGAGCTTCGCGCCGGGGTCGTTGGCGCCGCCGGGGAGCGTGCCGCCCACGACCGCGAGGCGCTGCAGGAGCTGGCGCACGTCCGCGGGAAACTTCGAGTGCCGCAGGTCGGTCTCGGCCACGAGCGCGCGGGCGGTCTGTTCGATCTCGTCGAGGCGCTTCTTCGGGTCGACGCGGATGCCGCGGCGCGCGCGGAGGGCTTCACGTTCCGCGGGCGAGAGCATTTCGAGGGCGGTCTGGAGGCGCATGGTGGCAGCACTGTCTGTCGGCTCCGCGCCGCGCGAACGCGGACGGGCACCGACCCTGAGTTTGTGATCCGACGCCGGGCGCGAGGTCAGCGCTTGCGGCGCGCCAATCGCTCGGCCCTGCGGTCGCCGGCTTCGTTCATCCGTCGCACGTCGTCGTCGTTCTCGGGCCGCAGCGGAGGCACGCTGCGACGGTTGCCCTGCGCGTCGATGGCCACGAAGGTCAGCCGCGCCTCGACGCATCGCCAACGCTGACCCGTGGTCGGCGACTCGCCCCACACCAGCACCTCGACCTCCATCGACGTGCGGAAGGTGGCGTTCACCCGCGCCTCGATCACCACCGTGTCCCCGATGTTGATCGGGTGATCGAAGGTGAGCTCATCGATCGCCGCGGTGACCGTGGCCCCGCCCGAGTGGCGCATCGAGCAGATGCCGCCGCAGAGGTCGGTCCACGCCATGACCTGCCCGCCAAAAGCCTTGCCGAGCGCGTTCGCATGCTCGGGAAACACGAGCTGCGTCATCGTCGTCTTCGACGCACTCGGGGCCCTCGGTGCCAGTTCGGTCACGGTTCGTCGCTCCGTCGGCGCCGCACACCGCAGCGCAACCAAGACAGGATACTGCCACCATCCGCGCAGCACGAGAAGCCGCCGCGCGCAGGGCATTTCGACAAATTCAGCGGCGTCGTCTGATAAGGGATCACCCCGAACAGCCCGCGGATCGCCCGGTCACACGCGCCCGCGAAACGCGTCGAGCAGCGCGCGCGCCGCCGTGTACGGATCGGTCTCGCGCCGCAGCAGGGCCTTCGCGGCCGCATCGAAGGGCGCCGCCACCGCACGGGTCGCCTCGTCGCGCAGCAGGTCGTGGAACACCACCGAGAGCTCATCGCGCGCGCGCTCCTCGCGCTTCGCGGCGCCGAGGGGCGAGCTGTCTTCCCACGTGCGGTGCTTCGCGATGGCCTCGGCGAGCGCGGCGATCCCCTCGCCCCGCGAGGCCACGGCCTTCACGATGGGCACGAGCCACTCGCCGGCCTTCGCGCGGAGCTCCTCTCGCGCGAGGTCGAGCGCGCCGGCGCTGTGTCCTCGCGAGTGCGCGCCCGCCGAGGCGAGCTCATGCCCGAGGGCGATCATCATTTCGAGGTCGCGCACGGTCGCGTCGGCGCCGTCGCGGTCGGCCTTGTTCACGCAGAACACGTCGGCCACTTCGAGGATGCCCGCCTTGATGGCCTGCACCTCGTCGCCGAGGCCCGGCGCCATGACCACGACGGTGCTGTGCGCGAGGCGCGCGATTTCGAGCTCGTCCTGCCCCACGCCCACGGTCTCGACGATCACCACCTTCGCGCCCCACGCGTCGAGCACGCGCGTCGCGTCGGCGGTGCTGCGCGAGAGTCCACCGAGCTGACCGCGCGTGGCCATCGAGCGGATGAACACCTCGCGGTCGAGCGCGTGGCGCTGCATGCGGATGCGGTCGCCGAGGATCGCGCCGCCCGTGTACGGCGACGACGGATCGACGGCGATGACGCCCACGCGGTGCCCCTCGCGGCGGTAGTGCGCGATGAGCTGATCGGTGAGCGTGCTCTTGCCCGCGCCGGGGTTGCCCGTGATGCCGATCACGTAGGCGTTGCCCGTGTGCGGGTGCAGGTCGGAGAGCGCGTCGAGCCATCCGTCGGCGCGGTCGTCGATGTTGCGCAGCAGGCGCGCCGTCGCGCGCACGTCGCCCTGAAGGACCTTCTCGGCAAGCGGGTGCATGGGAGCGCGCGGTCATACCACAGGCCCGACGGCGGACCGTCAGCCTCGACACCCGCGGTGCTCCTGGGGTCTACTCCGCGCGACATGGCCAAGGAGTCGGAGGAGAAGGTACCGGGAAGGCTCGTTCGCACGCTCAAGACCAGCCTTCTCGGGGGCGCGGTCGCGTCGAGCTACCTCGGGGGCAAGATCCTCGATCGGTTCCGCGCGGACTCGGGGCGCGCCGAGGCGGAGCTCCAGCGCCACGTGCAGAACGCGAAGCGCATCGCGGAGACCATGAAGGAACTCCGCGGGCCGATGATGAAGATCGGCCAGCTCCTCTCGACGCACGCCGAGGCGCTCCCGGGTGAGTACGGCGAAATCCTCCGCTCGCTCCAGTCGAACGCGCCGCCCATGAGCTACGCCACGATCCGCGACGTGATCGTGAAGGACCTCGGCGCCGACCCCGAGGAACTCTTCGCGTCGTTCTCGCGCACCTCGATGGCCGCGGCCTCGCTGGGTCAGGTGCACCGCGCGACGCTCCACGACGGCACCGAGGTCGTGGTGAAGGTGCAGTACCCGGGCGCCGATGCGTCCGTCGACGGCGACCTCAAGAACCTCAAGCTCGGCGCGTCGATGGTGAAGAAGCTCCTCGCCGACGTGGTGGGCAACGAGCGCCTCGATTTCACCCCCGTCGCCGAAGAGATCGCCGAGCACCTCGCGCAGGAGACCGACTACTGCCGCGAGGCCTACAACGCCCAGCTCCTCGCGCGACTCTTCGCAGGCACCGACTGGGTGGTGATTCCCCGCGTGCACACGAAGTACTCGGGCCTGCGGGTGATCACCTACGACTACCTCGACGGCACCGACCTCGGCGACGCGCTCAAGCACGGCGACCTCGAACGCCGCGCGCTCATCGTGAGGCGACTCTCCGACGCCTTCTGGATGCAGCTCATGCGCGGCGGACTCCTCCACGCGGACCCGCACCCCGGCAACTACCGCATCCTCCCCGACGGGCGCCTCGGCATCCTCGATTTCGGCTGCGTGAAGATCTTCGACGAGGAGCGCTTCCTCCGCCCCTTCGCCGACATGGTGGTGTCGCGACTGCGCGGCGACGACGCGCGGTTCAAGCGCGCGATGACGGCGCTCGGTCTCCTCCACAACCCGAACGACGCGCAGGAGATGGCCGACATGCTGCGCATCGCCGACTACTTCTCGACGGGCATCCTCCGCGACGAGGAGTTCGACTTCGGACGCTTCAGCTACGTGCGGGCCGCGAAGGAGCTGGTGCTGTACTTCCTCCAGGCGCGGCGCATCCCGCCCTCGCAGCGCGACTTCATCTTCCTGACGCGCGTGGTGCTCGGCTACTACGAGTATTTCTCTCGCGCGCGGGCGCACACCAACTTCCGCCGCCTCGTCGACCCGTGGATCGCCGACGGGTGGCGCGGCCGCAGCATCGAGATTCCTCCGTACGGGGAGTGACAGGTACGCCATGCGACGCACCCTCCTGGTCGGCGACGTGCACGGCTGCGCGCGCGAGCTCGACGACCTCCTCGACCTCGTTCGCTTCGACCCTTCGCTCGACCGCCTCGTGCTCGTGGGCGACCTCGTGGCGCGCGGCCCCGACTCGCGCGGCGTGGTCGAGCGCGTGATGGAACTCCGCGGCGAGTTCGTGCGCGGCAACCACGACGAGAAGGTGCTCCACTGGTGGCGCATCGCGCGCAAGCGTGGGCCCTCGAAGGCCGACGCGATGGTGCCCCTCTCGGAACGTCACCGCGCCGTGGTCGAGGCCCTCTCCGACGCACACTTCGAGCGCCTCGCCGCCGCGCCCCTCGTGCTCCCGATGCCCGAGCACGCGCTCACCGTCGTGCACGCCGGCGTCGACCCGCGCTGCGCGCCCGAGGAGTCTCCCGAAGACATCCTCCTCACGGTGCGCTCCATCGACGACGGCGGCGAGCCCACGCGCAAGCTCCTCCCCTCGCCCTGGGCGAAGGCGTGGCGCGGCCCCACGCAGCTCGTGTTCGGCCACGACGCGCGGCGCAACCTTCAGCTCGAAGCCTTCGCCACGGGGCTCGACACGGGCTGCTGCTACGGCCGCCAGCTCACGGCCCTGCTGCTCGACGCGGGCGAGGCGCTCCCCATCGATGTCGAGGCGCGACGCGCGAAGCTCGTGCAGGTGCAGGCCCGTCAGGCGTGGTGCCCCACCGGCACCGGCGACGGGCCGGAATGAACCGTGATTCAGCCGGGCACCAGGAGCCCGCGCGCGAGGCCCTCGCGCACGAACGCGAGCACCTGACCGCGCACCTCGTCGGGTGACGCGCCGCAGGCCTCGGCGTAGCCCTCCAGGGCCTCGCCCACGCTCGCCGCACCATCGAGCAGGCCGAGCAACACCCACGTCGCCTCGGGGAGCTCACGGTCGGCGAAACGCGCGCCCTGAAAGCGAACGACCCATCGAGGTTCGAGCGACGAGTCGGGACGTGTGCGCTCTTCGACGTAGGTGGCCTTCGGGGTGGCCGAGACCTTCGAAGCGAGCAGCGCGGCGTCGGCCCGGCCCGCGTGGGCGAGCGAGGTGCGGAGCTGCGCGAGCGCCGCGCCGTCGCATCCCGCGAGCGTGAGCATGGGCACGGTCACGGTGGAGTGCGACGACGACGACGCGCGGGCGCCGACCATCAGCAACGCGTGGGTGAACTCCTCGATGCCCATCGCGCGCAGATGTGCGGTGTAGCGAAGCGCCTCGTCGTGCCAGCGCGGACCGATCGAGGGATCGCGCAGGTAGGCCCACCCCGCGGCGAACTGCGTGGGCGTCTGCCCGCGCGTCGAGAGCACCACGAGGTCGACGGGCGCGCGACCGAGGGCGGCGCGAACGCGCGTGTGCAACGGCGCGCCGGGACGCACCGCGGAGTCGAGCAGCACGAGCGCGTACCCGCCCGGTGCGAGGTGCGAGGGAATCTCTCCGAGCAGGCGCATCGCGAGCTCGTCACCCATGGCGCCGCCGTGCGCGAAGGTGGCCACCTCGACGTCGGGCGGCGCCGTGATGAACGCGGGCTGCGACACGATGAGGTCGAAGCGCGCATCGCCCACGGCCGCGCAGAGGTCGCTCACCTCGAAGCGAACCGGCAGCGCGTTGAGCCGCGCGTTGAAGCGTGCGAGGGCCACCGCGCGCGTGGAGATGTCGACGCCCACCACCTCGGTCGCGCCGCGGTGGGCCGCGAGGAGCGCGAGCGTGCCGGCGCCGCATCCGACGTCGAGCACGCGGGACGGACACGGCGAGGGAACGGTCTCGCCGAGCACGTAGGTCGTGGGCCCGGCGCCCATCACGGCCTCGCCGCCGCGCGAGAGGTCGTCGGAGACGATCCAGAGGCCGTGCAGCGGGGTGATGCGCACGGTCGCACGGAGTTCCGACGCGTCGACGACGAGCAAACCCGCGCCGAGGAGTGCGTCGACGAGCGGCGCGCCGAGGGCCGCGTCGATGCGCGCCCGCGAGAGCGACGTGTCGTACTGAAACAGCAGCAGCAGGTCGCGCGCGGGCGATGGGTGCAACGCGAACGCATCGCGGACGAACACGAGCCGCAGCGTGTCGAACTGATCGGGCGCGATGCGCTCCGCCTCACCGAGCGCGTCGGCGTTGAAGCCCACGGACTGCCAGCGCGCGCGAAGGGTCGCGAGGGTCGCATCGTCGAGCGCGTCGAGCGCGTCGAGAGGGGGAAGCGTTCGCATGGTGCGCCGACGGTACTCCCGCCCGCGGCGCGAAGGGCGTTCGAACGTCAGCCCGGCGGGAGCTGCCGGAGGTCGAGGCCGCCGGGGTACATGTACGACGTGTACCGGGCGACTCCGTAGATCTTCACGCCGAAGGGAACGCCCTCGCGCGTGCGGAGCTGATGGCGTCCGGGCGCGACGACGGCGGAGTGCACATCCCAGGTTCCGACGCGCTCGATGGTGCTCATGATGGGCGCGCCGTCGAGGAGCATCTGCGCGCCGTGGGGCACGACGAGGCTCACAAAATTGCGCTCGTAGGTCGCGGGCACGAGCACGTCGTAGCGGTCGCGATACTGCTGCGTCGGCACCTCGTAGACCATCGCCGGATCGCCGCCGTACATCGACGACTGCGAGGCCCCCTGCCCGAGCATGAACTGCGCGAGGAGGATGGGCCGGTTCGCAGAGATGTGCGCGCCGAGGTCGAGCGTGGTCTCGGCGACCTCGCCCGCACGCAGCCGCACCGGGGCCGAGATCGTCGAGGGTTCGAAGCGCACCACGGTGTCGTCGGTGGTCGCGACCATGCGCACGAGGGCGCCGAGCGGACGGTCTCGAAGCGGGCCCACCACGTAGTCGCGCCCGAGGGTTTCGAGCGGGAGCACCTGCTCTTCGAGGTGGTCGCACGCGGGTCGCTGCGAGGGCACGTTCGTGCAGTCGTTGCCCGCGAACACCGCGACCGAAGAGCTCGCCTCGACGATGGCGCCGCTGAGGTCTCCGTCGCTCGCGCCGACGAACACCGCCACGTCGCCGGGCATGAGGTTCTCGCGGGTGATGGTGTTGTCGGCCGCAGCGCCGGGCACGCCGTGTCCTGGCGGAAAGCGCACCGTAACCCGCGTGGTCTCGCCCGACACCGCGGTGACCGCGATGAAGCCGCCGAAGATCACCGAGCTCCCTGCGGGGCGCCAGTTGGGCGCGGCGAGCACGAGGTAGCGCTGCGTGAGCGACCGCTGCGAGAGGAGCAGCGAGGCGTCGTTGGTGAACGAGTAGACCGTCTCCCCGCTCGATGCGGTCGCGCGAAACGTGAGCGGGTTGAACTGGTACGCGGCGACCGGGGCCGTCGACTCGATGTGGTACGCGCCGCCGGTGACCACGCGCGATCGCGCAGGCGGCGCTGCGGGACATCGCGCGCCCGACGAGCCCGTGCACCCGACGGACGCGGGGTCGAACTGCACGAGGTCGTTGACCCACGGGAGGTTCACCGCGCGCACCTCACCGGGCGCGAGCATCACGTCGAGCGGGGCCGAGAGACGCCCGCCGGAGACGCGCACGGTGACCTCGAAGCTCTGCGGGTTCGCGAGCGCCGTCGCGAAGGGAAAGCTCGCCGCGAGCTGGCTGTTCGGCGTCTGCGTCGCCCAGTACGAGCACCCGAGGTACTGGCGCACGCCGTCGGGCACGGCGCACGGGTCTCCGCAGCGTCCGTCGGAACACTGCTGGCCCGCGGCGGTGTCACACGCGGTCTGGTCGATCCAGCGCGATCCGTCGTCGGCACACCGCTGCGGAAGCTCGGCGCGGTCGGGGTTGCAGCGCACCGACGCGGGGAGGCACGCGAGACACCCGATGCCCGGCGCGCAGAAGGGACGCGCGCCCGTGCACGCCGTCTCATACCGACGCGTGCCGTCGCTGTTGCAGCGGTAGGGCGTCTGTCCCTCGCAGTTCAGGTTCGTCGACGTGCAGATGGGCCCCGCATCGGCGAGCAGCATGCCGCCGCGCACCGCGGTCGGTGACGTGCCGGTGCTGGAGTTGCCGACGACGGGCGGACGGTCGGAGCCGCTGCACCCCACCAACGCCGCCACGCAGACCCATCCGTACGTTCGCATCGCAGTCGCTCCGCGCGGCGCATCGGAGCGCACCGCAGGCGTGCATCGCACACCAGCGACGGCGCGGGCGTCAAACGCTTCCGTCGAGGCGCGCCGCAGCGACCGAGACCTCGACGCGCACGTCTCGGCGGACGCGCAGCGCGCCCAGGAGCGCGGTGTAGGGACGGATGCCCCACGCGGGCTGGTCGATCGAGTGTGTGACGCGCCAGCGGTCTCCGTCGCGACGCGCGGTGGCGGTGATGGGCTGCGACGCGCCCGCGATCACCAGGTTGCCCGTGAGCGCGACGCCTTCGCCCGAAGGCGCGAAGGTTCCCGTGAACACCACCTCGCGGTGCTTCGACGCGTGGAGCACCTCGTCGCGCATCGCGGCCTCGATCTTTCGACGGTCCGACTCGGAGAGCGCGTGCGGCGTGTCGTGCTCGTGCGCGCGGGCACACACCACACGGATCGACCCGACGTCGATGCGCAGCTCCACGGAGCGCGTGTCGGGGCTCACCTGCAGCGTCGCCGTCGATGCGCGCAGCCGCAGGTCGTGCCCCGCCGCCGAGAGCACGCCCTCGCGAAAGGTGAACAGCTCGACGTCGAGCTCGCGGTCACGAAGGAGCAAGGGTTCAGGCATCGACACACCGTGGGAGGACGCGGAGATCACGTCGTCCGCGAGCATCGCGCCGCGGCAGGGGCCGCGAGAAGCGAAACCCCTGCGGCGTTCGCGAACGGTGTTCCGCGTGGCGTGCGGTCAGTCGGCGATGTTGTCGAAGGGGTTCGCGCTGGCCACGGGGGTCATGCGCGCGACGTCAATGCGACGGGTCTCGCGAATTGCGCCGCTGGCGAAGCTGCCCTCGACGAGCTCGTAGCCGAGGAGCGCGAAGGTGCGTCCGCGCCAGAAGATCGGGCGGGCGTTGCCATACCAGTCGGAGCACGAGGCGACGCAGTGGTCGTCGAGGCTGGCCGCGCGCCCGCGAAGGCGCCCCGCTTCGGTGAACCGCAGGTCGTTCACGCGCAGAAAGACCACCGCGCTCGACACGGTGCGAAGCTGGTTCCAGGCGCCGCCGTCGTCGCCGTTCGTGATGGGGAGGCCGAGCATGCCGCGGCGATCACCGTCGGGCGCGAAGAAGAAGCCGTGCGAGCGGGTCTCGCCCTGCGATGCGCCGGCGACGGAGTGCTGCCCCACCACCGTCGGCGTCGCATCGAGCGCGATCGACGAGAACGTGAGCCCGCCGCGCGCGTTGCCCACCGCGAGCGCATCGCGACCGAGCGGTTCGAGGCGCTCGACAGAGTGCGGGATCGTGAGCTGCGTCGCGGTGTTGTGGGCCACGTCGAAGACGACGAGTGCGTGCGTGTTCTCGTTGCGCGCGGCGCCGCGGTCGTACCACCCGTCGCCCGCGCCGAGGAGCAGGTGGTCTCCCACGAAGCGGTTCTGCATCGAGTACGCGTTGCCGCCCACCGACGGGAGCCCGCGGTACGCCGATCCCTCCATGGTGCTCAGCGTGTCGCGAAAGCGCGCCATGGGCACACGCAGCAGGCCCGCGGCGGTGCTCCCCTGCTCCGAGCCCCACATGCCCTCGCCATGACCCTCCGCGCGCACCACCACGCGCATCGTGTCGCCGCGCTCGTCGAAGCTGAACTGATCGATCGGCGTGCCGCGCGCGCGCACCGCGCCCATCGTCGATCCGTCGAGCGGCACGCGGTAGAGCACCGCGGGCGGCGGCGTCGACTCGCCGGTGATGGTCTCCTCCTGCGCCCAGGGCTCGCGCTGGCCGCCGACCCAGAGGTAGACCGCGCTGCCCGAGACGTACATGTTGCGATCCTCGGGGCCCACGACCCCCGCCGCGGTGCACGCGAAGCCGCGGTTCGCGAGGTCGCAGGTCATCACCGTGTGCACCGTGGGCTGCCACCCGAGGGCCTGCACCGGGCGGTAGAGCCGGTCGAAGTTCACCACCGCCTCCCACGCGCCGTCGTGCGTGTGGCGCACCGCGGGGAGCGTGAGCCCGTGGTCGTCGTCGCGCAGCGGGATGGGCATGTACATCACGAGCTTGTGGCCCACGAGGCGGCTCGCGTAGTTGCGCGCGGAGTAGTAGTCCGACGAGCGCACGTACATCGTGTCGCGCCATGCGATCGCGCCGTTCGCGTCGATGTCGAAGAGGCCCACTTCGGTGGCCTGCGCGCGGTAGCTGTACCCGATCACCAGCACCGTATCGCCGTCGACGAGCATCTCGTCGTACCAGTCGCCGTGCGGTCGTCCGCGTCCCCATGCGTTCACCGCGGAGAGCGTCGTGAGCCCCGCGTCGCCGAGGCGCACCGTGAAGAGACGACCGCGTCGCAGGAGCACGAGCTGGTCGCCGTGCATCTTGACGATGTCGCCCTCTTCGATGCCCTGCACCTGGTTGTTGGTGATGCTGTCGTTGCCCTGCGGATCGACGGTGCCGTTGCAGTTGTCGTCGACGCGTGCGCCCGGTCCGCCTGCGCGTGCCGCCCCAGAGCCGTAGCCCGATCCGGTGCCGGTGCCCGCGCCGTGTCCGAGTGTGCCGAGGGATCCGAGGCCGATGGTGCCCTCCCCCGTTCCGCCGCCGCCCATCGGAGCCGCCGCGGCCTGCGGTGCGGCTTCGGCCGAGAGCACGCCGCCCCGCTCGCGTGCGAGGCCCCGTTGCGTGCGCGCTGCGCGGGCGGCGAGCATCGCGCGAACGCCGTCGCGCGAGCCGAAGGGAACGAGTCGATCCTGCGGTGCGGTGGGGTCGGCGACCGCGGGCGCGGCGGCGTTGGCGCGGGGCACATCGCGTGTCGCGAGTCCTGCATCGGACGCGCGCGGCGTCGCGGGCGGTGCCGTCGGCGACGTGCGCTGGCAGGCGGCGAGGAGGAGCAGCGGGGCGAATCGTGCGAGCGTGGGGTGTTGCATGGCGGCGTTGCTGACCGTGCGAGGGTGTCGGAGTTCCTCGCGAACGTCACCGTCGGATGCAGCGTGCGGTGACGACGGAGGCCCTGCGCGTGCGCGCGGTCTTCGTGAAACGCGTGATGCGGCGGATCGTTGGGTCGCGCGGTGCGCGGGTCAGCGCGTCGGAGACGAAGGGTCTTCGTCCTCGGGCGGGAGCGAGGCCCCGGCGCGACCGCGCAACGGCGGCACGTGGAGCTCGCACGCGAAGCCGTAGAGGTATCCGCCGAGGCGCTGGAGCAGGAGGTGTCGCCCCACGAGGAGCGTCCAGAGTCGGTCGCGGTCGGCGCACTCGGAGCCGGGACGGCGCGGAGCGGGCCGACGGGCGCCCTCGGGGAGCGTGCTCTCCTGGAGCCATTGCGCGTCGCGCGCGAGCGCCTCGACCTCGTCGCGCGTGAACGGATGCTTCCCCTCGATGCGCGCGGCGTGAACGGTGAAGAGGCGCGCGACCGTCGCCGCGTCTTCGAGCGCAGGCGCGAGCCCGCGGCGGCGTCCGAGGCCCGCCACCACCTCGCGCGGAAGGAGCCCCTGCGCGGCGAGCGCCTGGGCGCTCTGCACGAACGCACGTCGACGGGGTGCCACCCGCTTGAGTGCGGCGCTCACGTTCTGCGGCGTCGCCACGGGCACGTGCGCGGTGCGGTCGGCCGCGTGCACGACGGCGCGCGCCACGTCGGGCGCTTCGAGCGCCGCGAGGAGCGGGAAGCGCGGGAGCTCTCCCGCGAGCCTCGACGGCTGTGCGAAGAGGTCGTCGACGGCGACGCGCACGTTCGCGAGCGCGAGGCGCGCATCGCCCGGATAGGGGATCACCGCAGACGAAGGCAGCGCCCTGGCTTCACCGATGAACTGCGCGAAGCACTGCGCGTAGCTGCGACGTTGGGCCGACGGCGCGAGTCCGTCGTCGTAGCCCACGGTGATCGCGGGCGGCGGGCTCGACACCTGCACGAGGATCGGAGGGGCCGCACGCGTACGGCGCGGCGGGGGGCTGGTTCGGGGCATCGCACGCTCTCCATGCGCGCCCGCGGCGAGGCGGTGCGGCGGCCACGATCGCCGCTGCCGGGCACCGCGCGCGGGGCGCTTGCACCCTCAGGACAACGGCCATCGGGAGGTGCGCTGAAGCTCCGCCGTCGCGATTCCGAAGTCCGGTCGCCGCGCGCTACGACGACACCGAGACGCGGTGCGCGCGCGACACGATCACGTCGCGCGCCGGGGCCTCGGCGACGGCGCCATCCCACACCACCACGCGTTCGAGCGCGCCGTGTCCACGCACCGTCGCAGCGTCTCCGAGCACCGCGCCTCGGAGTGCGACCCCCGCGTGCGAACACCCTTCGCCCACGAGCGCCGCGCGGTCGCGCGCGTCGAAGCCCGGCATCGTGATGCGTCCTTCGAGGAGCGCGAGGTTCGCATCGAGGTAGGCGGCGGGCGTCCCGAGGTCGAACCAGGGCGCCGCTTCGACCACGCCCGACACCCGCTCGCCGCGCGCGAGCAGTCGCCGCAGCGTGTGGCGCACCACACATCCATCGACGGGGAGGTCGTCGGCCACGCGCGACGAGAGGATGTACACGCCCGTGAAGAGGCAGCGCCGCGTGGGCTCGTCGCAGGGCGGCCCCTCGTTCAGGATGCGCACCACGCGCCCCGCGCGGTTCACCTCGATCACGCCCGCCTTCTCGGCGCGCGGATCCTCGCGGAGCACCATGGTCATCCACGCGTCGGTTGCGCGGTGGTGCGCCATCGCCACGGTGAGATCGGGCGCCGAGAGCACGTCGCCGTTGAACACCACGAAGTCGCCGCCACCAAGGTGGGGAAGCGCGTTGCGGATGCCTCCGCCCGTGCCGAGGATCGTCGTCTCCGTGAGCACCGTGAGCGACTGACCGAGGCGTGCGGCGTGCGGTGCGAGGGCGGGCTCGACCTGTGCGGCGAGGTGGTGCGCGTTGGCGACGAGGTGACGCACGCCGTGGAGGGCGAGCACCTCCATCGCGAAGGTCGCCAGCGGACGGTTCACCACAGGCACGAGGGGCTTGGGGCGTTCGTCGGTGAGCGGGCGGAGGCGGGTTCCGAGGCCCGCGCAGAGGACCATGCCGTACACGACGGAGGGAGGTACCCGATGGCGCGCGTGCCGCGCGAGAAAACTGCCGTTGCTCGCCGGGCGACCGGTGCCCTACAACGCTCGCCGTGACCGCCGCGGGCACCGTCTTCGCCGAGCGCTGGGAGGTCGTGGCGCCTCTCGCGAGCGGCTCGACGAGCGAGGTGTATCGCGGCCTCGACCGACACAGCGGCGATGCGGTCGCGTTGAAGGTGTTGCGCGCCGACCTGGCTTCGAATGCCGAGGCGCTGCAACGGTTTCAGCGCGAGGGGCGCGTCGCGCTCAAGCTGTCGCACCCGCACATCGTCGAGGTGCGCGACTTCGGCTCCCACGAGGGGCACGCGTGGATCGCGATGGAACTCCTCGAAGGCGACACGCTGGAGGCCCACCTCGGCGACGCGCGGATGCCGCGCGAGTCGGTGCTCGCGATCGTCGAGCAGGTGGCCGCCGCCGTCGACTGCGCGCACGCCGCGGGCGTGGTGCACCGCGATCTCAAGCCCGACAACGTGTTCGTGCTCGCGGGCGACGCGGTGCGCGTGAAGGTGCTCGATTTCGGCTTCGCGAAGCTCTTGAACCTCCTCGAAGCCGACGGGCTCAAGACCGCCGCGAACGCGCTCCTCGGCACGCCGCTCTACATGGCCCCCGAGCAGGTGCGCTCGTCGTCGACGGTCGATCCGCGCGCCGACCTCTGGTCGCTCGGGGTCATCGCGTACGAGCTGCTCACCGGCGCAGCGCCCTTCGACGCGAAGGCCACCGCCGACCTGCTCGTCGAGATCCTCACGAAGCGCGTGCCGCCGCCTACCACCGTCGACCCCACGCTCCCCGCCTCCGTCGACCGATGGGCGCGCCGCGCGCTGGAGCGCGACGCCGAGCGCCGCTTCGCCAACGCCACCGAGCTCGCCCTCGCGCTGCGTCGCGCGTTCGACCCCGACGAGGCCGTGCGCGCCGCGCTTCGCACGCAGCCGTACCCCGCGAAGCGTGTGGCGCGCGAGGGCGTCCCGCGGTGGCTCGTGGCGCTCGCGATTGCGGCGCTGGTGGCGCTTGCAGTAGCCGCCAGCAGAGTCTTGCGATCGTAGACGGGCGGTGATAGCCCCGCGACCCATGCGCATCGTCGTCGTTGGGACTGGATACGTGGGTCTCGTGGCCGGCACCGGCTTCGCGGAGTTCGGCAATCGCGTGGTGTGTGTCGACACCGACGTGTCGAAGATCCGCATGCTCGAAGGCGGGCAGATTCCGATCTACGAGCCCGGCCTCGAAGAGCTCGTGAAGCGCAACGTCGCCGAGGAGCGCCTGCTGTTCAGCACCGACCTCGCGACCGCGGTCGTCGGCGCCGACGTGGTCTTCATCGCCGTGGGCACGCCCCCGCGCGAAGACGGCAGCGCCGACATGAAGTACGTGATGGCCGTCGCCGCGCAGCTCGCGAAGGTGCTCACGAGAGACACCGTCGTGGTGCTCAAGAGCACGGTACCCGTGGGCACCAACGACCGCGTGCAGGCCCTCCTCGACGCCGAGGCCACGGTGAAATGCACGGTGGTTTCGAACCCCGAGTTCTTGAAGGAAGGCGACGCGATCAACGACTTCTTGAAGCCCGATCGCGTGCTCATCGGCGCGCGCGACGACTTCGGTCGCTCGGTGATGCGCAAGCTCTACGCGCCGCTGCAGCTCAACGTCGACAAGCTGCTCTTCGTCGATCCGCGGTCGGCGGAGCTCGCGAAGTACGTCGCCAACTCCATGCTGGCGACCCGCATCTCGTTCATGAACGACATCGCGCGGCTCTGCGAGGCCGTGGGCGCCGACGTCACGAGCGTGCGCAAGGGCGTCGGATCGGATACGCGCATCGGCACGAAGTTCCTCTTTCCGGGCCCGGGCTACGGCGGGAGCTGCTTTCCGAAGGACGTCAACGCGCTGCTCTTTCTCGCGCAGGAGCACGGCGTCGACCTGAGCCTCGTGCGCGCCACCGAAGAGATCAACGCGCGGCAGAAGTCCGTGCTCTTCGACAAGCTCGTGAAGCACCTCGGCTCGCTCGCCGAGAAGCGCGTGGCCGTGTGGGGTCTCGCGTTCAAGCCCCGCACCGACGACGTGCGCGAGGCCCCTGCGCTCGTGCTCATCGAGCGCCTCGTGGCCGCCGGCGCCGAGGTGCGCGTGCACGACCCCGCAGCCCGCGCCACGGCCCGCAGCGCGCTCGGAGCGACCGCCGACAAGGTGATCTTCGTCGACCATCCCTACGACGCCACCGTGGGCGCCGACGCGCTCGTGCTCGTGACCGAGTGGCAGGAGTACCGCTCGCCCGACCTCGAACGCCTCTCGAACCAGATGCGCCGCAAGCTCCTGCTCGATGGGCGCAACGTGTGGGGTACCGTCGATCCCGAAGCGGCGGGCTTCACCTACGAGGGCATCGGGCTCCTGCGCCCGAAGGCCTGAGCGACGCGTTCCCCGCCACGGCGCGGCGCGCGTGCGTCGTGCTAACGTCGCGCGATCTGTTTCCCCGCACGCGGAGGCATCGACGTCATGGCCGGATCATCGCAACAGACGAAGGTCGAAGAGGCGCGGAAGAAGGGCATCGTCGCAGCGGTCACCGCTGCGGGCGCCGTCGGAGCGGCCGTTGCAAGCGCGCCCGTCGTGGCCGTCGTGGGCTTCGGGGCGAGCGCCTACTTCGGCTACAAGTGGATCAAGTACCGCATCGACAACGGCATCCGATTCACGTGATGCGCTGAAGCGTGACGCCGCGTCGCGCGTCCATTCCCTCCAGTGAGCGCGGCGGTCGCGATCGCTTGACCCGAGAACACCGCCGCAAGTAGGGTCCGCCGCCGCTGGAGGTCTCATTGCATAGCCGTTCTCTCTCCTCCTACTTCGCCACCGAGCGCAGCCGGAGCCGTCTGGTCTCGCTGCTCGTGGCGCTTGCCCTCGCGATGGGCGCGCCGAAGCTCTACGCGCAGGTGCGCATCGCCGTCGTCGACATGCAGCGCGCGCTGCTGGAGACCAACGAGGGCCGCCGCGCGAAGGCGCAGCTCAAGAAGCTCTTCGAAGCGCGCCAGGAGCAGCTCAACGCCCGTCAGGAGACGCTCAAGCGCATGCTGGAAGACATCCAGAAGCAGAAGAACGTCGTCGCGCGCGAGGCGCTCGAGAAGCGCATGAACGAGTACCAGGCCGAGTTCGTGAAGCTCCAGCAGAGCTACAACGAGTACCAGCAGGAGCTCGCCCAGAAGGAAGCCGAGCTCACGAAGGGCATCCTCGTGAACCTGCAGGGCGTGGTCGCCCACATCGGCGACTCGGGCGAGTACGACGCGATCTTCGACCAGGGCGCCGTCGTGTGGTCGCGCACGCAGTACGACATCACGGGCCAGGTGATCCGCGAGTACAACACCGCGCACCCGGCCGCCGCGCCTGCGCCCACGGGTGGTGCCGACGCGGGCGCTGCTCGCCCCACGACGCCCGCAGCGCGTCCCACGACGCCCGCCGCGCGCCCTGCAGCTCCCGCGGGACCGCATCCCCGCACGAACTGATCGCACGCCCGCGATCGTTCCCCCCGCACCGCGCGCTCCCCACGGAGGCGCGGCGCGCTTCATTTCACGGTCACGCGTCGACGTAGGCGCGGAACCACTCTTCGAGCATCAGCAACGTCCAGAGGCGGTCGGCGTCGGTGCGGTCGCGCGCGGCGCGGTCGAGGAGCGCGTCGACAGCCTTCGCCTCGAAGAGCCCGCGGTTGCGCGCGCGAGCGCTGCGCAGAAGGTCGCGCGTGCGGTCGCCGAGGTCTTCGTGCATCCAGCGCCCGAGGGGCAGCGCGAAGCCCCGCTTCGTGCGCCACAAAATGGACGCGGGCACGAGCCCCTCCATCGCCACGCGGAGCACGTGCTTGCCGCGCACCCGCATCAGCGCGCGCATCGGAAGGCGCGCCGCGAACTCGATCACCGCGGTGTCGAGAAAGGGGCAGCGGACTTCGAGCGCGTGGGCCATCGACGCGATGTCGACCTTCGCGTGAATGTCGTCGGTGAGGTACGTGCCGAAGTCCATGTCGAGCACGCGGGTCATGGGGTACGCGCCGGTGGAGCGCTCGACGATGGAGGCGAAGCGCGCGAGCGTGCGCGTCGTCGCCGCGTCACGGAGCGCGGGGCCGTAGAGGTCGCGCTTCTCGTCGGGATTGAACTGCCCCACGAGGTGCAGGTAGCGCGCGGCCTCCCCCTCGCCCATCGCGTCGGCGAAGCGCGCGAAGGGCGTGTGAACGCGCCCCGCCACCGCCGAGAGCGCGCCGCGAAACATCCGCTGCGCCCGCGCCGGGAGCCGGTCGTGGAGGTGCCCCACGCGCGCCGGGTTGTAGCGCTTGTAGCCCGCGAAGACCTCGTCGCTTCCATCGCCCGAGAGCGAGACCGTGACGTGCTCGCGGGTCATCTTCGCGAGGCACCAGGTGGCGACGGAGCTGCTGTCGGCGAAGGGCTCGCCGTGGTGCCGCACGATCTCGCCGACGAGGGTGGTCATGTCGGGGGAGACCACGAGCTCGTGGTGGTCGGTGCCGTAGCGCTTCGCGACCTGGCGCGCGTACACGAGCTCGCTGTCATCGGCGTGTGGAAAGCCGATGGAGAAGGTCTTCACGGGCCGCGACGACTGCGTGGCCATGAGCGCCACCACCGACGACGAGTCGACGCCGCCGGAGAGGAACGCGCCGAGCGGAACGTCGCTCACCAGCCTGCGCTTCACGGCCTCGGCGAGGAGCGTGCGGAGCTGCGCGGCGAGCGTCGCGGTGTCGTCGGTGAAGACCGGTCCGCGGCGCAGCGACCAGTAGCGCACGGGCGTCGGGAGCTCACCCGGTCGCACGAGCGCGTAGTGGGCCGCGGGGAGCTTGAACGTGTCGCGCCAGATCGAGTGCGGCGCGGGCACGTACTGAAGCGTGAGGTACTCGTCGACGGCGCTGAGGTCGACCGCGGGGCGCTCGTCGGGCAGGGCCTTCGCGAGGGCGTGAAGCTCCGACGCGAAGAGGAGCCCGCGCGAGGTCATGCGGTACGCGAGCGGCTTCTTGCCCGTGCGGTCGCGCGCGAGGAGGAGCACCTGCTGCTTCGCATCCCAGAGCGCGAGCGCGAACATGCCGTCGAGGTGCGCGACACACGCGGGGCCGTGCTCCTCCCAGAGGTGCAGCACCACCTCGCTGTCGGAGTGCGAGCGGAACGTGTGGCCCTTCGCGACGAGCGCCTCGCGCAGCGCCTTGAAGTTGTAGATCTCGCCGTTGACCACCACCGCCACGGTGCCGTCTTCGTTGAGCATCGGCTGCCGTCCGTCGGGCGACAGGTCGATGATCGAGAGCCGTCGATGACCGAGCGCGCAGGGCCCCTCGCTCCACGTTCCGTCGGCGTCGGGGCCGCGGTGTGCGAGCGCGTCGTTCATGCGCTGAACCACATCGAGGTGGCGCGCGCCGCGGTCATTCGCGTCGCGTGTGAGAAGGCCCGAGATGCCGCACATGACGTCTCTCCTCGCGTGGCCACCGGAGGCGCCACCCGCAGCGTGATCGTGGGGGCGCACGTATCACTCCGCGCGCTCGCGCCGCAAGCGTCGCGGCGTTGCCACGGGGGTGTCTTGTGATAGCGTCCGCCGCCCTTTCGGGAGCGAGTGTTCGCGTGCAGACCCTTCTCGTCACCGGCGGCGCCGGCTTCATCGGATCCAACTTCGTGCACCGCGCGCTCGCCCTCGGCGCGCACCGCGTGGTCACCCTCGACAAGCTCACCTACGCGGGCAACGTCGCCAACCTCACCTCGGTGATGCAGCACCCCGCGCATCGCTTCGTCGAGGGCGACATCTGCGACGGCGCGCTCGTCGAGACGCTGCTCCGCGACCACGACGTCGACGCGGTGCTCAACTTCGCGGCGGAGTCGCACGTCGACCGCTCCATCGACTCGGCGGGGCCCTTCGTGCAGACCAACGTGGTCGGCGTGCAGGTGCTCCTCGATGCGTCGCGACGGCACGCACGCGACCGCGCGAAGCCCTTTCGCTTCGTGCAGGTCTCGACCGACGAGGTCTACGGATCGCTCGGCGCCGAAGGCGCGTTCACCGAGTCGACGCCCTTCGCGCCCAACTCACCGTACGCCGCTTCGAAGGCCGCCGCCGATCACCTCGTGCGCGCGTGGCATCACACCTACGGCCTCGACACCGTTCGCACGAACTGTTCGAACAACTACGGGCCCTATCAGTTTCCCGAGAAGCTCATTCCGTTGATGGTGCTCAACGCGCTCGAAGGGCGCGCGCTGCCCGTGTACGGCGACGGCCTCAACGTGCGCGACTGGCTCTACGTCGAAGACCACTGCGACGCGCTGCTCGCCGTGCTCCGCGGCGGACGCGCGGGCGAGGCCTACAACATCGGCGGCAACGCCGAGCGCACCAACCTCGCGATGGTGCACGCGCTCTGCGACCTCGTCGACGCGATGGCCCCCTCGCCCGCGGGCTCCGCGCGACGGCTCATCACGCACGTGAAGGATCGACCGGGCCACGATCGACGCTACGCCATCGACGCGTCGAAGATCCGCGCGGAGCTCGGGTGGGAGCCCGCGCACCGCTTCGACGACGGCCTGCGCGCGACGGTGCGCTGGTACCTCGACCACCGCGCGTGGTGCGACGACATCGCGGCGCGGGTCTACCGACGCGAGCGCATCGGGCTCGGGAGCAGCACGGAGGCGAAGGGATGAAGGGGCTCGTTCTCGCAGGCGGCTCGGGCACGCGGCTGCGTCCCATCACGTACACGGGCGCCAAGCAGCTCGTGCCGGTGGCCAACCGTCCGGTGCTCTTCTACGTGATCGACAACCTCGTCGACGCGGGCATCACCGACATCGGGATCATCATCTCGCCGGAGACGGGCCACGAGGTGCGCAGCGCCCTCGGCGACGGGTCGCGCTGGAACGCGTCGCTCACGTACATCCTGCAGGACAAGCCCCGCGGCCTCGCCCACGCCGTGCTCGTCGCGAAGGACTACCTCGGCGACGCGCCCTTCTGCATGTTCCTCGGCGATAACCTCATCGGCACGAAGATCCGCGCGGCGAAGGAGGCCTTCCTCGCGACGCCCACCTACGAGGCCTCGGTGATGCTCAAGGAGGTGCCGAACCCCTCGTCGTTCGGCGTCGCCGAGCTCGACGCGCAGGGCCACATCGCGCGCCTCGTCGAGAAGCCGAAGGAGCCCCGCAGCCGGCTCGCGCTCGTGGGGATCTATTTCTTCCGTCCGTCGGTGTTTGAAGCCATTTCCGAGATCCGTCCGTCGGCGCGCGGCGAGCTCGAAATCACCGACACGCTGAGCCGCATTCTCGAGAAGGGCGGCACCGTGCACTGGGACGCGGTCACCTCGTGGTGGCTCGACACGGGCAAAAAAGACGACCTCCTGCTCGCGAACGACACCGTGCTCGACGCGTGGCTCGAACACGACGTGCGCGGCGCCGTCGACGGCGAGAGCACGCTCTCGGGCCGCGTGCGCATCGAGCCCGGCGCGGTGGTGCAGCGCTCGCGCATCCGTGGGCCCGTGGTGATCGGCGCCAACGCGCGCATCGTCGACTCGCGCATCGGACCGTTCACGAGCATCGGCGACGGGGTGTCGGTGGTGCGCTCCGGCGTCGACCACTCGGTCATCATGGAGAACGCCCACGTCGAAGACATCGCGCGCCTCGAGGACTCGCTCCTCGGTCGCCGCGTTCGCGTGCAGCCGGGGGCCACGCGGGCCGGCGCGCTCGCGCTCCTCGTCGGCGACGACTGCGTGGTGGAGCTCGCGCGTACGCCATGAAGACCCTCGTATTCGGACCCGGTTTCCTCGGTCAGCGCCTCTGCGCGCAGCTCCCCGGCGCGGTGCTCTCGCGCGTCGACATCACCGACGCCGCGGCCGTGCGCGAAGCCCTCCGCGAGCACGCGCCCGAGGCCGTCATCAACGCCGCGGGCAAGACCGGACGGCCCAACGTCGACTGGTGCGAGACCCATCAGGCCGAGACGTACCGCGCCAACGTGGTGGGCCCGCTCGTGCTCGCCGACGCGTGCGCCGCGCGGGGCGCGTACCTGCTGCACATCGGCTCGGGATGTGTGTTCTACGGCGACTCGCCCGCGCCGGGCGGATGGCGCGAAGACGACCCCGCGAACCCCATCTCGTTCTACTCGCGGACGAAGTACGCCGCGGACCTCGTGCTCGGCAAGCTCCCCCACGTCGGCGTGGCGCGCATCCGCATGCCGCTCGACGGACGCCCCGACGCGCGCAACCTCATCACCAAGCTCTCGAAGTACCGCTTCGTGATCGATGTCGAGAACTCGGTGACCGTCGTCGACGACTTCGTCTCCGTGGCGGGCGCGCTCGTCGAGCGGCGCGCACAGGGCGTCTTTCACGTGACCAACCCCGGCGCGATGAAGCACCGCGACCTCCTCGCGGCGTACCGCCGTCACGTCGATCCGTCGCACGCGGCGGAGTTCATTCCCGCAGAGGAGCTCGTCACGCGCGGGCTCGCGGCGGCGGCGCGTTCGAACTGCATCCTCGCGAGCGATCGGCTCGCGGCGCTGGGCATCACGATGCGTCCCATCGCCGACGTGCTCGACGGGCTCGTGGCGGAGTACGCGCGCCACGCATGAGCGCCGTCGTCGACAAGCGCGGACGCCTCGCGGCCATCACCCCCGCCGCGCCCGTACGCCTGGAGCTCGGATGCGGCCCCACGAAGGTCGTGCCCGAGGCCCTCGGCGTCGACATGCTCGACACGCCCGCGGTCGACGTGCTCGGTGACGTGTACGAGGTGCTCGCGCGCGTGCCCGACGCGTCGGTGTCGACGGTGTACAGCGCGCACTTTCTCGAACACGTGCGCGACCTCGACGGGCTCTTCGAAGCCTTCGGGCGCGTCGTCGTTGACGGGGGAACGGTCGAAGCGATCGTTCCGCATTTCTCGAACCCGTACTTCTATTCGGACCCGACGCACACGCGCACCTTCGGGCTCTACAGCTTCGCGTACCTCGCGGAGTGCGCGCTCTTTCACCGCGGCGTGCCGCGCTACGGGCGCGACTGGGGCTTCGTCGTCGAGCGCGTGGAGCTCGCGTTCCTCTCGCCCTTTCCCGTGCGCGGCGCGCTGCGCGGGCTCTTCGGGCGCGTGGTGAACGCGCACCGCTGGTGCCAGGAGTTCTACGAAGAGAACCTCACGGGCCTCGTGGGCTGCTACGAGGTGCGCGCCACGCTGCGACGCCGTCCGCGGAGCGCGCCGTGAGCGACCAGGCCGCGCGAGAGGCGCGCGGCGTCTCCATCAGTCTGCTCACGCTCGTGGCGCAGGCGTCGATGCCCGCGTTTCACGTGATGCTCTCGCGGGGCCTCGGGCCGTCGCCGTACGGGCTCTACGCGTGGTCGAACATGGTCGTCGAGATGCTCTCGGTGATCACCCTGCTCGGCATGGACCTCGCCGTCACCCGCGAGACCTCCGTGGCCGTCGCCGACGGTGACGACGACCGTGTGGAGCGCGCCGTCGCGCAGGGCCTTCGCGTCGTGTTGCTCTCGGGCGTCGCGGTGGCCGCGCTGCTCGCCGTGGGCGCGCCCGCCATCGCGTCGTGGGCGGGCAAGCCCGACGTGGTGGGGCCGCTGCGCGCGCTCATCGCGGTGCCCATCGCGTACCACGCGGCGACGATGTTCCTGCTCGCGACGAACGCGCGCCTCGCGATGCACTACGACTTCTGGACGCGCGGGCTCTTTCAGCCCCTCACGCTCCTCGCGGTCACGGCGCTCGCGCTGCACCTGAACCTCGGCATCGTGGGCGCGTGTGTGGCCGTCGCGACGGGGATGGGGCTCACCGCGGTGATGGCCTCGGTGTTCTACGGCCGCGAGTTCTCGCTCTCGAAGACGCTGCGCCACGCGCTCACGGCGCCCACCGACACGGCGCTCCTGCGCGCGGGCCTCCCGCTCGTCGCGATGAACCTCGTGGCCGCGCTGCGCGGACGCATCGACGCGTTCTGGCTCCTGCGCTACGGCACCGAGGCCGACGTGGGCGCCTACAACGCCTGCATGCTCTACGCGGTGTCGCTCTTTCAGATCCGCAGCGCGTTCTATCCCGTGATCGGCGCGCGGCTGCCGGGGCTCCTCGAATCGGGCGACCGCGCGGCGCTGCGCGAGTTTCTCGCCCGCCAGGTGCGCTGGGTGGCCCTGCTCGCGACGCCCGTGTTCGTGCTCTTCGCGGGCCTCGGCGACGGGCTCCTCGCGATCTTCGGGCGGGGCTTTCTCTACGCCGTTCCCGCGCTGGCGTGGCTCGCGCTCGGGCAGTTCTTCAGCGCGCTCTCGCTGCCCGTGTACGTGCTCCCGCTCGGGCGTCGCGCGCACCTCAGCACGCTCTCCGCGACGGTCGCCATCGCGTTGCAGCTCGTGGTGCCGCGGGTGCTCATTCCGCGCTGGGGACTCGCGGGCGCGGCCTTCTCCTTCGCCCTCGCGCTCATCGTGGCCGAGTCGCTCGCGCTGGTGTTCTCGTGGCGCATCACGAAGGTGCACGCGCTCTCGTGGGGGCTGCTCAAGCCCCTCATCGCGGGGGCGGGCGCGTGGGCGGCGGCGCGCGGTGTTCAGTCGCTCGTGCACGGCGGTGTGGCGGTGCGATTCTTCGCGGGCGCAGGGGCGGGCGCGGTCGTGTACCTCGCGCTCGTGGCGCTCCTCGGCTTCGATGAGGTCGAGCGGGGACTCGTACGCGACGGCCTCGGACGCGTGCGCGCGGCGATCGATCGACGGCGCGCGTGAGGGCGGCACCGCGCGTGCTGTGAGCCTCGCGAGAAGGGCCGCGGTCGCGCGGGATGTGCGACGATCGCGGGCTGCGGCGGTGGTGCGTCGCGTGGCCGGGCGTGGCGACTGTGGTCGTCGCAGCGACCACGCAGGAGGGTGACGATGCGAAGGTGGAGCAGCGTTGGGTGCGCGCTCGCGTTGACGGCCTGCGGAGGGCCGCGCGTGACCTGGGGGCAGGAGACGCCCGTACGTTCCTCGGGGTCGGCGGAGGCGCCCGACGAGGCCTTCGGCGAGACCGTGCGTGTGACGTTCCTCGACGTGGCGCACTACGGAGAGCTCATCGCGTGTGACCGCGACCGGCTCTACGTCCGCGAGCACGCGCATGTCGACGTGTGGCGCGCGTTCACGTGGCACGGCGACCTGCGCGTCGACCTGCTCGAAGCGCCACGGCGCGGCGCCATGGTCGGGTGGACCGTCGCGCAGACCCTCTCGACGGGCACGCACGGGTGGTTCGCGGTGGTGACGGCGCCGGTGAGCATCCTCGCGGGCACGGTGGCCACGGCGACCACGTGGACGCCCTCGCACCGCGTCGAGGCCTGCGCCGCCGTGCGGGCCCACGCGCGCTTTCCCAACGGCATGCCCGCGGGCTTCGCCGACCGCTTCGACACGGAGCGTCCCCGATTGCGCGCGCCCTGGAACGTCTCCGCGGAGGCGCCATGAACCCGCGCCCGCTCGTCTTCGCGCTCGCGCTCTTCGTCGGCGCCGACGCGTGCAGCTCGGTGCGCGCGCTGACCACCGTCGAGGCCCTGCAGAACACGCGCGCGGCGCGGCTCCACCTGCGCGACGGGTCGGTGTGCGTGCTCGAGAACGCGCGCCTGGTGAGCGGCCAGGTCGTGGGCTACGGCGCGCAGTACGACGCCGAGCGCGCGCTCGTTCGGAGCGGACGCTTTCGTGTGCCCGTCGCCTCGATCGACGTGGTGGTGGTCGACGTGTCGGCCGCGCAGTCCGTCGACCGCGCGATGATCGGCATGGCCGTCGTGAGCGGCGCCTCGCTGATCGGCACCGCGGCGTGCCTCGCGAATCCCAAGGCCTGCTTCGGCTCGTGCCCGACCTTCTACGTCACCGACCACGGACGCGAGCGCGTGCAGGCCGAGGCCTTCTCGACGAGCATCGCGCGCGCGCTCACCGCCGACGACCTCGATGACCTTCCCGACGTCTCGCCGCACGAGGGCGCCGTCGAGATCGAGATGCGCAACGAGGCGATGGAGACGCACCTCACGAGCCGCGTCGCGCTGCGCGTCGTGCACGGCCCGCCGGGATCGCGGCCCTATCGAGACTTTCACCGCGAGCGCTACGACGCGCTGCAGCTCCTGCGACCTGCCTCGTCGTGCGAGGGCGAGACGTGCGGTCTGCTCGGCGCGCGTGACGGCCAGGAGGTGGTTCCGCCGAGCGACGGTCGTGACCTCGCCGCGCGCACCTCGATGACGCTCACGTTTGCGCCGCCCCATCAGGCCGAGGTCGCGCTCGCGCTCACCGCGCGCAACAGCCTCATGAACACGTGGGTCTTCTACCATCTGCTCGGCGCGCTCGGCCGCGACGCGCCCGCGTACTTCGCCGCGCTCGACCGCGGAGACCGCGAGGCCCTCGCCTCCCTCGACCGCTACCGCGAGGCCCTCGGCGGCGTCGACGTGGCCGTGCGCGACCCCGATGGATCGTGGCGTGCGGTCGACACGCTCCCGTACATCGGCCCCATCGCGCGGGCCACACGCGCGACGCGCTTCACCGTGCGCGACCCCGACGCGTCGGTCACCGTGCGGCTCACGTTCGCGCGCGCCCACTGGCGTCTCGACGCCGC
Organism: uncultured Myxococcaceae bacterium; assembly: GCA_945952225.1. Taxonomy (GTDB): domain Bacteria; phylum Myxococcota_A; class Polyangia; order Polyangiales; genus CAISKJ01. The sequence goes on from CAMFHP010000040.1 coordinate 35,658, forward strand.
ACAGCTCGGAGCCGTCGTCGCCCGCGACCTCACGGCCACCACGGTCTGGCCCACGGTGACCTCGCACAACCTCTCCCGGGTCGACGATCCCGCGGCCTCGTTGCGCGACGGCGAGGCACCCCTCGTCACGCTGCCCGGCGAGCACCTCACGCTGCGCTTCGACACGCCCGACGCCGACGCGGCGACGGGGTTCTTTCTCTCGACGCGCGGGTACTACCGCGAGTGGCTCCGCGACGAGTGGATGCGCCACGAGAACCGCGACGAGGCCCGCGCCGCGCTCACCGATGCGCGCGCCACGCTGCGCGCCCTCGCCCCCGCGTATGCCACCGAAGACGAGGGGCGGCTGCGCGGGCTCTTCGAAGAGAGCCGAATCCGTTGACCGTCGCGCGGGGACGCTGCGCTATGGTCCGCGGCCTCGCTGCCATGACCGCTCCCCTCCCCGTGCTGCTCGCGATCTCGTCGCTCCACCGCGGCGGCGCCGAGCGCCAGTTCGTCGAGCTCGTTCGCGGCCTCGATCGCACCCGCTGGACGCCCCACATCGCCCTCTGCGACGCGACCGACGAGTACGGCCTCGACCTGCCTGCGTCGCATCGCATCGACCTCCGCTCCGCGGGTGGATCGACGCCGCTCACCGGGATGCGCCTCGCGCGCGCGCTCCGTCGCGTGCGGCCTGCGATCGTGCACACCTTCGGCGGGCTGCTGAACATCTACGGTCGCCTCGCGGTGCGCGCGACGGGCATCGGACGCATGGTCAGCGCGGTGCGCGAGGGCGTTCCCAACGCGCGCGACACGCGGCTCGAACGCATCACCGCGGGCCTCACCGACGCGCTCCTCGTGAACTCCGTGGGCACGCGCGACGAGCTCGTGCGCCGCGCGAAGATTCCCGCCGAACGCATCGACGTGGTGCCCAACGGCGTCGACACCGCGCGCTTCACCCCGCTCCACGGAGCGTCACGCGACGAGGCCCGCGCGCGCTTCGGCTTCGTCGCTCCGACGCTCGTCGTGCTCGCGCGCATGTCACCCGAGAAGAACCATCCGGCCATCGTGCGCGCGCTCGGCCTGCTCCGTCGCGAGGGCGCGCTGGGCCCGTGGCGCGTGTGCTTCGCGGGCCGCGCCGCGTCGCCTGCGCTCGATGCGGCGTTGAGGGCCGAGATCGCGCGCGAGGGCGTGGGTGACGTGATCGAGATGCCCGGCGCGGTGGGCGACCCCGAGGCGCTGCTCGCGGCGTGTGACGGCGTGCTCCAGGCGTCGCGCTACGAGGGCATGTCGAACGTGGTGCTCGAAGCGCTCGCGTGCGGGGTTCCCGTGCTGGTGTCGCCGCCCGCGGACCGCGACGGCCTCGTGCACGATGGCGTCGAGGGCCTGCGCCTCGCCGACACCGACGCGCGCGCCATCGCCGACGGACTCGCGCGCTTCTTCCGCCTCGCCGCACACGAGCGCCACACCATGGCGACAGCGGCGCGTGAACGGGCCGTGCGTGACTTCTCGCTCGCGGCCATGGTGACGCGCACCTGCGCGCTGTGGGAGCGCACGCTGGCGCGTTGACCGCCGCTCACGACGCGCGGCGCAATAGGTCGAGCAGCGCCGAGGGCCAGGGCGCGCGGTGCGTTCCCTCGGGCGCGTCGCGGCGCGCGGGATCGAAGGCGCGGTACGTGTCGACGAGGGCCTCGGCGCTGCGGTACCGCGGGCTCCATCCGAGGGCCGCGAGGCGCGCGACGGAGAAGGTCATCTCGCGCGAGGCGGCGCAGACCATCCACGGGTGCGTGGGCGTCACGCCGAGGCGGTGCATCGCGACGAGGGCGCGCTCCACGGGCGCTGCGGGCAGGGCCATCACGCGCGCGCCGCGACCGGCCGTGTCGCAGAGGGTCGTGAGCTCGTCGCGCACCGACGCCACCGACGACGCGCCGCAGTTGAACGCGCCGGTCTCGCGCGCGTCGAGGAGCGCGTCGATCGCGGCGCACACGTCGTCGACGTGCACGAGCTGAACGCGGTTCGAACCGTCGCCCAACATCGGAACGCGACGCCCCTCGCGCACCCACGCGCAGAGGTGGTGAAAGAGCCCGCCGCGGCCCGGCCCGATCACCGGCACGAGGCGCAGCCACGCGACGGAGAGGCCCGCATCGACGGCGGCTTCGCACGCGCGCTCGGCCTCACGCTTCGAACGCCCGTACGGCGAGCGCGGATCGAGGGGCGCAGACTCGTCGCGCCACGGCGCGCCATCGAGCGCGTACACCGTCGACGTCGAGAGGAACACCACCCGTCGCACACCGCACGCGCGACACGCGTCGAGCACCGCGCGTGTGCCGCCGACGTTGCTCGCCCACACCGCGCGGTCGTCGCGGGCCACCGGAAGCATCGCCGCCGCGTGCACCACCACCTCGGGCCGCGTGCGCGCGAACAGTGACGCCACCGCGCGCGCGTCACGCAGGTCGACGATGTGCGTGAGCGCGCCCACAGGGCCCGCGCGATCGACGGCCACGAGGTCGGCACCGCGCGCCGTGGCGTGACGCGCCCACGCGCCGCCGATGAACCCCGCCGCACCGGTCACGAGCACGCGCGTCGTCAACGCCCACACTCCCATCGCCCTGCGCGCCTCGCGGTCTGCAACACGGCGCGCATTCCACCACAGGATGACGCAGCCCATGACGGCTCCCTTGACGGTCGGCGCCGTGACGATGTCAACGCGCTGACACGCGGGATTGCTGCGTGCGTCGGGGCATCGCGATGCGTGTGCAACGGTGGCGCGGCGGCATGCGCCGTGCTCGACCGTCGCGCGTGCGTGTCCCGTCACGGTGCTCGTGACGGCGCGCACACGTGCCTCGCGCGCTCGCACGGTCCGGGCGTTTCGAACGGGGATCCGACAGCCCAACCACCGCCGCCCACGCGCGTGACCTTCGGAGTCACCGACGACGCGCGGTCGCCGACGCGGAATGCGCGCCGGAGAGAGATCCATGAGAGCGACGCCGATCCGCCTTCTCGCGCTCGCGGCGGGAGCCCTGCTGCTCCCACGCGCAAGCTACGCCCAGGGCACGCCACCGCCCGCTGCGCCCGCAGACACCGCTGCGCCCGCAGACACCGCTGCGCCCGCCGACACCGCGCCGCCGACGAGCACCGCCGCCCCCGCGAGCGGCGACACCGCGGCCCCCGCCGACGCGCCCGCCGACAGCGCTGCGGGCTGGGGATCGCTTGCCGACGTGGCCCCCGAGCGCGTCTTCGACACGCGCTTCTACGGCTACATCGACTCGTACTTCGAGTACGCGGGCGCGACGCCCACGGGCGCGCAGAACAGCGACGGCACCAACGCCTTCGACGAGGGGGGCTACGGCTGGGACGTGCTCAACCTCCACGCGATGGTGCAGGGCACGATCCTCTCGCGATACCGCTTCTTCATGAACCTCGCGGCGCGCGCCGCGGGCACGCCCGCCACCGAGACGCCCATCGGCGTGCGCAACGCGTGGGTCGAGGCGCCCATCATCGGCAACCTCCTTCAGGTGCGCGCGGGCCTCACGTACCGACGCTTCGGCCTCTACAACGAGATCCTCGACGCGACGCCCACGTTCATCGGCATCGAGCCGCCCGAGCTCTTCGACGTCGACCACCTCATGCTCACGCGCACCACGAATTTCATGGTGCACGGCAGCGTGCCCGTGGGCCCGGCGCTGCTCTCGTATGCGCTCAACACGGGCGACGACGAGCGCGCGGACAAGGCCGTTCCCTTCGGCGGCGACGTGCGTCTCGACGTGGGCTCGTGGCTGCGCTTCGGCACGTCGTTCTACTGGACCGGCGGCGACGCGGTGCCCACGCGCGCCGTGGGCTCGGGCTCGCCCCGCGGCGGCGTCGCGAACTGGATGTCGCGCGACGAGTACTGGGTCGCCGGCGGTTACGCGCAGCTCCACCGCGCGGGCTTCATCGTGCAGATGGAGTTCTGGAACGCCACACACTCCGCTACGCGCGACGCGGCCTCGGTGATGCGCCTCGCGAACGCGGGCCTCAACCCCTTCCAGATGCGTCGCTTCTTCGTGGGCGGGCTTCCCTCGGGCGGGGTCAACACCGCGGCGAACTACAACGTCCAGACCTTCTACACCCGCGTCGGCTACGAGATCCCCCTCGGCGACACGGCCACGCTCACGCCCTACGCGCAGTTCGACTGGTACAGCAACCCCGAGACGATCAACGCGCGCTCCTTCGGCGGCGACCTCGAAGCCGGTCTCACCGACGAGGGGATCTTCACCAAGTACACCCTCGGCCTCGTGTGGAGGCCCACGCCGCAGGTGGCCGCGAAGGCCGACGGCAGCATCCACGTCTATCCCATCAACGGGGTCAACGAGCTCGCCCCCGAGCTCCGCATCTCGTTCTCGTACCTCTGGGAGCTCGCACCATGATCGCCCGTCGTCGCTTCATCACCCTCGGCGCGCTCCGCGCCACGCTCCTCGCGTTCGCCCTCTTCGTGAGCGCCGCGAGCGCGTGGGCCCAGCAGGCGCAGGGCAACGACCTCGTCGTGCTCATCAATGCGCGCAACCCCACGCGTCGCATCAACCGCGCCCAGGTGCGCGCGATGTACCTCGGCCAGACCTCGTTCTGGCACGGCGTGGTGCCCGTGCGCCTCTTCGCACCGTCGGGCAGCACCGCCGCGGGCCGCGCCGTGTTCAGCGGCGTGCTCTCGATGAGCGCCGCCGAGTTCGCGCAGCACTGGCAGACGCGCCAGCTCGCGGGCCAGGGCGTCGCGCCGCCGACCTTCTCCAACGCGCAGGAGGTCGCCCAGCAGATCGCGCGCGCGCCCGGCGGCATCGCCGTCACCGTCGCGTCGGATGCGTGGGGCGTCGAGGGGCCCAACGTGCGCGTCATTCCGCTCGATTGAGGGAGGGACTGCATGAAGCTCACGCTCCGCACGCGCCTCGTCGCGATGCTCATCGGCGCGGTGATCGCCGCGCTCGTCGTCGCCTGCACGGCCTTCGTCGTCTACGACCGGAGCAGCTACGTCGCCTCGCGCGCGCAGACGCTCCGCGTGCTGGCCGACTCGCTCTCGGGCAGCGCCGCGGGGGCCATCGCGTTTCAAGACCGCGACGCCGCCGCGTACGTGCTCCGCACGGTGGCCGCCGAGCCCATGGCGCTCTCGGCCGCCGCCCTCGACGCCGAGGGACACACGCTCGCCGAGTGGCGCCGCGCAGGCCCGTCGCACGAGTCGCACACGATGACCGTCGAGGCCGCCGTGCGCAGCGAGGGCGCCGTGGTGGGACGCATCCGCCTGGTGTTCTCCACGCGCGACGTCGACGCCCGCTCGCGGCGCTTCGTGCAGATCGCGGGGCTCGTGCTCGCGCTCACGGCCCTCGCCTCGACGCTCCTCGCGATGCGGCTCCACCGCCTCGTGACCGACCCCGTGGGCGAGCTCGCGGGCGCCGCCCATCGCGTGCGGAGCGCCGGAGATTTCACCGTGCGCGCGAAGCGCATGAGCGACGACGAGCTCGGGCTCCTCACCGACGCGTTCAACGAGATGCTCGACGGGATCCAGACCCGCGACGCCGACCTCGAAGCGCACCGCCGCGGCCTCGAATCGACGGTCGAGGCGCGCACCCGCGACCTCGCCACACGCAACGACGCCATGCGCCTCGTGCTCGACAACGTGGAGCAGGGCCTCGTCACCATCGACCGTGAGGGACACCTCGCCACCGAGTGCTCCACGGCCTTCGCGGAGTGGTTCGGCGCGCCCGACGAGGCCGACCTCGGGCACCACCTCGACGCGGGCGACGGACGCTTCGCCACGGCCTTCGAGATCGGCTGGTCGCAGGTGATCGACGACTTCCTCCCGCGCGAGGTGTCGACGGCGCAGCTCCCTGCCACGGTGTCGCGCAACGGTCGGCAGTACGCGCTCTCGTTCCGTCTCCTGGGCCGCGACGACGAGCCCGTGAAGGGCGCGCTCGCGCTCATTCGTGACGTGACCGAGGAGCTCCGTCAGCGCGAGGCCGAGGCCGCGCAGCGCGAGTTCGTGACCGCCGTCGAGCGCGCGCTCAACGACCGCCGGGGCTTCGAAGATTTCCTCACGGAGACCGACGTGCTGCTCGCCACGCTGGCCGCAGGCGAAGACCGCACGGTGGTGGCGCGCATGCTCCACACGATCAAGGGCAACTGCGCGATCTACGGGCTCACCTCCATCGCCGCGCGGTGCCACGCGCTCGAAGACAAGATGGCCGAGGGAGAGACCGTCACCCCCGACGACGTGAACACCCTCACCGAGGCGTGGCGGGCCACCGCGCGCCGCCTCTCGGCCCTCTTCGGCGAGCGCAGCGACCATGTGGAACTCCCGCGCGAGGCGCTCCGCGAGGCCTGCAACGCGCTGATCCTGGCGGGACGCACCGCCGAGGCCGCCGCGCTCCGTCGTTGGGGTGACGAGCCCGTGGGACCGCGCCTCGCGCGCATGGGCGACCGCGCGAAGGAGCTCGCCGAGCGCCTCGAACGTGTGCCCGTCGAGATCGAAGTGATCGACGACAACGTGCGCGTGCCCCGCGAGCGATGGGCCTCCGTGTGGAGCGCCATGGTTCACGTCGTGCGCAACGCCGTCGACCACGGACTCGAAACCCCTGAGGAGCGCGAGGAGGCTTCGAAGCCTCCGACCGCGACGCTCACGCTCCGCACGCGCCAGGATCGTCAGGGCGTGACCCTCGAAATCGCCGACGACGGACGCGGCATCGACTGGGACCGCGTGCGCGCCAAGGCGACGCGTCTGGGGCTGCCGTGCGAGACGCAGGCGCAGCTTCAGGAGGTGCTCTTCTCCGACGGGTTCAGCACCCGCGACGAGGCCACCGACACGTCGGGACGCGGCGTGGGCATGGGCGCCTTCGCCGAGGCCGTGCGCGCGCTCGGCGGCACCGTCACGCTCACCTCGAAGCGCGGCCGTGGCACCACCGTGTCCGCGTTCATCCCGCACGCGCCCGCGACCGCCTCGTTCGCGCGCCGCACCGTCGCCTGACCCAACTTCGTACCGCGCGCACACCGACGCGACGCCGCCGTTGCATCGCGCGTCGACGACCGCACATCCCCCGCAGGCGCAGCGCCGTCCGCGATGAACGAACCGCACGACACTCCCGCGCACGAGCGACCCACGGTGCTCGTGGTCGATGACACCCCCGAGAACATCGCGGTGCTCCACGACCTGCTACGGGGTCGCTACCGCGTGCGCGTCGCGAACTCCGGTCCGCGCGCGCTCAAGGCCGCCGCGAGCGAGCCGCGGCCCGACGTCATCCTCCTCGACGTGATGATGCCCGGCATGGACGGCTACGAGGTGCTCACGCGCCTCCGCGCGCTGCCGGGCTGCGAGACGATCCCCGTGATCTTCGTCACGGCCCTCGACGCCACCGACGACGAGGCCCGCGGTCTCTCCCTCGGCGCCGCGGACTACCTCACCAAGCCCGTGCGTCCGCCCATCGTGCTCGCGCGCGTGGCCGCGCCGATCGAGCTCAAGCACGCCCGCGATCGGCTCCACGCGCAGAACGCCTGGCTCGAACGCGAGATCGCCCGCCGCACGCACGAGGCCGAGCGCGTGCGCGACGCCACGCTGCGCGCCCTCGCGAGCCTCGCCGAGACCCGCGACAACGAGACGGGCAACCACATCCTCCGCACGCAGAACTACGTCGCGCTCCTGTGTGACGAGCTCTCGAAGACGCCGCGCGACCGCGACGCGCTCGACCCGGTGACCATCGCGCGCTTCACCAAGGCCGCGCCGCTCCACGACATCGGCAAGGTGGGCATCCCCGATCACATTCTCTTGAAGCCCGGCCGGCTCACGCCCGACGAGCTGGTGATCATGCGCACGCACGCGGCGCTCGGGGCCGAGGCCATCGGACGCGCCATCGAGGGCGAAGACGACCTCGCGCCCTTCGGGTTTCTGCAGGCCGCGATGCTCATCGCGCGGCACCACCACGAGCGCTGGGACGGCACGGGCTACCCCGACGCCCTGCGCGGCGAGGCCATTCCCCTCTGCGCGCGGGTGATGGCCGTGGCCGACGTGTTCGACGCGCTCCTCGCGCGGCGCCCCTACAAGCGCCCGATGCCCTTCGAAGCGGCCCTCACGCTCGTGGCCGACGGACGCGGCTCGCACTTCGACCCCGCCGTGGTCGACGCGTTCTTTCGCCGCCTCGACGACGTGCGCGCGGTCGCCACCCGCTACGCCGACCACCCCACGGAGCCCACGCCATGACCAGCCGCCTCGCCCACGTCGACCTCACGCCCGACGCGCTCCTCGCGCACCTGCGTCCGCTGCGCGCGCGCTCCGAGCGGGCCGGTGTGCTCGCCGTGCTGGCCGATGCGTGCCGCGACCGCGTGCCGATGCTCCAGGCCGCGGCGCGCGAGGCGGGCGTGGCGCTCGCGGGCGGCGTGTTTCCGCAGCTCATCACGCGCGACGGGTTCTCCAGCGAGGGCGTGTGGCTGCTGTCGTTCGACGTGATGCCGCCGATGCGCGTGGTCGACGGATGGGCCCACGACGCCGACGCGTCCGCGCGCACCGTGCTCGACTTTCTCGACGAGGCGCAGCCCGCGGAGCCCGACGGCGAAGCCCCCACGCTCTTTCTCCTCGTCGATGCGCTCGTGCCCAACCTCGCGTCGGTGCTCGAACGGCTCTACCTCGAAGCGGGTGACCGCGCGCGCTACGCGGGTGTGGCCGCGGGGAGCGAGAGCTTCGAACCGTTCCCCTGCCTCTTCGACGGCGAGCGCAGCGTGGCGCGCGGCGCGGTGTGCCTGCTCCTCGGCGCGTCGTCGTACCCCGCCATCGCCCACGGGTATGCGCCGCCCGAGCGATCGATGACGGCGACGGCCACCGAGGGCAACCGCGTGCAGAGCATCGACTGGCGCCCCGCGTTCGACGTGTACCGCGAGCTCATCGCGCGCGAGTACGGCGTCGAGCTCACGCGCGAGAACTTCTACCGCTACGGGGTGAACTTCCCGCTGGGCATCCTGCGCGCGTGCGGCGAGATGGTGGTGCGCCTGCCCGTGGGCCTCGCCGACGACGGGTCGATCTTCTGCGTGGGCGAGGTGCCCGACCACGCCGTGCTCACGCTCCTGCGCGCGCCCAGCGACGCGTCGAGCTCCTGCGTCGACCTCGTGGCGCGCACGGTGAGGGCCACCGTGGGACCGCGCCCCCTCGACCACCTGCTCACGTTCTACTGCGCGGGCCGTCGCCTCCAGATCGGCGCACACGCCCTCGACGAGCTCCGCGCCCTCGACGCGCAGGTGGGGGCCGAGGGCTTCGGCGGCGCGCTCACGCTCGGCGAACTCGGCAGCGAGGCCGAGTGGTCGTACCCGCTCTTTCACAACACGGCGCTCGTCTGCGCCACGTGGGATGGGCCGTGAACAGCGAGGCCGTCCTCGCGATCCTCTACGACCTCACGCTCACGTTCGGCAGCGAGATCCGCGTCGACGCGCTCCTCACGCGCGTGCTCCAGCGGATGCTCTACCACACGTCATTTCCCGCCGGCGTCGCGCTCCTCGACGTGCGCGACGAGCCCGCGGGGTGCTCCGCCGTGATCCGTGTCGCCGTGGGAGACCGCGCCCTCGCGACCCTCCGCGGCGTGCGCGTCGAGCTCCCGCCGCCCCTCGTCCGCGGCCCCCTCTCGATGCTCGAAGACCCGGCCCTCCTCCGCGCCCTCGGCGGACGCGCCGACTACCAGTGCGCGCTCAAGCTCCCCGTCGACGCGCGCGCCACGCTGCTGCTCCTCTCGCCGCGGCTCCCCCGACAGACGCTCCCCTTCACGCAGCTCTTCGCGCCGGTGCTCTCGCACCTCGCGCGCTCCCTCGCGCTCTGCGACGAGAACGAGCGGCTCACCGCATCGCTGCGCAGCGAGCTCGCGATCCGCACGCAGGCCGAGGCCGAACTCCGCCGCGCGCGCGACGAGGCCGAGGAGGCCAACCGCAGCAAGAGCGCCTTTCTCGCGAACATGAGCCACGAGATCCGAACGCCCATGAACGCGATCCTCGGGTTCACACACCTGCTCCGACGCGACGTGAGCGATCCGCGCCAGGTCGACCGCCTCGACAAGATCGCGCGCTCGGCGCAGCACCTCCTGGGCATCCTCAACGACGTGCTCGACCTCTCGAAGATCGAGGCCGAGCGGCTCCAGATCGAAGAGACCAGCGTCGACGTGGGCGCCCTCGTCGACCACGTCATCAGCATGGTGACCGAGCGCGCGCGCGCCCGCGGACTCGCGCTCACGAGCCACGTCGACCCGCGCCTCACGCGCTGCGCGCTCCTCGGCGATCCGCTGCGGCTCACGCAGGTGCTGCTCAACTACGTGAACAACGCGGTGAAGTTCACGCCCTCGGGCGCCATCACCGTGCGCGCGACGCTCGAAGACGACGGCGACGACGCGGCCCTCGTGCGCTTCGAGGTCGAAGACACCGGCATCGGACTCACCGCCGAGCAGATGGCGCGGCTCTTTCGCCCCTTCGAACAGGCCCAGCGCTCGACCACGCGACAGTACGGCGGCACGGGCCTCGGGCTCGCGATCAGCCGCAGGCTCGCGCTGCTCATGGGCGGCGACGTGGGCGTGCGCAGCGAGCAGGACGCGGGCAGCACGTTCTGGTTCACGGCGAAGCTCCGACGCGGCGTCACCGCCCACACGCTGGCCGCGGTGCCCGCACGCTCGCTGCGGGTGCGCGCGCAGGCGCGGGTGCTCCTCGTCGACGACCACGCGATGAACCGCGAGATGGGGCGCGAGCTGTTGGAGAGCTTCGGCCTCGTGGTCGACACGGCCCGCGACGGCGTCGAGGCCATCGAGCGGGTGACGGCCACGCGCTACGACCTCGTGCTGCTCGACAAGGAGATGCCGCGCCTCGACGGCCCCGAGACCGCGCGGCGCATGCGACGGATGACCGCCCTCGCGTCGCTGCCGATCGTCGCGTGGACGGCCAACACCTTCGAGGGCGACCGCCGGCAGTGCCTCGACGCGGGCATGAACGACTTCATCGCGAAGCCCATCGACGCGCGCATGCTCCAGATCGCGCTCGCCCGGTGGATCCCCGCGGAGCGCACCTCGGTCCGCGTCGACGCGCCGAGCAGCCACCCCGCGCGCGGCGTCCGTCCGTCGTCGCTGGCGCGCCCCGTGGAGCCGACCCCGGCCCGCATGGACCGCACGCGCGTCGCCGAGCTCGGCGCGCTCCTCGAATCGCTGCTCACCGCCGACGATGCGAGCGCCGTCGACGTCTGGCGTGAGCTCCGTCAGGCCCTCGGCGACACCGGCGCCCGCGCGCGCGTCGAAGCGATGGACGCAGCCCTCGACGGCTTCGACCTCCCCGCGGCGCTCACCGTGCTCCGCGGCGGACTCACCGTCGCCACACCGGCCTCGTCGTCGATGCGTCCGTAACGGTCGACCGCGCCGTGCGGAGCGTCCCATGTCGGGGCTCCGCGCGGCGGGTTGCAGACGTGTGCAGGTGGAGGGTCTGGGAGGCGCGCGACCGTCAGGCCGAGCGGTGGTTGCGCGCGAGGTAGCTCGCCCAGTCGAGGGGCTTGAGCTCCACGGGGCGCGCGGGGTCGAGGGCGTCGACGGCGGCGCGCGCGAGCTGGAAGTTGGTGATGAGCGGGACGTTGAGGTCCACCGCGCGACGACGGATGCGGTAGCCGTCGGGCCGACCCTGGTTGTCGTAGCTGCGCGGAATGTTGATCACGAGGTCGATGGCGCCCTCGTTGAGGAGCTGCACCGCGGAGGGGTGCTTGTCGTCGCTGTCCTTCCACGCGACGGTGCACGCGATGCCCTGCTCGCGGAGCACGTCGGCGGTGCCCGGCGTGGCGTAGAGCGTGAGCCCGCGCGCCTGGAGGATCCGCGCCTCGCGCTCGAAGCGGTACTTGTCACCCACAGGCCCGAGCGAGAGCAGCACGCCCTTCTTCGGAATGCGGAAGCCCGTCGCCATGAGGGCCTTGAGCAGCGCCTCGGGGAGGTCGTCGCCCAGGCATCCCACCTCGCCCGTCGAGGCCATCTCGACGCCGAGCGTGGGGTCGGCACCCGCGAGGCGCGAGAACGAGAACTGCGCGGCCTTCACGGCCACGTAGTCGAGCTCCAGGGCCTCGCACGACACGGGCGTCGCGACGCCGAGCATGCGACGCGCGGCCTCGCGGATGAAGTTCACCCCCGTGACCTTCGACACGAAGGGGAACGACCGCGACGCGCGGAGGTTGCACTCGATGACCTTCACCATGTTCTCGACGGCGAGAAACTGGATGTTGAACGGCCCGGTGATGTGCAGCGCCGCCGCGATGTCGCGGGCGATGCGCTTGATGCGCCGGAGCGTCTCCATGTAGAGCTTCTGCGGCGGGAGCACGAGCGTCGCGTCGCCCGAGTGCACGCCGGCGTTCTCGACGTGCTCGCTGATGGCCCAGAGCACGAGCTCGCCCTGGTCGGCCACGGCGTCGATCTCGATCTCCTTCGCGTTGCTCTCGAAGCGCGTGATGACCACCGGGTGCTCGGGCGAGACCGAGACCGCGCGCGCGAGGTAGTTCTTGAGGTGCTGGGGCTCGTGCACCACGCACATCGCCGCGCCCGAGAGCACGTACGACGGACGCACCAGCAGCGGGAACCCGCCGAGCTCGGCGATCACGCGCGCGAGGTTCTCGGGGGAGACGTCGGTGGTGCTCGTCCACCGCGGCTGCTCGATGTGGAGGCTGTCGAGGAGACCGCTGAACTTGTGGCGATCCTCCGCGCGGTCGATGCTCTCGGGCGACGTGCCGAGCACCTTCACCCCCGCGCGATGGAGCTTGATCGCCAGGTTGTTCGGCACCTGACCGCCCATCGAGACCACGACCCCCTCCGGGGCCTCGCGGTCCCAGAGTTCGAGCACGGTCTCCTGCGTGATCTCGTCGAAGATGAGCTTGTCGCAGACGTCGTAGTCCGTGCTCACCGTCTCGGGGTTGTAGTTGAGCAGCAGGGTCTCGTAGCCGAGCTCCTGCGCGGCCTTCACGGTGTTCACGCAGCACCAGTCGAACTCGACGCTCGACCCGATGCGGTACGCGCCCGAGCCGAGCACCAGCACCTTCTTGCGCCAGCTCGTGGCCACGTCGTCGGCCTGCGCGTGGTACGTGAGGTAGAGGTAGTTCGTCTCCGCGGGGTACTCGGCGGCGAGCGTGTCGATCTGCGCGAGGTGCGGGCGGATGTTGTGCTTCAGGCGCTCGCTGCGAACGTGCGCCTCGGTCTCACCACGGAGCTTCGCGATGGCGATGTCGCTGAACCCGAGCTTCTTCGCGTCGCGGAGGGTCTCGGTCTCCAGCGCGGGCTTCTTGATCTCGTCGCGGAAGCGCACCACGTCGGCGATCTGGTTCAGGAACCACGGGTCGATGCGCGTGAGGGCGTGCACCGCGTCGACGGTCATTCCCTTCGCGAAGGCGGCGCAGAGCGCGAGCATGCGGCGCGGCGTCGGGTTGCGGAGCTCGTTCTCGAGGTTGTCGAACTCGAACGCCTCGGGGTCGAGGCCCGTGACGCCGATGTCGATCATGCGCAGGGCCTTCTGAATGACCTCGGGGAAGGTCTTTCCGATGGCCATCACCTCACCGACGGACTTCATCTCCGAGCCGATGCGGTTGTCGACCTCGCGGAACTTCTGCAGGTCCCACCGCGGGAACTTGCAGACGATGTAGTCGAGCGCGGGTTCGAAGAACGCGCTCGTGCGGCGCGTGATCGCGTTGGGGAGGTCGGGCAGCGAGTACCCGAGCGCGATCTTCGCGGCCACGTACGCGAGGGGATAGCCCGTGGCCTTCGAGGCGAGCGCGCTGGAGCGCGAGAGGCGCGCGTTCACCTCGATCACGCGGTAGTCGCGGCTCTCGGGGTCGAGCGCGTACTGGATGTTGCACTCGCCCACCACGCCGAGGTGACGGATCGTCCGGATCGCGATGGTCCGGAGCATGTGGTACTCGTCGTCGTCGAGGGTCTGCGACGGGGCCACCACGATCGACTCGCCGGTGTGAATGCCCAGCGGGTCGAGGTTCTCCATGTTGCAGACGGTGATGCAGTTGTCGCGCGCGTCGCGCACGACCTCGTACTCCACCTCCTTCCACCCGCGGAGCGACTCTTCGACGAGCACCTGCGCGGTGCCGCCGCCGAACGCGCGCACGAGCGCCGCGTCGAGCTGCTCGGGCGTCTCGCAGATCGCGCTGCCCTTGCCGCCGAGCGAGTAGGCCCCGCGGAGGATCACCGGCAGCCCGATCTCACGCACCGCCGCGTGCACCTCGTCGGGGCTGTTGCACGCCGCCGAGCGCGCGGTCTTCACGCCGATCTCGTCGAGGCGCTGCTTGAAGCGCAGGCGGTCTTCGGTGTCGCGCACCGTGTCGACGGGCGTGCCGAGCACGCGCACGCCGTACTTCTTGAGAATCCCGCGGTCGTCGAGGGCGACGCCGCAGTTGAGCGCGGTCTGTCCGCCGAAGGAGATGGTGATCGCGTCGACCTCTTCGCGCTTGATCACCTCTTCGACGTTCTCGGGATCGACGGGGAGGAAATAGACCTTGTCGGCCATGCCCTCGCTCGTCTGGATCGTCGCGATGTTGGGGTTGACCAGCACGGTCTGGATCCCCTCTTCGCGGATGGCCTTGATGGCCTGCGAGCCCGAGTAGTCGAACTCGCCGGCCTCGCCGATCTTGAGGGCCCCGGAGCCCAGGATGAGCACCCGACGCGGCTTCTTGGGAAGGTACTGACCGAACATCATCGACCTCGCGCCATCGCCCCGGCGAGCCGGAGGAAATCGTCGAACAGAAACGCCGTGTCCTCGGGGCCCGGCGAGGCCTCGGGGTGAAACTGCACGCTCGACACGGGGCGTCCGCGCGCGCGAATGCCCTCGTTGGTGCCGTCGTTCACGTTGACGAACCAGGGCTCCCAGTCGCCGCCGAGCGACTCGTCGCGCACCGCGTAGCCGTGGTTCTGACTGGTCACGTAGCAGCGCCGCGTGAGGAGGTCCTGCACGGGCTGGTTCTGCGAGCGGTGGCCGTACTTGAGCTTGTACGTGTCGCCCCCCGCGGCGAGCGCGAGGATCTGGTTCCCGAGGCACACGCCGAAGATCGGAATGCCCGAATCGAGCAGCCCGCGCACCTGCGCCGCGAGGCCCGGGAGGTCCTTCGGATCACCCGGTCCGTTCGAGAGGAGGATGCCGTCACAGCCCTTCACCATCTCGCGGAGGTTCGCGTGGTGGGGCACGCGCACCACCGTGGCGCCGCGCGCGAGGAGCGACCGCGCGATGTTGTCTTTGCACCCCGTGTCGACGAGCAGGATGCGCTGCGCGCCGCCCTCGTAGACCACCGTCTCGCGCACGGTCACCAGGTCGGCGACCTTCGCCATCTCCACGGTGTGCGCGCGGGCCATGCCCACCTCGACGGGGGTCTCGTCGGCCATGATCCATCCGCGCATGGTGCCGTGCTCGCGGAGCTTGCGCGTGAGGGCGCGCGTGTCGATGCCCTCGATCGCAGGCACGCCCGACTCGGTGAGCCACGCGCCCAGCGACGACGCGCTCTGATGATGGCTCGGGTGCTTCGCGTGCTCGACGCACACGAGGCCCTGCACCTGGATCTCGTCGGCCTCGAAGGGCGCGTCGACGGAGCCCTTCGCGCGGCGCGCGGGCACGCCGTAGTTGCCCTGCAGGGGATAGGTCGTGACGAGGATCTGCCCGCGGTAGCTCGGGTCCGTCAGCGTCTCGACGTAGCCGGTCATGCCGGTGTTGAACACGACCTCGCCCGCGACGTCGCGGTGCGCCCCGAAGCTGCGGCCGCGCAACACGGTTCCGTCTTCGAGCACGAGCTTCATGTGCTGCATCGTTGTGGTTCCTCACGCCGCGCGAGGCGGTGCTGCGCGCGGTCGTTTCGAGATGGGCTGGGAGCGACGCCGCGGGATCTCTCCCGGGCGCGCGGCGCGCGGAGGGTATCGCAACGCGCCCCCTGCGAAAGAAGAATCAACGCGACGTGTCAGCGCGCGCGAACCCCGGGAAATCCAGCGTCTACGCGCGCCCGCACGACGTCGGCGCGGGCGTCTGCCGCAGCGTCTCGGACCGCGGCGACCGCTGCCGCGTCGGGCGCGACGGCGGGGCCCTGCGCGGGTGCGTCGCGGGTGTCTCCGAGCGCGCCGTGGAGCAGCGTGGTGGCTTCGAGCGCGTGGCCGTCGAGCGTTCCGCTGCCATCGACGCGGAGCTGGTACGCGCCCACCGGGAGCAGCACCGGATTGGTGCTCAACGTGCCGTGGAGGTCGAGCGCGCCGAGCACCGGATCCCACGTGCCCGCGACGTTCTCGCGCACCTGCTCGCCGGGCTGTCCGCCCGCGAGCCGCACGACCGTCCACGAGAAGAAGCCCGTGACCGCGTTGGGCTCCTCGCCCGGCCGCAACACCAGCAGGAACGTGAGCTCCGTGCCCTCGTCGCGGAGCGTGCCGTTCCACACCTTCGCGCTGCGCGGCGCCCAGGGCATCACCCCCGCGAACGCGCCCGACGCCGCATCGATCGGCGTGGGCGGCACCGCAGCACCATCGCCCGCTTCGACCACGGGCTGCGACGTGAACAACCCCGGAAGCCCACCGGGGCCTGCCGCGAGATGCACCGCATAGACACACGCCGCACCCATCGCGACGGCGGCCACGATGGGCCCCACGGCGCGGGGCTTCTTCTTGGGCGGACGCGGCTTCTCGGGCGCGGGCATCGCGTCGACGTGCGCGATGCGCGGCGGCGCGACGGAGCGCGCGGGCGGCGGATGCGCCGAGGGAATGGCGGGCGCGATGGGCGTGTGCGCGTCGCCGTGTCCGACCGCGCGGAGGCGCTGCGTGGGGGCCTCGTCGGCGATCTCGTCGACGGGCGGCGGCGCGGGCGTGGGCGTGGGCGCGGCGTGCGCAGGCGGAGGACGCATCGTCGCGATGCGCGGGGCCTGGAGCTTGAGCTGCGTGACGGGCTCGATGGTCTCGCGCTCGGTCACGTCGTCGACGCGAAACGCGGCCACGTCGGCGGGCGCAGCGAACGAGGGGAGCGTGCGCGTGAGGTTGCCGCTGCCATCGAGCGGCTCGACGCGGGCGCTCTCGGGCGCGAAGGTGTTGAAGGCCTCGGCGGCCTCCGCGACCGTACGAAAGCGGTCGACGGGGAGCGGCGCCGTACAGGTCGCGAACCACGCGTCGAAGGCCTCGGGGAGCGCGCCGCGGAAGCCGAACTTGCGCGCGCGCTCGCGGGCCGATCCGCGCGCGGGGTTGTGCATCTCACCCAGGAGCTCCGTGACGTCGATGTCGTCGGAGCCCGCGCTGAACCAGTAGTGAAAGCCCGTGAGCACGCGGAACGCGAGGAGCCCCACGGCCCACACGTCCGTCGCCACGCCCACCACACCGCCAGTGGCCTGCTCGGGCCCCATGAACAGCGCCGCGCCCCAGGCCGAGAAGAGCCTCGCCTCGTCGCGCGCGCGGTCGCGGAGACGCGCCACGCCGAAGCCCGTGAGCTTCACGTCGTCGCCCACGAGGAGCACGTTCGACGGCCGCACGTCGGCGTGCGCGATCTCGCGCGCATGGGCGAAGAGGAGCCCGCGCAACACCTGCCCCACGATGCGCCACGCGACGGGCTCGTCGAGCGTGGGGCCGAGTCCGAGCGCGTCGAGGCGGTGCGCGAGCGACGACGATTCGAAGGGCTCCGAGGCCACCCACGAGAGCCCCGTCGCGTCATCGTGGCCTGCGTCGTAGACCGCGAGCGTGCGGGGCGCGGCCGCGCTGGCGCCCACGCGGGCCTCGTCGATGAAGCGCCGTCGCGCGTCGGCCGACACGTTGCTGCGATCGAGCACGCGCAGCGCGCAGGTGCGACCGGTGACCGTCTGCGTGGCCTCGTACACGCGCCCCGCGAGCGTGTCGAAGCGCGCCCGCACGACCTTGTAGTCGCGTGCGAAGGTGACGCCGTCGTCGAGGGCCTCGCGGGCCGAGGGTTCACGCAGCGTCGAGGGCTCTCCCGCGGGCGTGACCTTGAGCTTCTCGGGCGCCGCGACGCCCACGAGCGTGGCCGCGAAGGCGGGGCGCGCGGGCTTCGAGGCGGGCATCGACGCGGGCGCCGCGGAGGGAGATCCGCCCGCGGGCGTGGGCGCGCTCGACGGGGTGCCGGGGTTCGAAGCCGAGCCCAGCGGGCCGAGGCCGCGGTCCGTGTGTTCCTCGCGCGGAGGGAGGTCGCCCGCGCTGCGGTGTTCGCCAGAAGCCATCGTTCGCCGGGGCCGCGCGAGCGCCCGTCACCGCCCAATCGGTCCGTGGCCTCCGCGACACGTCGTGGGTGGGGCTTCTACTACCGATCCACCATCGCCCGCACGCATTCGGCGCGACGATTCTTCGCCGCGCGCTCTGCTACGGCACGAGGATCAGAACAGCGAGAGCTGCTTCGGCGGCGTCGGCGCGACGCCGTGTCCGTGCACGGCGAGGGGCGCGTCCTGCATCGCGACGAGGAGGCGCGCGGTGTGGTCGGCGAGGGCCTCCGCGGCGCACGCGCGGGCGATCTCGGGGAGGTTGTTGGTCTCCGAGAGGTGCATGAGCACCACGGCCTCCACCGAGCGATCGAGGCGACGGAGCAGCGCCGCGCACTGGTCGTTCGAGAGGTGCCCGTGCGCCGAGGCCACGCGCCGCTTGAGCTGCATGGAGTAGGGCCCGCGCCAGAGCATCCCCACGTCGTGATTCGATTCGAGGAGCACCGTGTCGCAGCCGCGAAACAGCCCTTCGAGCGCGGGGGGAACCTCACCGAGATCCGTCGCGAGCGCGGCGCTTCGACCGTCGCGCCCCGTGAGCCGCAGCGCCACCTGCGCGGCGTCATGGGGAACGGGCGTGGGCGTCACCGTCACCGTGCCCACTTCGAAGGCCGTGCGCGCGCCGAAGACCCGCACGCGCATCGCGCCGTGGAGCGACAACCTTCGCCGCGTCGACTCGCTCACCCACACCGGCGCGCCGAAGTGCTGCGACACCGCGTCGACGTGCGCGTAGTGGTCGTGGTGCGCGTGGGTGATGACCACCGCGTCGGGCGCCCTCGCCCCCGCGCGGGCCAGGCGCTGCTGCACGGTGGCGGGAGGAATGCCCGCGTCGACGAGCACGCAGGTCGCGCCGTCGTCGAAGAGGCACGCGTTGCCACCGGAACCGCTCGCCAGCACCGTCACTCGCATCGCAGAGGGCCGCGAGTGTACACGCGATCAGGTGTCGTCGCCCCGGTACGCGATCACGGGGCAGTGCGCGCGATGGAGCACGGCGTCGGCGACGCTCCCGAGGATCCACCGTCGCACCGGGTGACCGCCGGTCATGGCCACGACGATGGCGTCGGCGTCACGCTCGTCGGCGAAGCGCACGAGGGTGTCAGCCACGGCGTCGCCGGTCACCACATGCGTCGAGGTCTCGACGCCGAGGTCGGCGACGGCTTCCACGAGGCGCGCGCGGAGTTCGGAGAGGGCGGGGTCGGTGTCGGCGAGGTCGGCCACGTGCACCACGGCGACGTGCGACGAGGCCGCGCGCGCCACGTCGCTCACCCACGCGAGCGCGTCGTCGGCGGCCTCGGAGAAGTCGTACCCCACCACGATCCGTCGCAGCATCGCGTAGCCCTCGCGACGGTTCTACACCGCGGCGCGCGCCGACGCCGCGAGAACGACGGGCTCAGTCGTCGCCGAGGGCTTCGAGCACGAGCTCGACGAGCGCGTCGTGAACCCCTGCGCGCGCGGCGATTTCGGTGACCGAGGGCATGCGACCGAGCTCGCGTTCGAGGGTGCTCACCGCGGCCGCGATGGGCTTCACGAGCGCCCACCGGCGACGGAGCAACGCGGCCGGGTCGAGGCGGTCGCGCACCACGGCTTCGAGGCGCAGGAGGCGATCGACCTCGGCGACCTCGACGCCCATGCGGGCCGCGAGCGCGCGGGGCAGCGAACGCGGCGCCTCGCGCTCGGCGCGGATCTCCTTCGCGGCGGTCTGGAGCGCGCGCAGTCGGGTGACATCGGTCACGGCCACGTCGACCGCGGTGCCGAGCGCCTTCTCGGCCCACCCCGCCGCCGCGCGCTGCCAGGTGGAGACGTAGCGGTCGAGGCTCCCCTCGCAGCCGAGGGCGCACCATCGGTCGCAGGCCTCTTCGAGCGCGAGCCGCGAGGCCGCGAGGAACACCGCGCGCTCCCGGTCTCCGAGCCCCTCGGCGTACCAGCGGCCATACACCTCGGCGAGCGCGCGCTTGCGGTCCACGATGTCGGCGCGCGCCTCCCACGCGGTCTCGACGGCGTCACGAACGGCCTCGCCCGCCGCGTCGCACACGAGCCGCGCCACGTCGTCGGCGAGCCACCGCGTGAGGTCGGCACCGAGCCACGCTTCGAGGTCGCGCGCCATCGCAGGCAGGTCGGGCTCGTCGACGTGCGGGGCCTCGACGCGGGCCATCACCCGCGCGGGAAAGTCCGTGCGCTCTCCGTCGGCGGGCACCGTGGAGCGCCCATGGGCAAGGGCGTTGGCGTGAGGTGCGAACGCGGCGGGCAGCGCGGGGTTCGCATCGAGCGACTCGCCGAGGGCCTCGACCGCGAGGGCGAGTCGGCGCCCGGCGTGAACGTCGTTTCCTGCGCGGCGGGCCGCTTCCTGGCGGGGCGATCGGGGCGTCGGCATCGGTGGTGGCCCGTGGCAGAGGGGGGCCGGGGACGATACCCGAAGCGCGGCCCGTGGCGACCCCTCACGTGCGACCGTCGACGGGCGTCTGGCGCCGACCGCGAAGGATTCCCGTCGCGCGCAGAGACCGGGCTATGATCCCGCCCTGCGCGGGGCGCGGTGGCTCGGCGCAACGGAACCTCGTGAACCTTCGCATGCGTGATTCTTCCGCGTCCGCCCGCCGGGCCTCTCCGTGGTGGGCGGCGGTCTTCGCGTTCGCCGCGCTCCGGTGCAACGCGATCGTCGACTTCACCGACTGCACCGCCGACCGCGACTGCCGTCTCGGCGAGCGCTGCAACCTCGCGCGCAGCTACTGCGAGGTGCCCGCCCCCGAGCTCTGCAACGGCGTCGACGACGACCACGACGGCGTGTCCGACGCGAACGAAGACTTCGGCGCGTGCCAGCGCGAGCGGCGTGCGGGCCAGTGCAGCGACGGCCGTCGACGCTGCGTGAACAACCAGCTCACGTGCGTGTACCGCGCGGCCCCCTCCGCCGAGGTGTGTTTCAACGGCCTCGACGAGGACTGCAACGGCACCATCGACGACGGCGCCGCGTGCGTCGTGAACTACCCCGCGTCGACGGCGGTGCGCATCGGCAGCGACGACGCTTCGGAGGGAGAGGGCGACGACGCGCCCGAACACCGCGTGTGCCTCGCGCCCTTCTCGCTCGACAAGCACGAGGTCTCGAACCGCGCGTTTCTCAACTACCTGAACTCCCTCGACGCCTCGCGCTTTCGCATCGGCACGCCGCCCTCGCCGCTCAACCGCACGCGCACCTACGGCACCTACGTGCTCTACAACGACAGCACCACGGCGACGCCCAACTGGGTGCCGCTGGTGCTCCTGCCGCAGTCGACGGAGCCCGGCTACGACCTCTCGATCCGCCGCCGCGGAACGCTCTTCGAAACCGTCGCGGCCGACATCGACACCCTCCCCGCGGTCTTCGTCACGTGGATCGCCGCGGACCGCTACTGCCGCTGGGCGGGCAAGCACCTGCCGACGGAGGCCGAGTTCTTCCGCGCGATGCAGGGCGACAACGGCGCGCGGCGCTATCCGTGGGGCAACGACGCGCCGACGTGCGCGCGGGCGAACATCGCGGCGGGCACCAACCGCGCGCCCTGTGTGGGCCGACCGCTCCCCGTGGCCTCGCTCGACATGGGCGCCACCCCCGAGTCGGTGTTCAACCTCTACGGCAACGTCGACGAGTGGATGTGGGACTACCTCGACACCACGCCCAACCACGACCGCAACAACTACTACATGTCCCGCGCGCCTACGGCCTGGTGCACGGACTTTCCCCAGGGACCGCTCGGCCCCATGGCGGGCTCGCCGATCAATGAGCCCAACAGCACCACGGTGCAGCGTTGCACCCAGTGCCGCTTCTCGCGCGGACGTCGCTTCAGCAGCGATGACCCGCGGCCCCTCATCCGAAAATGGATGGACGCCGACAACGCCGACACGGCCATCGGCTTCCGCTGCGCCACGGGAGGCGCGAACCGATGAAGCGCTTCGCCATCGCCGCCGCGTTGGTGTTCTCGCTCGCGCCGCGCTCGCTCCACGCGCAGCCGCGCAACCGCGAGTTCGACCGCCTCGTGCAGCAGGCCGTGCAGGCCTACGACGCGCAAGACGGCGCCACCGCGATCCAGCTCCTGCAGCGGGCCTACGCGATGCGTCCCCTGCCCCGGCTGCTCTACAACCTCGGACGCGCCCACGAGCTCGCCGGAGACTTCTCCACCGCGGCGACCTACTACCAGCGCTTCCTCGCGTCGAACCCCGACCGCGACAGCGCCGCCGTCGCGCAGGAGGCGCTCAACACCGCCGTGCGCCGCGCCGAAGCGCAGAACGAAGAGCGGCGCCGTCGTGAGGCCGCCGAGCAGGCCGCCCGCGAGGCCCAGGCCGCCGAGCTCGCGCGCCAGCAGGCCCTCGCGCAATCCGAGGCCGAACGTCAACGGAACCTCCTGCGCGTGGGCGTCACGCACCCGCGTCGCATCACCGTGCCCGTGGGCGTCGCGTGGGGCGTGGCGGGCGTCGGCGCGGTGGCCGCGGGCGTGTTCGGTGCGCTCGCGCTGTCGGCCCAGTCGGACTTCAACAGCAACCGTGACGGCAACGCGCGCGACAGCGCGTCGAGCACCGGAAGCGCCATGGCCATCGGCGCCGACGTGGCGCTCGGCACCGCGGTGGTCGCGGGCGTCACGGGGCTGGTGCTCTTTCTCACGCAGCCCACGACGGAGGCCGCACCGTGACCACGAACTCGTCGCAGGCGAACCACAGCGGCGGCCCCCGCCCCGAGCCCGTGGTGCCCGAGCTCGACGCCTCGCGCTTCGAGATGCTCAACCCCGTGGGCAGCGGCGGCATGGGCACGGTGTACCGCGCGGTGCAGCGATCCGTCGGGCGCCATGTGGCGGTGAAGGTGCTCTCGTCGGAGCACGCCGCGAACGCAACGGGCCTCGCCCGCTTCGTGCGCGAGGCGAACATCATCGCGCGGCTCACGCACCCCAACATCGTGCAGCTCATCGACTTCGGTCGCGACCGCGACGGCCGCATGCTGCTCGTGATGGAGCTGCTCGAAGGCGAGTCGCTCCGCGCGCTGCTCCGCCGTGAGGGCAGGCTCGCCCCCGAGCGCGCGGTCTACGTGGCGGTGCAGACGCTCAACGCGCTGCGGGTCGCGCACGCCGCGGGGGTCGTGCACCGCGACCTCAAGCCCGAGAACGTGTTCATGCACCGCGCGGGCGATGACGATCACGTGAAGGTGCTCGACTTCGGCGTCGCGAAGCTCACGCAGAACGACATCGTCGACGCGAACACCACGCAGGGCTCGCTCGTCGGCACGCTGCGCTACATGGCCCCCGAGCAGATCGCGGGCGAGACCCCCGACCACCGCATCGACGTGTACGCCGTGGGGATGCTCCTCTACGAGATGCTCGCCAACGCGATGCCCTACGACACGCGCGACCGCTACGTGCTCCTGCGCCAGATCATCGCCGAGGAGCCCGCGCACCTGCTCACCCGCGTGAACGACGTGTCGCCCGCGCTGGCCGAGGTGGTGATGCGCGCGATCCAGAAGTCGCCGCGCGATCGCTTCCAATCGGCCGACGAGTTTCGTCGCGCGCTCACGCCCTTTCTCAACGGCGACCACGCGCGGCTGCAGGCCCTCTCCGACGCGTCGAACCGCACGTTTCCGACGGGCAACGTGCCGGTCCCCGGCGGCGAGATCCGCTCGGGCATCGTGCGCTCGGGCCACGTGCAGATGGCCGCCTCGGTGATGCAGGGCATGGCGCAGGTGCCGCCCACGGGGCTCGAACAGACCGTCCACGCACGCAGCCAGGCGTCGATGCCGGGATACCCCTCGCAGGCCGCGATGATGGGCCATCCCTCGCAGGTCGGTCCCATGGGGCACCCGTCGCAGGTCGGTCCCATGGGCCATCCCTCGCAGGTGGGGCCGTGGCCGTCGTCGCCGGGCTACGTGGTCGCGCCGCCCATGGCCATCGCCCCGCAGCCCGCGCCGCGCTCCAACGGGCCGGTGATCGTTGCCGTTGCGGTGATGCTCATCGCGGGGCTCGGGGGTGCCGCGTGGTTCCTCACGCAGCGCACCGCCGCGCCGCCGCCCGCCCCGCGCGTGATCGTCGCCGACCCGCCCTCGCAGCCCGCGACGGCGACCACCGCACAGCCCGCACAACCCACCGCGCCCGCACCGGCGCCGCGCATGGTCACCGTCACCACGACGCCGCCCGGCGCGCGCATCTCGTCGACCGATGGCACCGTGCTCTGCGCGGCCACGCCCTGCGCGATCCCCGTGCCCGCGGGACGTCCCCTCGCGGTGCGCGTGCAGCGCGAGTCGGTCTCGCTCGATGCGATGATCGACCCGTCGAGCCCCTCGGCGAGCATCGACCTCCGCGCGCTCGTGGCACCCGCGCAGACGGGCAACGACGCGCCCCGACGACCGCGACCGCGCCCCACGAACACCGGGCACGGCGAGAACAACAACGGTGGCAGTGAGCTGCCGATGTTCCTCCCGCACTGACCGTCAGTGGGCGGCGCCCTCGCGGCGCTTGAACACACGAAACAACAACCACAGCGACGGCAGGAGCAGGGCGAAGCCGAAGGGCGTCGTCCACAGCACGAAGCGGATCGTCTCCACCGGCGCCGCGCTCGCCGCGAAGGTCACGTCGGGCGCGATGACGTAGGGGTGCTGCGCGAGCCCCCAGGCGCCGAGTTCGAGCGCGATCCACGCGACGGAGGCGACCCGCGCGACGCGCACCCGTCCGCGGTACAGGGCGGCGCCCGAGGCCAGCGCGGCGAGCGCGCCGACCGTCACCACGGGAAGCACGCGGGCGCTCCCGAGGGCCGACGCGAGGCGCGGCGCCTCCGCACGCAGCAACGGGATCGCGAGCGCCGAGAGCGCCACCACCGCGGTGCCTGCCGCGAGCGCGCGGCGACGAAAATCTTCGCGGAGCGCGTCGCGGGTCTCGACCGCGAGAAAGACCGCCGCGGCGTACGCGCAGGCCGTGAGCGCGAGGGCGCCGAGCGTGAGCGACAGCGGCGAGAACCACCGCGCGAAGTCGGGCGCCGCAACCACCCCGTCGCGCACGCGCACACTGCCGTTGGAGAGCACCGCGAGGCACCCCCCCAGGAACCACGGCGTCGCCGCGCTCGATACGCCTAACACCTCCCCCCAACAGACGCGCGCGG
>CAMFHP010000041.1 GCA_945952225.1 uncultured Myxococcaceae bacterium
CTGAAGCCGACGGCATCCATGGGGAAGGGCCCACAAGGGGCCCTGCTCGATCGGGGAACCGAGCGGACAGCCCCCGTGAGGGGGCTTCACTCCACGCTGCCGTCGGCTTCAGCCGACGGCGACAGGCCATGGCGACGGATGCGCGTGACGCCATCGGCTGAAGCCGACGGCATCCATGGGGAAGGGCCCACAAGGGGCCCTGCTCGATCGGGATCCTCGACGCCGTCGCCCAGGCATTGCCCACCACCCCGCCACCCGCTGCGCATCGGGCCGCGCTTGCAGTACCGTCGCGCGCCCCATGCGCGTCCTGCTGCTTACGCCGCCGATGACCCAGCTCAACACGCCGTACCCCGCGACGGCGTACCTCACCGGGTTCCTCCGCGCGCACGGCGGACCGGACCTGCACGTCGCGCAGGCCGATCCCGCCATCGAGCTCTTTCTGCGCGTGTTCTCGCGCGACACGCTCGCCACCGTGCTCGACGAGCTCCGTGAGCGCGCCGCGGAGATGGGACTCGATGAGTCCTTCGAGGGAGCGCCCGCGCCCATCGCGCACTTCCTCCGTCACGGCGAGGCCATCCTCGATGTGGTCGAACCCGCGGTGCGCTTTCTTCAGGGCCGCGATCCCACGCTCGCGCTGCGCATCGCGGGCGGGCGCTGGCTCCCCGAGGGACCGCGCTTCGAAGCCCTCCGCGCCAACGACGACAACGTCGCGTGGGCCTTCGGCGCCCTCGGCACCTACGACCAGGCGAAGCACCTCGCGAGCCTCTTCCTCGACGACCTCGCCGACCTCGTGCGCGAAGGCGTCGATCCCCGCTTCGAACTCTCGCGCTACGGAGAAAAACTCGCCGCGAGCGCGCCGAGCTTCGACCCCATTCAAGAGGCCCTCGACGCCGATCCCACGCTCGTCGACGAGTTGCTCGATGGCATCACCGAAGAGCTCCTCGAAGCCCACGCGCCCGATGTGATCGGGCTCACGGTGCCCTTTCCCGGCAACGTGTACGGCGCGTTTCGCATCGCGCGCGCCGTGAAGGCCCTGCGCCCCGACGTGAAGGTCGTGGTCGGCGGCGGCTATGTGAACACCGAGCTCCGCGGGCTCTCGGAGCCGCGCGTCTTCGACCACGTCGACTACGTGACCCTCGACGACGGAGAGCGTCCGCTCGTCGCGCTACTCGACCATCTGCGCGACCCGTCGAAGCCGCTGTTCCGCACCTTCGTACGCCGCGAGGGAAGGGTGCACTTCGAGACCACCGACGCGCTCCACGACGTGCCCCACCGCGACGCGGGGACGCCCACGTACGACGGCCTTCCGCTCGATCGCTACGTGTCGCTCGTCGAGATGCTCAACCCCATGCACCGCCTCTGGTCCGACGGCCGCTGGAACAAGCTCACCGTCGCCCACGGCTGCTACTGGAAGAAGTGCAGCTTCTGCGACATCACCCTCGACTACATCGCCCGCTATGACGGCGCGCCCGCCGACGTGCTCGTCGACCGCATCGAGTCGATGGTGCGCGAGACCGGCGTCACGGGCTTTCACCTCGTCGACGAAGCGGCGCCGCCCGCGGCCCTGCGCGCCCTCGCCATGCGGCTGCTGGAGCGGCGCATCGCGATCACCTGGTGGGGCAACATCCGCTTCGAAAAGACCTTCACCCCCGAGCTCACGCAGCTCCTCGCGCGGTCGGGCTGCGTGGCGATCAGCGGCGGCCTCGAAGTGGCCTCGGACCGACTCCTCGCGCTCATGGAGAAGGGCGTCACCGTCGAGCAGGTCGCGCGCGTCACCCGCGCCTTCAGCGACGCGAACGTGATGGTGCACGCGTACCTGATGTACGGCTTCCCCACGGAGACCACGCAGGAGACCGTCGACTCGCTCGAACGCGTGCGCCAGCTCTTCGTGGAGGGGTGCATCCACTCGGGCTTCTGGCACCGCTTCGCGGCCACGGTGCACAGCCCCATCGGGCAGCGTCCCGCGCTCTACGGCATTCGACTGGCGCGCGAGCCCGAGGCCACCTTCGCGCGCAACGAGGTGGCCTTCACCGACCCCGTGGGCACCGACCACGACTGGCTCGGCGCGGGGCTCCGCAAGGCGCTCTACAACTACATGCACGGCCTCGGGCTCGACGAAGACGTGCGCGTCTGGTTCGACGACGACCAGGGCCACGGGCGACGTCCGCGACGGCAGCGCGCGCCGCAGCGCATCGTGCCCGCGACCACCGTGGCGCCCGACCTCATCGCGCGTGCGCTCCGCGGCGAGACGAAGCCCGCGCGCGAGGCGCGTCCGGCCCGCGCGCGACGCGGACGGTGAGGGAGAGACTCAGCGGTCGCCCGAGAGCGCGAGGCGCACCATGGGGCCCGTGCGGAGGTGCACCGGGAGCCCGCGCAGTTCGACGGACGACACGTAGCGCGCGCCGTCGTGCACGATGAATCCCACGGCGTCGCCGGACTCGCCGGGCGGCGGCTCGGGATCGGCGGCGAGATCACGGCGCAGGCGGTAGTCGAAGATCAGCGACACGCGGTCGACGGTGGTGAGCTCGTGCGGCGCGGCCACGTCGCGGGCGAGGGCGGAGTACTCGTCGACGGGCAGCGTGAGGGGCACGGAGCGTCGGTGCGTCTCGCCCGCGCGCACCCGCGACGAGAGGGGCTTGTAGACCTGGCGCAGCGCGATGGCGGGGTGCCACGGGGCCTGCGCGAACACGAGGCGCAGCGTGCGGCCGTGCACGAAGCGGTAGACGCCGTGCGCGTCGGGGATGCGACGGCCCGTGCGGTCGAGGTCCCAGAGGCGGTCGGTGAGGTACAGCTCCTCGTGCGCGGTGAGCTCGTAGCGGAGCGTCGCGTGCGGCGCCTGCGCGTCGACCTCGACGGACCAGTGGAGCGTGAACGCGGTGTGCTGCTCGGTGGTGCTTGCCTGCATCGGGGTCATTCGCGGCGAAGGGTCTTCGGGTGGAGCGCGCTCACGGGGTGATGGGCGTGCCGTCGGGGTTCGAGTAGCCGCTGCCGTGGTCCGTGCGGCGGTACGGATAGTTTCGATCGCCGAGGTAGTCGTTCTCGGCGGGCGAGTACGGCGTGCCGGGGATGTTGTTCGTGCCGCCGGGACGGTTCACGCCGCCCTGGATGTTCTGCCACTCCTCGGCGTTGTCCCAGCCGCCGCCCATGGGGTCGTTGGCGCGGTTGACGCCGTAGGCGTTGTGCTCGGCGTGTCCCATCTCGTGGAAGAGCGTCGAGTCGGCGGGCTCGGGCGTGCCGTTGGGGCCGAGCACGATGTTGGGGTTGTACGCGATCTCCGTGGGCGCACCGGAGTTCGCCACGAGGTTGCCCGCGGCGTCGCGCTGCACCATCGCGTTCTGCCAGGTGCCCGTGGGGGTCGCGATGGAGTTGTTCCACCCGAACTGCGCGGCGTCGGCGGCGTTGTACTCGCGGATGGTCACGTCGTGGCCGCCCGGGTTGTTCTGGATGTTGTTGAGGCGCTGCAGGCCCGCGGGCGTCGAGGCCATGATCCCGAGGTCGCGGAGCACCATGTTCTGAAAGTTGGGATCGCTGCCGGGCAGGATCTTCAGGTTGTCGCCCACGGAGATGCTCCCGTCGGCGTTGCGCGTGACCGGCAGCGGGAACGACGGACCGCCCACGAGCACCAGCGCGGCGCCCGTGGTGATGGTGGCGGGCGCGAGCTCCATCACACGTCCCGCGAAGGGCCCGGGGCCGTTGAGCTGGAGGGGCGTTCCGCTCACGGTGGTGACGCCCGACGAGCTCAGCGTGGCCGTGCTCGACCCGTCGATGGCGACCTTCGTCGCGTACGAGTTGATCTCGCTGGCGTAGGTGTTGACCTTCGAAGCGACGAGGGTGATCTCGTCGTTTTCGAGGGCGATCATCGCGCCGCGTCCGGTGTTGAGCTCGATGCGTCCGGGGGTGAGCGTCGCGGTGGTGCCGCCCACGTCGAGGGTGATCTTCGTGGGCGCCTTGAGCTTGATCTCGTTCGTCGTGGTGACGGTGAGATCGCCCGTGACGTTGAGCGTGCCGTGCTTGCCCGGCTCGCCGCGGTGACCGTCGACGGAGATGCTCTGGATGCCATGCACATGCACGGTCTGGTTGCCGTGCACGTGGAGGGTCTGGTTCGCGTGCACCGTGGTGCTGTGGTTGCGGAGCACCACCTCGCGCAGGTCGCGCTGCGCGTGGAGAAAGATCTCCTCGGCGTGGGCCTGGTCTTCGAACGACAGCTCGTTGAAGCCGCCGCCGCCCGGCGAGCTGTTGGTGCGAATCGTCGAGCGCGTGCGCGTCTGCACCACCTCGCCCTGCGGCGGAGGCTGGTTGTGCTGGTTGTAGACCGTGCCCGTGATGAGCGGACGATCGGGGTCGCCGTCGAGGAACTGCACGACCACTTCCATCCCGACGCGGGGGTTGAACACCACGCCCCAGCCCGCGCCGGCCCACGGTTGCGCCACGCGGATGCGGCACGAGCTGTTCTTCGCGCGCTGCGAGTCGACCCGTCGCTCGGGGCGCTCCCAGTGGAAGCGCACGAGCACGCGGCCGTACGCGTCGATGTCGATCTCGTCGGTCGAGTTCGCGCGGGCCATCACCACCGCGGTCTGGGGCCCGTGCACGATGGGCCGCGACGCGCGCCGCGGACGCACCACCGCCGACTGCTCCACCCCGCGGAACGAGTTGGCGTAGCGCGCGAAGGCGTCTTCGTGCGCGTCGTGTCCGCCCTCGGCGACGCGGCCGCGGTGCTCGACCTCGGTGATCGTGAAGGTGCCGAGGTCGCCGCCGTCTTCGTCGGTGAGCTGCATGCGCCGACCCGCGGCGAAGCCCGTCACGTTGCCCGTGCCCGCGCAGCGTTGGGTGCGTCCCGTGTGCTCGGTGAAGCGCACATTCGCGCGGCGCGTGAGGTCGTCGGCGCCGTAGTGCAGCGCGCCCTCGTTGTACTCATGGAGCACCGCCTGCGCGGGGTACTCGTACACCTGACGCTCGGTGACGGGGGCGGGCACGTTGCGGGTCATCGAGGCTTCGCGACCGGGTGATCCGGCCTGCGTGTCGAAGGGCCGCGTGAAGTCCCACTCGCGCAGCGCGACGCCCGTGGGTTGCAGCGTCACGTCGTGGTGAAACGTGCGCACCGTCTCGGCGTCGTGCGTGGCGCCGCCTTCGCCCATCACCCGCAGCGGTCCCATGAGGGGCACCGGGTCGGTGAACGCGTCGGCCGCGCCGTCTTCGACGAGCACCAGCGTCTCGCCCGACACATCCGAGCGGAAGAAGTACGTGATCCCCTCGTCGGCGAGGAGCCGCGCGATGAACCCCAGGTCGCTCTCGTTGTACTGCACGCAGTACTCGCGGGTGGCGTAGTGCGAGGGGTCGAGGCCGCTCACGTCGAGGGCGCCATCGCCCTGGTAGACGCCCGCGTCTTTGAGCACCTCGCGCACCACGTCGAGGGCGCTGAGGTCTTGAAAGATCCGCACGTCGTGGCGCTGCGAGAGGAGCCACAGCGTGGGCACCACCTCGACGCGCACGTGCCGTCGCGAGCGGTACGTGCCCACGTGGAGCGCCGATCGGATCACCCCGCGGACCGTGCGCATCAGCGGTCGTCGGAGCACCACCAGGTTCGCGTCGGCGCCGGTGAGCGCGTGCAGGTCGGTGACGCCCTCTTCGACGAGGTCGAGGGTCAACACGAAGGGCTCGGAGAGCGCCTCGCGCAGGTGCATCTGCGTCACCTGCCAGGCTGCGCCCCCGGAGCCCCCGCACTCGAAGAAGTACTCGGCCTCGGGCAATGACATGGCAGCGGCAGTGTTCGACGAACAGACCCTCCGCCGTCAATGGGCACGACGCTGACCGGTCGCGGTGGACAGCGTGCCGTCAGCCCGCGACGTCGAGCACCACGCGCAGTCGTGCGCGTCCCTCGCGCACGCGCGTCACGGCCTCCTGCGCGCGATCGAGCGGAAGGCGCTCGATGATGGGCTCCACGCCCTTCGCGGCCGAAAGTTCGAGCATCCGACGCATGGTGGCGGGGCTGCCGATGACGCTTCCGGTGACCTTCTTCTGCTCGTCGAGGAGCGGGTCGACGGAGACCGTCAGCGGCGCCGCGGGCACGCCGATGAGGCAGAGCGTGCCTTCGAGGTCGAGCACGGACATCCAACGCGTCCACGGGAGCGAGGCGTGCGTGGTGACGAGGAGCACGTCGACGGCGTTCGTGGGGAGCGCGCCCATCGCGTCGACGAGGTCGCTCGCGCCGAGCTGCTTCGCGAAGGGCGTCTTCGTGAGGTCGGGATCGAACGCGACCACGGTGGCGCCGAGCGCCGATGCGAAGCGCACCGCGAGGTGACCGAGGCCGCCGAGTCCCACGACGCCGACGCGCGTGCCCGGTCCGACGGCGAAGCGTTCGAGGGGCGAGAACACCGTGAGCCCGGCGCAGAGCAGCGGCGCCGCCACCGAGGGATCGAGCGCCGCGGGGAGTGCGAAGGCGAAGCGTCCATCGACGCGGAGCGAGGTGGCGAAGCCGCCGTGACGGCCGACGCAGGTGCGCAGCTTGCCGCCGGTGCAGAGGTGCTCGCGCTGCGTGGTGCAGGCGTGACAGCGTCCGCACGCGCCCGCCTGCCAGCCGACGCCTACGAGCGCGCCCTCGGCGTGCGGGGCGAGGGGACCGCGGCGCACGACCCGTCCGATCACCTCGTGGCCGGGCACGAAGGGCATCGCCTGCGCGCCCCAGTCGCCGTCGAGCAGGTGCACGTCGCTGTGACACACGGAGCAGTGGTGCACCTCGACGTCGACGTCGTGGCCTTCGGGCGCCGCGCGTTCGGGGAGCGTGGTGCGGGTGAGCGCGCCGCCGGGGGCGAGCTGCGCGTACGCGGTGATCGGAGTGTTCATGGGGGCGCGGAGCGTCACGCACGCGCCGCGCGGGAGCAACAGGTCAGTTCGAAGCGCTGCGCCAGAGGGCGTCGGCGGTGGTGTAGAGCGTGGTGCCGTCGTCGGCGACGAGCTGCGAGGTGGGGCCGTCGTCGATGCGCACCGTCGAGGGCGCGCCCACGAGACGCGCGACACGGAGCGCCGTGGCGGGAACCTCTCCCTCGGCAGCGGGCGCGAGGGTCACGAAGGCCACGCGCTGCCACGCGGGCGACGGGGTGAGCGACATCACGGCGGCGCGCGTGCCGAGGGTGCGGGCCTGCGCGGCGAGGCCGTCCCAGAAGCGCAGCGTGCCGATCGCGTTGCCCGCGTCGTAGGCGCTCACGAAGAGCACCTCGCGGCGCGCAGACTCCACGCGGAGCCCGACCTGGGCCACCTCGGTGCCGAGCACACGCGCGGTGCGAGACGCGGGGCTCCACGCCGAGAGCGTGCCCACCGCGAGGGGAAAGGTCGCCGTCGGCGTGTGCAGGTACACGAGCGCGCCGTCGCGGTTGTAGGCCGCGGTGCCCGGCACGGCCTCGTCGGCCACGGTGACCGTGCGCGCGTCGCGGAGGTTCGCGGGCAGCGTGGTCACACGGAGCGCCGCCACGAAGCGCTCGGGCACGAGGCCGGTGCTGTAGGCCACGGCGTCGCCCGCGGGGTTGACCACCACGCTGCGCGCGGGCGCGAACATCGGGTAGACGTTCGCGTCGAGGGTGACCGGCGCGGCGCTTCCCCACGTCCACGCCTTGAGGGTCGCGGGCGTGCCGGGGGGAAAGCCTCCGCTCACGTAGACCAGCGCGTCGCCGTTGCGCGCGAATTCGAGCGACGAGGTGCTCACGCGCGACTCGACCACCGTGCTGCGCGCGCCGTCGAGGTCGCGCACGGTGAGCTCTCCCGCGAGCGCGTCGGGCGAGGGCGGTGCGCCGGGCGCGGGGGCCGTGAGTCCGCCCACGTACGCGATGCGACGCCAGTCGGCGGTGAGGGTGTATGCCCCCGCGAGCACGCCCGTGGCGAGGCTGCGCGCGCGGCGCGTGTCGTGACGCCAGAGCGTGAGGTTGCCGACGGGAAACGGTCCCGCGACGTCGCCCACGAAGAGCAGCGCGCGGCCGTCGGGGCTGACCTTGAGCCCCGCGTCGGGCGGACCGAAGGGCGACGCATACGCCGCGGCCGAGACCTCGGTGCGCGTGCGCAGGTCGCGCTCCCACGCGTCGAGCGCAGACGAAGTCCCGTTGAGCGTGGCGACGGCGAACCACTGCGAGTCGGGGCTGAACACCACGCCGATGCCCGAGCCGCCTTCGCGCGAGACGGTGACCGTGCGTCCGCTCGTCGTGTCGACGGCGCGGAGCGCGCCCTGGAGGCCGTAGACCGCGAGCGATCCGTCGGGGCTGAAGCGCACCGAGCCCGGCGTGCACGACCATCCGCGGGCGAGGGTGCGCGTGCGTCCGTTGCGCGCGTCGACGAGGCGGAGCTCGGTGGTCTCATCGCCCGCGTCGCACCGTACGCCGTAGGCCACGAGGCGCTGGTCGGCGCTCGACCCCGCGATCATCGCGCCCGCGGTGCGATCGAGCGGGAGGCGCACGCGGGCCTCCGCGGTCACGTCGCCGGTCTCGTCAAGCGCCGCGTCGGGCGCGCAGGCCGTCGTGGCGATCATCGCCGCACCGAAGGCTCGCAGAAGTGGCTTGCGCATCGTCGTCGTCTCCCCGTGGATGAGTGGAACGGGGGGCGTATAGGCAGGGTCCGCAGCGATGCGCAAGCGTCTGTGTTGCGGCGCAGCAATGTGCGCGGGCGGGGCTCAGTCGTCGCCGGTGGCGAGGGGGCGATCGGGGTCGCGGGCCCAGTCGCTCCAGCTCCCTTCGTAGAGCCGCACGCGGGCCGCGGGAACGCCCGCGAGGGTGAGCGCGAGCACGGTGTGGCACGCGGTGACGCTCGACCCGCAGTAGCAGACGGCGGTGACCCCGCGGCGCACGCCGAGCCGTCGGTACTTCACCCGCAGGGCCCGCGCGTCGAGAAAGCGCCCGTCGGCGAGGTTCTCCATCCACGGGGCGTTGCGCGCGCCGGGGATGTGTCCCGCCCGCGCGTCGATGGGTTCGACGTCGCCGCGAAAGCGCTCGGCCGCACGGGCGTCGAGGAGCACGGTGTTGTGCCGGTGCCGCGCGGCTTCGACGGCGTGCCGGTCGACGACGGGGAGCACGCGGTTGCGTCGCACGGAGAGCGTTCCTTCGGGCACGGTGGGAACGTCGGCGGTGAGCGCGTAGCCCGCGGCGGTCCATGCGGCGAGGCCGCCGTCGAGCACGTGCACGCGGGCGTGTCCGTGGTGCGTGAGGAGCCACCAGAGGCGCGCGGCGATGCTCCCGCCCGCGTCGTCGTAGACCACCACGCGCGTCGACGACGAGATGCCCGCCGCGCGCATCGCCCGTTCGAACTGCGCCGGGCTCGGAATGGGGTGACGCCCCGGTCCGACGGGTCCCGTGAGCGCGTGTTCGAGGTCGACGAAGACGGCGTTGCGAAGGTGTCCGCGCGCATACTCGTCGGCGCCGCGCCTGCCCTGGAGGTACCAGCGCAGATCGACGACGCGCACGGTGGGATCGTCGAGGTGATCGTGGAGCCAGCGCGCGCCCACGAGGGGTCCGCGCGGCGGAACGGAGCGCTTCGGAGTGGGAGAGGTCATCGCGGCGGCGACGCTACCCGAAGCGCGTCTCAGAAGCGCCAGGCGACGTTGATGTCGACGGTGGGCGACCAGCGCGAGAACCCTGGAAACGAGGCCGATCCGTCGGGTGCGGCGACGTGATACTGCGCGCCCGCGCCGAGCCCGAGGAGCCACCGCGACCCGAGCGCGAAGGTGTATCCGACGCTCGCGCCGGCGGCCCACGCGGGTCCGAGGGCGGCGCTTCCGCGCACGGTGGCGGTCACGAGTCCGAGCTGCGCGTAGGGGGAGATCCAGAGGCCCGAGGGCGCGTCGCCGAGCACGAACACGAAGGCCCGCGCGCGCACCATGGCGCCGATCACGTCGCCGGGCGGATCGTGGTCGCCGCCGCCGTTGCCGAGCACGTTGTCGTTGACCGTCCACGGGCCGTAGAGCCCGGCGCTGGCCTGGAGCACGAGGCGCGGTGCGAGCGTGCGCTGGTAGCCCACGGCGACGACGTGGAGTCCGAGGTCGGCGACGAGCGCGCCGTCCCGCGACTGCGCGGCGGCGGAGGGCGCGTACACGAGGGCGAGGAGCGCGGCGAGGGCGGGGAAGGACGCAGTGCGCATGGCGGCGCAACGCTACGCACGAACGGCCGCGTCGCGGGTGGCGAATGTGCGGGGGGCGTGTGAGGGCGGGGCGATCGTGCGGATGGGTCTGCGTGCGGAGCGAGTGTGCGAGTGGGCACCGCGCGCCGCGGGTGAATGAATTCACCCGCAGCGAGGGGAAAGTCCCTGACGGGACTCTCGATGTTGTGTCGCCCTCGCGGCGCGATGCTCGAGTGTGTTTCCGATCGTGCGAATGGGCCTCCGCGTGCTTCCGGTCCATGAAGCGCGAGCCCCGTGAGGGGCTTTCGCCTACCTGCGGGTGAATTCATTCACCCGCTGCAAGCGGACCCATCCGCGCGCTCTCACCACCGCCAGAACGCGAGCGGGTTCGCACGCTCTCACCACCGCCAGAACGCGGGACGTGAGCACGATCGGAAACACACCCGCTGTTCAACTGCGGGAGTCACGCACACGAGTGTCGACTCCCCGTGTTCGAGTTCAGGAGTGACGACACGGACTGTTCAACACTCCCCGGATCGAGTTCGGGAGCCACGCACACGACTGTCGACTCCCCCGTGTTCGCGTTCGGGAGTGACACCACGGACTGTTCAACACTCCCCGGATCGAGTTCGGGAGTGACGACACGGACGGTCGACTCCCCCGTGTTCGAGTTCGGGAGTGACGCACACGACTGTCACCCCCTCCCGTGTGCGCGTTCGGGAGCGACGCACGCGACTGTCACCCCTCCCGTGTTCGCGTTCGGAACCGACGCACCGGTCGCTCAACACTCCCAGGCACGGGTTCGGAAGCGACGCACCGATGTTTCAACACTCCCAGGCACGGGTTCGGAAGCGACGCACCGAACGTTCACCCCTCCCGCGGATCGACTGCGCTCAGCGCGTGGGCTCGAAGCGCAGCGAGACCGAGTTGATGCAGTAGCGCTGGCCCGTGGGCGGAGGGCCGTCGTCGAACACATGACCCAGGTGCCCGCCGCAGCGGGCGCAGCGAACCTCGACGCGCTCCATGCCGAGCGTGCTGTCGCGGTGCTCGTCGACGCGTCCGGGCTCCACGGGCTGCCAGAAGCTCGGCCAGCCGGTGCCCGAGTCGAACTTCTGCGCCGACGAGAACAGCGGCGCGCCACACGCCGAGCACACGTAGCGACCGGCCTCGTGGTTGTTCCAGTACGCGCCGGTGAACGCGCGCTCGGTGCCGGCCTCGCGCAGCACGTGAAACTGCTCGGGCGTCAGCGTGCGTCGCCACTCGTCGTCGCTGCGCGTGAGCCGCTCGCCCACCGGCGGCACCGGCTGCGAGGGCGTCGGAGAGGGCACGGTCGTCGCGGCGGGGGCCGTGTGCGGAGACGTCTGTGCGGCGGGCGCGTCGGGGTGCTGCACCGCGGGCGGCGGGCGGTTGCAGCCCGCGAGGGCGAGGGCGACGAGGGCGAGGCGCTTCGTGAGGTGCTTCATGAAGTGGGCGTCCGTTCTGACGGTGGGATGCACCGCAACGCCGCCTACGCCGCACGGCGCCGAACGGTTGCAGCGTCGGGTGTGATACTCGCGCGGGGCGACCGATGGACCCGCTCACGCTCCGACCGATCGGCGTGGTTCGCACGCCCTACACCGACCGCTACCGCGCGCCGCGACAGCCCGGCATGGCCGCCGAGGGATGCGAGGGCACCATCGAGCTCGTGGGCGGCATGAACCTCGAACAGGCCGTCGCCGACCTCGCGGGCTTCGAACGCATCTGGGCGCTCGTGTGGTTCCACCGCAACACGACGTGGAAGCCCCTCGTGCTCCCGCCCCGCGGCGGACGGACGAAGCGCGGGGTCTTCGCGACGCGCTCGCCCCATCGCCCGAACCCCATCGGCTTCTCGGTGCTGCGCCTGCTCTCGGTGAAGGGACGCGTGCTCCGCGTCGCCGACGTCGACCTCCTCGACGGAACGCCCGTGCTCGACCTCAAGCCGTACATCCCGTACGCCGACGCGTTTCCGCAGTCGCGCGCGGGATGGCTCGACGCGCTCCCGCCCGACGAAGACGAGCACGAGGCCGCGCCGCGGCGCTTCACCGTCGTGTGGAGCCCCTTCGCCGACGCGCAGCGAACGTGGCTCCGCGAGACCTTCGGCGTCCCCCTCGGCGACACCGCAGTGCCCGCGCTCGGACGCGACCCCTCGCTCCATCCGTACCGCCGCATCGTGCGCGACGGCGACGGGCTCATGGCCGCGGAGAAATCCTGGCGACTGCACTTCACCGTCGAGGGCGAGGTGGTCACGATCACCCATGTTTCCAGCGGATATCGACGAGCGGTGATCGAGGCGGGCGACGCCGCGGCGATGCTCGACGGCGAGGCCCACCTGGCCTTCGCGCTGCGCTGGCCCGCGCTCACGCGTCCGTGAACGAGCCTTGACGAACGGCGCCGGTGACCCGATCGATGCGGCGCGAACGGGAGGTGCGGCGATGGGCAC
This sequence comes from uncultured Myxococcaceae bacterium, assembly GCA_945952225.1. Lineage (GTDB taxonomy): Bacteria > Myxococcota_A > Polyangia > Polyangiales > CAISKJ01. The sequence continues at coordinate 12,548 of CAMFHP010000041.1, forward strand.
GACGATCGACTGGGGACGCACGAGTGACGACTACGCGAAGCACCGCGCGGGCTTTCCCGACGAGGCCTTCGCGCGGCTGAAGGCGCGCGGACTCTACGGCCCCGGCGCGGCGGTGCTCGACCTCGGCACGGGCACGGGCACGCTCGCCCGCGGCTTCTACGAGCGGATGTGTCACGTGACCGCGCTCGACGTGTCGGCGGCGCAGGTCGAGGCCGCACGCGCGTCGATGCCCGACGCGTACATCACCTGGAAGGTCGCGCCCGCGGAGCACACCGGACTCGCCGCGGGCCACTTCGAGACCGTGATCGCGGGGCAGTGCTGGCACTGGTTCGACCGACCGCGCGCGGCGGCGGAGGCGTGGCGCGTGCTGCGTCGCGGCGGGCACCTCGTGATCGCGCACTTCGACTTTCTGCGCAGGCCGGGCAACGCCGTCGACCGCGCCATCGAGACGCTGCAACGCACGCTCGCGCCCGAGGCCTCGGAGCACGGACGCTTCGGTCGCCACGGGCTCTACCCCGACTGGCTCGACGACCTCGCGACGCAGGGCTTCGAGGCGATCGAGAGCGAGAGCTTCGACGTCGACGTGGTCTATTCGCACGAGGCGTGGCGCGGGCGCATGCGGGCCTCGCAGTGGGTGTCGGCTTCGAAGAGTACGGACGCGGTGGCGCGCTTCGACGCGGCCCATGGCGAGGCGCTCGCGACGCTCCCCGACCCGATGACCGTGCCCCATCGGGTGTTCTTCGCGATCGGCCGTCGACCGAAGGACCGTTGACATTCGCGCGTCGCGGCAGCCTGTGATGGCCCCGTGAACGATCCGTCTCCGTTGCTCCGTCGTCTCGCGACGCCCCGCACCGCGATGCTCGCGCTCGCGCTCGCGGCCTCGTTCTTCGTGGTGCGCAGCTTCGCGCTCGAACTGGGCGCGGCCCTCGTGCTCGGGTACCTCACGGAGCGCCCCGTCGCGTGGGTGCTCCGTCGGGTGAAGCGCGAAGACTCGGCGCTGTGGCGATGGGCGGTCACCGTGGCCGTGGTGCTGCTCACGTCGCTGGTGTTTCTCGGCCCCGCGGCGGTGGCCGTCGGGGTCGCGGTCGACGAGGTGGCGGGGCTCGTGGCGACGCTGCGGCTCGACGCGGTGGCGCGCTCGCCGGCGGCGGTGCAGGCGTGGCTCGACGCGCACCTGGGGAGCCTCGCGCGGGCGGTTCCGGTGTCGTCGCTGCTGGGGCGCGCGCAGGGCGTGGCGGGTGCGGCGGGTGCGTGGGCGGCGCGGGCCACGGGGCACATGCTGGCGGCGACGCCCGACGCGGTGTTCTCGCTGGTGGTGGTGTCGAGCGCGTGGGTGAGCTTCGCCGTCGAGGGGCCCGCGATGCGCGAGGCCGTGCTGCCGCGGATGATCCCGTGGGCGAAGGAGCGCGCGCTGATCCGTCGCACGACCGCGGAGGTGGTCGAGGGCGTGGTGCTCGCGAACGTCGGCGTGTCGGTGGTGCAGGCCGCGCTGGTGACCGTGGCGACCCTCGCGACGCAGATTCCCCACGCGGTGGTGTGGGGCGTCGCGAGCTTCGTGCTGTCGTTCGTTCCGCTGTTGGGAACGGCCGCGGTCACGCTCTCGGCGGCGGCGTATCTCTTCGCGCAGGGGCGCAGCGGCGCGGGCGTGGCGATGCTCGTCGTGGCCGCGGTGGCGGGCGGCGTCGACAACGTGCTCCGACCGCTCCTCGCGCGCAGCGAGGCGGAGCTCCCGTTCGTGTGGATGATGGTGGCCTTCGTGGGCGGTGTGACGGCGTTCGGAGCGGCGGGGGTGATCCTCGGTCCCCTCGCGCTCTCGCTCGCCGTGGCCCTGTGGAATGCGCGCGAGGACGATGCAGAGGATGCGACCGTCGAGGCTCAGCCGCCGTCGCGGGGCGGCGGTGCGCCGTAGTCTGCCTTGAAGCTCCCGTTGTCGTCGGGCGCGTCGACGGAGGCGTCGCGGGGCGGCGGCGGTGCGCCGTATTCGGCCTTGATGGCGCCGTCGTCGGGGGGGCCTGCGTCGGGCGGCGCGATGCCGTAGGGAGGGGCCACGCCGCCGTTGTCGGGACGGTCTTCGGTTCCGTCGGAGGGCGCATCGGAGGCCGTGTCGACGGAGACGTCGGTGGCCGCGCGGTCGGCGGTGGCGCCGTCTTGCGGGGACGCGTCGGAGCCCACCACGGTGCTGCTGCATCCGCCGAGCGTGAGGGCCGCGCCGACGGTGAAGATGGCCGCGCGCTTCCATCCGCGCGTGTCGGGCGGGGCCGCGGGCATGGGGGCCGCGAAGGCCGCGTCGCAGAAGGGGCAACGGTCGGCGCCGACCTTCACGTGGCGGTGACACGACGCGCAGGGGATCAACGGATTTCGCATGGTGACCCGCATCTTCGCGCACTTCGTCTCCCGCGGAAACGCATCCGCGCTGCGGGGTCGTGCACCGTGCGTTCAGGGGTGACAATCGCCCGCGCTCGGGGCGAACATCGCGCGGCTTTTCCTCTCGCGATGGCCTCGCGAGTGGGGGGAGACGCCCGGGAGGCGAGAGCGCTGTCATGGATGATCGGCTTGAGAAGACCATCGAGAACCTGAAGACCGCGCTTCTGGTTCGTCCCAACGACCCCTTCCGCCGCAACCAGCTCGGCGTCGCCTATCGCAACGCGAACAAGTTCAACGACGCGATCGAGCAGCACCGACGCGCCATCGCGCTCGACCCGAACTTCGCCGACGCCTACTACAACCTCGCGCTCGTGCACGCGCAGCGTGAGGAGTGGGAGCCCGCGGTCGACAACCTCCGCAGCGCGGTGCGCCTCAAGCCCGACCACGCCGAGGCCTGGTACAAGCTCGGGCAGTCGCTCGCGCGGCAGCGGGCCTTCGCCGACGCCTCGCAGGCCTACCGCACGGCGCTGCGCCTGCGCCCCGACTTCACGGCGGCGACGGCCGAAGTGGGCATCGTGCACGTGCAGGCCAACGACTACCGCGACGCGGTGCCGTTCCTCGAACGCGCGAACGAGCAGCGGCCCGGCGACGGAGAGATCCTCCGCCACCTCGCGCAGGCCTACCACGGCGTGCAGCGCTACCCCGAGGCGGTGCGCACCTTCGAGCACCTCTTCGCCGTCGAGATGCCCGCGGCCGAAGACCTCGTGCGCTACGGCGAGTCGCTCCAGGCGCAGAACCGTCTCGAAGACGCGCTGCTCCAGTGGCGCAGGTCCATCGAGCTCGACCCGAACCGCGCGGGCGCGCACCGTCTCATGGCGCGGCTGCTCACGCGGCTCGAACGCTTCCGCGACGCGCGCGGCTACTGGCACGAGCTCGTGCGCGTGGCCCCCGACGACGCCGAAGGACACGCGGGCCTCGGCGTCACCAACGCGGCGCTGAAGAACCACGTCGAGGCGGTCACGAACTTCCGCGAGGCCATCCGTCGCCGCGCCGACGACCCGATGTACTACGTCGGCCTCGGCACCGCGTGCCACGCCGTGGGCTCGATGCAGGAGAGCGTCGAGGCCCTCGAAAAAGCCACGAGGCTCGACCCCGACTGCGCCCCTGCCTACAACGTGCTCTGCACGGTCTACAAAGACCTCGGACGCCCTCGCGAGGCCGCGCAGGCGATCCGTCAGGCGATCCGTCTCAAGCCCTACGAGCCGGGCTTTCACTTCACGCTCGGTCAGTTCGAGAAGGAGCTCGGCAACCTTCGCGAGTCCGAAGACGCCTTCAAGCAGGCCACGCGCCTGAAAGACGACTTCGCCGCCGCGCAGCACCAGCTCGGCATCGTGAGCGCGATGCTCGACAAGGCCGACGCCGCCGCCGAGGCGTTCAAGAAGGCCACGCAGCTCGACCCCACGCTTGCCGATGCGCACTACCAGCTCGCGGAGATGTACGCGCGCATGGGCCGCTACGTCGAAGCGGTGGAGAGCTACCGCGCGGCCTCGAAGATCGACGGCAACCACTTCGAAGCGGTCGCACACCTCGGCGCGGCGTTTCAGAAGATGGGGCGCCACGACGAGGCCATCGAGGCGCTGCGCAAGGCCCTCGGGCTGCGCAACGACGACCCCGACACGCTGCTGCTCCTCGGGGCTTCGTACGCGGCGCTGGAGCGTCACCAGGACGCGGCGACCACCTACGAGCGCGCGATCAAGGCGCGTCCCGACAAGCCCGAGGCGTACTTCGCGCTGGGCCTCGCGTACCGCAAGCTGAAGCGGCCCGAGCAGGCGGTGAAGGTGATTCAAGACGCGATCCGCATGCGGCCCAACGAGGCGCCGCTGCACGCCGCGCTCGGCGAGACCTTTCTCGCGATGGAGCGCTGGCAGGACGCGGCGGATGCCTACGAGCAGGCCATCTGGCTCAACCCCGACGACATCACCTCGCAGCGCAACCACGGCATCGCGCTGAACAAGCTCGGACGCGGCGACGACGCCATCGCGAGCCTTCGCCGCGCGCTGGAGCGCCACCCCAACGACCCCGAGGCGATGTTCAACTTCGGCCTCGCGTGCCTTCAGCTCAACAACCCCCGCGAGGCGGTCACCACGCTGCGCGACTGCGTGCGCGTGAAGCCCGACCACGCCGACGCGCACCACACGCTGGGGCTCGCGCAGGAGGCCGTGGGCAACCTCCGCGAGGCCGCCGAGGCGCACCGTCAGGCGACGCTGCTGCGCCCCGAGTTCACCGAGGCCTACGAGCACCTCGGCGCCGTGTACCGCGCGCTCGGACAGAGCCAGGAGGCGCTGCTCGCGTGGCGTCAGGTGTCGCGGTTGAAGCCCGACGACGCCGAGGCCTTCGTGCAGATCGGCGCGCTCTCGCGCGACATGGGCCGCTCGCAGGAGGCCATCGAGCGCTTCAAGCAGGCGCTGCGCATGCGTCCCGACGACGCGCGCACGTACACCGAGCTCGGGATCCTCTACATGAAGACGGGCCGCGCGCAGGAGGCCGTCGACGCGCTCGCGCAGGCGATCCGTCTCGACCCGATGCACCCGCTCGCGTACCGCACGCTCGGCGAGACGTACTTCGCCTCGGGGCTCTACAACGAAGCGCAGGACGTGTTTCAGCGCGCGCTCCGTCTCGACCCGAACGACGGGGTCTCGTACCGCGGCTACGGCTCGTCGCTCGTGGCGCTCGGGCACTTCGAAGCGGCCGTTCCTCCGTTGCAGGAGGCCATTCGCATCGACCCGTCGAACGCGGACAGCTACCGCCAGCTCGCGCAGTCGCTCAAGACGCTCGACCGCCTCGACGAAGCGGCCACGGCGCTCAAGCACGCCGCGGAGCTCAACCCCAACGAGGCTCCGCTGCGCCTCGCGCTCGGCGAGACGCTGCGCGACCTCGGTCGCTACGTCGAAGCCGCGGAGGCCTTTCGCGCGTGCATCGGGCTCGATCGCAACTGCGCCGAGGCCTGGTACCACCTCGGCAAGCTGTACGCGGATGCCGCACAGCCCGCGGAGGCCGCGCAGGCCTTCGAGACGGCCACGCGCATCAAGCCCGAGTACGTCGACGCGCTCGCGGGATGGGGCGCGGCGCTCCTCGATCTGAACCGCGCGGAGCAGGGCGCGGAGGTGCTGCGTCAGGCGGTGCGGGCGCGTCCCGACCACGCCGATGCGGTGTGGCGGCTCGCGGGCGCGTACGAGCTGCTGGGCAAGTACGGCGAGGGGGCGGACATGTACCGTCGCTTCGCGAAGCTCCGTCCGCAGGCGGGTGAGGCGTGGCAGAAGCTCGGGCTGCTGTGCACGTACATCGACCGCTGGGACGAGGCCGTCGAGGCGCTCCGTGAGGCGGTGCGGCTGAAGCCCGACCTCGCGCACGCGCACTACGCCCTCGGCCTCGCGTACCGCCGCGTGGGAAGGGCCACCGACGCCATCGGTCACCTCGAGAACGCCGCGCGCCTCGCCCCGCAGGACGCGGCCATCCAGTCGGGCCTGGGCTTCGTGTACGCGGAGAACGGCAACGCCGACGCGGCGGTGGCGGCGTACTCCGAGGCCGTGAAGCTGCGCGCGGACGACATCGACGCGCACCTCGCCCTCGCGACGCTGCTGGAGCGCGCGGGCAAGCTCGACGACGCGTCGAAGTCGTTCCGTCGGGTGCTGCAATCGCAGCCCGAGAACACGATCGCGCAGAAGGGCCTGGGCACGGCCTACAAGAGCCTCGGGCGCTTTCGCGAGGCCATCGATCCGCTGCGCCGCGCGGCCAAGACGCTGCCGCAGGACGCGGCGCTCCAGTTCGACCTGGGCGAGTGCTACTTCCGCACGGGCAACTGGGACGCCGCGAACGAGGTGTGCCGTCAGCTCAAGCTGCTGAACAAGCCCCTCGCCGACAGGCTCTTCGACCTCATCAACGTGTGATCCCGCGCGCTCACGGCGCCCGCAGGCGCTCTTCGTCGAGCGAAGCGAAGCTCGCGGGCGTCACCGTGGGGCCGTAGTACGCGTTGAATTGCGCGGGGTACGGCGGGTTGCGCTGGTACGTCATGAGAAGGTCGTCGATGCCATCGCCGTCGAGGTCACCCGCCGGACCGATGGCGCCGCCGTTGGGCGTGAACCTCCGCACCTCGAACAGACGCGCGCCGCCGCTCGCGCCCGACAGGCGCTCGGTCCACTCGCTGCTGTAGTGAAACATCACGTCGGCGAGGCCGTCGCCGTTCACGTCGCCCACGGCGAACGTTCGGTAGCTGATGGGCATCGCGTAGGGCGGCGGATATCCGCTCCACATCGTGACGCGCGTGGTCGTTGCGCTGCCGCGGGCGTGCGCAGACAGACGGTCGATGAACACGTCGACCTGCGGGGGCCAGATCACGCGTTGTGAGACGTTCGCGAAGTCGGCGCGGCCGTCTCCGTCGAGGTCGCCGACGGCGATCGAGTTGGTGAGGTGTACGCCGCTGACGGAGACGGGCGTCCACGCCCACGCGCGTACGAACGCTGCGAGCCCCGTGGGACCTCCCCAGGCGATCCACACGGAGCCGTCGCGATGGTCGTGCCATGCGACGTCGGCGTATCCATCACCGTCGACGTCGCCGCAGTCTTCGGGGGTCGCAGGCACCGGATCCGTGGCTGGAGGCATCGGCACCGCGAGGCGCTGCGCGGGCACCTCGGCGAGTCCCGCGAGGCTGCCCGGGTACACGTCGAGCGTCATGCCGCCTGCGCCGTCGTGATGCAGGGCCACGACGTCTTCGAAGCCGTCGCCGTGCAGGTCGCCCACCGACACGCTGCCAGGGATCACCGCGCCCACGACGTATCGGTGCGGCGAGAGTCCGTCGGCGCCGCCCGCGTACACGTTGGACGCGCGGTGGTCGGGCCACGCCGCGACGTCGCCGAAGCCGTCGCCGTTCACGTCGCCGAGAAAGACGGCGCTGTTCCCTTCGATCGCCTGCTGCATGCCGTCGAGGTCGCGCGCGTGGCCGTAGAGCGCCGCGCTGCGCCCCGTGAGACCGCGGGTGAGGTACGTGAGCACGTCGGCGCGTCCGTCGGCGTTGATGTCGTTCGTGGAGCGTCCGGTGCCGAGGCCGCCCGCGTCGCCGTCGAGCGCGGTCTCGACACGCAGCGGCCAGGTCGCGCTGCGGGTCTGCACCGCGCCGCCGTTGCGCGAGGCCGTCACGCGCCAGTACGACGTGCCTCGCGGGAGCGCCGAGGGCACACGCCACGACGTTCCGCGCACGCTCTCGGACGCGAGCACACGACGGCACGCGCGGTCGCCGCACACCTCGACGAGCACGGCGGACACGTCGGTGGGATGGGTCCATCGCAGCGTGGGGCGCGCGCCGAGGGCCACGCGCGTCGGCGAGGGCGCGAGCAGCCGCGGCGCCGGTTTGCAGAGCCCGCTCGCGCATCGATCGCCCGCGCGACACACCACGCCGCACGCGCCGCAGTTCGTGTCGTCGTCTTCGATCGAGACGCAGCGCGCACCGCAGGTCACGCAGGGCGCCGCGCACACGCCGTCACGGCACACGCGACCGGGCGCGCACGCATAACCGCACGCGCCGCAGTGGGCCGGATCACGTTGCAGATCGCGCTCGCAGCCGTTGAGCGGGCTCCCGTCGCAGTCGCCGTGCTGCTCGTCGCAGAGGAGCGTGCAGCGCCCGCGGAGGCAGCGTTGCGCGCCCACGCAGGCGTTGCCACAGGCGCCACAGTTCGCGCGGTCGACGTCGGTGTCGACGCATGACGAACCGCACGCCGCGCGTCCGTCGCTGCATGCGCAACGGCCCGCGACGCACCGCAGGTTCGTGGCGCACACGACGCCGCAGGCGCCGCAGTTCTGGCGATCGCTGCGGAGGTCGAGGCACTGTCCCGCGCAGTCGGAGAGGCCCGTGGGACAGGCGCAGCGACCGAGGGCGCAGACCTGTCCGGCGCGGCATCGGAGACCGCACGCGCCGCAGTTCGAGGGGTCGTCGGTGAGGGGCGTCTCGCAGCGGTCGTCTGCGTGGCCGTTGCAGTCCGCGGTGCCCGTCGCACACGGAGGCCCGCATCGCCCCGCCACGCAGGTCTCCCCTGCGGCGCAACGTTGACCGCACGCGCCACAGTGGAGGGCCGAGGTGCGCACGTCGGTCTCGCAGCCGTCGTCGGGGCGCAGGTTGCAGTCGCGCTGCGCGAGGCCGCACGCCTGGTAGCGACACACGCCGCCCACACACGGAATGCCTTCTGCGCAGCGGTTTCCGCACGCGCCACAGTTCGCGGGGTCGCGGTCGGGAACGGTCTCGCACCCGTCGGACGCGTTGAAGTTGCAATCCGCGGTGCCGGGCGCGCAGCGGTCGAGGCACACGCCGTTCACACAGGTCGAGGTGCCGCGGCACACGTTCTCGCAGTTGCCGCAGTGGGCGTTGTCGCGCTCGGCGTCGACGCACACGCCCTCGCACACGAGGCCGCCGCCGTCGCAGCGGAGGCGCACGGCGGCGTCGTCGCGGTCGTCGGCGTCGGGCCCCACGGTGCACCCGAGCGCGAGCACCCACAGCGCGGCGAGCGCGCGCAACACAGCAACGGGCGCGCACAGGCGCGCGACGCGAGGTGGCATCGTCGAAGCTCCATTTCCCCAGCAGAGAGTTCGCGGGCTCTGTTGTCGGGGCGACGGTGGCCGTTCACGCGATCGGCGAGGTGCGCGCAAGGATGCGGAGACTGTTGCGGTCGCGCGGCACTTCACGCGAGACCACGGGGATGAAGTTCAGTCCCGCGAACGCGATCGTCCGGCTGTGCATGCAGGCCATGGCCCTCGAAGACGGTGGGCAACGCGTCGAGGCCCGCGCGCTCGTTCTTCGCGCATGGAGCGACGCTTCCGATGACCACGAGCGCCTCCTCGCGGCCTACCACCTCGCGCGTCTCGACGACGACGCCGACCCGCTGCACTGGCCGACGGTGGCGCTCGACCTGGCCCGCGCGATCGACGACCCGGCGGTGCGCGCGGCCGTTCCGTGGCTCCACGAGCGCATCGCAGCGGTGCACGCGCGACGGAACGATCCCCACGCCGCCGAACAACACCGCGCGCTCGCGGCCTCGCACGAGCGCACGCCGCACGATCCGGGTCCCTTCTTTCACGGCACGCGCGCAGATCTGCGTGCGGGGGATCTGCTCACGGCGGGGAACCTCTCGAACTACGAAGACGGGCTCGTGATGAACCACATCTACTTCACCGCCCTCGTCGACGGCGCGGGGCTCGCCGCTGCGCTGTGCCGTGGTGACGCAACGGAGCGCGTGTACGTGGTCGAGCCCACGGGGATCTTCGAAGACGATCCCAACGTCACCAACGTGCGCTTTCCGGGCAATCCGACGCGCTCGTATCGCAGCGCGCATCCGCTGAAGGTCGTCGGCGAGGTGAGCGCGTGGGAGCGCCCCGCACCCGAGGTGATCGCGCGATGGCGTGCGCGTGCGGCCTCGCGCGCGGGCGAGATCGTCAACTGAGCGCGCGGCGTTTGGCGGGGTGTGACGCTTCCTTGAGCGGCCCTGCGTGGGACGGTACAAGTCCGCGGTGCACGCCGTCTTCGCCGACCCCCGAACCGACTTCGTCTTCAAGCGGATCTTCGGCGCCGAGGGCCGCAAATCGCTGCTGATCGCGCTGCTCAACGACCTGCTGGAGTTCCACGGCGACCGCCGCATCGTCGACGTGCAGCACCTCACCGGCGAGCAGCACATCGACGTGTCGCAGCTGAAGCTCTCGATCGTCGACGTGAAGTGCACCGACGCGACGGGGCGGCGCTTCGTGGTCGAGATGCAGGTGCTGAAGGTCGAGGGCTTCGAGAAGCGCGTCGTCTACAACACCAGCAAGGCCTACGTGATGCAGCTCCGCAACGCCGAGGAGTACCCGACGCTCTGCGACGTGTTCGGCGTCACGATCTGCAACTTCAACCTCTGGACCGAGCGCGATGAGCACGGTCACTTCAAGGTTCCGATGTTGAGCCGCTGGCGCATGCAGGAGCAGCACAGCGGAGAGCGCGGTCTCCCTCAGGTGCAGTACGCGTTTCTCGAGCTGCCGAAGTACAGCGCGGGCGACGCGCCGGAGACGCTCATCGACCGCTGGGCCTACTTCTTTCGCGAGGCCAAGAACCTGAACGTGGTGCCGCCGCCGCTGGCCGAAGCGCCCTTTCGCGACGCGCTGGAGGTCTCGCGCGCAGCGGGCTTCACGCCCGACGAGTGGGAGGCCTACGAGCGCGCCAAGATGGCCGAGCAGGACGCCCGCGGCGCCCTCGCACTCGAACGCCAGGAAGGACGCGCCGAGGGACGCGTCGAGGGACGCGTCGAGGGCAGGATCGAGGGCACGCGTGAGGCGCTGCTGTTGCTCCTCGCGCATCGGGGCCTCGCGCTCACCGACGGCCATCGCGCGACGGTCGCGGCGTGCGTGGATGGCGCGCTGCTCGATCGGTGGTTCCAGCGCGCGCTGACGGCGTCGTCGGCCGACGAGGTGTTCGCGTGAGCGCGTCCGATCGTTCACCGCGCGACGGCGCCACGGGGGCGCTGACCTTCTGCCACAACGTCACCCTCGACGGCTGCGTCGACCACCGCGAGGGCATCGCCGACGACGAGACGATGGCGTGGTTCACCGACCTGCTCGGCGGTGTCGGCGCCATGCTCTGGGGCCGCGTCACCTACGAGATGATGGCCTCGCACTGGCCCGCCGTCGCCCGCGGTGAGGTCGACGCGTCGCCCGCGATGCGCGCGTGGGCCGTGCGTCTCGAAGCGCTTCCGAAGTACGTCGTGTCGTCGGCGCGCACCGACCTCTCGTGGCAGAACAGCCATCGGCTCGGCGGCGATCTGCACACGAGCGTGCAGCGCCTCAAAGAGGCGACCCCCGAGGGTGTTCTGCTCGGCTCCGGCACGCTCGCCGTCGCGCTCGATCGGCTCGATCTGATCGACGAGTATCGGCTGCTCGTGCATCCGAGGATCGTGGGGCACGGGCCCACGCTCTACGGTCGCGGACTGCTCACGACGCGGAACCTCACGCTCGTGTCGGCGGTTCCGTTTCGCAATGGCGTGGTCGCGATGCACTACCGTCGCGCGGTTGCGTCGAAGGCGCCCGTCGTCGGAGGATCGCGCGATGAAGGGCAACGTTCTGACCCGCGTGCTGGGGAGTGAGGATGTCGCGGCGCTCCGGCAGATGCTCGACCTCTTCGCCGAGGCCTTTGACGACCCCGAGTCCTACCTGCGACACCCGCCCGACGACGCGTACCTCGCGGCGCTCCTCGCGCGCGACACCTTCGTCGCCGTCGCCTCGCTCTGCGAAGGAAGGGTCGTCGGCGGACTCGCGGGGTACGTGCTCCCGAAGTTCGAGCAGGCGCGCAGCGAGTTCTACATCTACGACCTCGCCGTGGCCGAGGCGTGTCGTCGGCAGGGCGTCGCGACCGCGATGATCGAGACCCTGCAGCACGTCGCCGCGGAGCGCGGGATCTACGTGATCTTCGTGCAGGCGGACTACGGCGATGACCCCGCGGTGGCGCTCTACACGAAGCTCGGCACGCGCGAAGACGTGATGCATTTCGACATCGCGCCGCGCCGACGCGCAGCCTCCACGCCCGATGGAGGAACGAAGCGCGGATGACGTCGACGCTGCGCGGATCGTGTCAGTGCGGGGCGGTGCGCTTCACGGTGTCGCAGCCGCTCACCGAGGCGTCGGTGTGTCACTGCGTGCAGTGTCGCAAGCAGTCGGGGCACTGCTTCGCGTCGGCCAACGCGCCGAAGTCGGCGGTCGTCGTCGAGGGCGCCGAGGCGCTCACCTGGTACACGTCGTCGGAGAAGGTGCGCCGCGGGTTCTGCGCGCGCTGCGGCTCGTGGCTCTTCTGGGAACCGCTGCGCCAGGACTGGACCTCCGTCGCACTCGGCGCGATCGATGGACCCACCGGCGTCTCGCTCGAACGGCACATCTTCGTGTCGGAGAAGGGCGACTACTACCGCATCGCCGACGGGCTCCCGCAGCACGAGCGGTAGCGTCGCCTCGGGGCGGTGTGTGCGGTGCGCGCCGCGCTTGACCCGCGGATCGGGAGCGCGCTTCCATCCGCGCGTGGTTGATGACGCCGCGGACTCCGGGGGCAACGAGCGGCGCCTGCGCGAGACCGCTGCGCTGCTGGGCGACGTGCGCCCGGACTCCACGTTGCGGCCCGATCCTGCCGCGAATGGCACCACCCTCGACCGCACGCTCCCGCCGCTCGTGCTCGAACGTGAGGCGAACGCGACGCCCGCGCGCCAACGCGAGGCCCTCACGCTGCAAGACCTCCTCGGCGAAGGCGGCATGGGAAAGGTCTACGCGGGCCTCCAACGCTCGCTCGGACGCTCCGTCGCGGTGAAGGTGCTCGAAGGCGCGAAGGTCAACGACCGCGCCCGCGCGGCGCTGCTCCATGAGGCGCGCATCACGGGGGGCCTGGAGCATCCGAACATCGTTCCGGTGCACGTGCTGGGCGTCGACGACGCGGGGCAGCCCGTGATGGTGATGAAGCGCATCGAGGGCGTGAGCTGGCGACGTCTGTTGCAGGACCCGTCGCACGACGCATGGACGCGGCTTCTCGCGCGCCACCACGACCGCCTCGAAGCGCACGTGGAGATTCTGCTGCGCGTGTGCGACGCGCTGGCCTACGCCCACGCGCGCGGTGTGGTGCACCGCGACCTCAAGCCCGACAACGTGATGCTCGGGGCCTTCGGCGAGGTGTACCTCCTCGACTGGGGCGTGGCCCTCGACACGAACGCGCGACCCACGGAGCGCTCCGTCGTCGGAACGCCCGCGTACATGGCCCCGGAGATGGTCGACGGAGACCCCGCGAAGGTCGCCGTGACCACGGATGTGTACCTCCTCGGCGCGTCGCTCCACGAGGCGCTCACGGGCGAGGTGCGGCACACCGGCGTGAACCTCTTCGCGGTGTTCTACTCGGCGCATCGCTCGCTGCCGTTCACCTACGGCGCCGACGTTCCGACGGAGCTCGGCGCGCTCTGCAACGACGCGACGGCGCGCGAGCCCGCGCAGCGTCCCGCAACGGCCGATGCGTTTCGCGCGAGGCTGCTCGCGTGGCGGCGTCACCGCGGATCCACCGGGCTCGCCGACGATGCGACGCGCGCCCTCGAACGCGCGCTCGATCCCGTGGCCTCGCCCGACCGCGAGTCGGCGATGCGCGCGCTCCGCGAGGCCCGTCTCGGGTTCACCCAGGCCCTCGCTGCGTGGCCCGACAACGAGCCCGCGCGCGTGGGCCTCGGACGCACCTTCGAAGCGCTCGTGCGCCGCGCCCTCGACGACGAGAGCCCCGAGGCCGCGCGCGCGCTCTACGCCGCGTGGCCCACGCCCGATCCCGCCCTCGCCGCGGCGATCGACGCGCTCGACGCACGCGTCGCCACGGGGCGCTCGCTCTCCGAACGCGCGGCCGCGATGGAGCGCGAGATGGACACCACCACGGGCCGCGAGGGCCACTCGCTCACGCTCGCCGTGTTCACCGCGATCACCGTCGTCGTCACGGGCGCGGTCGTCGCGCGGGGTGGCGTCGGGGGCGCGCCTCCGCCGCTGCGCGTGCTGCTCTCGATGGACGTCGCGATGCTCGCGGGCGGCGCGGTGGTCACGGCCCTCGCGCGTCGTCGTGTGCTCGGCAACGTGATCGGTCGTCGCGTCACGGTGCTCCTGCTCGGAAGTGTCACCACCATCGCCGCGGCCGATGCCGCCGCGCAGGCCCTCGGCGCCGACACGGTGGTGGCCACGGTGATGCGCGCGACGCTGCTGGGATTCGGGCTGCTGACCGCGGCGACGCAGGGGCTCCCGGCGCTGATGCTCCCTGCGGCGGCGGCCTTCGGTGCGGCACTCGCCGCGGCCCTCGCGCCCGCACATCTCAACCTCGTGGCGATGGTCGGCGCCTGCGCGCTCGCGCTCTCGTCGCTCTGGGTCGTGGCGAGCGGTCGACTCGCGGTCGCGTCGCCCGTGGCGCGCGCGGTCAACGGATCGAGTCCGCCTCCGACACCGTGAGCCGACCTGCGCGGAGCAGCGCCCAGACCAGCACCGTGATGCCCGTGAGGCCCACGGGCACGATGGTGTACACGTGCGCCGGAAGCGCCGCCGCGAGCGAGGCCCCCGCGAGCGCCGCGACGCCCACGTAGCCCAGCGCGGGCAACCCCAGAAGCGCTGCGAAGAAGCACACCGCCGCGAGCGCGAGGAAGCGGTACACCGAGCTGTACGGCACGGGCCACGCGAGGCCCCACGCGACGACGTCGACGGTCACGGTCGACGCGATGGCGAGCGCGAGCACGGCGGTCATGCGACGGCCGATCACGTTGGCCATCACGCGGCGTCGCACCGCGAACACCACGACGGAGGCGATGAGCACCACCACCGCGTCGGCGCCCACGAGCGGAACGTACGGCGAGGGATCGGGGCCTCCGGCGCGTCGCGCGGTGATCCAGAGCGCGAGGCCCACGTTGGCGCCGAAGAGCGCGCCGAAGATCCACGGCCGCTCCGTCGACCACAGGGAGAAATCCATCTCGCGTTGCACCACGCGGGCGCGGTCGGCGCGCTCGCGCGTGAGGGCGAGGTCGGCTTCGAGCCCGGCGACGCGTGCGGCGAGGGGCGCGTCGGGCGTGGCGAACTCCGCGAGCAGCGAGCGCGCACCGGCGAGGTCACGGAGCGCGAGGGCCCGCTCGACGAGGAGCGTGCGCACGTCGTGGAGTCCGCGTTGCGCGTGGGGGTTGTCGCGCCATCGTGCGAGGGCCTGTTCGAAGCCGAAGCGACACGCGAGCGCGGCCTCCCAGGTGTCTTCGGCGGTGAGCGCGTCGCCTTTGCGTGTGCGCAACGCGGCGAGGTCGCGCGCGGCGGCGTCGCTCAGGGCCGTCGACGTGCGGTGCCCGACCCACGCGAGGAGCCGCTCGCGAAAGGCCTCCACCGTCGGCGGCCGCGCATCGACGGCGCGGGCGAGCGCGTCACGGCAGAGCGCCGCGAGCTCGGTGGGAACGTCCGGTCCGAGGCTCGGCGCCTCCGCGCGCCAGGCCGCGAAGAGCACTGCACGCAATGAGTCTCCGACGTGCGGCGGCGCGTGCGTGAGCGCCTCATGGAGCGACGCGCCGAGGAGGTACACATCGGTGGCCACGGTGACCTTCGCGGGGTCTCCGTCGACCATCTCCGGGGCCATGTACGCGGGCGTTCCGACGACGGAGCGCTCCGTGGGTCGCGCGTTCGTGTCGAGGGCCACGCCCCAGTCGAGGAGGTACACCTCGCCGAAGGCCCCGAGCATCACGTTGTCGGGCTTGAGGTCGCGGTGCACCACACCGCGCGCGTGGGCGTAGGCCAGCGCGTCGCACACGCGCAGCAGAATCTCCACGTGCGCTTCGAGGCGGTCGTGGTGGCGCGCGAGAAGCCGCGTCCATGCGTCGTGCGACGGGTCCTGCAACAGACGTCGCCAGCTCACGCCCTCGATGCGCTTCATCACCATCACGGGCTGGCCCGATCCGTCGACGCCGAGCACGTGCACCGGAACGATGTTCGGATGCTCCAGCCGACCGGTGACCCGCGCCTCGTGGAGCAGCGCCATGCGCGCGCGCTCGTGGAGCTTCGCGCCTTCGAGCACCTTCACCGCGACGGCGCGTCCGAGCGAGCGCTGGAGGCCCGCGTACACCTTTCCCATTCCGCCTTCGCCGAGGAGCTCGCGCACGAGCAGCTCGCCCTCGTCACCGAAGTCGCGCGGATCGACCGACGAGGGCCGCGTGGCCTGGCGCAGCGAGAGCAACGGGAGGTCGGCGGTGATCGAGGAAGGCTCGGGGTCGGGCGGCGGACGGATCGTCGCGTCGTGGGCCATCGACGCGTCGAGCGTGGGCGCGCAGTGCGTGACCCACAGGGCCTCGAAGCGCGCGTCGGGAGCGTCGGCCATGGCGCGGCGGAGTATGCCCTCGCACACCGCGCCGCGGGAACCACGCATCGCGCCACGAAGCGCGCGTGCTCACATGCGAAGGGTGACGTTGGCGATCACACGGTCGTCGGTGCGACGGAGGTCGGGCCTCCACGCGGCGCGCGCGGCGTCGTCGACGGGCGGAACACCGTCGGGGCCCGTGATGCCCCCGCGGCCGCTGAAATACGGCTGATTCGCGGCGCGATGGGCGTACTCGACGCGCACGAGGAGCCACGGCGACGGACGCCAGTCGAAGGTCGCGGTGAGGCCCGCGCCGAGCCACGCGAAGGGGTTCTCGGCCGATCCGTTGCCGGGCAGGGTGTAGCCCGTCACCGCGGGCAGCGGGGTCACCACGGCGGCGCTCGCGTCGTAGTACACGTCGCCGCGGAGGGTGCTCATCAGCGTGCGCGTCCACTCGATGCGCGCGGAGAGCGCGGCGCCTGCCATGATGCCGCTCGGAGGCAGTCCGCGTGTGCCTGCGGCGGGTCCGCGGCGCTCGTAGCCGAGGTCACCGACGAGCGCGAAGGCGAGGCTCTGGAACCATCGGCGGTTGTGGTCGTGCCACACGCGGAGCATCGCGCTGTTGTCGCTGTAGAAGCGCACGGCGTCGGGGTCCGAGGGCTGGTCCTGCCCGGCGTATGCGAGGTGCGTGAGGGCGACGTTCTCCGAGGGGCGGCCGTGCACGCTGTAGCCGCCCGCGAGCGTCGATCCCCAGCGGCCGAAGGTCTGCCAGCCGTTCACCAGCCACGCCTCGATGCGGACGTTCTGCGAGGGATGGAGCTGCGCGCGAAGGCCCGTGAGGTAGTAGGGCGTGAAGTCGGAGAGGAAGGGGTGCGTGTAGCACCAGTTCTCCTGCGGCAGATAGCTGTCGAGGCCGATGTACGACGGGAACACGCCGGCTTCGAGGTTGAGCCCGTGGAGCAGGTGAAAGTGCCATCCCGCGGTGGCCTGCTTGAGGTACTGCAACGCGCGGCTCGCGAGGTAGAGCCCGCGCGCGGTGCTGCTGTCCTGCCCCTGCACGGCCTCGGTGGTCGAGCCGAACTGCACTTCGAGCCGTCCGATGGGACCGCCCGCGGGCGTGTCGATGCCGCTCAGTTCGAGCCCGAGGTACGCGAGGTTGATCCCGAGCTCGCCGTGGCGCGGCGCCGTGGTGCTCACGAAGATCGTCTCGTCGATGGGGCGCGCGAACTGCCACGCATAGAACGCATCGACGTAGAAGCTCGCGGTCACGGGGCCGAGGCGCAGCGGCGAGGCGGGCTGGTAGTTCGAACCGTGCATCCAGGTGAAATCACCCACGGAGAACGGGGCCTCGCGCACGTCGAGGGGCGCGTCGGGCGGCGGGCTCTGCGCGAGGGCGACACGAGGCGCGAGGAGTGTGAGCGCGAAGAGGGAGCGGGCGAGGCGCATCGGGAGATCCTTCGCCGCGCGGGGTACACCCGCCGTGCCGTGCGAGGGAACCGCGTTCTGCGTGCGCGCGTGTGACTTCCGTCGATGACCGCGTGTGCGCCGGCGCTCAGCGCGCGCGCAGACGGATCACCGACCCGAGCCCACGGAAGTCACCGCGTCCGAGCTCGGTCACGAGCAGGTCGCCGCGGGCCGTGCGGAAGATCCCCGCGGGCACCGCCACGTCGCGCAGCAACGTCTCGCGCGTGCCGTCGTCGCGGAGCAGCGTGACCGTGCCCGTGGCCGTGTCGCCGACGACCACGCCGTCCGTCGCCGGGGCCGCGCCGTAGAGCCGTTCGAAGCCCGTCGCGCGCACCGCGGCGTCGCGCGCGTCGCCCGTCGCGCCTTGGAAGCGCAGCAGCCGTGAGGGCGCGCCCCAGTTCGCGACGTGGAGCCGCGCGAGGGCGTCGAAGAAGAGTCCCTCGGGCACGTTCAGCCCGGTGAACACCTCGCGCACCACGCCATCGAGCGACACGCGCTTGACCGTGGCCGTGGGCGCATCGAGGGCCGTAAACGACGACACGTACGCGGCGCCGTCGGGGCCCACGGTGACGTAGGTGACCTGCGCGAGTCCGTCGGCGACGGTGCTGCGCGCGCCGGTCACGCGGTCGATGCGCGAGAGGCGGTGCGCGTCCTCTTCGGCCACGAGGAGCGTGCGGTCGTTGAGGGCGCGGAGGCCGATGGGCGTGGTGAGTCCCGCGGCGAGGGTGCGCACGCCGTCGGCGCGCAGTTCGACGACGCGGCCCGCGGACATCTCGGTCACGAACACGCGCCCGTCGGCGGTCTCGATGGCGTCGCGCGGGGCCTGGAGCGCGAAGGGGTATCGCTCGCAGGTCCATCCCGCGGCGGCGACGGCTTCGCGGAGCGTGGTGTTGCCCGGCGGGATCGCGCAACGCGACGGTGCGACGTCGGCGCGCGCGTCGGGTGGGTGCGCATCGGGGGGCGACACCTCGGGCGCCGCGGAGGAGCGCGCACACGCGACGAGGCACAGGCACACGAGGAGCGCGGGGCGCACGGGGCGGCGACGCTACCACGCGTGCGCGGTGCGTGAGTTCGGTGCGCGGTGGCGCGCGAGAGGTGCTGTTTTCAAGGTGTTTGCGCGTGCACGGCGGTTGCTCTCGCGACAGGCATGAAGCTCGAACTGCAGGACCGGGTTGCGATCGTGACGGGGGCCGCGGGCGGCATCGGCGCGGCGACGGTGCGGCGCTTTCTCGCCGAGGGCGCGAAGGTGCTCGCGGTCGATCGCGCGCGCGACGCGCTCGACGCGCTCGTGGCATCGCTCGATTCGAAGAGCGTGCGGGCCTTCGTGGCCGACGTGTCGAAGGCCGACGAGGTGCGCGGCTACGTCGACGCCGCGGTGGCGCACTTCGGCGGGGTCGATGTGATGTTCGCGAACGCGGGCGTCGAGGGCCTGGTGCGTCCGCTGGTGGAGTTTCCCGAGGCGGAGTTCGACCGCGTGCTGGCGGTGAACGTGAAGGGGCCGCTGCTCGCGATGCAGCGCGCGGCGCCCGAGATGGCGAAGCGCGGCGGCGGATCGATCGTGGTGACGGCCTCGATCGCGGGCCTCATCGGCTCGCCGGGCATGGCCGCGTACATCACCAGCAAGCACGCGCTGCTCGGGCTCGTGAAGACCGCGGCCATCGAGCTTGCGGCGATGAACGTTCGCGTGAACGCCATCGCGCCGGGCCCGGTCGACAACCGCATGATGCGCTCGCTCGAAGCGCAGTCGGCGCCCGACAACCCCGAGGCCGTGAAGGCCGGGTTCACCGCGCAGGTGCCCATGGGGCGCTATGCGCGCAACGAAGAGATCGCCGAGATGGCGCTCTTTCTCGCGAGCGCGCGGAGCAGCTACTCGACGGGCGCGGTCTTCGTGGCCGACGGCGGCTTCGTCACGCACTGACCTCGCCGCCCGACTCGTTCGAGGGGCGGAGGTGCGGCGCCAGGGCGGCCTCGACCTGCGCGACGGTGATGGGCTTGTCGAGCACGGCTTCGGCGCCCGCGGCGAGACACGCGGCGCGCGCGTCGTCGTCGACCCCCGCGGAGAGCACGATCACGGGCAGCCGCGCGGCGTCGCCCTCGCGGGCCCGCAGCGCGCGCAGAAACGACACGCCGTCGAGCACGGGCATCTGCAGGTCGGTGAGCACCACGTCGAAGCGTTCGGCCTCTGTCGCTTCGAGCGCCGCGAGCCCGTCGGCGGCCACGGTCACGTCGAGGCCCAGTCGACGGAGCATCTCGCGCAGCACGATCTGGTTCACGAGGTTGTCGTCGACGACGAGGGCGCGTCCCGAGCGGCGCGCGCGGGCCACGGGCTCGGGCGGTCGTGCGCTCGCGCGGGCCTCGGCGCTCGCCACGGGGAACGACACGCGCACCCGAAAGGTCGATCCCTCGCCGGGGCGGCTCTCGACCTCGATGGTGCCGCCCATCGCGCTCACGATCTGCCGCGAGATCGCGAGGCCGAGGCCCGTGCCCGCGTCGGCCGTGCGCGCCTCGCCCTGCGCGTACGGGGTGAAGAGGCGCGCGCGCGTCGCGTCGTCGATGCCCGCGCCCGTGTCGGTGACGTCGAGGGAGAGCGCGCACAGGTCGTCGACGACGGCGGCGTGGCAGCGCACCGAGACCCCGCCGTGCGCCGTGAACTTCAACGCATTGCCCACGAGGTTTCCAAGCACCTGACGGAGCCGCAGCGCGTCGCCGAGGAGGGCCTCGGGGGCGGTGGTGCTCCACGCGGCGTCGAGGGTGAGGCCGCGGGCGCGGGCGCGCGGAGAGAACAGCCGCACGACGGCGTCGACGGCCTCGGCGGGTGCGAAGGGAGAGGCGTCGAGACGGAGCCGCCCGGCTTCGGCCTTCGCGTGATCGAGCAGGTCGTTCAGCAGCGCGAGGAGCGTGCGTCCCGACTCCTGCACGGTGTCGAGGAGCCTGCGTTGTTCTCCGTCGAGGGGCGTCTGCGCGAGGAGCTCGGTGACCCCGAGCACACCGGTCATGGGCGTGCGGATCTCGTGGCTCACCGTCGCGAGCAGCAGCGACTTCGCGCGGTTCGCCTCGTCGGCCTCCTGCGCCGCGCGCCGCGCCTCGTCGAGGGCGCGTTCGAGGTCGACGCGCTGGCGCTCGATGACCCGCGACTGCGCGAAGTCACGTCGCTGCGCGCGTCCGAGCACGAGCGACACGCCGAGGCCCAGCATCGACGCCGAGAGTCCCTTCACCGAGTTCGAAAGGCGCACCGACGCGTCGGGCTGCGCGATCCACTGGCCCACGAGAAAGAGCGCGTAGCCCGCCCCCTGCGCCAGGATCGTGGGCGTCACGTCGAGGCGGATGAGCAGCATCACGGCGAGCGTTCCCGTGAGCCACGGCGCGACGTCGGGGGTCACGGCCTGGTCGGCACCCGAGAGCACCGCGGCGAGCGCGAGGTACAAGGTCGCCACCACGGGCGGAGACGCGCGTCGTAGGCCGTCGAAGCGCGCGTCGGTGTTACGCAACAGGGCGAGCGTCGCGAAGGCGTAGAGCCCCATGATCCCGTGGGCGCCGAGCACCGTCGCGCGCCACACGCGATGGATCGCGTCTTCGTGCGAGGGGCGCGTGAGCGCGAAGGCCGCGACGTGCGCCGCGTGGGTGGGCACCGAGAGCGCGAGGGCCGTCGCGATCCGCGCGCGGTTCTGCGCGAAGCGGGCGTCGTCGAAGGCCCGCTCCTCGGAAGGAGACTCCATGCGCGGCATCAACCGCTCGAACAGGGCGCGCATCACAGGTCGTCTATCGTCGGCGGCCCCGCAGAACCAGACCGTACCGCGATGAAATCTCCCGGCGGAAACAGGGTCTCGCGGGCCTCATCGCACGACGACCGCACACCCTGCTCAACGCGTCGGCGCGCGAGGGCGACGGAGCGGGAGAGTCTGTGGGCGCGATGGGGAACGAGCGGCGTGGGCGCAGGGCGCGCGAAGGGAGGCGGGAGGGCGCTGCGGCGGCTCAGCGGCCGTTGCGCACGCGGTCCATCCAGGCGGCGTCGGAGATGGTGCCCACGAGGCGCGCGCGGGCGCGGCCGAAGAGGGCGGTCCACTGGGCGCGTTCGGCGGGGGTGTACTGCACGAGGGTGATGCCGCGGGTCTGCATCGAGTTGATCGCGGTCTCGTCGTCGCGGGTCACGTTGCGGCCGATGAGCTGCGAGAAGTTGCGGATGACCTCCTGCACGACGGGCCGCTGCGCCTCGGGGATGCTCTGCCACGCGCGCGTCGACATCACGATGCCGCCGATGCCGATGCTGCCGGTGCCCTCGGAGACGAACTGCACCTGCGACGACCACTGGAGCGCCACGGCCGCGTAGGGGGGCGCGACGAAGGTGTCGATGCGATGCGTCTGGAGCGCGCTGAGCACCTCGGGGAGCGCGAGGGGCACGCCGTGGGCGCCGGCCTCCTGGTAGAACGCGGGGAGCACGAGGTCATCGCGCCAGATCCACGGATGCGCCTGCGCGAGGTCGGCGGGCGTGTGCACCTGGCGGGTGGAGAAGAGGCGCACCATGCCCGACTCGCCCCACGACACGAGCTCGAAGTTCTGCTGACGGAACTGCGACTCGACCTCGGCGGAGAGCGCCTGCCGCGAGCGGCTCATGGCCTCGCGGTTGGGGAACATGCCCGGCAGCATGAAGGCCACCACGGGGCGATGGATCTGCCCGAGGCCCGTGCCGGTCATCACCGCGCCGTCGAGGCGGCCCTGGCGCATCTTGCGAACCATCTCGCTCTCGTCGCCCTGCACGCCGCCCGCGTAGAAGCGCAGCGAGACGGCGTTGCCCGTGCGGCGGCGCAGCTCGCGGTTGGCCGCGTCGAGGCCGCGCATCCACGTCGAGCCCGCGGGGGCCAGCGTCGCGACGGAGAGCACGCGACCCGCGGCGGCGGGGTCGTTCTGCGCGCCCGCGACCGCGCCGAGGAGCATCGCGCCCGTAAGGAACATCAGGGACCGGGTGAGGAACGTTCGCATCGTGCGCGCGATGATTCTCGCACCCGGGGTGGTGTTGCAAGCGTCGCCCCGTGGACGCAGCACGACGCGTTCGTGACGCGCTGCGCGCCGCGGGATGCGACTAGACCCCCGCGGGCGCCTTCGAGGCCGCGCGCGTCGAGGCCGCGGGAATGAGCACGGTCACGGTGGTTCCCTTGCCCTCGGCGCTTTCGAGCTGGACTCGGCCGCCGTGGCGCTCGGCGATCTGGCGCACGATCGCGAGGCCCAGACCCGTGCCCGCCTCCTTCGTCGTGAAGAAGGGCTCGAAGACCTTCTCGATCGTGCCGCGGGGAATGCCCCGGCCGTTGTCCGACACGCTCACGGCGACGGTGTGGTCCGCGGGCTCGCGGTGCGACGACACGGTGACCGCGCCGCCGCGCGCGGTGGCCTCCATCGCGTTGACGATGAGGTTGTGGAACACCTGCTTCAGCCGCTCGCGATCGCCGACGGCCACACCCTCGGAGAGCCTGCGAACCAGGGTGATTCCGCGTTCGAGGGCCGCGGGTTCGTGAAAGGTCACGAGCTCGTCGAGCATCGCGTGAAGCTCCACGGGCTCGCGCGCCATGGGCCGCGGCCGCGCGAGTTCGAGAAAGTCCGAGAGGAGCCGTTCGAGACGCCGCAGCTCGCCCGCCACGATGCGCACGCGGTCGGGGAGGGGACCGCGGTCGTCGGGCGCGAGCTTGTCGATGCCGCGCCCGAGCAGGTGGAGTTGCAACAGTGCGGCGTTGAGCGGATTGCGGATCTCGTGGGCGAGGCCCGCCGCGAGCGTGCCCATGTGGGCGAGCGCCTCGTGCTCTGCGGCCCTGCGTTCGAGCGTGCGCCGCTCGGTGACGTCGGCGCCCACGACGTAGCGTGCGAGCGACTCGTCGTCGTGGCCCGTGCCCGACCCCGCGGGCGCGACGTGCCAGAGCACCACGCGGGTGCGTCCTTCGCGGGTGAGCACGGGCGCTTCGAACTCGTCGTTGCCGCGGCCCGAGGCGAGGTGCGCCGCCACGCGGTCGCGCACGTCGGGCGGAAAGAGCGTCGCGAGGAGCGGACGCCCGATGACCTCGTCGGGCGCGAAGCCCGTGACCTCCGACGAGCGACGGTTGAAGAGTCGCACGGTGTCTCCGGGGTCGAGGCCCACGACGAGCACCTGCGCGCTCTCGACCACGTCGCGGTAGAGCCGCTCCGACATCTCCAGCGCGGCGGCGAGGCGCGTGCGTTCCTTGCGGAGCGCGACCTGGCGCAGCGCGCTCTCGGCGGTGGCCACGAGGTCGTCGACCTTGAAGGGCTTGACCACGTAGTGAAACGCGCCGCCGCGCACCGCCGCGACCGCCGAGTCGAGCGTCGCGTGGCCCGTGATCACCACGACCTCGCCCCACGGCGAGTGACCGCGCAGCGCAGGAAGGAGCTCGGTGCCCGACGTGTCGGGGAGGTTCACGTCGACGAAGGCGAGGTCGAAGCCCGTGGCGCGGGCGCTGTCGAGCCCCTCGCGCGCGCTCGGGGTGTGGCGCACCTCGAAGCCCCGCGGCTCGAAGATGTCCGCGAGGTTCTCGGCGAGGTCGCGGTTGTCGTCGACGATGAGCAGAACGGGGCGGTGGGCCATGAGGGTGTGCGCCGGGTCTACACGCTGCGGAGCGGCACGCGAAGGGTGAAGCGCGCGCCGCCCGCGTCGAGGTTCGAAGCGGTGAGCGTTCCGCCGTGGGCCTCGGCGATGCGGCGCGAGAGCGCGAGCCCGAGGCCCGTGCCGTCGGGACGCGTGCTGAACAGCGGATCGAAGAGCCTCGGAAGCACCTCGGGCGCGAGTCCCGGCCCGTTGTCGTCGACGGTGAGCACGGCCTCGGCGCCGTCGCGCGAGAGCGTCACCGTGACCGCGGGCGCGGGTGACGCCGCGAGCGCCTGCACCGCGTTCGACACCAGGTTGATCACCACCTGCGCGAGGCGTCGCGCATCGCCCTCGACGGGCGGGAGCTCGGCGTCGAGCGCGAGGTGCACGGCGGTCTGCGCGCGGGGCACGCGGGCGACGGCCTCGCGCACCACGGCGCCGAGCGCCACGGAGGCCTTCTCGATGGGGCGGTCACGCACGGCGGCGAGCAGGTCTTCGAGGATCTCGTTCGCGACCTGGAGCTGCTCGGTGATGCGCTTGAGGTGTCGCGCGGTCACGGGCGTGTCGGGGACGTTGTCGCGGAGGATGAACACCGACGTGGCGATCACCGCGAGGGGGTTGCGGAGCTCGTGGGCCACGCCCGTCGAGAGCTGGCCCGCGGCGGCGAGGCGCTCCACGCGAAGCAGCCGGTCGACGAGGGCGTCGGCGTGGTCGCGGAGGGCGTCGTCGAGGGCGGGCGACACCGCCTCGCGCACGTGGGCGTCGGGCACGCGGTCGGCGAGGGCGCGTGACACCGCGTCGAGCACCCGCGCGTGGAGCGACGACACCAGGAGGTCGGGCGGAGGAAAGCTCGGGGCGGGCGTGCGGTCGTGCGACACGGTGGGGGCATCCTCGCAGCGCGTCGCGCGCGCGACCAGCGCGTTCAGTGGAGCGTGTGCTCCGAGCCCTCGTGCTGCACCCGCGGGAGCTCCTCGCGCACGAGGCGGAGGTGCGTGGGGCGCGGGCGCGCGGCCGTGTCGTCCGCGGGCGCATCGGGCGGCGTGAGCTTGCGGGGCTCGCGCACGAGGAACATCCACCGCGAGCGGCGCTGGTTCTCTTCGCGCTCCCAGCGTTGCAGCGTGTCGCGGTTCTTGAGCCGACGGCGCACGAGGGCGGCCACCACGAGCACCGCGCCGCCGATCGAGAGGAGCCCCGTGCCCGCCCACAACGGCGCGAAGGCCACACGTCCGTCGAGGTCGCTGCGCCACTCCTCTTCGAGGTGCGGTGCGCTCGCGCCGTAGGTCTGCGTGAGGGCCTCGTCGAGGGAGAGCCCCTCGCGCAGGTGGTCGATGAAGATCGCGAAGCGCGCGTTGCCGTCCTTGCGGAGCATCCAGCCCACGAAGTCGGTGGCTTCGGCGTAGGCCGCGTTCACTTCGTCGGTGCTCTCGCTGAAGCCCTCGTCGAGGCGACGCAGCGGGAGCAGTCGGCCCGTCCAGCTCGCGGAGGCGAGGGCCTGAAAGCGCTCGAAGGTGTTCTCGTCGGCCTGGTGCACCGCGATGCCTTCGGTGAGCCACCGCGGGAGCGCCGCGTGGTTCGTCGCTTCCGCGAAGAGCAGGTGCGAGAGCTCGTGGTGGAGCACCTGGGCCATCGGCGCGGCCGCGGCGGTGCGGGGCTCCGTGGCCGACACGAGCGCGAGGCGCACGGCGGGATAGGCGACACCGACGGCGTAGAAGGGCGGCGGCACCTCCTGCGGCGCGAGGCGGCGCATCGCATCGGGGTCGGAGACGAGGCGCACGGCGAGGGGAGGCACCTCGCGCATGCCGAACTGCGCGGCCATCGCGCGGGTGTTGCGTTCCGCGGTGCGGAGCGCGGGCTCGACGACAGCGCGGAGCGCGCGGGGATACGAAATGGTGAGCGGTCCGCGGCGCTCGGAGACGTAGTCCGAAGGGAGCGGCGGCACGGTGAGCGAGCCGGGCGGAACGCGGTCGACGAGGTCGCGAGAGGTCTGTGCGGTGAGCCGGTTCGAGAGGTCCGTCGTCTGCGCGGAGGCCTCGCGCGCGCCGAAGAGAAACGAGAGGGCGACGAGCGCGAGAAGCGCGAGACGACGGATGGCGTTCATGGGGCTCCGGGGTGCACGACCGTCACCCTCGTCTGCGAAGACGACGACGCATCGTCGGCCAGAAAGTAGGCACCCACTACGGCCAGCGCAACGCCCCCCACGACGACCCACGGCCACGCGCGGCTCCATGCGCTGCGCGTCGGTGCGGGCGCGGTCGCTGCGCGATTTGTGCTGTTCGAAGCGACCGTCGCGGAAGGGGTCGCACGGGTCGACGGGTTCGCGCGCGCCGCGAGCGCGGGCGAGAGCACGGTGGTGAGCGCCTCGCCGTCGACGGTGCCCAGCTCGCGCGACGCGGGCCACGTGTGGGCCACCGGGTCGTACACGCGCAGGAGCGTGCCCGCAGGACGCGCCGAGAGCGTCACGACGAGCCCGCATCCGAGCCGCGAGGCCACGGTGTCGAGCGCCGTCGCATCGCGGTCTTCACCCCGGAGCGTGCGTCGCGCGGTCGCGAGGTCGGCATACGCGCTGTCGGCGGCGATGGACTCTCCGCGCAGGGCGGCGCGCGCGTCGCTGTCGGCCACGGCGCGGAATCCCTCACGGTGCGCGGCCGCGTCGGAGAGCGTCTCGGCGCTCGCGCGCACGGCCTCGTCGGGGTCGCCCGCGACGGCGACGCAGACCTTCGGCGGCGGCGGATCGGCGAACGCCGACGCAGTGTGGAGCAGGAGCGAGAGCGCGGTGACCGGGAGCGTGCGGCGGATCATTCGTCGTCCTCGTCGAGGTCGAGGTTGGCGGGCTGCGAGACGGGCGCGAACACGGCGTCGGCCCACGCGGGACGCGGGCGAAGGATGTCGTGGTCGAGGAGCCACTCGGGCTTGAGGAACACCTCGTCGAGGTAGAGCCCCTGCGCGGGCGCGGTGACCCCCGAGCGCGTGCGATCGCCGTCGCGCAGTCGCGCAGCCACGGTGCCCTCGGGGAGCCGCGCGCGGCCCACGTCGACGAGCGTGCCGGTGATGATCCGCACCATATTCTTGAGAAAGGCCGTGCCCTCGACCTCGATCGCGACGAGGTGCTCGTGGCCGTGCCAGCGCGGGATCACCGCGACGCGCCAGATGTGTCGCCGCGCGCTCACGCGGTCGCAGTCGGCCGCGCGAAAGGCGTTGAAATCGTGCTCGCCCACGAGGTGCTGCGCCTCGCGCTGCATCGCCGCGAGGTCGAGGTTGTCGTAGAGGTGCCACGCGCGGTCGCGGGTGAGCGGGTCGCGCACGGGCCCGGTGTGCAGAAGGTAGCGATAGCGCTTGCCCGCGGAGGCGCGGCGCGGGTCGAAGTCTTCGCGGGCCTCGCGCGCGTCGAGCACGGCGACCTGGGGCGGGAGCTTCGAGGTGAGACCGAGCTTCCAACCCTTGTCGGGGATCGTGAGCTTCGTGCGGAACGAGACGACCTGCGCGAGCGCGTGCACGCCCGCATCGGTGCGCCCCGAGGCGCGCATGGTGATGGGCTCGCACGCGATGGTGGCCGCGGCGATCTCCAGGTGTTCCTGCACGGTGGGGACGCCGCGCTGTCGCTGCCAGCCCGAGAGGCCGGTGCCGTCGTAGCGGACGATGAGTCGAACGGTGGGCATTGGGGGTTCCGGGTCCGCGGTCGCACGCGGCGGACGCGTCGCACGGCGGGGGCGCGGAGATATCACACCGCGACAGCCCGTAGGGGCGCGACCGGGGCGTCGCAGCGGCGGCGCGGTGCGTCGTGCGCGCGGCAGAGATCGCCATGATTTCCGCTGCATTTCGCCCTCGCATGGCAGCGCGCCGAGGCCGTAGCGTGACCATGAAGGGAATCTTCGAAATGAGATCAGCCTGGACCCTCCTGGCTGCAACCGCGGCGCTCGTAGCGCTCGTGGGATGCAGCGACCGGTCGGTGGTCGGCGGCATCGTGCCGCGCGACGTTCCGACGATCGACGCGGTCGACGCGTCGGTGAGCTGTCCGTCGCCGCTGCTCGCGTGCAACGGGCGATGTACCGATCCCCGCGGAGACCGCGAGAACTGCGGCGCCTGCGGCCGCGCGTGCGGCACGGGGAACGTCTGCCAGAACGGCGCGTGCGTGCCCGACTGCACCGCGGGCGAGACGCTCTGCGCGGGCGCCTCGACGGGTGACAGCGGCACGGCCCTGCGCTGCGTGTCGCTCCAGACCGACCGTACGAACTGCGGCGCGTGCGGGAACACCTGCGGACGCGACCAGGTGTGTTCGAACGGCACCTGCACGTTCATGTGCACGGGCACGGCGACGGAGTGCATGGGCACGTCGACCGACATGGACGGCGGCACCGCCTCCCGCTACTGCGCGGAGCTCTCCAGCGACCGCCAGAACTGCGGTGCGTGCGGGAACGTCTGCGCCGACGGATTCACCTGCGACGGCGGCCGTTGCCGCGCGCGGTGCAACGAGCTCGAAGTGCGCTGCCCCATCCCCGGCGCCGACGCGGGACCCATGGGCGGCGGCGAGACCTGCATCAACACCACGAACGACTTCCGCAACTGCGGCGCGTGCGGAAACGTGTGCCCCACGGGCCAGTTCTGCGTGCGCGGCGCCTGCGCGGCGATGTGCGGCGCGGGCCTCGAAAACTGCATGGGCGTGTGCCGCGATCTCTCCAGCGACCGCCTCGGCTGCGGCGCCTGCGGCAACGTGTGTGGGTCCGGTGAGGTGTGCACCGGCGGCCGTTGCATCGTGTCGTGCGGCGGCGGTCTCTCGGCCTGCGACGGCGTGTGCCGCGACCTCGCCAACGACCTCTCGAACTGCGGCGCGTGCGGCACCCGCTGCGCGCCCGGCCAGGTGTGCTCGCGCGGCCTCTGCCAGGTCTCGTGCGGCGGCGGAACCACCGACTGCATGGGCGTCTGCCGCGACCTCACGACCGACCTCGCGAACTGCGGCGCGTGCGGCACCGCGTGCCCCGCGGGCCAGGTGTGCTCCATGGGCTCGTGCGTCGTGTCGTGCGGCGCGGGAACGACCAACTGCGCGGGCACGTGCCGCGACACGCAGACCGACAACAACCACTGCGGCGCGTGCGGCCGCGTGTGTCCCTCGGGCCAGGTGTGCTCGATGGGAACGTGCCAGGTGAGCTGCCTCTCGGGCACCACCAACTGCGCGGGCTCGTGCCGCGACCTCACGAGCGACCTCGCGAACTGCGGCGCGTGCGGCGTGCGTTGCGCCGCGGGCCAGGTGTGTTCCATGGGCGCGTGCACGGTCTCGTGCGGCGGTGGAACCACCGAGTGCACGGGCATCTGCCGCGACCTCGCCACCGACAACAACAACTGCGGCGGCTGCGGACGCGCGTGTCCCTCGGGCCAGGTGTGCTCGCGCGGCGCGTGCACGGTCTCGTGCGGCGCGGGCCTCACGAACTGCACCGGCGTGTGTCGCGACCTCGACACCGACAACAACAACTGCGGCATGTGCGGCATGACGTGTCCGTCGGGCCAGGTGTGCTCCGCGGGCGGCTGCCGCGTGTCGTGCCTCGAAGGCCTCACGAACTGCACGGGCGTGTGCCGCGACCTCGGCACCGACGTGAACAACTGCGGCGCGTGCGGAAACACCTGCCCCTCGGGCACCGTGTGCTCTCGCGGAACGTGCACCGTGAGCTGCCTCGAAGGGCTCAACAACTGCTCGGGCGTGTGCCGCGACCTGCAGACCGACGTGAACAACTGCGGCACCTGCGGCACGGCGTGTCCGTCGGGTCAGGTGTGCGCCTCGGGCCGCTGCGCGGTCTCGTGCGTGACGGGCACCACCAACTGCTCGGGCGTCTGCCGCGACCTCGCCACCGACCGCCTCAACTGCGGCACCTGCGGCGTGTCGTGCGCCTCGGGCCAGATCTGCACCGCGGGCCGCTGCGTGACCTCGTGCCTCGCGGGCCAGACCTCGTGCGGAGGCGTGTGCCGCGACCTCGACACCGACAACAACAACTGCGGCGCGTGCGGCATGGTCTGCCCCTCGGGGCAGGTGTGCTCGCGCGGGGCCTGCACCATCTCGTGCGTGTCGGGCACCACGAACTGCACCGGCGTGTGCCGCGACCTCACCACCGACACGAACAACTGCGGCATGTGCGGTCGCGCGTGCGCCTCGGGTCAGGTCTGCTCGGGCTCGACGTGCAATGTCTCGTGCCTCGCGGGCACGACGAACTGCTCGGGCGTGTGCCGTGATCTCACCACCGACAACAACAACTGCGGCGCCTGCGGCCGCGGGTGCGCGTCGGGGCAGGTGTGCTCCGCGGGCGTGTGCACCGTGAGCTGCGTGTCGGGCACGACCAACTGCTCGGGCGTGTGCCGCGACCTCGCGACCGACAACAACAACTGCGGCATGTGCGGCCGCGGATGCGCCTCGGGGCAGGTGTGCTCCGCGGGCGTGTGCACCGTGAGCTGCGTCTCGGGCACGACGAACTGCTCGGGCATCTGCCGCGACCTCGGCACCGACACGAACAACTGCGGAACCTGCGGCAACGTGTGTCCCTCGGGCACCGTGTGCTCTCGCGGAACGTGCACCGTGAGCTGCCTCACGGGGCTCACCGACTGCGCGGGCGTGTGCCGCGACCTCACGAGCGACAACAACAACTGCGGCGCCTGCGCGCGCGCCTGCGCGGCCGGTCAGGTCTGCTCGCGGAGCACCTGCACCGTCTCGTGCGGAACGGGCCTTTCGAACTGCTCGGGCACCTGCCGCGACCTGCAGACCGACCGCCTCAACTGCGGCGCGTGCGGCAACGTCTGCGCCTCGGGTCAGGCCTGCACCGCGGGCCGCTGCGTGACCTCGTGCACCGCGGGTCAGACCGACTGCTCGGGCACCTGCCGCGACCTCACCACCGACCGCCTCAACTGCGGCGCGTGCGGCGTCGTGTGCGCCTCGGGCCAGGTGTGCTCGGCGGGCGTGTGCGCGATCTCGTGCACCTCGGGCACGACGGCGTGTTCGGGCGTGTGCCGTGACCTCGCGACCGACAACGCGAACTGCGGCGCCTGCGGCCGCGCATGCGCGTCGGGGCAGGTGTGCTCGGGCTCGACGTGCAACGTCTCGTGCCTCGCGGGCACGACCAACTGCTCGGGCGTGTGCCGCGATCTCACCACCGACAACAACAACTGCGGCGCCTGCGGCCGCGGATGCGCCTCGGGCCAGGTGTGCTCCGCCGGCGTGTGCACCGTGAGCTGCGTGTCGGGCACGACGAACTGCTCGGGCGTGTGCCGCGATCTCACCACCGACAACAACAACTGCGGCACCTGCGGCCGCGCGTGCGCGTCGGGTCAGGTGTGCTCCGCGGGCGTCTGCACGGTCTCGTGTGGTGCGGGCACGACCAACTGCTCGGGCGTGTGCCGCGACCTGCAGACCGACAACAACAACTGCGGCATGTGCGGCGTGACGTGTCCGTCGGGCAGCATCTGCTCGCGCGGCGTGTGCACCGTCACGTGCGGCACGGGCCTCACCAACTGCTCGGGCGTGTGCCGCGACCTCACCACCGACAACGGCAACTGCGGCGCCTGCGCGCGCACGTGCTCCGCGGGCCAGGTGTGCTCCGCGGGCGCGTGCACGGTCACGTGCGGAACGGGCTTCACCAACTGCTCGGGCGTGTGCCGCGACCTCACCACCGACAACAACAACTGCGGCGCCTGCGGCCGCGTGTGCGGCGGCGGAACGGTCTGCGTCGGGAGCGCCTGCGTGGTGACCTGCCAGGCGGGGCTCACGGCCTGCGGTTCGATCTGCCGCGACCTCGCGAGCGACAACAACAACTGCGGCGCCTGCGGCCGCGTGTGCGCGTCGGGTCAGGCCTGCGTGTCGGGCACGTGCTCGGTGACGTGCAGCACCGGGCTCACCAACTGCTCGGGCACCTGCCGCGACCTCCAGAACGATCGCAACAACTGCGGCATGTGCGGGACGGTCTGCGCCTCGGGCCTCGTGTGCACCGCGGGCGTGTGCAGCATCTCGTGCCCGTCGGGACAGACCGCGTGCGGGTCGGTGTGCGTGAACACCACCAGCGATCGCAACAACTGCGGCGCGTGCGGAACGGTGTGTCCGAGCGGTCAGATCTGCGCGGGCTCCACCTGCGTGACGAGCTGCACCACGGGCCTCACCGCGTGCGGAACGTCGTGCCGTGACCTCACCGCCGACGTGAACAACTGCGGCACCTGCGGCCGCGTGTGCGCCGCGGGCCAGAGCTGCGTGGCGGGCACCTGCACGCTGGTGTGTCCCACGGGGCAGACCAACTGCTCGGGCACGTGCCGCGACCTTCAGGTCGACAGCAACAACTGCGGCGCCTGCGCGCGCGTCTGCGCGTCGGGCACGGTGTGCTCCGCGGGGTCGTGCGTGGTCACCTGCGCGTCGGGCCTCACCAACTGCTCGGGGAGCTGCACGGCCCTCGCGACCGATCCGCGCAACTGCGGCGCCTGCGGAACCGTGTGTGCCACGCGCGCCAACGCGAGCTCGAGCTGCGCGTCGAGCACCTGCGGCTACACCTGCAACACGGGCTTCGCCGACTGCAACCGCAGCGCGACCGACGGCTGCGAGATCAACACCTCGACCGACGTGAGCAACTGCGGCGCCTGCGGCACCACCTGCACCATCGCGAACGGCGTGGCGGCCTGCTCGTCGGGCGCGTGCCGCGTGGCCTCGTGCAACACGGGCTTCGCCGACTGCAACGGCGTCGCGACCGACGGCTGCGAGACCAACCTCCTCACGAGCTCCACGAACTGCGGCGCGTGCGGAACGGTCTGCGGCTCGGGCGTCACCTGCACCGCGGGCTCGTGCGGTCCGCGTTGCAACACGGCCGCCGCGCGCGTGCTCATCTACGGCCCCGGCGGCACGGCCTCGCAGCCGTACTTCCCCTCGGGCACGGTGGTCACCGTCGCGAGCGACGCGATGTGGCGCTCGTTCACCACGTCGAACTTCCGCGACTACGACGTGCTCTGGGCCGACGCGGGCAACTGCAGCGTCGACTCGTCGGTGTTCGTCACCCTGCGCGACACGCAGTCGGTGTGGGGCCCCGCGGTGACCGGCCGCGTGAGCCTCAACACCGCCGACCCGAGCCTCCACGCACCGGGAAGCCCCGGCGCCGCGCGGTACATCTCGAACCACGTCACGTGGCTCGCGGGCCTCGGTCGCGGCAATGCGGGCGGGCGCACGGGCATGTTCATCTCGTGGCAGTGCGCGCTGGTGTACTCGAGCGCGGTGACGGGCACGCCCGTGGAGTTCGCGCCCACCTTCGGCTCGCCGCTCACCACGACGGGCGGCGGCTCCGACGCGACGGCGATCACCGCCGCGGGCTCGACGCACCCGACGCTGACGGGCATCACGCTCAACAGC
This sequence comes from uncultured Myxococcaceae bacterium, assembly GCA_945952225.1. Lineage (GTDB taxonomy): Bacteria > Myxococcota_A > Polyangia > Polyangiales > CAISKJ01. The sequence continues at coordinate 46,193 of CAMFHP010000041.1, forward strand.
GGCTCGTCGAACCTCGCGTGGGGCTCGTACTCGCACGGCGTGTTCACCGCGATCCCCTCGGGCTTCGTGACGCTCACGCTCTCGGACTCGTCGCTGCCCTCGCTGATCGTGCGCGACCCCGTCGCCTGCACGCCCTGACCGACGCCCTCCCGTCCCACGCACCCGGCCGATCGCAGCCCCGCCGCGCGCCTTGACAAGCGCGTGCGCGGGGTGCGACTCCCACGCTTCGCGCGTCGTGCCGAGGGGCACCGCGCGGGGAGCAACGTCGCAGTGGAGATCCTCACCGACACCGACGAACTCGCGCGCGCCGCGGCGAGGGTCGAAGACATGATCCGCGCGCAGGGCATCGACCCCGAGGCCGTGCGCATGGAGCCTCCGGGCCAGGGTTACGCGTGGTCGCTCCTGCGGGGGAGCGCGGCGGTCGCGGTGTTCCTCCGCCCCGCCCGTGACGGCGAAGAGGGACCGCGCCTGCGCGTGGTCTCGCCCATCGTGAAGTGCGACGAGGGCGTGCGTCCCGAGCTCTACAAGACCCTCCTCGAACTCAACGCCTCGGGCCTCGGGGGCATGTCCTTCGGGCTCCATCAAGACCGCGTGGTGGTCGTCGCCGAGCGCCGCGCCGTCGACCTCGACGACGACGCCGTGCGCTACCTCATCGACCGCGTGGGCGTCGTGGCCGACCACTACGACGACCAGCTCATCGCCCGCTTCGGCGGGGTGCGCGTCAGCGACCTGCCGTGACGTGATCCGCCGGGCCGCCGCCTGCGCGACCGGACTCGCGTGCGTGTGCGCGTCGCCCGCCGCGCGCGCCTTCGACGCCGAGGTGCGCGCCGACACGCAGGCCCAGGCCTACCAGGTGCGCGGCCCCGCGGGCACGCCGGTGCTCTCGCTCCGTCGCTTCACCGAGACGCTCACCCTCGGCGCCGTCGAGCGCGTCGACCACCACGTCACGTGGACGCTCCGCGCGAGGCTCCGCGTCGACAGCGATTTTGGCACCGCGTGTGACCCCACCACCGACCGCTGCCTCGACGAGCTGAACCGCTCGCGCGCCGCAGAGTTCGCGCCCCTCGCGGCCCGTCGCACCCTCGACCTGCCCTTCGCGTACCTCGAAGGCAGCGGACTCCTTCGCGGCACCACCACGGTGCGCCTCGGGCGACAGCTCGTGACCGACGCGCTCGGGATGTTCCTCTTCGACGGCGTGCGTGTGCGCGCGCGCCTCGCCGACGTGGCCCTCGTCGAGGTGTACGGCGGCCTCGAGACCCGCGCGGGCTTTCCCCTCTCGAACGGACGCTACGAGCGCGACGGCATCGTGCGCGCGGATCGCACGGGCTGGGACCCGACGCTCGCGCCGCAGGTGCGCGCGCCCTCCCTCGCGGGCGCCGTGGCGGCCTCGCTCGAAACCGCGGGCGACGGAGTGCTCTTCGCGCGGGCCACGTACCGTCGTGTGTGGGGCGCCGACGGCATCGCCGAAGAGAAGCTCGGGCTCTCCGCCGACCTCACGCCCTCGGACGCGTGGCGTGTGTGGGCCGAGGCCGTGCACGCCATTCCGCAGCGGTCGCTCGCGAGCCTCGCGCTCGGTGTCACGCACTCCCATGCGAACGGTCGTGTGCTCGCCTTCGAGCTCTCGCGATGGCGCCCCACCTTCGACCTCACGGCGATCTGGTCGTCGTTCTGGACCGATCCCGTCGACGACGCCCGCGCCCGCGCCGAGCTCCCCCTCGGCGGCGACTGGAAGCTCCTCCTCGCGCTCACGGGCCGTCGCTACGCGCTCTCCGAGTCCGCGTCCTCGCCCGATGGAGACGCGCTCCCCGACGTGTGGACCGTCGGCGGTGACGCGGGCCTCGCGCGCCGTTCGCTTCGCACCGAAGCCTCGCTGCGCGCACACGGCGAGGGCGGCGGGCTGGGCGCGCGTGTGGGCGCCGACCTCGTCGCACGCACCTGGCTCTCGTCGCTGCCCGTGCGCCTCGACGGATCGCTCTCCGCGTGGTGGGTCGACGACGCGCTGCGCCCCGACCGCTCGCTCACGTCCTTCGCGGTGGTGGTCGGCGCGATGGTGCGCATGGGCCGCGTGGCCGACGTGGCGCTCAACCTCGAAGACGACATCAACCGCATCGTGGGACACCGCCTTCGCGCCGTCGCCGTCGTCACCCTGCGGAGCCCGTTCTGATGCGCGCGCACTTCGCCCTCCCACCCATCGTGCTCGTCGCGGCCCTCACCGGCGCGGCGCTCGCGCAGAACACCGCCGCGCGCCGCGCCCCTTCGCACGCGGTGTTTCCCACGCAGTCGCTCCCGCTGCGCTTCGACCACGCGCAGCACCTCCGCCTCGCGGGTGTTACGTGCGAGCGCTGCCACACGACCGCCGCGGCGAGCGCGCGCGCCGACGACCGCCTCGTGCCCCCCGAATCCACCTGCGCGCCGTGCCACGCCATCGACCGCGCCCACCCCGAGCGACCCGCCGCGCCGGGCGCCCCCGCCGTGCGCTGTGACGCCTGCCACACGGGCTGGAACGCCGCCGATCCGCAGCGTGTGGCGCGCGTGCAGATCCCGACGCCGAACCTCCACTTCTCGCACCGCGCCCACGTGCAGCGCGGTCAGTCGTGCGCGTCGTGCCACGGAGACCTCCGCGCCACCGCACTCGCCACGCGCCTCGACCTCCCCGCCATGGAGTCGTGCACCGCCGCGTGTCACCGCGCGGGCGGAACCGCCCCCGACGCCTGCGCGACCTGCCACCTCACGGCCTCCGACGGCGTGCTCGTCACGCGCTTCGCCGAGGGCGTGATGAACCCGCCGCGCTCGATGCGCGGGCTCCACCACGACGCCGATTTCTGGTTCACGCACCGCGCCGCTGCCGCCGAAGACGCCACCCGTTGCGCGGCCTGTCACCGCGACGACGAGTGCGCCGCGTGCCACGACGGACGCATCCGCGACCGCCGCACGCACCCCAACGACTACCTCACGCAGCACCCCGTCGACGCGCGCATGAACAGCGACCGGTGCACGAGCTGCCACCGCGCGGCGACCTTCTGCGTGGCCTGCCACGAGCGCGCGGGCGTGGCCCTCTCGTCGGCCTCCGCGGCGCGCACCACGACGCGCGTGCATCCGCCCGCCGAGGTGTGGTCGGGCCGCGTGGTCACCGCGCGCCATCACGGGGTCGAAGCGCGCCGCGCGCTGTCGTCGTGCGTGTCGTGCCACACCGAGCGCGACTGCGTGACCTGCCACGCCACCCTCGGACTCGGTGGCGCCGGACTCTCGCCGCATCCGCCGGGCTTCCTCGCGCGCTGCGGTTCGCTCCTCCGCGCGAGCGATCGGCCGTGCCGCGCGTGCCACGACGACGTCGCCGCCCTCGCGTCGCGCTGCCGCTGATCCGCTACGCGTCGCGCACGAGCGAGGCCACCACGCGGTCGAGGTCCGCGGCGCGCACGGGCTTCGAGAGGTAGTCGTCCATGCCCGCGTCGAGGCAGCGGGTGCGGTCGTCGGCCATCGCGCTCGCGGTGAGGGCCACGAGGGGCGTGCGCGTGCCCGTCGTCGCCTCGCGCGCACGGATCTGTCGCGCCGCTTCGATGCCGCTCATCACGGGCATCATCACGTCGAGGAGCACGAGGTCGAAGCGCCCCTTCGCCGCCGCGCGCACGGCCTCGGCGCCGTTCTCGACGAGCGTCACCGTGTGGCCCCGTCGCGCGAGCAGTCCCGCGATCACCTTCTGGTTCACGGCGTTGTCTTCGGCCACGAGCACGCGGCGCGGCGCCGTCACGGCGGGCGCTTCGGGCGCGACGGATTTCGGCATCCGCACGACGGGGAGCGGCACGCGCACCGTGAAGGTCGACCCGCGGCCCGCATGGCTCTCGACGGCGATCTCGCCGCCCATGAGGGCCACGAGGTGTCGGGTGATGGTGAGCCCGAGGCCGGTGCCGCCGTAGTTGCGCGTGGTCGAGGCGTCGGCCTGCGTGAAGGGCGCGAAGATCGCGTCGACGCGGTCCGACGGAATGCCGATGCCCGTGTCGGTCACCGCGAAGACGAAGGTCACCGCGTCGTCGGTCTGCGGTTCGGCGTCGACGGTCACGCGCACCTCGCCCGCGGGGGTGAACTTCACCGCGTTGCCCACGAGGTTGGTGAGAATCTGCCGCAGGCGCACCGGGTCGACGAGCACGGCCTCGGGCACGCGGTCGGTGATGTCGCACGCGAGGTGGAGGTGCTTCTCGTCGGCCCGCGCCACCATCACGCCGTGGAGCCCCTGGAGCAGCGCTCGCACGCGCGTGGGCACCGGCGCGAGGTCGAGGCGTCCCGCTTCGATCTTCGACACGTCGAGCACGTCGTTGAGCAGCCCCAGGAGCTGCTCGCCCGACGACTGCGCCACCTGCAACCGCCCGCGCTGCTCCGCCGAGAGCTCGCCGTCGAGGGCGAGCGAGAGCATCCCCAACACCCCGTTCATGGGCGTGCGGATCTCGTGGCTCATGTGCGCGAGAAACTCGCCCTTCGCCCTGCTCGCGGCGAGGGCCTGGTTGCGCGCCTCTTCGAGCTCCACCGCGCGCGCCGCGAGGAGCTGCTGCGCGTGCACGTGGCCCCAGAACGCGCGGTGCTGCGCGCCGAACTGCACCACGAGGTAGGCGAGTCCGAGCACCGCGTACGTGGCGCCCGCGAGGCCCGCGCCGGTGCCCACGGTGGCGCGCTCCACGCCGTAGGGCGCCATGAGCGCGACGACGTAGAGGCGGTTGAGCAGCAGGTCGGGCACGAGCGAGAACATCGAGCCCGCGCAGAGCCCCACGCTGATCGAGAGCAGCAGCGAGACGATCGACGCGCCGTCGTCGAGGCGCGACACCGCCGCGAGAAAGCACCCCCACACGAGCGCGGTGAGCACCGTGCCCACGCGGTAGCGGCACAGCACGCGCGCGATCGCCGCGCCGTCGTCGAGGGGCGCGCGGAGCATGAGGTGACGCGTCACGTTGATCGTCGTGGTGAGCGCGAGGGCCCCGTAGAACACCGCCGGGTGCGCCGAGGGAATGTCACTGAACGCCGCCGTGAGCGCGAGGCCGATGACGTACGCGAGGTAGCCCGCATGGGCGCGCTGGCGGATCGTCACGACGCCCTCGCGCGCCAGCGTGAGGTGCATCTCGGGCGACACGTCGCGCGCGATCGACTCGGGGAGCAGACGCACGCGAAACGGCGGCGCCGTGGGGGCATCGGGTGGCGCGGAGGCCATGTCGCAACGCTTGCAGACGCGGTGCGGCGCGTCCATGTGGGCGGCGCATGGCGGGTGCGACGTTGACGAAAGCCGGACGCTCTCGGGCGTCTGCCGCGTCCGTGACAGGTGCGAGGGGGCTTTGCTAGGGTCGCGCCGCCGAGGCGCATCGGCTGCGCAGCGCCCTCCGAAACACCTACCGCTGCATGAAGATCCGCAAGCTCGAACTCCAGGGATTCAAGTCCTTCGTCGACCGCACGGTGCTCACCTTCGACCACGACGTGACGGCCATCGTGGGCCCCAACGGCTGCGGCAAGAGCAACACCGTCGACGCGATCCGCTGGTGCATGGGCGAGCAGAGCGCGAAGCACCTCCGCGGCAAGAACATGGAGGACGTGATCTTCAACGGCTCCGACAGCCGCGCCCCGCACGGCTTCGCCGAGGTCACGCTCACCTTCGACAACAGCGACGGCCTCGCGCCGCCCGAGTACACGGCCTTTCCCGAGATCTCGGTCACGCGCCGCCTCGGCCGCGACGGGTCCAGCGACTATTTTCTCAACAAGACGCCCGTGCGCCTCATGGACGTCACCAACCTCTTTCTCGGCACCGGCGTGGGCACCAAGGCCTACTCCATCGTCGAGCAGGGGCGCGTGGGTCTCATCGTCACGTCGAAGCCCGAAGACCGCCGCGCGCTCTTCGAAGAGGCCGCGGGCATCACCCGCTTCAAGGCCCGTAAAAAGCAGGCCGAGAAGAAGATCGAGCTCACGCGGCAGAACCTCCTGCGCGTCAGCGACCTCCTCGCCGAGATCGAGAAGAGCCTCGTGTCGCTCAAGCGTCAGGCCCAGAAGGCCGAGCGCTACAAGTCCCTCCGCGCCGAGCAGCGCGACCTGGAGCTCTGGATCGCGAGCTTCCGCTTCCTCGACCTCGTGTCGGCGAACGAGTCGACGCGGATCGCGCACCTCCGCGCCGAGGCCTCCCTCGAAGGCGTGAACGCGGCCCTCCTCCGCATCGACGCCGAGGCCGAGGGCGTGCGCCGCGAGCTCTTCGAAGCGGAGACCGAGCTCGAACGCGCGCAGACCGCGGCCTACACCGCCGACAACGAAGCGCGACGTCTCGAAGCTGAACTCCAGCGCACGCGCGACGCACTCGCCAACGCGCGCAAGCGTGCGGGCGATGCGCAGCGTGAGCTCGCCGAGGTGCGCGACGCCGGCGGATCCCTCGTGGCCGAGCGCGACGTGCTCTCCCGCGAGCTCGAAACCGCCGCGCAGGTGGAGGCCGAAGAGATCGAGCGACTCGCCGTCGCCGAGGAGCGACTCCGCGAGGTGCGCGAGCAGCTCGTCGAGATCGACATGGAGCTCAAGGCCCACCGCGAGGCCTCGCTCCAGGCCGAGAAGGCCCTCGCGACCGGCGAAGCGACGCGGCTCGGCGTGGGCCGTCGGCTCCGTGAGAACGAGGAGCGCGTGGCGAAGCTCCGCGGCGAGTCACGCACCATCGAGCGCCGTCAGGCCGAGATCGCGCGGGAGCGTGAGGGCGTCGAGGCCATGCTCTCGAAGCTCCGTCGCGAGCGCGACGAGATGGTCGCCCGACGCGCGGGGCTCGAAGCCGAACAGGGTCCGCTCCGCACCGAGCGTGAGCGCCTCGACCAGCGACTCTCGGAGACGCGCCGTGACCGCGAGCGATCGGCCGCGAGGCTCCACGCGCTGCGCGAGGTGGCGAAGCGTCACGAGGGCGTGGGGCAGGGGACGCGCGCCCTCCTCGACAGCCGTGATCCCGCCGTGCTCGGCCTCGTGACCGATCGCATGGGCGTGCGCGAAGACCTCGCGAAGGCCGTCGCCGCCGTGCTCGCCGACCGCTGGCAGGACGTGCTCGTGGCCACCGTCGAAGACGGCATCCGTCTCGTCGAGAAGCTCCGCAACGACAAGAAGGGCCGCGCCGCGGCGATGCCCGATGGCGTCTTCGGCGCGCGCACCGCCGTGGCCGATCACCCTGCGATGACCGGCGTGCGGGGCATGCTCTTCGCGATGGTGGGCGGCGAGCGCGAGGTGCCCGATCCGCTGTGGGATGCCCTCCGTCCCGTGGTGCTCGTCGACTCGCTCGCGGCCGCACGCGACGCCCTCCGCGCCACCCGCGGCGGCACCGTGCGCTACCGCTACGTGACCCCCGACGGACAGGTGCTCGACCACGACGGACGCGTCATGGGCGGCGTGCCCGAGGCCGCGGGTGCGGGCCTTCTCGCAACGCACGCCGAGATCCGTTCGCTGGAGCCGAAGGTCGAAGCCCTCGACGCGATGGTCGAAGACCTCACCGCCGAACTCGATGCCGCGAGGGTGCGCGCGAAGCAGTCCGCCGAGGCCCTCGATGCGGCGAAGGCCGACCTCCACGCGCAGGAGCTCGCCCTCGTGACCGTGGAGCGCGATGCGAAGGCCCACGATGCGGAGACGGCGCAGGGCACGATCCGTCTCGCAGCGCTCACCCGCGAGCTCGACGAGTGCGAGCGCGTGATGCAGGAGACGCTGCGCGAAGACGCCTCCCTCGACCGCACGATCGAAGAGGCGCGGCAGAAGCGCGACCGCGCGCGCGAAGGGTTGATGACCGGTGAAGCCCAGGGACAGGCCTGGCGCGCCGAGGTCGATCGGGCCGCCGCGCGCACCACCGACGCGAAGGTCATCGCAGCCCGCGCGAAGGAGCGGGCCGCCGCCGCGCGCAACGCCGTGCACCGCCTCGAACGCAGCGTCGAGGAGCTCAAGACCCGCGGCGCCCGCCTGGAGCTGGAGCTCTCGCAGCTCGACACCACCGAGCGTGACGCGAGCGAGCGCGATGCGGGGCTCCGCGAGGCCCTCGCGAGCGCGGTCGAGGGCGCCCACGAGCGCCAGGAGTCCGTCACCCGCGCGAAGGTGCGCTACGACGGATTGCGCCACGACCTCGGGGGATTCGAAGCGCAGGTGAAGTCCATCCGGCAGCGCAGGGAGGGGCTCGCCAAGGAGGCCGCCGCCCTCGAAATGCGCGCCCGCGAAGAGACCCTCGCGATGGAGCACCTCGTGTCGTCGGTGGCCGAGAAGCACACCGTCGCGCTGCCCGACACCGTGGCCCTCTACCGCGAGCGCGCGAAGCCCGGTGACGTCGAGAAGAAGCGCGTCGACGAGGTGCTGAAGTCCATCGAGCGCCTCGGCGAAGTGAACCTCACGGCCATCGACGAGTACGCCGAGCAGGAGCGCCGCTCGACCTTCTTCACCGAGCAGAAGGACGACATCGAGCGCGCCATCGCCCAGCTCGAAGCGGCCATCGCGCAGATGAACCGCGAGTCGCGCAAGCGCTTCCGCGAGACCTTCGACGCGGTGAACGAGCACTTCCAGACGCTCTTTCCGCGGCTGTTCCGCGGCGGTCGGGGGATGCTCCAGCTCACGCAGTCCGACGACCTGCTCGACGCGGGCGTGGAGATCATCGCGCAGCCGCCGGGCAAGAAGCTCATCAACCTCGAAGCGATGTCGGGCGGCGAGAAGACCATGACCGCCGTCACGCTCCTCTTCGCGCTGTTCATGCACCGCCCGTCGCCCTTCTGTCTCCTCGACGAGATCGAAGCGGCCCTCGACGAGGCCAACGTGATCCGCCTCGTGGAGCTCGTGCGCGACCTCACCGACCGCTCGCAGTTCATTCTCATCACCCACAACAAGCGCACGATGGCCATGGCCGACGTGCTCTACGGGGTGACCATGCAGGAGCCCGGCGTTTCGAAGCTCGTGAGCGTCAAGATCAAGAAGGACGCGACCGCCGAGCCCTCGACGCCCGCCGCCGCTGCGGGTTGAGCGCACGCCCCACCGTCCGTTCGCGGTGACATCACCGTGACGACCGCGACGGTCTCCGGGCCCCGGGGGTTTACCGCGCGCGGCGAACCATGGTAGGGCCGCCGCCCCGATGATCTCCCGAGACAAGATCCGCAACATCGCCATCGTCGCGCACGTCGACCACGGCAAGACCACCCTCGTCGACCACATGCTTCGGCAGGCCGGCGTGTTCCGCGCGAACGAGGAGCTCGTCGAGCGCGTGATGGACTCCAACGATCTCGAGCGCGAGCGCGGGATCACCATCCTCGCCAAGAACACCTCGGTGCGCTGGGGCGAGTACAAGCTCAACATCGTCGACACCCCCGGACACGCCGACTTCGGTGGCGAGGTCGAGCGCACGCTGATGATGGCCGACGGGTGTCTCCTCCTCGTCGACGCCGCCGAAGGTCCGCTCCCGCAGACGCGCTTCGTGCTGCGCAAGGCCCTCGCCCGCGGCTTTCCGGTCATCGTGGTGATCAACAAGATCGACCGTCCCGACGCGCGCCCCGCCGAGGTGCTCAACGAGGTCTTCGATCTGTTCTGCGACCTCGAAGCCTCCGACGCGCAGGCCGACTTCCCGGTGATCTACGCCATCGGCCGTCAGGGCATCGCGAAGCGCACGCTCGACGACCCGAACACCAACCTCCAGCCGCTCTTCGAGATGATCGTCAACCGCGTGCCCCCGCCCGCGGGCGACGTCTCGACGCCGCTGCGCATGATCGTCACGTCGCTCGACTACGACGACTACGTGGGCCGCCTCGCCATCGGACGCATCGTCGACGGCAGCCTCCGCGAAGGTCAGCGCGTGAGCGTCCTCGGCGCGAAGGGAACCACCGAAGGCAAGATCGCCGCGCTGTTAACCTACGACGGCCTCGCGCGCAAGCGCACCGACGAGGCGGGCGCGGGTGAGCCCGTGGCCATCGCGGGCATCGAGGTGGTCGACATCGGCGACACCGTGGCCGAGCCCGGCGAGACCCGCGCGCTCCCGCGCATCGAGGTCGAAGAGCCCACCATCAAGATGCGCTTCGGCGTGAACACCTCGCCCTTCGCCGGCAAGGACGGGAAGTTCCTCACCTCGCGCCAGGTGCGCGAGCGCCTCATGCGTGAGATCCGCAAGAACCCCGCGATCCGCGTCGAAGACACGGAGACCGCCGACCAGTTCCTCGTGTACGGCCGCGGTGAGCTCGCCCTCGCGATCCTCGTCGAGACCATGCGCCGTGAGGGCTACGAGCTCTCCCTGGGCAACCCCGAAGTGGTCACCCGCGAGGTCGACGGCGTGCTCAGCGAGCCCGTCGAGCTCGTCGTGTGCGACGTGCCCGACAACATGATCGGCGTGGTCACGCAGCGCCTCGGCGAGCGCCGCGGACAGATGGTGCGCATGAGCAACCCCGGATTCGGTCGCGCCCGCGTCGAGTTCGAGGTGCCCTCGCGCGCGCTCATCGGGTTCCGCAGCGAGTTCCTCACGTCGACGCGCGGCCTCGGACTGCTCCACACCGAGTTCCTCGGATGGCGTCCCTGGGGTGGGCCCATGCTCCGTCGCGCGAACGGCGCCCTCGTGGCCGACCGTGCGGGTGAGGCGACGCCCTACGCGCTCTTCCACCTCCAGCCCCGCGGCGAGTTCTTCATCGGACCGGGAACGCCCGTGTACGAGGGCATGATCATCGGCGAGCACAACCGCCCGAACGACTCCGACGTGAACGCCATCCGCGAGAAGAAGCTCTCGAACGTGCGCAACCACGGCAAGGACGACAACGTCATGCTCTATCCGCCGAAGGTGCTCTCCGTCGAGACCGCCATGGAGTGGATCGACCGCGACGAGCTCGTCGAGGTGACCCCCAACGCCGTGCGCGTGCGCAAGGCCATCCTCACTGGATCGGGCCGTCCGAAGCGCAGCGATCCCGACAACTGAACGCCACGACCGCGGGCGCACCCGTCGCCCGCACCGTCGACGGTTCTCCCCGAAGCGCCGCCATGGATGCCCTCCGTGTGCGGCGCTTCGCCGTTCTCGATGTCCTCGCGTCGCGCGAACTTCGAAACGACAACACGCGGAGTCGCGCGCCTGACGACACTCAACCGGGGACAAACCACCCGACGTGCCGATCGAAGGCGCGCGCCTCCGCATGTGTCGATCCAAGGTTCCGAGTCAGTGCGACATCACCAGCCCCCAACAGGGGTGACGCCGCGCTGCGAGCACCTGCTTGCGGCCGTAGGTGCTCCCATGCCGCGCAAACGAGCCGTCTGCGTCCCCGCCCCCGAAAGGTCTTCGTGGCGCCGCACGGCGAGGCCCAATCCCCCGCCGCGCGAGATCCGCTCCGTCTCCAACAGGTAAATGTCTTGAGCGCGGGGTTTTTCGAAACGCCGATGTCGATTCGAACTTTTTCTCGCCGCGTCCCGCCCGACGAGCGCGCAGCCCCGCGCATCGACACCCGAGGTGCGATCCGTTAGGGTCGCGGCCATGCAATCCAACGCGAGTGACGCGCTCGCGCTCGAAGGGACCGTGCTGCGCGACTTCGACCGGATCTACCGGGAGAACGTGCTCTACGTGCTCTCGCTCGTTCGTCGCTTCGGGGCGACGCGCGCCCAGGCCGAAGACCTCACGCACGACGTCTTCGAGGCGCTGTTTCTCAAGCTCGCGTCGCTGCCCCGCAGCACCCGCGAGTCGTTGCCCGAGATGCGCGCGTACCTCTTTCGCGTCGCGTGGCAGCGCCTCGCCAATCACCGTCGGCTCCACTCGGTGCGCAACGAGCGCCCGTCGGCGGAGCCCCCGGAGCCCACCATCGGACCGCGCGCCCACGACTACGTGCTGGCCCGCGAGATGGTGCGCCTCCTCGAATCGCTCCAGCCCCACGAGGTCGCGATCTTCGTGGGCTTCGAAGTGTTCGGCGCGACCATTCCCGAGCTGGCCCGCGAGCATGGCCTCGACGAGGGAGACGCGCGCGACGTGTTGCACCACGTGAGGACGGTGTTGCGCCGCTCCATCACGCCACCGCCCGACGAAGGAGAGTCCCGATGAGCACGCGCGAGTACGAAGACCCCGAGGTGAGCTTCTTCGAGTTCGGCCTCCCATCCGAGGGGCCCGAGGTGGGCCCTTGCGCGCAGTCGACCTACGCAGCCTCCGTGCTCCGCGAACCCTCACCGGGCGGCGACGAAGAAGCGTGGATGCACGACGCCGCGGCGCGACTCAACACGCGCTTCCGCGAGGCCCTCTACGGCGTCTACACGGTGTACGAGGAGCCCGAGCGGGGGTCGCGGCCCTCGTGGCCCAACCGACGGTGACAGACCCGCTGCAGGGCCCTCCAAGGGGCTCCGCGCGGTGTGTCCGTCGTCGGGGGTAGGGGAGCTGACGACTGCGTGACGCGTGCGGCCGGTGAATGTGTTCACCGGCAGGGAAGGGAAAGTCCCTTGCGGGACTCGCGATCCAGCGTCGCCCTTGCGGCGCGTTGCTCGGGTGTGTTTCCGATCGTGCTCTCGCCCCGCGTGCGGAGCCGGGGGAGCGATTCCGGCAATGGGCCCGCGTGCAGCCCGTGAATGAAGCGCGAGTCCCGCAAGGGACTTTCCCCTTGCTGCCGGTGAATTCAT
>CAMFHP010000042.1 GCA_945952225.1 uncultured Myxococcaceae bacterium
TCGCAGTACGAAAAGCTCGCGAAAACTCAAGCAATTTGATGCAGCCGCCCTGGGGAACTTCGCGAGGTTCTCGAGAAACTCGATGAGTTGGATCGAGATATCCGTAAGACAGAAGCGCAAATCGCCAAGCAGCAAGGGGTCGGGCCGAAACTCGAGGAGATTGCCACCGACCTTCAAGCACTGAACGAGCAGATCGCGAACGCTGAATCGCGTGAGCGAGAGCTTCTGCGGGATATTGAAGGGCGCCGAGCTCTTCTGAACCCGAAGAAGCAGGAGTTGACTCGCGGGTTGGAGAACTATGAGCGTGCGCAGCCCGCGCTGCGTCGCGCGAACCTCGCTCGCCAGGTTGCCGCCGCGCTTGAGGAGGTCATTGGAGAGAGCTATCCCAAGCACATCGCAGACGTTGCCCGTGAGATGACGACTGCGTATCGCTCGATGGCTCACAAGTCGCTCGTGCAGCAGATCGAAATCGACTCTGAATGCAATGTCCGACTCCTCGGCGATGGCGGGAAGGACATCCGTACGATGGATACCTCCGCGGGCGAGAACCAGATTTTCTCTCTCGCTCTCATCGCTGCGATCAGCAAGGTATCAAAACGCGAGTTTCCCATCGTCATGGATACCCCGCTCGCGAGGCTCGATACCCAGCATCGCCTTCGAGTCTTGAAGTACTTCACTGATCAACTCGGGCTGCAGGTGATCCTTCTTTCGCAGCCTGACGAGGTTCATGGGCGATATCTGGATGCGATTCGCGACAAAGTAGGTATCGCCTACAAGGTAGCCCACTCGGAGTTGAGCAACGGCGTGGGAATGAGTTCGGTGGCTCCGGGATATTTCGAGAGGGTCTGACGAATGGCTACCAGCCTCGCCGAGCTCCAATCTGCGAACTTCCGTACTTCGGTCGCCGCGGATTCCATCAATAACGACCTGATGAAGAAACTCGGGCTGCGGAATCGATACGAACCAGCACGCCTCGCGATCGCTCGATCCCTCGGAATAGCGTCACAGCCCCCCGCGATCGATGCGCACGATGACGACGACAGCGGTAAGGTTATCCGAGGGGAGCACCTGTTCGGCACGGGTGCTGACATGGGTGCGTGGATTTCATTGATCGTGACTCACTCGGGCATGTCCTCGGTGAGCAAGAAGGATCTGCTTGATCTGGTCCGGCGACACTGGCATCGAGGCGCGACGCTCCTCGCAGAGGACTGGAAGCAGTGCAAGGACTACGACGACTTCCTGACGATCCTCGCCGAACGGGCAGGCGTCCGCGAGGGAGCACTTGGCGGCGAGGGGACGTTGCCTGTTGGTGCGTCGAGTAGGCCGTCAGGCGAATCTGGTGTCATCACCCTACGGCTTGGCGACATCGGCCGATTCGAGGAGAGTGGGCTTCCCGCTGAGTGGGTGCTGAATCGAGAAGGACAAAGCCCCCACCTCGGAGTTTTCGGTAAGCCAGGCAAGGGTAAGACGGGCCTCGCAAAGTACATCCTGCAGCAGGTGTCTCGCGCTGGGGTTCCGATCCTCTTCATCGATCCGAAGGGTGAGTTCCGCGACGATGCCACGTTTGCTACGTCCATCAACGCGTCGATCATCGTACTGGGACGTGACCCCATCCCCCTCGATGCCCTCGCAACTGACTCGGGAGTGATTCGCGTTGCGGACGGAGTCGCGGACGCTCTCATGCGTGCGGTTCCCGACATCGGCCCCAAGCAGCAGGATGCACTCCGCGAGGTAGCGAAGAAGGCCCTCGCAGGCACGGGCCCGGTTCATATGGACGCCCTCGTGAAGGGCGTCGACGATCGGTATCGCCAGAATCGTCAGCGTCAGGACGTCCTCACGGCGACCCTTCACAAACTGCAGGACTACAAACTCTTCGAGCCGAAGTTCAGTCCGGCTGACTTCTTCGGGCGATCATGGATCATCTCGGTCAGTGAGGTCCAGGACGAGGCGCTGCGCTTCGCAATGCTCTTCATTCTCGACACCCTGCTGAGGTATCTTCGATCGTGTTCCGATTCCCCGGCCGATCGCAGGCTCGGGGTTAGGTCGCTTCGGACGTTCCTTGTGATCGACGAAGCGAAACGCGTGGTGGAGGCTGCTTCGCCGACTCTCCTTGAGGGCCTGGTGCTGGAGTGCAGATCGAAGGGGCTGTCGACGTTCTTCATCTCCCAGTCGCCCGACCATCTCGACAAGGTGTCCGAGGACATTGTAAGACAGTTCGAGGTCTCGGTGAGCTTCGAGGCCGATCTCACCGCGAAGGCAGCTCGGAGGGTACTCGGTGTGGGCGCGACCCCTGAGATCGTACAGGGCCTGAAGATCGGAACGTGCCTCGCCCGGTTGCCTGGGCGAGAAGGGGCAAGCATCGTCAGGGTCTGGATGCCTCCGAGTGGCTGAGTGGGGAGTGGAAACGGAGATGCAGATCACGAAAGACGATTGGATCAACGCCGTCGACGCTCTGCTCAAGTCGGCCGGCAAGTCGCCTCATCGTCCGCTCCTTCTGCTGCTCATGTTGAAGCGTGCGCGTGATGGCAAGTCACGCGAGATCTCGTTCTTAGAGGCGGAAGCTGAACTGTCGGATGCCCTCGACAGGCTTGGGAGTGCGAAGCGACCCGACGTGCTCCTTCCGTTCTGGCATCTTCAATCCAGTCCGTTCTGGGAGGTGATCGAAGAGGACAAGATTCCGCGTCGAAAGGGGAAGGATCGACCGACTCGCGGCGGGCTGGTCGCAGCGAGAGCCGTGGGGGCAATCAAGGCAGCGTGGTGGTCTGCATTGGCTGCAGACCATGCTATGACCAAAGAGCTGTGTCAGAAAGTCGCGGACGAGTTGCGGCTGATGTACGGGGAATGAATGAGGTTCACTGGCATGTTGTGTAGGCTATCCCTTGCGAAAGGAGGACTCTAATGGGGCTGCTGGATATCCGTGACGAAATGTCCAAGTATCAAATTCAGCCGGTAGTCTGTTCAGTTCCTTTCTGGACGTCTATGCCTGCCCTCCCATCTCTGGTCTGGAACCCGATGCGCATGAGCACCACTCCGCCATCGGCGGTACCAAGTGACAAGAGGGGCGTTTATACGTTTTCTCTAGATCCCGGCATTGCAGGGCACCCTCGTACGTCACTGCTGCTTTATGTTGGCAAGACAGAGTCGAAGACTGGATTTCGAAGTAGATATGAGAAATATTATGCGGAGCGAAATCATACGGACTCGGATAGGCCGAGAGTTCATAGAATGATTAAGCTGTGGTTTGATTATCTCTGGTTTTGTTATGCAGAGGTCAGTGATGCGGATATTAAATCTACTGAAGAGGCGCTCATTTCAGCGTATGTTCCGCCTTGTAACGCCGATTTCCCTGCAACGATCAGCAAAGCTCAGAAAGTACTGTGATGAACGAGACGCGCGAAATGTCCACCTTCCCATCGCTTCGAGCTACGATGGGGGTTTGGAGATACTATGTGACTCTCATGTCCTTAGAGGATGTGGCCCGCTGGGTGCAGCGGACAGATCAGATCCACAGCAATGAGCAGCTTCGGACGTGGATTCAGCGTAAGCTTCAAGAGAGAAGAATCGAAGAAATCGCAGATTGTATTATCAAAAGGCCCCAGCATTTCTTCAACGCTATCGTCGTAGGAATCTTTGGGGGAGATCCGGAGTGGTTTCCTCTTAATGTTGGAGATAGCCCTGTGTTGGGCGCGCCCGGACTTGGCGATGCCTCGAAGGCGGCGCTTGGCTTGCTTCGTCTTCAGGGCAACGAAAAGGTCTTCGCGATCGACGGGCAGCACCGTGTTGAAGGGATCAAAGCTGCGGTGGGAAGGAGTGCGGACTGCCGCACTGAGCTCCAGGCGGTCATTTTTGTAGGTCATTCACCATCGCCGGAGGGCCGGGAACGGACGCGACGTCTATTTTCTGTTCTGAATCGACAGGCAAAGCCGGTGTCAAAGGGCGAGATCGTCGCACTTGATGAAGATGATGCTTTCGCCGTCGTAACTCGTGATCTCGTGGAAAAGTATGAACCACTTACCGAGCATCGTGTCGCGTTCAGTACTCAAACACCGATGCCATCATCCAATCTGGATGCGGTGACCACGATCCTCGGCTTGTATGACTTGGTTCAGGCTGTGTCTGAATTTGGTCGTCAGAAGCCGAAAGACTTAAAGTCGTTTATGGCGTCTCGGCCTTCTGACGCAGTTCTAAAGCAAATTTACGACGAGCAGATTATGTTCTGGGACTCACTTCAGAAGTATGTCCCGGCCATAAAGGCGGCCGTGTCCTCTCGCTCCCGAGATGGCGTGTGTTCGAAGTATCGATACCCCGGAGGAGGTCACCTCCTCTTCCGTCCTGCGGGGCAGAAGGCTTTCGCTCGTGCTGTCCGCGTGCTCGTTGACACTGGCGATTCGATTGAGCATGCGGTTCAGAAGCTCGCTCGATTCCCTTTGATGCTTGAAGAACCTCCATGGGTTGATGTCCTGTGGGACTCCAGAAGCAATGTCATGATCACGAAAACTGCTAGTGTTAAACTCGCTTCCGATATTCTGCTGCTTTTCTGTGGGAGCAGACATGTGGATTCTGGGGATGTGCGCGGACGTTACAGTAAGGTCACCGATGGGAGGCTGCTTAGACTCCCAACGCTGACGCCAAACGCGCGACGCTAACCGTCTACACTCGGTCTCCTCGTGCGTGGCGACCTGCTCCCTCTCACGCGTCTCGGTCGTTCCCTGTCGCGACGCCCACTTGATAGTACCTCGCCATCATCGCTCGAAGGTGCTCCGACCGCCCTCGCACCACCTATCCCCCCTCACACCCGCCCCTCCTCGCGCCCACTCCCAACGAGCACCCCCGCCACCACGGGCATCGCCGCGTTCACCACCTGGATCGCGTAGAGCGCGCTGTGGCCGATCACGCCGTGCTCCACGAGGCGCAGCGAGCCCATCAGCACCGCGTGGAGCAGCACCCCGACGGCCACCACCGCGACCATGCGCCGTCGCGGGAGCAACCGCTGGCGAAGGAGCTGCGTGAACACCCACGCGCAGGTCGGTGCGAAGAGCAGCACCGAGGTCACCACGCCGGGGTTGTACGCGCCGCTCCGCAACGTGCTTGCGACGTGCGCCACCGCGTTGACCAGCGGGACGCTCAGCATGAAGGCGCCTGCCATCACGCGGCGCGGTCCCAGTGACGAGGCCACCGGTGCCGCCACCCAGATCAGCGGAACGTTCACCAGAAAGATGAACCACGGGTCCGCGGGGCATCCGTCGAGCGTACGGTGGCCCAGCGTCGCGCAGATCTCCGTGAGGAACTGGTAGCGACGTCCGAGGGCGTCGACGCCGTGCTCCTCGAACTGGTGCAGCAGGTACACGGGCACCACGAGCCACAACAGCCACGCGGGGTCGCGGAAGCGCGCGCTGTACGCAACGCCCGCGGGCGACGGGCGGGCGAAGAGCAATGCGAGCGCGAGGAGTCCCAGGAGGAGTCCTGCGAAGGGCCAGTCGTACAGCACGGCGTGCAAGAGGGGGTGCTCCATGGCGACCGAGGGTGCGCCCCGCGAGGGCGCCGCGTCTTGTCAGCGCGCGCCAGTGTGTTGACCCGTGACGCCAGACGAGGCCGCGGGCTCCGACGGGGACGCGGTGACGTCCCGCGCGCGGCGGCGCCAGTGGGCGGGGCTCAGCGAGGTCCATCGACGGAACGCGCGCGAGAACGCGCTCACCTCGGCGAAGCCC
Organism: uncultured Myxococcaceae bacterium; assembly: GCA_945952225.1. Taxonomy (GTDB): domain Bacteria; phylum Myxococcota_A; class Polyangia; order Polyangiales; genus CAISKJ01. Next base: position 5,709 of record CAMFHP010000042.1, read on the forward strand.
AGCACGAAGGCCACGTCGGAGACCGACTGACGCGGGTCGGCGAGTCGGGCCAGGGCCTCGCGATGGCGAACGTCGTCGAGCACGTCTTTGAACGACGTTCCCTCGTCGCGCAGACGGCGCTGGAGGCTGCGTTCGCTGAGTCCGAGGGAGCGCGCGAGCTGTCGCAGGTCTGGCGCCGTCACGAGGCCTGCCTGCGCGATGCGCGCGCGCAGGGTGTCGGTGAGTGATTCCGTGGCGCCGTGCGACGGTGCGTGCGGGGGCGGTGCTTCGTCGCGGTCACGGAGCTGCGCGTCGGCGTGACGAAGGAGCATTCCCGCGAGCACCGGGTCGCTGTGCGTGAGGGGCTCGTCGAGGAGCGCGGCCTCGAAGGTGAGCGCGTCGTGCGTTGCCCCGAAGTGCACCGGCGCCTGGAACACCCGCGCGTAGTGCTCGTGTGCGTCGGCGGTGGTCGGTGCGGGGTGTTCGAAGTGCACGGCGCGGAGGGCGAAGCCCGAGGGGCTCCGTCGGCGCACGCGCAGCACGAGCTGGGCGAGCACAAAATCGTCGAGGTGCGAGGGGCGCGAGGGCGGGCGACCGTGCGCTTCGAAGCGGGCGAGGTCGGCGTGTTCGGTGAGGCGGAGGTCCGAGCGACTCAGGAGCAATCGCTGGTAGCGCATGGCCGCGGAGAAGAGCGCGCGCGCGGTCGTGCACGAGGCCGCCACGTAGTCGAACACGTTGCCGCGCTGTGTGTTCATCACCTCGGCGGCGTGCAGTCCGAACACGGCGTCTCCCGTGAGCGACGCGGCGCGTTCCCAGACGTGGGCCACCGTCGAGAGCGGGAGGTGCGCGTCGGGGTCGGCGAGCTGCGCCGGCGTCAGCGCGAGCGGCGCGAGGAGCGCGTCGGGGGAGACGTTCCGTTGCGCGGCGACCACCACGGCGACGTGCGCGAGTCGAGCGATGGTCGTGGGCGCTCGCGGGGTCATCGTGGACGCGGGAGCTTATCTGCGGTCGTCGACGGGCCACGTGGGAAAGTCCGTGCGGCCACGTGCGGCGGGGAGCGCGTGTGACGGTGTGCGGTGCCTTCGGGATCTCCGTCGAGGGAGCCACGTGTCGGCGCCACACCGCGTGCGAGGTCTGGACTTCGACGCACTGCGCCGCGCGCACACGCGGCAGACAATGCGCTTGAACGCCGGAATGCCTCGATTAGTGTCGCCGCCCGCATGAGCGCCGACGCCTCTTCTGCTGCCAACGGGCCCGTTGATTTCGAAGCGTTCCACCGCGACGTGCGCGCGCTGCGGGCCGAGCTCGATGCGTCGGTCACCGAGGCCGATGGAGAGCACCTCCAGAAGCTCGAACGCTGGGGACGTCTCTGCACCGCCGTCGGACTCGCCACCGCGTGGATGGGACCCAATCCCGTCAGCGCCATCGCCCTCTCGCTCGGTCGCACCACGCGCTGGGGGCTCATGCACCACTGCGGGCACCGCGGGTACGACAAGGTGCCGAACATTCCCGAGCGCTACACGAGCCGCGTGTTCGCCCGCGGATGGCGCCGCATGATCGACTGGCCCGACTGGATGGTGCCCGAGTCGTGGATCTACGAGCACAACATCCTCCATCACCAGTACACGGGGGAGCTGCGCGATCCCGACCTCATCGAGCGCAACGCGAACTACATCCGCGATTCGAAGCTCCCGATGTGGGCCCGCAAGCTCGCCGTCGCGGGCCTCGCCTTCACGTGGAAGCCCGTCTACTACGCGCCCAACACCCTGCGCGTGTGGCTCGGTCGTCAGGGCGATCACCAGGGCAACGAGCCCGATGCGCCGTGGAGCACCTTTCTCGCGCGCTGCGTCGGTCCGTACGTGGCGATGCAGTTCGTCGCGATGCCCGCGGTGTATGCGCCCCTCGGTCCGCTCGCCGTCGCCAGCGCGTTCACCAACTCGGTGCTCGCCGAGCTGCTCACGAACTTCCACACCTTCCTCGTGGTGGGGCCCAACCACGCGGGCGATGACCTCTACCGCTTCGACGATCGCCCGGCGTCGCGCGGCGAGTTCTTCTGGCGCCAGATCGTCGGCTCGGCGAACTACCGCACCGGCGGCGACGTGAACGACTGGCTGCACATGTGGCTCAACTACCAGATCGAGCACCACATGTTCCCCGACCTTCCCATCGCGGCGGTGCAGCGCGCGCAGCCGAAGGTGAAGGCCCTCTGCGAGAAGTACGGCATCCCCTACGTGCAGGAGTCGGTGTTCACGCGCTTCCGCAAGATGGTCGGGATCTTCACGGGCGAAGAGACCATGCGACGCGCGCCGCCGCGTCCGCGCAAGCGCGCCACGGAGAAGGTCGACGCCGTCGCCACGGAAGACGCGGTGCCCTTCACCGCCGAAGAGGCCGCGGTGGCCTGAAGCGCTGCAGAGAGTTGCGTCGCGAGGTGTGCCTGAGGCATCGCAGAGCGCACCTCCGATGACCCAGCTCCGACCCGGTGACCAGGCGCCCGCGTTCGATCTCGACTCCGACGCAGGCACCCGCGTGTCGCTCGCCTCGCTGGCGGGACGCACCGCGGTGATCTTCTTCTATCCCAAGGACAGCACGCCCGGCTGCACGCTCGAATCCATCGGGTTCAGCCGCGCAGAGGAACAGTTTCGCGCCGCGGGTGTGGCCGTGTTCGGCGTGTCGCGCGACAGCGTGGCGAGTCACTGCCGCTTTCGCGATCGGTACGCGCTGAAGGTGCCGCTGCTGAGCGATCCCGACCTCGCGATGCACCGCGCGTTCGGCGTCTGGGGCACGAAGATGATGTACGGCCGTGAGGTCGAGGGAACGATCCGCAGCACCTTCGTGATCGGTCCTGACGGGCGCGTGGTGCTCGCGGAGTACGGCGTGAAGGTGACGGGCCACGTGAACCGCGTGCTTGCCGCCGTGGTGTCGGGCGCCGCACCCATCACCGAGCCCACGCCCGACGACATGACCGCCTCGGCCAGTGACGAGAAGAAGCCCGCGGCGAAGAAGGCTCCCGCGGCGAAGAAGGCTCCCGCGGCGGAGAAGAAGCCTGTCGCGAAGAAGGCGCCCGTCACGACGAAGACGCCCGCGGCGAAGAAGACGGCGACCGTCGCGAAGAAGACGGCGACCGCGGCGAAGAAGAAGACCTCGGCGAAGTAGCGGTCGCGGGGTCGTCGCGCACTTGCCCGCGCACGGCGAGGCACGCGATAAGCGCCGTCGATGCGTCGCGCCCTCCTCGCTCTGTGTCTCCCTGTGGTCGTCGCCGCGTGCGGGACGATCTTTCCGCGCTACACGACTGCGATGCGCGCGCCGCCCGCGGGGATGCTGGAGACCGCTGCGCTCCGTCCTCCGCCCGAGGGGATGCGCACGGTGAGCTTTCTCTCCGCGGAGCTTCCGCCGAGCCGACCCGATGGGCGCACGTGGGACGACGACGGTCCGCCCGATCTCTACGCCGTGCTCTTTCGCAACGACGAAGAGGTCTACCGAACGCCCGTGGTGCGCGACTCGCTGCGTCCGAGCTGGGAGGGTGCGACGGTCACGCTCCGCTTCGGCACGCACGAGCGCTATCGCATCGAGCTCCGTGATGATGACGGCGCGCTCGACTCCCTCGACCAGCTCGTGGCGCAGACGCAGTTCATGGGCGCGCCCACCGGCGCCATCGAAGGGAGCAACACCGTGCTGCGCCTGGAGAACGGCGTCGTGGTGACCCTGCGCTCCGATGCGCCGACGCCGATGCTGGGCATGGGCGTGACCTACGAGGTGCACGAGGAGTACCTCCAGGTGCTCGCGGTGGAGCCCTCGTCGTCGGGTGCGGCGGCGGGCCTTCAGGTGGGCGACCGCATCGTGTCGGTCGATGGGCGCACGGTGGAGTCGCTCGGTGAGGTCGGCGCCCGGCAGAGCATGGATCGGGCGGCCCTGCGCGACGTGTCGCTGACCGTGCAGCGGGCGGGTCGTCCCATGTTCGTAGTAGACGTGCGACTCGACGCGGTATATCCGGCCCGGTAACGGCATCCAAGGGTCCGGCGGCGCAGGCGCGACCGAGTGGGTCGCTCCCGTCGGTGACGGGCACCTGATTCTGGGTGCGCCTCCTGCGCGTCGGAGAAGAGTGGATGAAGAGGACGGTCTCTCGTGGGTGGTCCGCCGTCGTGGCGCTGGGTGCGATCGTACTTCCCGCCACGGTCGGCGCGCAGGTGACGCCGGGCACGGACACGAACTTCGACGCGCAGGTCTACTGGCCTGCCGCGGGGCCCGGTGAACATCTCACCGCGCGGAGCAGCACGGTCTCGCCCTCCGGCGCCGTGGGCTTCGGTCTCGTGGCGGGCTTCACGCATCGCCCGTTGTTGCTCCGTCCGCAGGGCGCCACCGAGGCCGTGCCCGCCATCGACTGGGCGCTCACCACCGACTTTCTCTGGAACGTCGGCATCCTCGACCGCTTCCAGATCAGCGCGGCGATTCCCGTGGTCGTGGCGCAGTCGGGCGACGGCTCGGTGCCCGTGCTCGGACGCAACGGATCGGCCCTCTCCGACACCGCGCTCCGCGACCTTCGCTTCGAGCTCTCGTGGGCCATCGTGCAGCGCGCGCGCCTCGTCGACGCGACGGGCCTCGGCCTGCGTCTCGACCTCGGCGGGGCCGTTCCCTTCGGCGACGAGAAGGGCTTCAACTCGCAGGGCTCGTTCACCTTCGCGCCCACGGTCGTGGCCGACTATCGCCTCCCGCGCATGACCTTCACGGTCAACGCAGGCGCGCGGCTCCGGGCCTCGCGCACCTTCGCCGACCTCGCGGTGGGCAACGCGCTCGTCGTGTCGGCGGCGTATGCGGTGCGTCCTTCGCGCGACTCGCGGATCAACGTCTCCGTCGACTACCTCGGCACCTACGGCTTCGGCGGCGCGACGGGCTACAAGAACCCCATGACCCACGAGCTCTTCGTGGGCCTGCGCTGGGCCACCGACGCCTCGCACGACGTGGAACTCCTCGCGGGCATGGCCGCGGGCCTCGGCACCGACGCGCTCACCCCGGGCCTCCGCGGACTGCTCGGCATCTCGTACGCGCCGCGCGGCAACGACACGGACCACGACGGCATCGTCGACGCCGACGACCGCTGCATCGACCGTCCCGAAGACCGCGACGACTTCGAAGACGAAGACGGCTGCCCCGACGACGACAACGACGGCGACAACGTGGCCGACAGCGCCGACCGCTGCCCCAACGAGCCCGAAGACGCCGACAACTTTCAAGACGAAGACGGCTGCCCCGACGACGACAACGACAGCGACGGCGTGAGCGACGCCGACGACGAGTGCCCGCTCCAGGCCTCGGGCGAGCACCCTGATGCGTCGCGCAACGGATGCCCCACGCCCGACACCGACAGCGACGGCGTGCTCGACCCCGACGACCGCTGCGTCGACCGTGCGGCGGGGCGGCTCCCCGATCCCGACCGGGCGGGGTGCCCGCTCCCCGACGACGACGGTGACGGCATCGCGAACCGTGATGACCAGTGCCCCGCGTCGGTGCCCGGCGACCATCCCGACCGCTGGCGCGCGGGCTGCCCCGACAACGACGTCGACCGTGACGGCGTGGTGGGCGACGCCGATCGCTGCGCGGATCAACCCGAGACCATCAACGGTGTCACCGACACCGACGGATGCCCCGACACGGGCGCCGAGGTCGTGACCCTCGCCGACGTGGGCGACGGTGGCAGCAACGGCCCGTCGCATCTCGACGTGCGCTTCGCGCGTTCCGCGACGATCGCCGCGCGGAGCCAGACCGTGGCGCCTGCGACGCTCGCGCTGCTGCTCCAGGCGGCGCAGCGGGTGAGGGCGCTCGGCGGCGAGGTCGAGCGTGTGTCGATCACCGTGGCCGCGGCGCCCGGTGCACCCGCGCTCACCGAAGCGACGCGCCTCGCGGGCGTCGTGCGTGACGTGTTCATCGCCCAGCGTGTCGCCGGTCGTCTCGTCGAGGCCACGGGTGCTGCGCCTGCTCCGGTGGCGCGTCCGCGTCCCGGTGTGGCGCCGGTGCGTCCTGCGGTGCCGGGCACCATCTCGATTCGCATCACCCGCCGCGCGCCGCCCGAGGGATCGCCCGCGGTGACCCCTGCGCCCGCGGCGCCCGCGCCTGCGGCCACGCCTGCGTCGTAGCCATCGCCGCGCGCGGCGCTCTATTCTCCGCCCCCCATGCAGAACCTCTCGCGGTCCCTGAAGGTCGGCGCCCTGCTCATCGCAGCGGCGCTCGCCGCGGTGGTGCTGTGGCGCACGCTGTTTCAGACGCGCGCCTCGTCGGACACATACCTCGTGCACGCGGTCTTTCACGACGCGACGGGGCTCGTGCCGCGCTCGCGGGTGCTGACCGCGGGCATCGCGATCGGCGAGATCGAGCGCATCCGTCTCGAGAACGGCATGGCGCGCGTCGACGTGCGCATCCACGGGGACATTCCGCTGTTTCGCAACGCGACGATCTCGCGCAAGGCCGTGTCGGTGCTCGGCGAGTACCTGCTCGTGGTGACGCCGGGCTCGGGCGATCAGGTGCGATTGCACAACGGCGACCGCATCACGAACGTGCTCGAAGGGTCGAGCACGGACCAGATCATGGAGAACGTCGCGGCCATCACCGAGCGCGTGCGGCTCGTCTCCGAGCGCGTGGCGCAGGCCCTCGGCACGCAGGACGCGAGCGACGACCTTCGCAGCACGCTGCGCAACATCGCGGAGCTCTCGGCGCAGGTGAACCGCGCGGTGGCGGCGAACACCGAGTCGATCACGCACACGATCCAGAACGTCGACCGCATCACCACGCAGTCGTCGCCCGACATCGCCGCGACGCTCACGAACCTCCGCGAGTCGACGGACCGGCTCGCGCAGATTCTCGGCCGCGGACAGGGCCGCGACGACAACACCGTGGTGGCCGTGCAGGAGGCCGCGCGCAACATCGCCGTGGCCTCGCGCGAGCTTCGAGAGGCGCTCGGGCACATCAACAGCACGGCGGCCGGCGTCGATCGCGGCGAGGGCACCGTGGGGCGGCTGCTCCGCGACGACACGCTCATCGATGAGGTGCAGGGCACGGTGCAGGGCGTGAACGACCTCGTGGGGCCCATCGCGCGGCTCCAGACGATCGTGGGCCTGCGCAGCGAGTATCAGTTCATCTCGAACACGCTGCGGAGCACCGTCGAGGTGAGGCTCCAGCCCCGCGAAGACAAGTACTACCTGCTCGAAGTGGTGCAGGATCCGCGCGGCGTCACGCGCTACGAGACCGAGGTCACCGACTCGACGGATCCGTTGCAGACGCCGCACGTACGCACCGTGCGTCGCATCACCACCGACGGGTTTCGCTTCTCGGTGATGTTCGCGCGACGCTTCGGCCCCGCGACCTTTCGCTTCGGCATCAAGGAATCGTCGGGCGGCTTCGGCGTCGACCTGCACCTCCTCGACGACGCCCTCGAGGTGCGCTCGGACCTCTTCGCGTTCGGCGAAGATGTAGCCCCGCGGCTCCGCGTGACGGCGGCCTACGAGATCATCCGTCGCGCGTGGATCGTCGGCGGCGTCGACGACGTCTTCAACCCCGACCGCTTCGACTACTTTCTCGGCGCCCAGCTCCGCTTCAACGACGAGGACCTGAAGACCATCCTCCCGTTCACGAGCGGCCTGGCCTCGGGCACCTCGCGCTGAATGGCACTCTACGAACTCCGCAACGTCACCCGTCGCTACGGCGCCTCCGCGGGCGGCCGCGTGGCCCTCGACGGCGTCTCGCTCACCCTCGACCGCGGCGAGCTCGTGGCCATTCTCGGCACCTCGGGCAGCGGCAAGAGCACGCTGCTCCACGTGCTCGGCGCGCTCGATCGCGACTACACGGGCGAGGTGCTGCTCGACGGGCGCGAGCTGCGTGCGCTGCGCGACGACGAGGCGGCGGCGCTGCGACAGACCACGCTGGGCTTTGTGTTCCAGGGCTTTCACCTCGTGCCCTCGTGGACGGTGCGCCAGAACGTGGCCCTGCCCGCGAGCTTCGCGCCTTCGCCGGTCCCCGACCTCGCGGCGCGCGTCGATGCGGTGCTGGAACGGGTGGGCCTCGCGCAGCGCGGCGATGACCTCCCCACGGCGCTCTCGGGCGGACAGCGTCAGCGTGTGGCCATCGCGCGGGCGCTGCTGTTGCGTGCGCCGGTGCTGCTCTGCGACGAGCCCACGGGATCGCTCGACCACGACACGGGCAACGCGATCCTCGCGCTCTTCGAATCGCTGCATCGCGAGGAGGGGCTCACGGTGATTCTCGTCACGCACGAGGCCCGCGCCACGGCCATCGCCCATCGCGTGCTGCGCCTCGAAGACGGGCGCATCGTCGAAGACCGCACGCAGACCCCCACACCCCCGGAGGCCCGATGAGAGCCCGCGCCCTCGCCGACCTCGTGGCGCGTGACCTCGCGCGCTCGCTCCGCACGTTCTCGATGGCCACGGTGGGCATCACGCTCGGCGTGGCGACGCTGGCCTTCTTTCTCGCGCTCTCGGCGGGAATGAAGGAGGTGGTGCTCGGGCGCATCTTTCCCCTCGATCGGGTGGAGGTGATTCCGCCGGAGACGAGCGTGGGCTCGGTGCTCTCGGTGCTCGGTGCGGGCCCTGCGGGCGTTGATCCCGCGCAGGTCGAGGCGCTGCGACGGGTGCCCGGCGTGCGACGGGTGCTCCCGCGGATGCGCTTCGCGTTCCCCACCTCGGGCCGCGGCGGACGCGCGATCTTCGGGCGCGACGTGGGCGCAGGAGAGATTCCTGCGGACGGCGTGGACCCTTCGCTGGTGGCCGCGGACCTCGAGGATCCGCGCGCGTTTCGCGACAACGACGGCGAGTCGAGCCGACGCGCGTGCAACGCCTCCACGCCCTGCGACCGCGGCGAGTTCTGTGTGTACCCGCAGATTCCGGGCGCCAACGTTCCGCCGCAGATGGGCCAGTGCACGCTGCCCGTGCCCGTCGTGGTGTCGCCCTACCTCGTGGAGATGTTCGACGGCGTGATCGCGCCCTCGCACCATCTCCCGCGCATCGGCGCGCTGCTCCTGCGTCGCGCCGAGGGGCTCATTCTCGAATGGGATCTCGGTCGCGCGGGCCTCGGCGGCGCACGCCAGGGAACGCCGCGGCGTGTGTACGCGAAGCTCGTGGGCATCTCGCGCCACGCGATGGACCTCGGCATCACCGTGCCCCTCGACGTCGCGCGACGGTGGAACCGCGAGTACGCGGGCGAGGCTGCGGCGCGGCAGTTTTCGAGCGTGGTGGTGTACCTCCGCGATCCCTCGGAGCTCACGCAGGTGGGCGGCGCGGTGCGCGCGCAGGGACTCGAAATCCGCACGAGCGGCGCCGAGCAGATGGGGCTGCTCGTGACGGCGATCACGGTGATCCTCACGCTGGCGAGCGTCATCACCGTGCTCGTGGCGGCGCTCAACATCGCGCACGTGTTCCTCACGCTCATCGCCGAGCGGCGCGGAGAGATCGGGCTCATGCGGGCCCTCGGCGCGCGGCAACGCGACGTGCGCGCGTTGATCCTCGGGCAGGCGGTCGCGCTCGGTGTGATCGCCTCGACGGCGGGTCTCGCGCTCGCGCGTCTCGCGGCGGCGATCGCGAACCATCTCGCGGCCACGCGGCTGCCGCCGTTTCCGTTCAAGCCTGACGTGTGGTTCGTGTTTTCGCCTTCCCTCGTCGGCGGTGTGTTCGCGTTCGGCGTGGGCGCGTGCGTGCTCTCGTCGCTCGTGCCCGCGTCGCGCGCGGCGAAGGTCGAACCCGCGGCGGCGCTCTCGGGCGGAGTGTGACGGGCCGTGTCTCCGCGGGGCTTTCGCGCGGGCGTCGCGGCGCTCGTGGGCCTCGCGGCGGCGCTGCGGATTCCGTGGCTCGAAGGCGTTCCCAACCCCGCGCACGACGAGGGCAACTGGCTGCTCCTCGCGTGGCGTCGATGGCGCGGTGAAGACGCGTCGCTCGCGGGCGACCAGGCCTTCGTCACCACGCTCTACGCGCGACTGATCGTGGGCGTGTGGCGTGTGCTCGGGGTGTCCGTGGCGCACGCGCGGCTCGTGCAGGTGCTCGCGCTCCTCGCGACGATGGTGTGGGGTGCGCGGTGGTTCCAGCGACGGGGTGAGGCGCCGATGGGCCTCGCGTTCGCGGCGCTCCTCGCGGTGCACCCGTGGACGCTCGCCTGGAGCCGTGTCGCCGTCGCGCCCTACGTGCTCTCGCTCGCGTGCGCGACGCTCGCGCCGATGGCCGTGGTGCGCGCGTGGCGCGACGTGCGGTGGTGGCCTCGCGCACTCGCGGCGCAGCTCGTGGCGCTGGGCTTCCAGTGGTCTCCGCTGGCGGCGATTCCCGCGGCGGCGTGCGCGCTGTGGATCGTGTGGGACGCGCGGACGACCCTGCGTGACGGGCGCACCTGGCTCGCGGCGGCGCTCGCAGGGCTTCACATCGCGCCGGTGGTGCAGGGCGCGCTGCGCGTGTCGGCGACGGGCGCGACGCGTCCGAGCTCGTACACCGACCACCTCTCCGATCGTGTGGCCAACTACGCGGGCACGCTCGTCGACGTGCTCTCGGGCGAGGCCACGGTGCGAGATTTCTCCGACGCGTGGCTCCACGGCGCGGCGTGGTGGGCGTCGGTGCTCGTGGCGCTTGCGGCGCTGGTGTGTGCGCTGCGTCGCGGGCGTCTCGAAGGCCCGCTGCGTGACCTGCACACGCTGTCGGTGATGCACCTCGCGGCGGCGGTTCCGGGCATCGCGCTGATGCTCGCGCCGATGCGTCAGTGGCACATGCCGAGCGTCGATGCGGAGCGCTACGGCTTCGCGCTGCTCGCGCCCGTGGTGACCCTCGTCGCGATGGGCGCGCGGTCTCTGTGGGGACGTCGCGCGGTGATGGCGCTCGTGGCTGCGCTCGCGCTCTCGCCGACGCTTCGCATGACCCGCACGTTCGTCGTGGGAGGCGGCGCCGATCACGGCGTCTACCGCGCGCAGGGCGGCGGCGCGCAGCGACGGTGGAAGGTGCTCGACACGCACGTTCCCGTGGCCGAGGCGGTGCTGCGTGCGGCCGATCGCATCGACGCGCGCGGGATCGTGGTGGCCGTGCCCGACTACCAGTTTCACCCGATTCACTTCTTCAACCGCGCGCGGCGCCATCGCGTCGTCGATGCGTCGTATGCGACGGTGCCGTTGAGCGCGGGGTCGACGGTGCTCGTGGCGACGTGGGCGCCGGGGGTGTTCGTCGCGGGCTACGAACCCGCGGCGATGGTGCGCGCGAACGAGGCCCTGCGCGCGCTGCTGCGCGATGCGCGGGTCGAGACGGTGGTGCTGTGGGAGACGCTCCGCGCGCCCGGAGGAGGCGCGCTGGTGGAGCTGTGGCGGGTGACGGTCAGGAGGTGAAGCGGAAGTGCATGACGTCTCCGTCCTGCACCACGTACTCCTTGCCTTCGAGGCGCATCTTGCCGACCTCGCGGGCGCCTGCCTCGCCGCGGTACTTCACGTAGTCGTCGAAGGCGATGGTCTCGGCGCGGATGAAGCCCTTCTCGAAATCCGAGTGGATCACGCCCGCGGCCTGCGGGGCCGTGTCGCCCACGCGGATCGTCCAGGCGCGCGCCTCCTTGGGGCCCGCGGTGAAGTACGTCTGGAGCCCGAGGAGCGCGTAGGCCTCGCGGATCAGACGGTTGAGACCCGGCTCCTGGAGCCCGATGGTTTCGAGGAAGTCCGCGCGGTCGGCCTGCGGGAGCATCGCGATCTCGCTCTCGATGCGCGCGGAGATCACCACGCTGCGCGCGCCGTCTTTGGCCGCACGCTCGCCGACCTTCGCCGAGAGTGCGTTGCCCTTGTCGGCCGAGGCCTCGTCGACGTTGCACACGAAGAGCGAGGGCTTCGACGTGAGGAGCTGGAGCATGCGCCAGGCCTTGTCGTCTTCTTTGTCGATCTGCGCGGCGCGCGCGGGGCGACCCGCGTTGAGGAGCGCGAGGGCCTTCTCGATGAGGCGCAGGGTGACGGCGCCCTCTTTGTCTCCGCCGCGCACGCGCTTTTCGAGCGTGGGGAGGCGCTTCTCGAGGCTTTCGAGGTCGGCGAGCATGAGCTCGGTCTCGATGATGTCGAGGTCGGCGAGGGGATCGACGCGGCCCTCGACGTGGGTGATGTCGTCGTCGACGAAGCACCGCGCCACGAAGGCGATGGCGTCGCAGTCGCGGATGTTCGCGAGGAACTGGTTGCCGAGGCCCTCGCCCTTCGAGGCGCCGCGCACGAGGCCCGCGATGTCGACGAAGCTGATGCGCGCGGGGATGATCTCCTTCGAGCCCGCGATCTTCGCGAGCTGATCGAGGCGCGCTTCGGGCACGGCGACGTCGCCCACGTTGGGCTCGATGGTGCAGAACGGGTAGTTCGCAGCCTGCGCCAGCGCGGTCTGCGTGAGGGCGTTGAAGAGGGTGGACTTGCCCACGTTGGGCAGGCCGACGATTGCGACTTTCAGGGCCATGGCGTGTCTCGGGGCTCCTCGGAGGGCGCGTTCACTACCACGAAGTCGCGCCGACGGGACGGGCCGTGCGAGACCTTCGCGCCACGGAGGCACCGACCGCACGATGGACCCGCGCACCCAAAGGCTCACCACGCGACGTCCGGGGGATCCGACGCCCCTCGCCGACGTGGTGAACTTCGGCCCGGTGACGCTCCCCGAGCTGGCCGCGGTGGGCATCACCACCGTCGATCAGATCGAGCGCCTCGGCGCCGAGGAGACCTGTCGGCGCTGGGTCGAGGGCTTTCCTGCGAGGCTCAACGTGAACGCGTTGCTGGGCGTCGTGGCCACGCTGGAGGGCGTCGCGTGGACGCAGGTCTCGCCCGAAGGACGCGCCCTCGCGCGCCGCATCGCCGCGGTGCTTCGCGCCGAGTTCGGACGCGCGCCGCGGTGACGGTCAGGGCGAGGGCCAGGTCGCGCGCAGGGCGAGGGTGAGCTGGTTTTCGAGCTCCGGCGACGAGGTGTGCGCGAGGTCGGGGATGCGCGAGAGCATCACGGGGCAGTCGTTGCCGTTCATCTGCGACATGGTGTCTTCGTCCCACGCGAAGGGCACCACGGTGTCGGCGCTGCCGTGGAGCGCGCGCATCGGCGCGGCCTGCGCGCAGGCGCTCCGCGAGAGCAACGGACGCGGCGCATACCCCGCCATGGGGACCACGCCCGCGTAGTGCCGTCCGTGGCGCAGCGAGATCGTGTAGGCGAGCATCCCGCCTTGCGAGAATCCCGCGACGAGGGGGCGACCCGCGGTGGGGCGCTGACGGAGCAGCGAGGTCACCAGCGTGTCGATGCGGTCTGCGGGGCCCGCGAGGTCGTTGGCGAGCTGCACATCACGGCGCACGCCGGCCTCGAAGGGGAACCACGACCATCCGTCTCCGTGACGCGTCGGGGCGCGCGGGAGGATCACCCGCGCGCGGAGCGGGAGTCGCGCGTACATCGAGTCGAAGCAGCGCTCGGGCGTGTCGCCCATGCCGTGGATGGCGACGAGCATCGGGAGCGTCTCGCCGGGGCGTGCGCCGCCGGTGTAGCGCTCGATGTAGGGCAGGAGCTCGGTGGCCTCGACGGTGCGCGCGCCGCCGTTCGGAGCGCGGTTCGCGGGGTCGACGACGGATTCGTTACGGCACGCGGGCGCGAGCGCGCAGGCCGTCACGACAAGCAGGGTTCGCAGGAGCGGTCGCATCGCGGTGCTCTCGTGTCGCATCGCTGCGGCGCGGGCACAAGATGTTCACCGCGTCGGGTGGCGCAGGCTCCACGCGATGCGCGCGAGGTCGACGACGGCGATGGCCATGGCGCGGGGGCGGAGCTTCGAACCCGCCACGTCGGTCCATCGGTCGAGGGGAACCTCGACGAAGCGGTCGAGGGGAACGGCCGGTGCGCCGTCGACGCCGTGGAGGAGTCGTCCGAGGAGCTCCACATCGAAGGCCCAGCGCGAGACGAAGGGCGCCGCGAGGGCCGCGCGCAGGGTGTCGGTCACGCGAAAGAGCTTGGCGCCGCACTGGGTGTCGTAGACGGGCACCGCGACCGCGAGGGCCGCCGCCGTCGCGAACACACGCCCCGCGTAGTGGCGCATCGGGCGTCGTGAGATCGCCGCGCCGAGCCGTTGCACCCGCGAGCCCATCACCACGTCGGCGTCGCGCGCGTCCATCACCGCGCGGAGGCGCAGCACCTCGTCGAGGGGCGTGGCGAGGTCGGCGTCGAAGTAGCCCACGACGGAGAAGCCCTGCGCGACGGCGTGGTCGAGGCCCGCGCGCACCGCCGCACCCTTGCCGCCGTTCTTCGCCTGCGCGAGCACAGTCACCCGATCGGGCGCCTGCGCCGCGAGGCTGTGGAGCACCGCGAGCGTGTCGTCGCGCGAGCCGTCGTCGACCATCACCAGCCGCACGTCGTCGCGCTGCGCGAAGGCCGCGAGCGCGGGCACGTCGAGGCGCGCGGCCTCGTTGAAGCACGGGACGATCAGCGCGATCGGTGACACAGCGCCCACCAGCTCAGTCCGGGGAGTTCGAGCGCGCGCGAGGCCGCCGCGCGAGAGACCAGCGTGTCGAGGCGGAGCGCCGTGTCGACGGCCGCCGAGAGCAGCGCGCCGCCGCCCCACGCGAGCGACGTGGCAGCGGCCTCACGGGGAGGACGCACCCGTTCGAGCGCCACCTGCGCGACGCGCGGCGCGAGGAGCGCGTGGAAGAGTCCGCCGCCGCGTCGCACGGTGAGCCCCGCGCCTTCGAGGAGCGCGCGGGCCTCACGGGGCGCGTAGCGACGAAAGTGTCCGAGGGCGACGTCGTGCGACGAGAAGAGGGGCTGCCACGTGGGCACGGAGAAGAGGAGCGTTCCATCGGGCGCGAGGTGCGAGACCACGTCGGCGAGAAAGGCCGCGTCGTCGAGCACGTGTTCCGCCACGTCGAGGGCGAGCACGAGGTCCGCGGGCTCCGAGGGCGCGGTGCGGGTGTACGTGCGGCGCGCGTCGCTGCGGGCGATCCACGCGTCGTCGTAGTTCATGTCCCAGAGCGTGAGGTGCGCTTCCGGCGAGCACGCGTCGAGCACACCGTCGGCGAGCCATCCGTCGCCGCTGCCCACGTCGAGCACGTGGCGCACGCCCGCGAAGGCGTTGGCATCACGGAGCGCGTCGAGAAAGAAGCGCCGCCGCGCGACCTCCCAGGGGTGACGCCGTTCGCCCGCGTGCGGGTGCTCTCGAAGATCCATCGGAACACCGACGCTACACACAGCACCGGAGCGCCCGCGAGCGCGATCGCTACCGGCACCCGTAGCGCGCGACCACGGCCATCGCCGACGCGTTCTGCGGCGAGCGCGCGCGAACCTCCAACGACTCACGGCACGCGCAGGCGGCGTCGTTCCGTCGGTCGCACCGGAGCATCGCGAGGCGGTGCGGCGCCGTGAGGTCGGGGCGCAACGTGAGGGCGCGCGCGGTGGCCTCGTCGGCGCCGCGCTCGTCGTGGGAGGCCGTGAGCGCCGCGCCGCGCAGCACCCACGCGAAGGCCGACGTCGGCGCCTCGCGCACCACACGGTCGGACTCGGTGAGCGCGCGCGTGCGAGCGGTTTCGTTCGAGGCCCATCGGTCGACGTCTTCGAACCATCGCGAGGGGCGGAGCTCCCGGTAGCCGTAGCGCGCGGAGAAGGGCGCGTCGGGGGCCTCGCGCACGAGCACCGAGGCCGTGTCGTCGAGGTACACGAGCTGCCATCCCTGCGCCTGGAGGCGGCCGACGCGGGCCTCGGTCCAGAGCACGGCGAGGCCGAGGTCACGGTCGCGCACGACGCGGTCGAGGCGCTCGCCGGTGAGCTGCAACGCGTCGAGGAGGAGGTCCGTGGGGTAGAGCGCCCAGCTCCGTCCGTCGACGAAGACCGGGTGCGCGTCGCCGAGGCGCCACATGAGGTAGCCGCCCATTTCGAAGTCGTGCACGAGGCGTCCCGGCGGGTTCGTGCGGGCGATGAAATCCGCGGCGCCCACGGGCATGACGGTGCGGTTCACACCCACGCCAAAGGGCTTGCGCTCGGCGTGCAGTTCGAAGAGCCCACCGAGTGCGACGAGGGCCGCGAGCAGCGCGGGCACACGCGGTCCGAAGCGCTGCGCACGACGGAGGAGCGACTGCGCGCCGAGGGCTGCGAGCGGGGCCAGCGCGAGGGCCGCGAGCGGGAGGAAGCGCACCGCGCGGAGGCCGAGCACCGACACCCCGACGGCGGCGAGCACCGGGCCCCAGGGAGGACGTTTTGCGGGCGGCGCGAGGGCACCCCCGAGCGCGAGGAGCGACAGCGCGATCAGCGCGGCCACGGGGGGCGTGACGGTGGAGAGCTTCCACACGGGCTGCCACTCGGTGATGAGCGCCGCGAGCTGCGCGTCGGCGACGTGCGTGAGCCCCTCGCGCACCCGGTCGAGCGGGTGGGGACACGCGAGGAGCGCGGGCACCGAGAGCACTGTGGCGATCCAGGCGCGCTTCCAGTCGGCGGCAGACTGCGTGCGGAGGTGCTCGATCGTCGCGCCCACGGCGTACGCGCCGGTCACGGCCACCGCGAGGGGACCGCTCGGATGCAGCGCCTGCCACACGCCCGCGATCACGGGTGCAGACCACCACCATCGCGCATCACGTCGCGCGCGATCGAGCGCGTAGAGCAGCGCCGCGAGGGCCACGAAGGTGAAGGTCTGGGGCCGCGGCGTGAGTCGAAACGCGAGCGCCGTCGCGAGCCACGGGAGCACCGCGAGGAGCGCGGGCGCGGTGGGGTGCGCGTCGTCGCAGCGACGGGCCTGCGTGTGCGTCGAGAGGGCCGCCGCGAGGGCGCCGAGCGCGAGGGTGAAGAGCGTGAGCGAGAGGGCGCCCGCGGGCTTCCACGCGGCGTAGAGGATCACGTCGGCGACGACGTCGATGAAGCGCCAGGGGCGTCCTGCGGCCGTGTGCGAGAAGCTGTCGCGCCACGGGATCGCGCCGCGTTCGGTGATGAAGCGCCCGGTGTGGAGGTGCCAGAACGCGTCGGGGTCGAAGAGGGGCGTCCACCGCGCGAGGGCCACGGTGAGGGCGGCGGCGAGGGCCGCGAGGTGCGTGCTGCGGGGCGTCGGGTTCACTGGACGGCGGGCACGTCGGGGGTGGTGATCGCGCGGGCGGGATGCGCCACGAGCCAGCGGCGCAGGGCCGTGTCGCGACCGCGCACGCAGACGGTGAGCCCATCGAGCTGGCCGCACGCGCCGTCGGCGGGCAGGTGATCGAGGAGCGGGTTCAGCGTGGCGCCGGTGGAGAGCACGTACACCGTGTCGTCGCGGAGCTCGCCCGCGCGCACCGCCCGCAACGACTCGCGGCAGTACGCGTCGACGGCGGCCATGGGCGGGCGCGCGGAGTATCCGCCGTTGAGCGTCCACCCGAGGTCGGCGGGCAGGTTCGCGATGGCGGCGAACACGGGCCACGCGAGGTAGCGGTTGCGACAGTTGGTGTGCATGAACTTCGGCGGAAACAGCGCGAAGTGCCTGTATTCATGGGCCGACGCGCGCCACACGGGCGAGTGTGCGCGCCATGCGATCTCGCGCGGCAGGTGCCACCGCGCGTGCGCCGGGAGCACGTCGACGACCTGCGCCGCGGCCGCAAGCGAGAGTGCGATCGTGGCCTCGCGCGCGTCGAGGCGTCGAACGATCGTGCGGAGCGAGGCGATGACCGCGAGGTAGGCGAGGGGCCACACGAAGCGCCCCGTGGCGCGCAGGTGGTCGAACACGCGGTCGAAGGCGCGCGTCGCGTGGGCGAGGTCGAAGAGCACGCGCTGACCGAGGCACACGCGGGGCACGAAGGCCACGAGCGCGAAGGCCCCGCACGCCGCGGCGAGCCAGCGGAATCCGTCGCGCGCGCCCTCGCGGTCACGACGGCGGAGCGCGACCACGAGCGCGGCGCCCACGAGCAGGAGGTTGCCGAGGCCGAGGTACGCGTAGCCCTCGTGCTGTCCGTCGATGGAGGGCATCGCGGGCATCACCGCGGCGAAGCCCCAGCTGTTCACGAAGGTGTCGAGGTTGGCGGAGTAGGTGCCCACGCCGCCGGGGCTCTGTCCGACGCGGCGGCCGAAGACCCCCTGGCTCCACAGCACGAGCGCCGAGGCGGCGAGGGCGCCCGCGAGGGCTTCGTACGCGGGGCGACGGCGCGCGAGGAGCGTGCGCAGCGCATCGACCGCGAGGAACGCGCCCACGAGGAGGAAGAGGTACGTGTGCACCGCGCTGGCGATCACGAGGGCGGCGGCGGCGGGCTTCACGGCGCGCGGGGCGTCGTCGTCGCGGGTCACGAGCGGCGTCATCGCGAGGAGGAGAAGCCAGTGCGCGCACAGCGACGAGTGACCCAGCGTCGGGTGCGTGAAGCGCCACGCGAGCGTCGGGAACCACACGAGCAGCGCCGCGGCGAGCACCGACTGCGTGCGGTTCGCACCGAGCTTCTCGGCGAGGCGCGCGGCGGTCACGCCCTGCAGCGCGAAGCACGCGAGGAGCCACAGACCGAAGTACTGAAAGGGCCGCGGGAGCAGCGCGTCGAGCGCGCGCAGCGGCACCGCGAGCAGCGGGATCGAGTCGGTGAGCGCCACCGAGGTGCCGATGGGGAACATGTACGCGGGCGCGTCGCCGAGGAGCCACGCGGACCACGGTCCGTTGCGATAGAACGCCCAGCCCAGATAGTGCGTGGCGGGGTCGGTGTGCATGAGCCAGTCGACGGCGCCCGTGTGGAGCGGGTGCAGGCCGAAGAGGGCGACGAAGGCCACCACGCCGAGCGCGCCGGCGAGGGTGCGGGGGCTTCGAACGAGCTCGTTCCAGCGAGGGCCGCGCATCGGGATGGAGCGCACGTTAGGGGATCGCCGCGCGGTGTGAACAGCGCAAAGACGGTGCGCGCTACGGGGCCACGGGACGCACCACGAGGGTCATGCCCTCGCGCACTTCGGCGATCGACGCCGTCGCGTGTGCGAAGGCGTGGTCGTCGCGAAGAAAGGTGTACGCGCTGCCCGTCTGCACGGTGTCGGTGCGGTCGCCCGTCACGATGGGGAGCACGAGACGCCAGCGGCCCTGCGCGTCGGCGCGCGTCCACGCCTCCCAGAGCCGCTGCCGTTGGCGAAGGGTCATGGGCAGCGTCGCGCGAACGAGCGTGCCCGCGGGCGCCTCGCCGGTCGCCACCGCGCCCCGCACGATCTCCGCGGCCCACGCGTCGGGGAGCGGAACCTGTTGCGATCCGATGAGCCCGCCGCCCGCGAAGATCGGGCGCAGGTGTTCGAGGTGCCGCACGCCGCGCCGCGCGTGACCGCTTCCACCGAGCACCAGCGCCGCCACCGGGAAGCGTCGGAGGTAGTTCGTGTCGAGCACCTCGCGGCCATCGTCGGTGCGACGGAAGGGCGACATCTGCGCGGCCTCGCCCATGGTGAGCAGAAAGCGCGTCTCGACGAGCAGATGGCCCAGATCGCGGCGTCGCGCGTGCTGCCAGAGGAGATCTTCGTCGGTCCATGCGCGCACCGACTCTTCGTAGAGCGGGCGCGAGAGGTACGGCCCGAAGCCCGACACCACCACGGGCCTGCGCGCGAGAAAGAGCGCTTCGAAGCCCGACGACCACACGGTGAGCACCCCCGCGCCGTGGCCCGGTTCACGCGCCTCGGCGCGCAGCGCGATCGCGCCTTCGAGCAGTCCGCTCATGCGCCCCGCGGGGTGCGTCTCGGCCATCGCGCGCGACGCGGGATCGACCACGGCCCACACGCCCACCAGCGCGAGCGGCGCCCACACCATCGCGCGCACACGGCCCGCGAGCCGGTCGGCGAGCTCCATGAGTCCGAGGGCTGCGAGGGGCGCCATGGGGCCCACGAGCACACGCCCGAAGCGGTTCTGGAGCAGCGTGAGCGCGACGAGCATCGCGGTCACCGTGCCCAGCGCGCAGGCCCCGAGGAGCGACCGACGCGACGCGCGCAGCACCGCGAGGGGCGCGAGGAGCACCGAGGCCACGCCGAGCCAGCCGTACTCGCCGTGCACCTTGAACCACGCGGCACTTCCGCCCGCGAAGAGGGGACGACACTCGCTGATGGCGGCCATCCACGGGTCGCGCGTGAAGAGCCAATCGCGCAGCCCGTGGAGCACCTCGTTGCGCAATGTGGGCAGCAGCAGAAGCGCCGCCGCCGCGGGGAGCGCGAGGCGCAGCGTGCCGTGAAGTGCGCGCAGGGTGACACGGCGAAGGAGCCCGTCGTCGGTGCGCGTGGCGACCGTCGAGAACACCGCAAGCGCGAGCGCTGCCCCGGCGAGCAGAGCAGGCTGCACGAGCGAGAGCTGGAGGTGATGGAACCACTGTCCGTGCGCGCGCATCCACGGCAGCGAGAGCGTCGCGAGGAGGCCGGCGCCCGCACCGAAGGCCACCGCGCCGGAGCCGAGCACACGATGCTGTGACGCGAGCGGGAGCGGCGCCGCGAGGAGGTGCAACGCGAGGCCCGCGGCGAGGCCCATGTGCGTCGCCATGGTGCCCGGAAAGACGTACGTCGTGAGCGCGAGCATCGCGGCGCCCGCGAGCTCCCAGCGCAGCGGAGATTGCATCGGACGCGCGGCGGCCCACACGAATGCGAGCAGCGGCGCCCACGCTTCGAAGACGTGGTGGTCGACGGCGCCGAGCCACGCGACGTGCACCGCCGTGGGGAGCGTGGCCATCGCGAGGAGCGACGCGAGGGCCGTGGGCGTGCGTCGGTCGTCGTCGGGTTCGAGCGCGCGCGCGGCGGCCCACGCGAGGAGCACTGCGACGGCGCCGAGGGCCACGGGCATCCACGCGAGGGAGCGCGCCGCGGCGGGGGCGGTGTGCGCGAGCCCCATCACGCGCGCGGGGAACGCGAGGAGCTGGTCGAAGCCCGGCGACCACGTGGGGAGTGCGCCGAGGGGCCACGCGAGCCACGGGTCGCGCACGGGCACCACGGGGAAGTGCTCCAACGTTCGGAGCGCCCTGCGCAGGTGGTAGTAGCAGTCGGTGTCGACGCCGAAGACCTCGCCGCGCACGAAGACCTCGCCCGCGTTGCGCGTGCGGAGCCACACGGCGAGCGCCGTGCCCATCGCGACGGCGAGCGCGTGGGCGCCTGTGCGGAGGCCCTTCGAAGCGCTCATCGCAGCACCCACCGCGTGGTCGTTCGCACCATCGTAGCGGCCACGGATACAACGCTGCGCCGCGGATCTCCAGCGCGTCGTGCGCCCACGCTCCGCCCCCGACGGAACCGCCCGCTGCGCAACACGCGTCACGCGCGCTCGGGCCGTGTCGTGCTCCTATCGCACGATGACGTCACGCCCCCTCACGACCTGCTTCGTCCTCTGCGCCGTCGCCCTCGGCTGCGGAGGCGGATCGAACGCGACGCCCCCCGTCGACGCCGCCACGTCCGACGCCCACGACGCGACGCTCGACACGTCGCCCACCGACGCGCCTCCCGCGGATGCATCGTCCGCCGACACGTCTCCCGCCGATGCGTCTCCCGCCGACGCCGCGCCGACGTGCACCGCGGCCAACGACATGTGCCCCGCGGCGCAGCACTGCGGCCCCGACAACGCCTGCGTTGCGGGATGTCGCGCCGACGACGGATGCACCGCCCCCAACCGCCGCTGCGACGTCGCCGCCCACACCTGCGTGGAGTGCACCACGAACGCCCACTGCGCCGCGGGGACCGTGTGCGCCGCGGGACGCTGCGTGATGGGCTGCACCGACGCGCAGCCGTGCCCCACGGGCTCGACCTGTTGCGCGGGCGCGTGCGTCGACGCGCAGACCTCGACGGCGAACTGCGGCGCCTGCGGGCGCGCGTGCACCGCGACGAACGGCGTGGCCGCGTGTCGTGCGGGCGCCTGCGCGGTGGCGAGCTGCACGGCCCCCTTCGGCGACTGTGACCGCGACGCTTCGAACGGCTGCGAGACGGACACGCAGACCTCTGCGTCGCACTGTGGCGGCTGCGGAATGGCCTGCGCGACGCGCGCCAACGCGACGGCGAGCTGCGCATCCGGGGCCTGCGCGTGGGCCTGCAACGACGGCTTCGGCGACTGCGACGGAGACCCCGCGAACGGCTGCGAGACCGACCTCCGCGCGTCGTCGTCGCACTGCGGCGCGTGCGGGCGCGCGTGCACGGCGACCAACGCATCGGGCGTGTGCACGGCGGGCGTGTGCGGCCTCGGCGCGTGCAGCGCGGGCTACGGCAACTGCGACGGCGACGCGTCGAACGGATGCGAGACCAACACGCTCACGAGCGGCTCCCACTGCGGCGCGTGCGGCGCGTCGTGCAGCCCGGCGAACGCGACGGGCGTGTGCGCGGCGGGCGCGTGCGCGGTGTCGACCTGCGCGACGGGCTTCGGCGACTGCGACGGGCGCGCGGCGACGGGATGCGAGACCAACACGCAGACCTCGGCGATGCACTGCGGCGCGTGCGGACGCGCGTGCAATCCCGCCAATGGCGCGGGCGCGTGTGTGGCGGGCGCGTGCACGCTCGCGTTGTGCAGCGACGGGTACGCGAGCTGCGACGGAGACGCTTCGAACGGCT
This sequence comes from uncultured Myxococcaceae bacterium, assembly GCA_945952225.1. Lineage (GTDB taxonomy): Bacteria > Myxococcota_A > Polyangia > Polyangiales > CAISKJ01. The sequence goes on from CAMFHP010000042.1 coordinate 28,136, forward strand.
GCGAGACGACGGTGGCCTCGGCCACGGTGGCGCCCGCGGGTCCGGTCAACCGCTTCGCGCTCGCGGGCAGCGGCGCAGACCAGACGCCGTCGGAGGCGATCTCTGTCGACGTGGGCCCCGAGGGCAACGTGTACGTGCTCTCGTACGCGGACAAGATCATCGTGTTCGACCGCGACGGGCGCTACATCCGCTCCTTCGCGCGCTCGGTGTGGAACACCGCGTACGACCTCGCCGTCGACCCCGCGACGGGCCAGATGTGGGTGGTCGATCCGAACAACAGCCAGGTGGTGCACCTCACGGCCTCGGGTGTGGTCTCCGACGCGTGGACCTCGGGCAGCGGCGCGCGCGGCATCGCCTTTCGCGGCGGCGAGGTCTTCGTCTCCGACCAGGGCGGCAACCGCGTGAACGTGTACACGCCGGGCGGCGCGTTTCTGCGCACGGTGCTTCCGTCGCCGGCGTTCTCGTCGCCGCGCGGTCTCGCGGTGGGCCCGTCGGGCAACCTCTACGTGTCGAACTTCGGCGACAACACGCTCCGCATCGTGAGCGCGACCGGCGACTCGATTCGCACGGTGGGCGTGATCGCGAACCCCAGCGACGTGGCCGTCGACGAGTGCCGCGGCATCGTCTACGTGCTCGGCGAGACGAGCGACACCTGGGCGGCGTACCGCATCGCCGACGGCACGCGACTCTTCACGCAGTCGATGGCCGGCGCGACCTCGCACGCGGGCCTCGCGCTGAGCCCCGATGGATCGCGCCTCTACGTGGGCTTCTCGCACACGGGCAGCCGCGCCGTGGCGCTCTACTACCGCTGACCCGTCGCGCCCTCTGCGCCCGTCAGCAGTCGCAGTCGTGCGACGGAACCACCCACGCCGACACCTCGCGGAACACCGTGCCCACCGTGCGAACGTACCCGTGCTCCGTGAGGAACTCGGGCACGCCATCGCCATCGAGGTCCGTCGCCGCCGTCGGCTCGAAGGACCCGGGGTTCGTGCCGTCGGAGCGCAGCGTGAGCGCGCCCGCCGCGTTCGCTTCGAAGACCACGGTGAGCGCGCCGGAGAACTCCGCGCAGCCGCCCACGGCCGTGCGCATCTGCACCACGACGAAGCGCCGCGGGCTCCCCTCGACCTGCCACACGTGCACCTGCGGCAGGCTGCTCGACGCGTGCGAGTCCCACGCGGTGCTCGTTCCACCGTTCGCGCGGTAGTCGCGCTGGAGCGCCGTCCACGCGGGCAGCGCGCGCACGCGGGCGAGGGCCGCGCGCATCATCACCGCGGGCGCGTCGGACTCCACGAAGCGCGGCGCCTCGGGCATCGCCGCGACGCGGGCCCAGAGCGCGCCATCGCCGCACGACCCATCGAGCTCGGCGACGAGCGCGTAGCCTCCCTCGCTCTGCGCCCACGCATCCGACGCCACCTGCGCGTCGCTCGCGGGCGCTCCGTGCGTGCCGTCGGGCTGCTCGCCCTGCCACATCTGCTCGACGCCGAAGTGCACGTCGACGCGACCGAGGATCGCCCGCGCGCCGAGCGTCGCCTCGCAGCCCGCGCCCTCCGCGTGGTACGTGCGAATCGCCACGCCATCGAGCGCGCGCAGCGCCTCGGGGAGCGCCTCCACCCGCACCGCACGGCGCGTGACCACGTCTTGCGTCGCGCGGCTCACGAGCGTCGCATCCCCCGTGGCCCACGAGCCGTCGTCGGGCGCTGCGGCGAGCATCACGAAGCGCCGATCGCCGTAGCTGAAGATGGGCATCAGCGTGCCCGGCGTGGGCGCTGCGGGCGTGTTCGGACCGGCCACCAGCGACGACGCGAGCATCTCTTCGCGCGCGATGCGCAGCGCGCCGCCCTCGCGCACGAGCTCGATCACCTTGGGCCCGGTGTCGTGAAAGCGGCCCTGCGAGAAATCCTGCGTGAAGCGCACCGTCGCGCCGTCGGGTCCGGTGCTCACGGTCACGTCGCGCATCGCCACGCTCATCGCGCTGCGGAACATCACGCCGCGATCGGTCATCCACCCCGCGCGGTCGAAGCGCGTGACCCGCGGACCGGCGCGCTTCACCCCCGTGAACCGTTGCGCGTAGAGCGCCTGGTAGGCCGCGAAGTCACCGCCGTTCTGCGCGCGGACCCACGCGTCGACCACGGCCTGCGCGTCGCTCGCGGAGAGCTCGGCGCGCGCGGTCACCGTCGGTGCAGGGGGAGCCGCATCGGGCGTCGCATCGGGCGCGTTCGTCGACGCGTCGGCGCGGCTCGTCGGCGCGGGTGCGGGTGTGGTGGAGACGGGCGCGGGCTGCGAGGCGCTGCATCCGAGGGCGAGCGCGAGCGAGAGCGAGAGCGTGGTGCGCGTCATGGTGTGTGCGTGGTGTGTGTGGGTGCGGAGGAGGTCAGAGCGCGCCGACGGCGGCGAGGTCGAGGGCGCCGTCGAGGGCCGAGAGGAGGCTGGTGTTGCCCTGCTGCGCGTAGGTCGAGAGCTTCTCTTCGCAGCGCGGGAGGTCGTCGAGAAAGCGCTTCCACACGGCGGGGTCTTCGAGGTTGGCGGCCTCGTGGCCGTAGCCGAGGTGTTCGAGCCAGCGCGCGTTGAGCACCTGTTCGAACTGCATCGCGAGGGGCACGGCGAGCATGGGCTTGCGGAGGTACACGGCCTCGCCCATGAGCGTGAATCCGCCGCCCGCGATGACGGCGCGCGCCGACGCGAGGTCGTCGATGAAGCCCTGCTCGCTGAACGGTCGGTAGCGCAGATTGCCCTCGACCTGCTCCTCGGTGATGCCGCGGCGCATGCCGTAGACCCTGCACTCGAAGCCCGTGTTTTGAAGCGCTTCGGCGAGCGCGGTGTTGCCCTCGCCGGTCTGGTACACGAGCAGGTGGTCGCCGCGCGTGGGCGCCGCCGCGAGGATCTCGGGCCGCAGGATCGGCGGGTGCAGCGACGTGCGCTCCTTGCGGATCGGGGGATAGAAGAACGTGGTGATGAGATAGCGGCTGCACCACGGCAGCTTGCTCTTGATGAAGGCCTTCGTGAGCTGGAACGACGCCTCGTGCCCCGCGAGCACCGCCTCGGGATGCGTGCAGCGGTTGATGACCTGCATGTTGTCGATCGACACGATGGGCAGGCGGTGGAGCGTGCCGTAGAGGTACGTCCACGATTCGAAGTCGCTCACGACCACGTCGGGGCGAAAGTCGTGGATGAGCTCGAAGTACGCCGCGATGTTGTGCGGGAGCTGCGCCAGCCCCTTCGACACGTTCGACCACAGCGTCGCGCCGCGCCGCACGCGGTTCTCCTCGTAGATCATGTGGAGGCCGTGGATGCGGTGCACGCCCTCGAAGCGCTTCGCGAGGAAGTCGACGGCGCGGCTCGACGCCATGATCTCGACCTCGTGGCCCTGCGCGAGCAGATGTTCGAGCACCACACGCGAGCGCATCGCGTGCCCCATGCCTTCGCCCACGACGCCGTAGAGCACCTTCATGGGCACGAAGGGGTACACCGCCCCCGCGCGCAGCGTCTACGACGCGCGATCAGAGCGTGAGGTCGCCGATGCGGTGCTGCACCACGGTGAGGCCCACCATCACGGCGGTCTCCGCGCGGAGCACCCGTCCGCCGAGGCGCAGTGAGCGCGCGCCCGCGTCGACGAGGCGCTGCCGTTCGACGTTGGCGAAGCCGCCTTCGGGACCGATTACCAGCATCACGGAGCGACACGGCACGAGCAGGTCGGAGACGTTCTCGTCGGCGCGGTCGTCGAGGTAGAGACGTCGGTCGGCCTCGCGCCACGCGGCGCTCGCGAGCACCTCGTCGAGGGGCACCGTGCGGCACACCTCGGGAAGGCTCGCGCGGCGGCACTGACGCGCGCCCTTGAGGGCCTGTCCGGGCCACGCGTGGGGCTTCTCGTGCCCGATCTCCGCGGGCGGAACAGACTTCAGCGTGAACACCGGCTGGATGCGCGCGACGCCCAGCTCCGCGGCCTTCTGCGCGACCCAGAGCATGCGCTGCCGCTGGAGCACCGCGCACACGAGCGTGACCTCGACGGGCGACTCCGGCGCGAGGGCCATGCGCTCGTAGACGAGGGCCTCGCCCGCGGTGGCCGTGAGGCTGTGGAGGGCCGCGCGAAAGAAGTTCCCCGCACTGTCGGCGAGGGTGAACGCCTCCTTCACGTTGACCTTGCGGGCGTGAAGCCCGGCGACACAGGTCGACGTGAGGGAGATGGTCTGCTGGAGTTCGAGCGGCGCCGGGTGCGTGAGCGGCGCGAAGGGCGGTGCGATCACGCGAGGCCGACGAGCGAGCCCACGGCCCACGCGGCCGACGCCGACGCGAGGGGGATGGTGAAGTTGTCGTCGAGGCGGTCGGTGTAAAGCTCGGCGACGGCGCCCGCGACGGCCGACGCGAGGGCCACGAGCCCGGTGGCGCCCACGGGCGCGGAGTGCCGCAGCGCGAGCACCGCGAAGGCCGCGAAGGTGCCCACGACGGCGAAGGCCACGGTGCCCTGGAGCGAGCGGTTCGCGTGGAGCTTGGTGCGTCCAAAGCGGCGGCCGATGAGGGCCGCGGCGGGGTCGGCGAGGCCCAGCACGGCGGTGCTCACCGCGGCGGCGTAGCGGGGAAAGACCGCGCCGAGAATGAGCACCGCGGTCACGAACCAGGTCGCGGAGTTGATGCGATGACGCTCGTGGGCGTGGGCGACGCGGCCGAAGACCTTCATGAGGGCCTCGTTGACGCCGGGCCAGATGCGACGGGAGATCTCGCTGCCCCACGCGAACACGGCGAACGCGAGCGGCGGGAGCACGAGCCAGAGGCGCGACGGGAGAAACTCCGCGAGGAGCGTCACCGAGAGCCCGCACCCGATGTGGAACACGTTGCGGTGATAGTTCGTCGGGCGCAGCGGCGCGGGGGCCTGGTTGGTCATCGCGCGCAGGCTCGCGGCGAGGGCCTCGTAGGCGGGCTGCACATCGCGTTGAAAGCGCGCCCACGCCGCACGCGCCGACGCACCGGGCGAGGGCGTGGCGGGGAGCGACGCGAAGGCCCCGCTCAGCGTGGTCGAGAGCTGCCCGAGGCGCTCGACGAGCTGCACGTCACCCGTGGTCGCCGCGTCGGGCGCATCGAGGGTGCGCAGGCGTTCGAGCATGAGGGTGACACGGTCGCGCGCAGCGGCTTCGAGGTCGTCGCGCCACCGCGCGGGGTCGATCTCTTCGAGCAGCACGCGGAGGTCGTTGGCGAGATCCTGCGAGGCGGTTCGGAGCGCGAGGTCCATGCGGGTGCGAGGGAGTACGCGCACGCGCGGACGCTGTCAACGAAGGCACTCGCGCGAAGCGTCGCGACACTGCGCGTCATGGCTGGAGTGTGTTTCGCGCGTTGAGGTACGGTCGCGCCGTGAGCGATCCAACGGGCGTGGCGTCGGGCGAGGGGAGGGCACCGCGGGTGCTCGTGGTCGGGGCGGGCGGCATCGGCGGCGTGGCCTCGTCGATGATGTTCGACCCCCTGCGCGCCCGCGGCGGCGAGCTCGTCGCGTACACCACCAACGCCACCATCGCGGCCGCCGTGCGCGACCACGGCATGCGCCTCACGGGCACCGAGGGCGCGCGCGCCGTGCCCGTTCCGTGTGAGACCTCGCTCGACGCGGTGGGCCGTGATTTCGACTGGATCATCCTCGCGACGCAGCCCCCGCAGGTCGAGGCCGCGGCCCGCGACACGGCGCATCTCCTCGCCCCGACGGGCGCGATGGTGTGCCTCCAGAACGGTCTCTGCGAGTCGCGCCTCGCGCGCATCGTGGGCGACGAGCACGTGGTGGGCGCGGTGGTCGCCTGGGGCGCGACGATGCCCGAGCCCGGGGTGTACGAGCGCACCGCGGGCGGAGGCTTCGTGGTGGGGCGCATCGACGGCCGCGACGACCCGCGCCTCGACGCGCTGACGGCGGTGCTCGACCCCGTGGGCCCGGCGCGCGTGACGCACAACCTCGCCGGCGCGCGCTGGAGCAAGCTCGCGATCAACTGCGCCATCTCGACGCTCGGCACGCTCGGCGGCGATCGACTCGGCGCGCTTATGACCTCGCTCACCGTGCGACGCCTCGCGCTGCGCATCATGACCGAGACCGTGCGCGTGGCCCGCGCCGAAGGGGTCTCGCTCGAGAAGGTCTCGAACACCGTCGACCTCGACTGGATCGCCCTCACCGAGAGCGAAGAGGCCGCCCTCGGATCGCCCGCGCTCTTCGCGAAGCACGCGCTGCTGCTCGCGGTGGGCGCGCGCTACCGACGCATGCGCTCGTCGATGCTCTCGGCCATCGAGCGCGGCCGCCCGCCCGCCGTCGATTTTCTCAACGGCGAGGTGGTCGACCGCGGCGCGCGCCACGGCATCGCGACGCCCGTGAACGCCGACGCGCAGCGCACCGTGCACGCGATCGCGCGCGGTGAGCTGCGGTCTTCGATGGAGACGATCTACGCCCTCGCCGAGCGCGTGGGCGTGCGGTAGCGCTCAGAGCCTCGCGTCGAGGGCGCGGCGCACCGCATCGACGTCGGCGGGGAGCTCGATGGGGCGGTTGTCGTGGCGCGCCGTGGCGCCGTCGAGGGCGCCCGTGTGGTACGCGCGCTTGAACTCGGTGAACTTGAGCCCATGCGCGGTGCTCACCACGACGACGCGCTGACCGCGCTCGATGGTGCCCGCGCGGGCGAGTTTTTCGACGGCGGCGAGGGCCACGCCCGTGTGCGGGCAGTTGTACATGCCCGTGCGATCGGCGCGCGCTACGGCGTCGGAGAGCTCGTCTTCGCTGGCCTCTTCGACCACGCCGTCGGTGGCCTTCAGCACGCGGATCGCGCGGTCGATGCTCACCGGGTCGCCGATCTGGATCGCGCTCGCCGCGGTGCGCTGCGCGGTGATGGGCTCGTAGCGGTCCCAGCCGCTCTTGAACGCGCGGTAGAGGGGGTTCGCACGCGCGGCCTGGGCCACGCAGAGCCGCGGCATGCGCGCGATGAGCCCGAGGTCTTTCATCATCTGAAAGCCGCGGCCGAGGGCGTAGATGTTCCCGAGGTTGCCGCCGGGGATCACCACCCAGTCGGGCACGCTCCAGTCGAGCTGCTGCACGATCTCGATGGCCACGGTCTTCTGGCCCTCGATGCGCAGCGAGTTCATCGAGTTGGCGAGGTAGATCGAACCGTCGTCGGTGATCTGCTTCACGACGCGCATGCAGCCGTCGAAGTCCGTGTCGAGCGAGAGCACCGTGGCCCCGTTCGCGAGGGGCTGGAGCAACTGCGCCACCGAGACCTTGTCGCGCGGGAGCAGCACCAGGGCGGGAACGCCCGCCGCCGCGCAGTACGCTGCGAGGGCCGCCGAGGTGTCACCCGTCGACGCGCAGGCCACCGCGCGCACGCCCCGTCCGCGACGGACCATCTCGCGCACCGCGGAGACCAGCACGGTCATGCCGAGGTCTTTGAACGAGCCCGTGTGGCTGTTGCCGCACTGCTTCACCCAGAGGTCTTCGACCCCGATGGAGCGCCCGTAGCGGTCTGCGCGCAGGAGGTTCGATCCGCCCTCGGCGAAGCTCACGATGCTGTCGTGCGCGATGCCCGGATAGACCCATTCGAGCTTGCCCCACACGCCCGATCCGTAGGGCCACGCGGTGCGCATCCAGCGGCGGTCGAAGAGGTCGATCCACGCGGCGGCGGAGCGGGCGCGGAGCGCGTCGAGGTCGTGGGTCACATCGAGGAGCGCGCCGCAGCGACGGCAGCGGTACACCACCTCGTCGAGGGCGTAGTGCTCGTCACACCCGGCGAAGCACGAGAAGCGGGCCGAAGGGTTCATCGCCCGACACGGATATCACGGCCCCCGCGGTCGCCGTTGCAGCCCTGAAATGGCGACCGGGGGATCCGCTGCGCTCTACGCTTCGGATCCCCGGTCGTTCAACTCGATACGTCTGCGAAAAGGGTAGCAGCGAGCACCTCTGGCGTGGGGGGGACCGCCGGCGTCGCCGCTCGGGGATTCCCATGTGCGAGGTGCATGCCAGCGCGAGGAGTGCGCCATTCGTCAGGAATCTGGCGCTTTCTGTACGACGGCTGCGCGGAGGGGATTTCAACCTCGAAGGAATGGCCCTTTCACAAATGCAATGTACGCCGCTGCCGCGGGGCGGAGGTCACGGCGCCGCGGCGTTCTACGAGGTCAGCACCCAGAGCGGCGCGAGGGCCTCGGACGCGGGCAGGGCGGCGAGCATACGTGCGGCGAGGGCGAGAACTCCCACCCCGAGCGCGCACACCACGAGCGGGAGCCACTGGGGCGGCGGCGGGGTGAGGGCGGCGTCGCGGAGTTCCACCACGTCGACGGAGGCGAGGCGCGCGTCGACGCGATCGACGTCGGTGGGGCGCATGGCCGATCGCATGCGGGCCAGTGCGAGGGGCGGCCAGCGGCGAAAGCGCGGGAGCACCGACAGCGCGCGATGACGTCGCGTTGCGGCCACGCCCTCGGCGCCTTCGAGCCCGCCCGCGAGGAGCGCGATTGGCAGGAGCACGAGGCCCTTCGCGAAGCACCACGCCGACACCACCGCGAGCGCCACCACCGCGGCGGCGCCCACCGCGTCGGGCCAGTCGGCGAGCGCGCGCCCGAGCCGTCGCACCACGTACGCGCCGGGCATGGGCCACGCGGGCAGCGCGCAGAGGAGCGCGACCACCACGGACCACGCGCCCACCGTCACGGGCACCATCGCGCGCAGCGGGAACGCGAGCACCAGGGCCACGAGCGCGCCCACGGCCACCGCAGGCGGCGCGCCCACCTCGGACTGCGATCCGCGGAGGTTGCGCTGTATCACGAAGCGCACGAGCGCGTGCGGCGCGACCACGGCCATCGCACCCGCGCAGAAGGCCATCACTGCGTCGGCGGTGTGGAGTTGGGCGAGCACGCGGTGGCCCACCATCACGGCCAGGCCGAGGCGCAGCACGGCGAGGGGAGACGCGGTGATCCACGGGCCCACGGTCTCACCGTCCGGCGTGCGATCCGTGGGCGGGAGGAACTCCGTCGCATCGACGCGCTCGGCGATCGCGCCGAGGAGCAGCTCGGGGTCGCCGACGTCGTGCACCGGGGCGTCGCCCTCGACGGTGCGCAAGCGCGGAGAGCCCATGGGCGAGAGGTCGGCGAAGGCCACGGGCGGTCCGTGGGCGACGTCGACGTGCGCATAGCAGACCCGCACGACACCGCGCGCGGTGGTGACCTCACCCGCGGTGAGCCGCACGCGCTCGACCACGGTCCAGGGGATCGAGCGGTCTCCCTCGGGGCCCTTCACCACGAGCGCGTCGTCGGTGGCGAAGACGCGCACCTGGGGACCGCGCCACACGACGCGCACCGCGATCATCACGCCGAGCGCGGCCACGGTGATCACCGTCGCGGCCCGCACATCGAGCCCCGCCGCGAGGCGCAGCACCACCCACGACGCCACCGCGAGCGCCGCGAGGCGTGGAACGAGATCGCGCAACGCGGGGCGAAACGGGGCGTCGTACACAGCGCGGTGCCGCGGACCTCCTTCGTCGAGTGCCGTTCTATCACCCCGCGCTCACACGGTGCAGAGAGCGTCGCGGCGCGTGTGGTATCGTCCGCGCCCTGCGATGACGGGCCGACCCACGGAGCACCCGGGCACACCCCTGCGTGCGCCGCGGATCACCCTGGCCCTCGCATTCTGTCTCTTCGCGCGCGGTGCGCTCGCGCAGCCCGTTGCGCCCACGAGCCCTCCACCCGCGACGGTCACACCGACCGCGCAGTCCGACCGCGAGGCCGAGGCGGCGCGCGCGTTCTCCGACGCGATGACCGCATGGCGCGCGGGCGATTGCAGCACCGCCGCGCAGGGCTTCTCGCGGGCCATGGCGCTGCTCCCGCACCCCGACACCCGCTACAACCTCGCGCGCGCGCTGGAGTGCGCCAACGAGCTGCCGCGTGCGATCGAAGAGTTCGAAGCGTTTCTGCGCGAGAGCGGCGACGCGAACGATCGGCTGGAGGTCACGCAACGCCTCGCCACACTGCGCGCGCGACCGGGTGAGGTGGTGGTCACGAGCGATCCCCTCGACGCGGCCGTGACCGTCGACGACGAGACCACGGCCACGCGCCGAACGCCCTGCCGTGTGCGCCTCGCGCCCGGCGCGCACGTGCTCCAGTTCGACCGCGAGGGAAGGCAGCGCGCGATGCACCGCGTGGTGGTCGCGCCCGGTGGATCCCACGACGTGCACGTCGCCCTCGACCCCGTGCCCGTGGTCGTCGCGCCTCCTGCCGCGCCCGCGCCAGACCGTGTGCTCACGCGCCGCACGGGACGCACGCTCTCGGGGCGCGTGGGGCTCGTCGCGGGCTTCTCTGTGCCGCGCGATCGCCCGGTGCTGTCGTTCGGCGTCGAGGCCGCGGGCTTCTGGCGACGCTCGCTCTCGGCGCAGCTCCACGCCTTCTGGATCGAGACCGACAACGCGCCCGTCGTGGTGGGGGCCGACATCGGGTGGGTGTTCCCCATCGAAGAGGTCGACCTCGGGGTGTACCTCTCGGGCTCGGCGCTCCTCGCGTGCAACACGGCCTGCCGCGAAGGAACGCTCCTCCGCGACAGCGAGCAGTTCGTGGGCGGCGCGCTGCTCCGCGCCGACGTGGTGCTCCATCCCCGCCTCGCCGTGGGTCTCTTCGGCCGCGCGCAGTGGCGCAACTTCGACGTCACCAACAGCGAGGCGCTCCTCGCGTCGGGCGGCCTCTCGCTGAGCCTCTTTCTCTGAGCGAAACGCACGCGTCGGTTGTGTGAGAGAGTCGGCGCCGTGGCCGACACGCTCGACGCTTCACCGCCCGCGCTCCAGCGCACGCTCCCCGTCGATGGGGCGTCGCGCGAGGGTGCGCAGGGGCCCTCCGAAGACGCGTGGATCGGTCGCATCCTCGCGGGTCGCTACGCGCTCGAACGGGTGATCGGACGCGGCGGCATGGGCTTCGTCTTCGAAGCGAAGCACCTCGCCGTGGGGCGCCAGGTGGCCGTGAAGATCCTGCGTCCCGACATGGCCCGCAACGCCGAGGCCGTCACGCGCTTTCACCGCGAGGCCCGCGCCGCCGCGTCGATCGGGCACCCGCGCATCGTCGAGGTCTTCGACTTCGGCCACACCGACGACGGCGCCTACCTCGTGATGGAGCTCCTGCACGGCGAAGACCTCGCGGCGCTCATCCGCGCGAAGGGTCCGTTGCCCGTGGCCCGCGCCGTCGCGCTCACACGGCAGATCGTCGACGGACTCCGCGCGGCGCACGCCCGCGGCATCGTTCACCGCGACCTCAAGAACGGCAACGTGTTCGTGAGCCAGCGCGAGGGGCGCGACGCGATCAAGATCCTCGACTTCGGCGTCTCGAAGGCCTTCGCGCTCGACGACGACGGCCCCTCGACGCACCAGGGAACGCTCGTCGGAACGCCGCACACCATGGCCCCGGAGCAGGGGCTCGACGGGCGCTCCGTCGACCACCGCGCCGACCTCTACGCCCTCGGGTGCATGCTCTTCGAGATGCTCACGGGTGAGCTTCCCTTCACGGGCGAGACCGCCGTCGAGGTGCTCTACAAGCACGTGCACGAGGCGCCGCGCAGGCCCTCGTCGCTGCGCACCGACGCGGTGATTCCCCACGCGCTCGACGACCTCGTGATGCGCCTCCTCGCGAAGGATCGCGAGCGTCGTCCGCGCGACGGCCAGGCCGTGCTCGACGTGCTCGACGCGCTCGACCTGAACCGCCGCGGCATCCGTCGCCGCTGGGCCGTGCTCGCCGTCACGACCGTCGCCCTCGGCGCCCTCGCCGCCGTGCGTCTCACGGCACCGTCACCACCGGTCCCATCGCCCGTGCGCGTGCCCAAACCCGACGTGCAGGCCGAGCCCGTCGCCGATGTTCCCGCGGCGGTGCGCGCGGCGCCCGACGTGGCCGTGATGCCCGCTGCGGATGCGTCGCTGCGGGAGCACACCCTCACCGTGGTGGTGAGCCCCGTGACGGCCGCGGTGTGGGTCGACGGCGAGCGCGTGCCTTCGCCCGAGGGCGTGGCGGTGCTCCGTCGTGGGGAGGGCCGCGCGGTGCGCGTGCGGGCCGTGGCGCCTGGTCACGCCGCGCGCGAAGAGACGCGCACCCTCGACGACGACGCCACGCTGCGGTGGACGCTCTCGCCGGTGACGGCCGTACGCACGACGCCCGTGACCCGCACGGTGCGCGACGAGGTGCGCGACGCGGGAACGGTGAGCACGACGCCCGCGCGGAGCGATCCCGACGGGCTCAAGGCCTCGCCGTATCGCCACGTCACGCGCGGGCCGTAGCGCCGACGATCACTCGCTGTGGTTGTGCACGAGGATGCGGGTGCCGCCGTCGAAGCGGACCTCGATCTTCTCGCTGGAGAGTTCGGCCGTGACGAGGCCGATGCCGAAGGTCTTGTGCGAGATCCACTGGTCGCGCATGAAGCGCTCGGTCATGCGGTAGGGGTGCACGCGCGCGTGGTCGGGGGGCACCAGCGCGACGTGGTCTTCGGGCACGGGCTTGCGCGCGCTCGGCGCACGCGGCGTCGAGGCGCGCGACGACGACGAGGACGACGACGAAGACGAGGAGGAAGAAGACGCCACGGCGCTCTTGGGCGCGCGGTAGCGGTGCACCGACATGCAGGTGCGGCACTCGACGTTGACGGGCTTGCCATCGACGACGGCCACGATGCGATGGGTGAGATCCATCTTGCATCGCGTACACCAGGCGTCGACCTCTTGACCGGCTTTCATGGGAGGCATGAACGATCTCGCGGTAGGTGCTGTGTGACAGCGGGGGAGCCGTGGTAGCAGCGTTCGCCATGAGCGTAAAGGCCCAGGATGGAGCGAGCCTCCCGCGCCTCGCGGGCATCATGCGTCGGCTGCTCGGAGACGGCGGTTGCCCGTGGGATCGCGAGCAGACGCTCGCCTCGCTGAAGCGCTACGCGGTCGAAGAGGCCCACGAGGTGTGCGACGCGATCGACGGACTCGGCGCCGATGCGACGGTGAACGTGACCGATCGCGGGACGCGCCTTCACGGCCCCGAGAGCGACGCCGTGCGCAACCACCGCGAGGAGCTCGGCGACCTGCTCTTTCAGGTGGTCTTTCAATCGGGCATGGCCGAGACCTTCGGGTGGTTCGGCCTCGACGACGTGATCGCGGGCATCAGCGACAAGCTCACGCGACGCCATCCGCACGTGTTCGGCGACGCCACCGCGGGCACCGCCGACGAGGTCATCGCGCGCTGGGAGAAGATCAAGCTCGCGGAGAAGAAAGACCGCGGCGCGCTCGATGGCGTTCCGCGCTCGCTCCCGGCCCTCGCGGCGGCGCTGCGCATGGGCGAGAAGGCCGCGCGCGTGGGCTTCGACTGGCCCGACGCGCAGGGGCCGCGCGCGAAGGTCGACGAAGAACTCCGCGAGCTCGACGAGGCGCTCTCGTCGGGTGACCGCGCGCGTGCGACCGACGAGCTCGGTGACGTGCTCTTCTCGATCGTGAACCTCGCGCGCAAGCACGGCATCGATCCCGAAGAGGCGCTCGCTCGCACGAACCGCCGCTTCGCCACGCGCTTTCGCGGCGTCGAGGCCCGCGCGCGCGCCGACGGACGCGCCCTCGACCAGCACACGCTCGCCGAGCTCGACGCCTACTGGAACGACGCCAAGCGCGACGAGACGCGCTGACCGCAAGCACCCCCATCCACATCCCGCTCACCGGACTTCGCGATGCACCACGACGACGCGCCGCCCGTGCTCTCGGGCACCACGTACACCGAGCTCGACGCCCTCACGCGCGGCGAGCACCACGAGCCCCACCGCGTGCTCGGCGCGCACCCCGCAGAGGGCGGCGTGATCGTGCGCGCGTGGCACCCCGAGTCGACGGGCGTGCGACTCCACGTGCCCGGCCGCGGTGTCTTCGTGATGGAGCGATTGCACCCCGCGGGCGTGTGGGCCGCGTTCGTGCCCGGCTCGCTCGGCGCGCGCTACGAGCTGGAGTTCCGCTTCGGCAACGGGGCCTCGCATCGCACGCTCGACCCGTATGCGTTTCTCCCCACGTGGGGACCGATGGACGAGCACCTCGTGACCGAGGGGCGCCACTGGAACCTCCACGACCGTCTCGGCGCCCACGCGCGCACCGTCGACGGCGTCGAGGGATACGCCTTCGCGGTGTGGGCTCCGAACGCGCGCCGCGTCTCCGTCGTGGGCGAGTGGAACCACTGGGACGGCCGTCGTCACCCCATGCGCCGCCTCGGCGGAACGGGCGTGTGGGAGCTGTTCCTGCCGGGCCTGCGTGTGGGCCAGCGGTACAAGTTCGAAGTGCGCACGGCGGGCGGCGCCGTGGCGCTCAAGCTCGATCCCTTCGCGCAGCAGTGCGAGCTCCGACCGAACACCGCGGGCGTGCTCGTGGGGCCGTCGCAGCACACCTGGAGCGACCACGCGTGGATGCAGCGCCGCGCGAAGTCCGTCGCGCTCCGCGAGGCCATGAGCGTCTACGAGGTGCACCTCGGGTCGTGGATGCGCGACGCACACGGCCACTGGCTCACGTACCGCGACCTCGCGCATCGACTCGGTGACTACGTGCGCGACCTCGGGTTCACGCACGTCGAGCTGCTCCCCGTGGCCGAGCACCCCTTCGACGGATCGTGGGGCTACCAGGTGACGGGCTACTTCGCGCCCACCTCACGCTTCGGCACGCCCGACGACTTCCGCTACCTCGTCGACCACCTGCACAACCTCGGCGTGGGCGTGATCCTCGACTGGGTGCCGGCGCACTTTCCGAAAGACGCGTTCGCCCTCGCGCGCTTCGACGGCACGGCCCTTTACGAGCACGAAGACCCGCGTCAGGGAGAGCATCCCGACTGGGGCACCATGGTGTTCAACTTCGGGCGTGTGGAGGTCAGAAACTTTCTTCTGTCGAACGCGCTCGCGTGGTTCGAGCGCTTTCACGTCGACGGGCTCCGCGTCGACGCCGTGGCCTCGATGCTCTACCTCGACTACTCGCGCGCGCCGGACCAGTGGGTGCCCAACGCGCACGGGGGCCGCGAGAACCTTGATGCGATCGCGTTCCTTCGCGAGCTCAACGCGCTCGTGCACGGGCGCCACCCCGGCGCCGTGGTGATCGCCGAGGAGAGCACCTCGTGGCCCGGCGTGAGCCGTCCCGTGTACGCAGGCGGCCTCGGGTTCACCTTCAAATGGAACATGGGCTGGATGCACGACACGCTCGCGTACTTCGCGCGCGACCCCATCCACCGCCGCTTTCACCACAACGAGCTCACCTTCAGCATCGTGTATGCGTGGAGCGAGAACTTCATGCTCCCGCTCTCGCACGACGAGGTGGTGCACCTGAAGCGCTCGCTCGTGGGCAAGATGCCCGGCGATCGCTGGCAGCGCTTCGCGACGCTGCGCGCGCTCTACGGGTACATGTGGTCGCACCCGGGCAAGAAGCTGCTCTTCATGGGCTCGGAGATGGCCGACGAGCGCGAGTGGAACCACGACGCCTCCCTCGATTGGGCGCTCCTCGATGATCCGATGCACCGCGGGGTGCAGTCGCTCGTGCGCGACCTCAACGCCTCGCTCCGCGCGCTGCCCGCGCTCTACGAGGGCGACGTCGACCCGCAGGGCTACCAGTGGATCGACGCCAACGACTCGGACCAGAGCGTCGCGTCGTTCATCCGCTGGGACCGCGCGCGCACGCAGCCCGTCGTGTGCCTCCTCAACGCGACGCCGCTCGTGCGCGGCGGGTACCGCGTGGGCGTTCCCCGCGAGGGCTTCTACCGCGAGGCCGTGAACACCGACGCGGCGGCCTACGGCGGCAGCAACGTGGGCAACCTCGGCGGGCTCACCGCGGAGCCCGTTCCCGCGCACGGCTTCGCGTGGTCGCTCTCGGTCACGCTCCCGCCCCTCGCGGCCGTGTGGTTCGTGGGCCCCGATGCTCCGGCGCCCGCGGCACAAGAGGCCGTCTCCGGCTGACAAACATTCTTGTGTGCGGCTCCGCGCGGCCCTCGCGCATCGAACGCAGTTCGAGAGGAGCGCCGCACACCGTCATGTTCCAGGGATTCGCCCGCGTCTGGACCGTCGCCACCGCGCAGAAGCTCGCCCACGACCGCCCGCTCGCGGTGACCGTGGCGGGCGAGCGCATCGTGTTCTTTCGCGACCGCGAGGGCCGTGCGCGCGCGCTGCTCGACCGGTGTCCGCACCGCGGCGTGGCGCTCTCGCTGGGCACGGTGCGCGACGGGTGCATCGCGTGTCCCTTTCACGGCTGGCGCTTCGACGGCGAGGGGCGCGCGTGCGAGGTGCCCTACAACCCCGACGCGAAGCGCGAGCTCCTCGGGGCCACGGCGATCCCCTGCGAGGAGCGCGTGGGGATGCTCTGGATCTACACCGCGCCCTGCGAGGGCGGCGTCGCGCCAGAACCCTTCGAACTCCCGGGCCTCCTCGGCGACACCTCGCTCACGCACGTCGTCGACGAGCTCGTGTGGGACACGCACTGGACCCGCGCGATGGAGAACATGCTCGACTGGCCCCACCTGCCCTTCGTGCACCGCACCACGATCGGCGCCGCGCTCGCGCGCGAGCTGAAGCCCGGCACGCGCATGGACATTCTCACCGAGCCCAACGCGCGCGGCGTGGTGAGCACCTCGACGCTCGACGGAGAAGCCCGGCCCGGCGGCCTCGACTGGGTGCAGCCCAACATGATGGTGCTGCACATCAGCAGCGAGAAGCGGGTGTTCGAGCAGTGCGTCGCCTGCGTGCCCATCGACGACGGTCACACGCGGATGGTGCTCACGGGCTCGCGGGGCTTTCTGAAGTCGGCTGTGTTCAACCCGCTGTTCCGATGGTCGAACCGACGCATCGCCGCGCAGGACAAGGCCGTCGTCGAGTCGTCGTGGCCCGCGGAGATTCCCGACGGCGGCGCCGAGGTCTCGGTGCGCACCGACCGCCTGCCGCTGCTCTTCAGGAAGTACTTTCATGAGCGCCTCAAGCCCTCGTCGGCGGAGGCGCCGCGGCGCGGGCTCAAGGTCGTGCGCGAGTGAGCGTCGCGGGATCGAGACGTGCGCGCGAGGGGATCGCGCGTGCGGGTCAGTGCTCGGCGATGACGGTGAGCGCGCAGGTGCGCTTCGAGACCGTGAAGCGCTCGGCCCAGAGGTCGTTGACGCCGAGGGTGTAGGTCACGAGCTCGGGGGTCTCGGCGGTGCGCACGAGCCAGTGGTTGGGCTCGTCGGGCGTCACGTCGCGCATGGCTTCGGCCATCGTGCGGTAGCGGCGGATCGTGAGGCCGCCCTGCGTCGCGTGGTCCATCGCGAGGGAGGCCGTCATGCAGGTCGGGCGGGGCGTCCACGCGCGCCACACGCGGTCGACGCGAAAGGTGTGATCGACGATGCGGCCCGACGCGAGGAGCCCCGTGGCCGACGTGATCGCGTCGTCGCCGCGCCACGGTTCGAGGCGGTAGTTCGTGTCGTCGGCGCGGGAGAAATCCACGGCGGTGACTGCGGTCGGCGCGCGCGCGGTGTTGAGCTTCTGCGCGCTGATCGACGCGGGGCACGGATCGGACGCGCAGGTCGACGGGGCCGAGAGCCGGTACACGCTGAAGGTGCCCATGCCGCGCTGCCACGTGTCGAGGCCCGCGTTCACGACGAAGCGCGTGCCGTCGAAGCGACCGCGCACGAGGCCCTCGCCGCGCTGCGAGAGGAGCCCGTCGCGGCACTCCCAGTCGCAGTCCGCGGGGAGCACGAGCGCGCTCACCTCGCAGGTGTTGCGGGTGCGTCCGTCGGGGCAGCGCACGGTGTAGCCGTTCACCACGGAGAGCGTCGCGGGACCGGTGCCGTTCACGCGGTCGAGGTGGTACCAGGCGTCGGCGGAGGCGATCTCGTCGGCGCCTTCGCCCGTGGCGTCGAGGTCGTCGGCGGTGACCGCGCATCCCGCGGTGAGAAGGGTGAACAACAGCGCGATCGGTCGGTGGCTTCGCATGGCGCGCGGACCTATCGCAGCTCACCCCTCGCAGCGTCAAGCGACGGGTCGGTGTCGTCGGGTCAGCGTCCGTCGGCCACGGTGGTGATCGTCGCGCCCGCGTCGCGCAGCAGGTCTTCGTAGGCGCGGCGCGCGGCGTCTCCGTGCGAGGACCAGGCGCGGGGCGTCCACACGACGGCGAGGAGGCGCGTGGTGTCGCCGTGGGTCTTCGTGCGGTGCGAGTCCTTCACGGGACCCGCGCAGGGCCCGTCGGCGTCGTGGAGCGAGAGGAGCCCGCCCACGTCGATCTCCTGACCCGCGGCGTTGAACACGTAGCGCGCGCCCTTCGCGGCGACGGCCACACGGAGCGGCGACTTCGCGCGATCGAGGTCCACCACGCTGATGGGGAGCGCCATGTGGAGCGAGACCGCGTTGCACGCATCGACCGCGAGGTTGATCGAGGGCAGCGCGCCCGTGGCCACTGCGCGCACGAGGTATTCGCACGAGGGCTTGCTGCGTCCCGAGGGGCTGAATCCACCGTGGCGCAGCAGGTCGCGCACGGCCCTCTGGAGCTGCGCATCGCTCGCGTGCAAGGGCACGGTATCGGGGGCGAGTCGTGCGGTGATGGCGGGCGTCACGGGGCACGCTGCGAGGCGCGCGGGCAGCGTCGCGGTGAAGGCGTGGAGCGCGAGGAGCGGGTGGTCTTCGACGTCGAGCATCGCGCGCGAGGATACGTGCAACGGGCCGTGCGACGCGCGAAGCTCCGCGCGCCATGACGTTCTGGAACGACCGCGTGCTGCCGGTGCTCATCGAGAAGGCGTGTCGCAGCCACGAAATTCTCGACGAGCGTCGGCGCTACGTGCCGCGCGCCTCGGGTGAGGTGATCGAGCTCGGCGTGGGCTCGGGGCTCAACCTCGCGCTCTACGACCCCGCGCGGGTGACGCGGGTGACGGGCATCGATCCGTCGCAGCCGCTCCTCGATCGGGCCGCGCACCGTGCGGCGACGTCACCGGTGCCCGTGTCGCTCGTGAAGGGCGGGGCCGAGCGCATGCCCTTCGACGCAGGGCGCTTCGACAGCGCGGTGGTGACCTTCACGCTGTGCAGCATCGACGACGTGACCGCGGCGCTCGCCGAGCTCCGTCGTGTGTTGCGCGTGGGGCGCCGGTGTACTTCGTGGAGCACGGGCTCTCGCCGTCTCCGTCGACGCAGCGGTGGCAGCGCGCGCTGAACCCCGCGTGGCGAAGGGTGTCGGGCGGATGCTCCCTCGACCGTGATGCGGGGGCGCTGTTTCGTGCGGCGTGCTTCGCGATCGACGAACTCGACACGGGCGCGTCGCCGGGCCTCTCGTGGATGAGCTTCAAGTACCGCGGCGTGGCGCGGCGCGATTGATGGCTTGACGGCGCGCGCAGGGCCCGACGCAAATGGGCCCATGAGCATCCGCTGTGTGGTTCTCGATTTTGATGGGACGTTCACCGACCTCGCGGTCGAGTCGCTCCCGTACACGTCGGCGTTTCGTGCGGCGCTGCGCGACCTCGTGGGCCGCGACGTGCGCGCCGAGTGGGAGGCCGTCACCGCGCGCATCGAGTCGTCACCCGCGGACTACGGCTGGACCTTCGATGGCTACGTGGTCGCGCCTGCCACCGCGGATCCGTACCTGCTCGGCAACGCGGTGATGCAGGAGATTCTCGACGGCGCGGCGCTGCTTCGTGACCCCGCGGTGCGCACGGCGGTGACGCAGGCGCTCTACGGCTACGCGTACGAGAAGACGCTGACGTGCTTCCGGCCCGAGGCCCGCGAGGCGCTCGACGGGCTCGTGGCGCTCGGCTCCGCGGCGGTGACCGTGGTGACCAACTCGAAGACCGACGTGGTGGCCGCGAAGCTCGATCGCCTGGGGCTCGCGTCGCGGGGATCGCTCGGCGTGGTGGGCGACGCGAAGAAATACGTGGTCACGCGCTCGTCGTCGCCGCGCTACAGCACGCTCGCGGAGTTCGAACGCTCGCCCGATCTCGTGCGCCCGATCTACCTCCGTCGCGGCCGCTACCTCGACGTGCTCGACGCCCTGTGGCGCAGCGGAATCGCGCCGGAAGAGACCCTCGTCGCGGGCGACATCTACGAGCTCGACCTCGCGCTCCCCGCGGCCCTCGGGTGCCACGTCGCGCTCGTCGAGAGCGCGCGCACGCAGCGCTACGAGCGCGAGCGCATCGAGCACCACGGCGGCCATGTGATCCGCGACCTGCGCGACCTCGTGGCGCTCGCGAAGGGCTGACCTCAGTCCTGCCAGTAGAAGAGCAGCCCGTGCACGGTGAGGGGCTCGCGGCGGCCGAAGCAGTACACCGGAAGCCCCTCGAACACGGTGCGGGCGAGCGCGCCTTCGATCACTCGAAAACCACTGGAAACAAGGGCGTTGCGCGCGGTGTCGGGCATCGCGTCATCGCAGGCGACGAAGCGCCCGAGCTCGCACACGTCGAGCGCCACGCCCGCGACCTGCACCACGCGCCAGGTGCCTCCGCCCTGCTGACGCACGGTGCCGATGGGAACGGCCTCGCCCGGTTCGAGACCCGCCTCGCGGAGTGCGCGGATCGCCTCGGACACGATCTCGTCGGGCGCTCCATCGAGGCCCTGGTCGCGCTCGACGTCGAGGTCGAGTCCGAGGTCGAGCACCCCTTCGAGGCGCCATCGGGGATCGGTGCCGCGCTCGCCGGGAAGAAAGCGCGCGAGCACCGCCCGTCGCACGTCGTCGGGCACATCACGGAGGCGCACGCGCCCATCGGGCATGGCGTTCCAGCGCGGTCGCGCGAGGTCTTCGCGGCCGCGGCGGCAGAGCGTGAGGAGCGCGCGTGCGCGGGCGTGCACGGGGGCCTTCGCGTGGTCCGCGAGGGCGGCGAGGCGGGTGTCGAGCTCGGCGGAGGCGGACGCGTCGGCGAGGCGGTCGAGGACACCATCGGCCACGAGCGCGTCGGCGTCCCAGAGCGCGTCGACGAGCCACGGAGCATCCCTGCGCGCAGCGTCGACGGCCCATCGTCGCGCGGGGGCGTTCGGGTGCGTGAGGGCCATGGCCGAGAGCCCGTCGTCGCTCGCGTCGGCGCCGCCGAGCGCGCGGGCCACGCCGTCGAGTCCGACGTGCGACACGAGCCCACGGAGCGCCTCTTCCCCGCGTGCGCGGCGGTAGCTCCAGGGGTCGTAGCGGAGGGCGACGGCGGCGGGCGCTGCCTTCGTGGCGCCGAGGCGCGCGGCGGCGGAGATCACGGCTTCACCGAGCCTCCAGGTGCGTGCGGGCTCGCGGTCGAGGGCGGCGTCGAGCTTGAGGAGCGCGGGCACCACCTCGGTGCGTCTTGCGTCGGCGAGCGCATCGACACACGCGCAGCGCACCTCTTCGGTCTCGCGCGGATCTTCGGCGCGTTCGAGGAGGGCGCGGGCACGGGGCACATCGAGCTTCGTCGCGAGCGCGGGCACCACGGCGGCGCGCACCCACCACGGCGCGTCGGAGCGCAGCACGGTGACCAGCGCCGCGGGCGCGAAGCCATCGAGCGCACGTCGGGTCTCGGGCGAGCGCGCGGTGTTCGCGTCGGCGAGGAGCTGGCGGATGCGGGCGACGTCGCTCATCGCGCGCGACGCTCGCACGGTGCTGCGCGCACGGGCAATTCCGCGGCGTGCGCGTGGTAGAAGCGAGGGCCATGGGCAACGGGCGATGGGCGTGGGTCGCGTTGTGTGCGCTCGCGGCGTGTCAGGGCGAGACGGCGCCCGTGGCGGCTGCGCGCGATGCAGCGACGGTGGATGCGCGTGATGTTGTCGATGCGCGCGGAGAGGTCGACGTGCAGGAGGGAGGCGATGCGGTAGCGCCCGATGACGCCGACGAGTTCCCCGACGCAGCACCGGAGAACGACGTGCCCGTGACGGCCTTCGACGCGGCGGTGATCCCCGTGGGCACGACGTTGTTCACGGGCGACCGCACGCGCTTCGACGTGCGCGACGTGGGCGGTGCGATCGACCACGCGCTCGCGGTGACGGGCGCCGACAACGTGATCGTGTACGTGCACGGACGCGGCTGCGGCGGCGAACCCGAGAAGTCGCTCTCCGAGGTGATGCCCGCGCTCACGAGGGACTACACGGCGGCGCCGGTGCTGTTCTTCTGGCCCGGCTCCGACGAGAGCTGCCCGCTGGGATTTCCCGAGGCGCGGGCGCGGGCGGCGGGCGTCGCGCTGGCGATCGTGGTGGCCGACGTGCAGCGGTACCGTCGCGCGCACCCCGCGTCGACGACGCGCTTCACGCTGCTCACGCACAGCATGGGGAGCCTCGTGCTCGAAGCGGCGACGGCGGTGTCGGGCGTCACGGAGCTTCCGCGCGAGGTGTTCGACACGGCGGTGATCAACGCGGGAGCGAGCGCCGCGACGGACCATGCTGCGTGGCTCTCGCGCGTGACCTTCGCGCGCTCGGTGTTCGTGACGGTGAACAGCCGCGACCTGGTGCTCACCGCGGCGGGCCTCGGGCGCTCGACGCGTCTCGGAAGGAGCATCTCCGACGCGCGCCTCGCGGCGGGGTTCACGTACACGGACTTCTCGTCGAACGGCGTGAACCACGCGTACTACCTCGCGGACGGGCAGTCGGGCGCGGCGATGACGGCGTTCTACCAGCGCGTGATGAACGGCGATGCGTTCGACTTCGCGAGCTCCGCGGGCGTGGGCTCGCACGAGCGTCGCGACGGCGCGACGGTGGAGCATTTCAACGGGCGCTGAGCGCGCGGATCACGCGACGGGGCGAAGCAGGCGCCGCAGGTCGCCGGTGGCGGCATCCGGATCGCCCGAGAGGGGCACCGCGAGGAGTGCGAGTTCGACCGCGCGCGCGCCGCTGCGCACCGTGGCCCGCGAGAGCGTGCGGCCGCGTTCGACGAGGCGCGGATAGGTCTCGGCGTCGGCGGGGTACACGAGGCACGCGACGACGCGCGGGGCGTCGAAGAGCGTCGAGTAGGCGAGCGCCTGGAGCACGTCGTTGCGGTGCTGCTCGCGGAGCGTCTCCGGCGTGCCCGACCATCCGAGGCGCTCGATCTCCAGCGCGTGGCGCTTGTACTTCGCGTCGAGCACGAGGGTGGCGTCGCCATGGGTGAGCACCACGTCGGGCACGAGCGCGCGTTGCGAGCCGCTGTGGGCGGGTGTCCAGTCGAGCGGCACCCGCGTCTCGTCGCGTCGACCGACGCGGAGCGACGCGCCCGTCGCGCGCGCGGCGGTTTCGGCGATGGCCTCGACCCAGGCCTCGAAGAACTGCTCCATGTCCATGCGCCATGGGAGGCCCGCGAGGTCGGTGATGCCCGCGAGGCCGCGCTCGTCGACGGTCCACTCGATGGCCTGGAGGCCCTCGCGAAACACCTGCGGCGCCATCGTCCGCTGCGCCCACGAGCGTCGCGCCGTGGCATCGGGCGCCCTCGCGACGGCTCCGCGGAGCCGCGAGAGGAGCACGTCACACACGGCGAGGAGCTGCCGCACCACCGCACCCGCAGCCGATTGCGCGAGCAGCGCGTCGCGATGCCGTCGCACCACCCAGGCGATCGCATCACGGAGGCGCTCATCGTCGCGAAGGTCGGGGAACGTGCACGGCACGTCGAGCGCGCGGCCGTGGGCGAAGCGTTGCGCGGCGTACCGGGTCCAGTCGACGCGGCCTCGGGGCGCGCGGAGGTCGCACTCGGCGAGCACGAAGCGCCGTTGCATCGCGTCGAGCAGCGCGCGCAGCCGCGGGAGCACCACGCTCGACAGCACCCACGGGGGCACGCGCCGTTCGCACTGCGGCAGGTCGGGGAGCGCGAGCAGCCGCGGCACCACACGAAAGCCTGTGCCCGCGAGCATGTCGCCCGCCGAGCGCCACGAGAAGCGCGGCTCGACGAGCAGACCGAAGTCGGGCCGTCCCGTCACGGGTGAACACAACGGCACCGCACCGACGCGGGTCGAGGTCTCGATGCGCAGCGCGGGCGTCGAGCCCGTGCGCGTGGTCGTCGCGGCGACACCGAGTTCGCGCAGCATCCCCTCGTTGGCGCGGAGGAGCTGCTCTGCACGCTGTTCCGCGGCCTGCGCGTCCGTCGCGAGCCACGGCACCGCGGGCACCACCGTCACCGTGCTGTCGACCACCGCGCGGGTGCCCGACACGATCCGCGTGGGCGCCGCGCGGGCGTAGTGCTCCGGCGGTGGGGGCTTGCGGGCCGTCGCCACGGTCACGCTCCCTGCGCGATGCGGTCGAGGTACGCGCGGAGGTCATCGGCGAAGCCCGCTGCGTAGCCCTGCGCGAGGTACTCTTCGAGCAGCGGACGCACCGTCGTGGCGAGGCGTGCGGGAGCGTCTTCGTCGCGGCCGAGAAAGTACGCGTGGCCCGGCACGAGGGGCAGCGCGTCGTCGCTCGCGTGTTCGACGAAGAGCGTGAGCAGCTCGTGGAATCGCTGGCGCAGCAACGGCCCTGCGCCCGCGGACTCCAGCGCATCGAGCTGCGGCCAGAGGGGCACGAACGCGAAGCGACGGCGCACGGCCACGTCGAGGATCGCGATGCTCCGATCGGCGCTGTTCATCGTGCCGAGCACGTGGAGGTTTGGCGGCAGTCGCAGCGTGCGGCCGTAACCGGGAAAGTCCCACGCGAGCGTGACCTCGCGATCGTCGCGGCCCGGCTCGAAGAGGTAGATCGCTTCGCCGAGCACCTTGGAGAGGTCCGCGCGGTTGATCTCGTCGATCACGAGCAGGTGCGGGCGATCGGGCGTACGCTGCGCCTCGGCTGCGGCCTCCATGAGGTGCCCGGGCGCGGGGCGAAAGGTGAACCCGAACGCGCCTCCCTCGTGCGGCGCAAGGCCCCCCACGAAGCTCTCGTAGGTGGTGCCCGGATGAAACTGGATCACACGTCCGCGGCCGCCGTAGCGCGTGCGGAGCAGCGCCGTCGCGAGCTCGGTCTTGCCCGTTCCCGGTGGCCCTTCGACGACCACGAACCGTCGCGACGCGAGCAGCCCGTGCACCGCATCGGGCGTGGTCGAAGGGAACACCCGGGCCATCCATTCCCGGCGCACGATGTCGGCGTCGGCGCGGTGGTCGTTCTTGGGCTCGATGCGTCGCTCGTCGAAGAAGAGATCCACCATCGCGGTGACCGCGCGGAGGGTGAGGCCGTCGTTGGCAGCGGTGCGCGCACCGGGAACTTCGAAGGTCGCGTAGATCACCTTGCCGTACTTCTCGATGGCGTTGCTCCACGGTGCGAGGCGCGTGGCGAGCGCGCGCGGCAGCTCGACGTCGATGCGTACGGGATCGCGCTTGGCCCACGCGCACCCGGGCCGGGAGGCGTTCAACCACGCGGCGATGGCCGCACACTTTCGCGCGTGCCCGGGGCGGCCCAACACCGCCTCGTCGGGGCTCAATCCGTTGGTGCCCACGACCATCGCGAGCAGGCACGGCGCACCGGCCTCGTTCGCGGGAAACATCACCACGCTCATGCCGCCATAGCCGCCCGAGAGATCCTGGTCGGGGCCGAGGAGCGCCGCGTACGGAACGGCCTTCGGCGCGGTGTCTCCGTTCACGCGGAGCTGAAACCTCCGCTCGTCGTTCTTGCGGTCGGTCAGGTCATGCACGCGCGGATAGCGTTCGCGGAGCGCTTCCGAGAACTTCGCGCGCACCGCGTCGGACCACGCCATGCGCGGTGTGTGGATCACGTCGAGCAGGGGCTTGAGCGTCATGGTGCGCGCCAGGCTACCAGGCACCACGCGCCACCGCGTCGCGCTTCTCACCCCCGCGCCGCTGCGGTACACCGCGCGCCGTGAACCCCACGGTGCTCTTCACCGCGCTCGCCGTCGGACTCGTCGCCATCGCCGCGTGGTCGCGCGTCTCCGAGGCGCTCCGCGTGGCCTCGCTCGCGCGCGCTTCCGCGGCCCTCGGGATGCGCTTCGAAGCGCAGGGCGGGCGCTACCTGAACCGCGGGCTCGCGGGCGTTCCCTCGGTGCGCGCGCTCGGGGGTGTCGTGGGGCGCAACCTCGTGACCGACGGACGCCTCGCGCTGCTCGAACTCGTCACGCGCGACGGCCGCCGACGCGTGGTGGCCGCGCTCGAAGTCCACGGTGTTCCGCCCTTCTGCGTCGAGGCGCGCAGGCCCGGCGTGTCGGGGCGCGCCTCCTCCGTCGAAGCAGCCGACGATGAGCTCGCCCCCGTCGCGCCGCCCCTCTTCTTCGAGCACTACCGCGTGTACGGCCACGACCACGGCGCCGTGCACGCGCTCTGGTCCCCGGAGCTCGCCGCGCGCCTCCTCGCGCGCCCCGGATGGAACCTCGAAGCCCACGGACACCACCTCGTCGCGTGGCACGACGCCGCGACGCACCTCGAACCCCGCGCGCTCCGTGAGGTCGTCGACACCCACCGCGCGCTGCTCGCCGAGGTCACGCGAAGTTCCATCGCTTGACGCGCACGGCGGCGCACGGCGATCGTCGCGCCATGCGCAGCACGTGGGCGGTGATGACGGCGTTCGCGCTCGTCGCGGGATGCACTTCGGGTGGCGTCGAAGGCGGCGATCCGCTGGCGACGCTCGACGCGGGTGATCCATGGGGAGACCTCATGTGGTCCGATCCGCCCGCACGCACCGACGCGGGAAAGCCCCCGGAGGGGGACCCCGACGCGGACCTCGATGCGTCCCTCGATGCCGACCTCGACGCGTCCTCCGATGGCGCTTCCGACGACGCCTCCGACGCACCCACAACGCCCGTCGACGTGTCGCCTCCGCCCGCGGGGCTCGGCGAGTCGTGTGCGGCCGCGCGCGCGTGCATCGACGGACTCCGCTGCGCGTGTCGAAGCGGCGGCGAGTGCCTCTGCACGCGCACCTGCGACGAGGGAAGCGACCCCTGCGCAGCGCCCACCGTCTGCACCACCACGCCGCTCGGACGCCTCTGTCTCCCCGGTGATGTGGGCGTTGCGTGTGGCGTCGGAAGCACCTGCCCCACGGGCCTTCGCTGCGCGTGCGGAACCGCCGCCGGATGCCTCTGCACCCGCGCGTGCGACGGATCGAACCCCGCGTGCCCGGCGCCCACCGTGTGCACCTCCACGGGCCTCGGCCGCGTGTGTCTCCCGCCCGCGTCGTCGCTCGATGCGTCCGTGCCCGATGCGTCCGTGCCCGACGTGCCCGCGACGCCCGATGTGCCTTCGACGCCCGACGTGCCGTCCACGCCCGACGTGCCCGTGGGTCCCATCGACGTGACGATCTCCACCGAGCGTGTGCCCGCGTGCATCACCACCGCGAGCGGCGGCGAGGGCGGCGGAACGTGCGGCGACCTCGCGTACGCCTACACCGCGCGCGGCATCAACGCGGGGTACTACCCGTTCCGTGTGCGCACGCCGGTGACGCAGTTCTCGGGCGACTTCGACGGCGACCCTTCGCGCGTGTTCGCACGCGGCGCCGGCGCAGCGGGCGTGGTGCTTCAGGAGGTTCCTGCGGGCGCGTACCTCGGGCTCTCAACGGTGGGACCCAACTACGACCCGCCCACCGACTGCGAGGTGGCCTCGTGTGGCAACGCCTCGCGCCACGCGTGCTCCGACAACAGCCCGCCGCTGCGCGCGCCCGCGGGCGCCGGAGGACGCTTCTACTGGGGCTACGCGTACAACGGCGCGAGCCACATGCAGGGGTGGTTTCTGGTGCTTCCGGGCTCCATCGAGTTCGCGGGCTACGACCCGCAACACCCCTGCGCGCTCGGTCCCGCCGGGGCCGACTACGAGGTGCGCTCGGCCTGCGGAAGGGCCACGTCGTGCCGCGGAACCAACCCCACGTGCGGCGCCGTCAACCGTTGCAACGAGGGCAGCGACGACTGCGGGCGGACCCAGTGCGGCGCCATGTCGGGCGGCACGCTCACGCCCACGTCGTGGCGTCGTACGGTCACGCTCCCGTCGGGCACGCACGCCTGCGTGCGCACGCCGCCGCATCCCTCGGTGCGCTGCCTGGAGAACGGCAGCGACCGCGACTTCTTCTTCGCCTACCCCTTCGGCGCGTACCTCTACTGGGCGCAGAACAGCACCACGAAGGCGTGGATCCACTACGGCGACCGCGTGCAGGTGTACTTCCACAACCGCGACGCGCAGGGCGTGCTGTGGGACTTCGTCGAGGTGCTGAGCTCCGGCGCGCCGACGCTCACGCCCGCGAGCGACGGATCGGGCGGCGCCTCGCCGTGCAGCGACACGAACCCCGGCGCGTGCCGTCCCTGCCGCAACGGCGGAACGTGCGGCTGGGTGCAGGACATCTTCCTCCGCTGACCCCCCCGTCGCCCCGTCTCCCCGTGGCACCCCACGCCTTCGCACGATCCCGGCGCGGGGGAGGTTCCGCTCCGCGACCCGTTGCTCTAGGGTAGCTCGACCATGGGTGAGCAGCGGGTGCACGACGGGGGCAAGTTCGGCAGCTTTGACGGCTTCGTGCTGGAGGTCTCGGGGCTCAGCGGAAGCGCGAAATCGCGCCGTCTCGCCGTCGAGGCCATCGACGCCATCGGCATCGTCGAGGCCGGCGGTGAGCTGATGCTCGGGGTCAAGAGCCGCAAGGGGGGCTTCGGCCTCGTGATCTCCGCCGCGCGGCAGGGCGAGTGGCAGTCCCTCGTCGACGCGGTCGTGGCCGCAAAGGCCGCGGCTGCACCGTAGGATCGCGTCCGACCCGATTCACACCCTGCGCGGGGGGCCGCGCAGCGACGAACGTTTCCGAGCGCGCGGGCAGCGGTCTGCGCGTGATCGCCTGGGAGAGCATCCGATGGCCAACGTCTTCTCGATTGAGTCCGATGTGCTGCCGCCGCACGCGATGCTGCTGGCGTTTACGTGCGACGAGGCCCTCTCGACGCTCTACACCCTGCGCGCGCACGTGATGGTGCACGAGGCCGGCGTGCCGGGGCTCGACGTGGCGCCGATGATCGGGCAGCGCGCGTCGGTGCGTGTGCTCCACGACGACGGCTCGCCGCGGATGAGCTTCCACGGGGTGATCGCCGCCGCGGAGGTGCTGCAAGACATCGAGGGCGAGGGGATCTACCTGCTCACGCTGCGTCCGCGCGTGTGGCACCTCACGCTCGATCGACACAGCCGCGTGTTCGCCGACAAGGCGCTCTATCGGAACATCCGAGACGTCATCAAGAAGGTGATGACCCTCAGCGGACTCGCCGAGGGTGTCGACTATGAGTTCCGTCTGAGCCGCACCTACAAGGCCTGGGAACACATCTGTCAGTACAAGGAAACGGACTTCGATTTTCTCTCGCGATGGATGGAGCGCGAGGGGATCTACTACTTCTTCGAGCACGGTGACGGCCGCGAGAAGATGGTGCTCATCGACGAGGCGAGCTCGCACACCTCGATCGCGTCGGGCCCGAAGCCGTACTTCCCCCATGAGGGCCACGAGACCTCGACGATCGAGGCCTTTCAGACGTTCACCGCGCGCGCCGAGGCGCTGCCCGCGCGCATCACGCTGCGCGACTACGACTACCTTCGCCCGACCACGCCGGTGCAGGCCACGGGCTCGACGGAGGGACACACCGACGTCGACGTGGTGCGCTGGGGCGAGAACTACGACACCACGCACGTGCGCGACCTCCACGGCGTGCGCGTGCAGGAGCAGAACGCGCGGGCGTCGGTGCACCGCGGAACGGGGCGCGTGTTCGACCTGCGCTCGGGGTATCGCTTCGACGTCGAGGCCCACCCCCGCGGCGACATGAACCAGACCTACCTCGCCACGGCCGTGCGCCATCGGGGCACGAACCTCTCGGCGAGCAGCGAGGCCCTGCGTCGCTTCGGCATCGACACCACCACCGTGTACGCGGTGGAGGTCACGGCGATCGAGCGCGACCGGCAGTTCCGCGCGCCGGTGATCACCCCGGTGCCGCGCATCTGGGGCGTCGAGAGCGCCACCGTCGACGGGCCGATGGACAGCCCCTACGCGCAGATCGACGCGCACGGGCGCTACAAGGTCCGCGTGCGCTTCGACGAGCTCAACCACGTCGACGACAAGAACTCGGTGTGGGTGCGCATGATGCAGCCGCACGGCGGCAACCCCGAGGGCTTCCACTTTCCGCTGCGCAAGGGCACCGAGGTGATGCTGGTGTTCCTCGGCGGCGACCCCGATGTGCCGCTCATCGCGTCGACGGCGCCCAACGCCGACAACCCGTCGGTGATCACGTCGCACAACCACACGCACAACGTCATCCACACGGGCAGCGACAACCGCCTGGAGATCGATGACCAGCAGGGCGCGCAGTACATCGACTGGACCACGCCGCATCAGTCGACGATCTTCCACCTCGGGGCCAAGACCCACTACGCGTGGAACGTGTTCCTCAAGACCGACGGCGACTGCGGCTTCGACTTCGGCACCAACTGGAACATCAAGGTCGGCGGCTGGAAGCACGAAGACGTGACCGGCGAGGTCGTCGAGACCTATCACAACATCCAGAAGACCACGGTCACCGACCTCGTCACCGAGACCTACAACAACGGTCAGAAGACCACGATCACCGCCGCGGGACAGCGCACCGAGGTGACCGGCCTCGTCGAGGAGATCTATCACACGGGTCAGAAGACCACGGTGACCGCCGACGGGCAGCGCACCGAGGTGACCGGCCTCGTCGAGGAGATCTATCACACGGGTCAGAAGA
>CAMFHP010000043.1 GCA_945952225.1 uncultured Myxococcaceae bacterium
TTCACCGGCAGCAAGGGGAAAGTCCCTGACGGGACTCGCGATCCTGCGTCGCCTTTGCGGCGCGTTGCTCGGGTGTGTTTCCGGTGAAGAAAGCGCGAGTCCCGCAAGGGACTTTCCCTTCCCTGCCGGTGAATTCATTCACCGGGAGAAAACGGGCCCATTGGCACGATCTCACCACCGCCAGCACGCGCGCTCCCGGTGAATTCATTCACCGGGAGAAAACGGGCCCATTGGCACGATCTCACCGCCGCCAGAACGTGAGCACGATCGGAAACGCACCCGCTGACACAGAACTGCCCGCCACGGTCGTTCATGCGCCGCATCGGTCGTCGGCATGCCGCGACCACCGCATTCCCTCGCGAATGTGCCCTGTGCGGCAGCGTTTCGCGCGAGCCGTAGCGGCGCGCGTGCGGGTGGATGACGCTTCACGATGAGATTTCACGAGCCGGTGTTGGACTGTGTCTGCCGCCCCGTCGCCCTGCACGACGGCGCGTGCCGCTCCCCCGCACGCACATCCCCCACGGAGTCTCCCATGAAGCGCCCCTCGCACTCGCTCGCTGGTTTCACCCTCGTCGAACTGATGATCGTGGTGGTCATCCTGGGCATCCTCGCGGCGGTGGCCATTCCCGCGTTCACCCGCTACGTGAAGCGCTCGAAGACCTCGGAGGCCCAGGGCAACATCGCCAAGGTCTACCAGGGACAGCTCACGTACTTTCAGGCCAACCTCGAACGCGGCGGCGTGAGCTACGTCAACGCAGGCGCGCTGCCCACGGTGTCGCCGGGCGCCAACAAGTACCCCGCGAACATCGCCCTCTGGAGCAGCAACGCCCAGTGGACGACGATCTCGTTCTCCCTCGATTCGGGACACTACTATCAGTACAGCTCGCCCGGTTCGACCACGGGCTACACCGCCATCGCCTTTGGCGACCTCGATGGCGACCCGAACTACTCGACGTTTCAGCGCGTGGGCATCCTGAACTCGGGAGAGACCCAGGGCTCCATCGTGCAGATCACCAACGAGCTGGAGTAGGGCGCGTCCGCCCCCCACGGACACGCCCTGAACCGTCGAGACGGTGCCTTCGGTCAGCGTCCCTTGCAGACGCGGGCGCGTCCGCCCGACGAGCCTTCGAGGCTCTCTTCGTTGCACGCATAGGACGCCGACAGCGACGCGCAGTCCGCCGCGGCCGTGCAGTTCTTCATGCACACACCGCCGCTGTTCGAGATGCAGCTCCACCCCTCGGGACACCCCGCGTTGCTCGTGCACGCGGTCGTGCAGAGTCCGCCGGGAAAGTCCCCGCCGGTCTGACAGCGCCCGGTGCTGCACTGCGCGTTCGCGGTGCAGCCGCTGCGAAACCCGTCGGCGCTCGCGTCGCCGCCACACCCCATCACCAGCCCGAGCAGCAGCACGGGCGCCCATCGCATCCAGAGGTTCCTCATCGCGAGGCTCTATCGGACACCGAGTCCGCACCCGATAGGGCCGTATGAGCGCCGACGAGGGTGCACAATCGAGACAGTCCGTCTCGCCATGGCTGCTGGCAGGGGCGCCATGGGAACGGTCGCGCTCGGCCCCCACCGCAACGCTCGGGGATGCGTTCGTCGCGCGCTGGAGGCGGCGTCCAGCGGACGACGGCGGACGACCTGCGCAATCGGGCGACGACGCCGACGACCGACGCTTCCGCGGTGGAACTCCCATCGCGCAGGGCTCACTCGGGGCCCCTTCCCGCTCGCGGGCATCGGCTTCTGACGATGCTGTCGACGCTCGCCCCTCGCCCCGGTGACCTCGAAGGTCACCCGCCGATGCTCGACCATCCCCTCGGGACCTCGGAGGTCACCCGCCGATGCTCGACCATCCCCTCGGGACCTCGGAGGTCACCCGTCGATGCTCGACCATCACCCGGTTGACCAATTTCGTCTATTTTCGATGCTCGACCATCACCCGGTTGACCAATTTCGTCTATTTTCGATGCTCGACCATCACCCGGTTGACCAATTTCGTCTATTTTCGATGCTCGACCATCGACCCGCTGACCTCGGAGGTCGTTTGCCGATGCTCGACCATCGCCCCGGAGACCTCGGAGGTCCGCCTCGGCACGGTCGACTGGCGGGGTGTTCGCACGTTTCTCTGGGAATCGCAGGTGTCTCGGAGAAATCGACGTCGGTCGCCGCAATCCGCGCAACCGTCGCGCAGGGGTCCCGAAGACGTGCTGCGGTGCGCGTTCCATGTTCGGAGCGGCGCCGCAGGAGCACCACGACCATGACCCGTTCCCGCAAGCAGTCTGTTCCGGTCCCGTCGTCTACGGCCTCCATCGCCCCCGCGAAGGACGCCGCACCCGCCCACCCGGCGGCGCCCCCCTCCCCGGAGCCCGCGGCTCCGCCGGTCCTCGACCCGACCCCGATCGCGTCGGAGCCCGCATTCCCCGCCGACGCCGAGGGCGCGTACCGCGCGTGCGTGCCCGAGGCGCTCACGCTCGGCGACCACGAGTACGACACCTTCAACGGCAACCCGCAGGTCACGTGGCAGAACGCGCGACGCGGCGTGCTCGCGGTGCTGGCAGAGCGCGCCGCCCTCGAAGCCTCGCCCGGCGCACCCACCGTCGACTTCGCGCGGGTGTCGTCGACGCTCACCGCGGCGAGCGCGCTCCAGTTCGCGAGCGTCATGGTCGCCAACGCGTCGCTGCCGCGTTCGACGATCGCCGTGATGCGCGGTCGGATGTACGCCGTCCGCGAGATCCTCCTCACGAGCGCAGTCTCCCTCGTGAAGGCTGGGATCCTCGTCGACCCCTACGATGCGACGGTCGCGGCGATCCAACAGGGCACGGGCCCCATCGACGCGGCCAACGACTGCGTGGCCCTGGCGTCGCTCTTTCGCACCACGGCGGCGCTGGTGGCCGGTCGCTCGCCCGTCACGCCCGAGCTCGTGGAGGAGAGCGCGCGCCTCGGCACGCAGATGCTCCAGCTCCTCAAGCCCGATGGGGTGATGAACGCGCCCACCGGCGACGCCATCACCCGCGCGGCCGACGTGCGCGACCGCCTCGCGGCCCTGCTCGCACGCCGCTATGCCTACGTCGCCCGCATCGGCGGCTGGCTCTGGGGCCACGAGCTCGCGGAGCACGTTCCTCCGCTGCGCTCGCGCTCGGTGACCGCCGCCGCCGAGGAACAGACGGAACCGCAGCCCGCGCCGCAGCCCGCCTGAAGCACCCCTCAGCGCCCCGTCTCGCACACCTGCGCGGCTTGCACTTCGACGGCCTCTCCCGTGGCCGTCCCCTGCATGACCAGGCGCTCCTCCTCGCGCCGGTAACACCGTAGAAGCTCGCGGTTTCGCGGATCGAGCGGATGCGCCCGTCGGCGCAGCACCCACCGCGGCCACGACCCGCACCCCACGAGCGGCACGAGCCGCGGATCGTCGAGGTGCTCCGCGATGAAGTACCCGGGCAGCGCCAGGTCGAGCAGCGTGCCGCCGCGCACCAGCGGCACGTCGTCGAGGTTGTCGAACACCAGCGCCTCGAAGCGCCCTTCAGACAAAGCGACGCGCACCCGCGGCGGCACACGTCCGTCGCCGTGGATCACGTCGTGGAGCGCGCACAGGTGCCCGCGCTGCACGCGCGTCATGCCTCCGCGTCCGAGCACCCACACGGGGCCGCGCGCTTCCATCGCCTGAATCCTCGTGCGCAGGGCCCTCCATGCGACCACAGCCCCGGGAGAAGGAACGTACGACCCCGGCTCGTACGCCCACGCGTCGAGCTGCCAGACGACCGCCGCGACCGCCACCGCGCGCGCCGCCACGCCGTACCAGACCCCGCGCGCCTCGACCGCGCGCCGCAGCGCCCCCAGCGACAACGCCGTGGCCACACACGCGGGCGCGACCGCGAAGATCCGCACGTTGATCCACCCGCCCGGGTGCAACCGGCTCAACGCCGTGGCCACCCCACCGCCGACCGCGAAGCTCGCGAGCAGACGCCAGCCCCGAGACGTCGACCCACGGGTCACCGCCGCCACCGCGAGCACCCCCAGCACCCCCGCGGCGAGCACCGCGGCGAGCGGAAGGTCCACGTTCCAGAGCGTGTGGCGCAGGCTCCGGTCGATGCCGTGGGCCCGTGGGAGGTGCAGCACGTACCACCCGAAGCCTCCGTGTGTGGCGCGCTGCAACGCCGCCCCTACGACGGCCGTCACCGCACCGAAGCACGCCAGCAACGCCGCCGCGCTGCGCCCCTGGCGCGCCCACACGAGTCCGCCCGCCATCGCCAGCACCGGCGCCGCCGCGGGCTGCTTCACAAAGAACGCCGCAGCACCGATCGCCCCCGCCCACGCCGCCGCGCGCACCGAGTCCCGGCGCATCGCCACCGACAGCGCTGCCATCGAGAGGGCCACGGCCAGCGGGTCGGCGCGCTCCAGGTCGTACCAGAAGCCCACGTACGAGAACGCCCCCGCGTAGAGGCCCACGGCGAGCGCGCGCTCCGTGCGATCGGCCCCGAGGTGCGCCGCGCTCCGCTCGACCGCGAACGCTGTCGCCAGCGAGGCCGCCAGCGACACGAGCCGCGCGGCCCACCGCAGCGGGAGCAGGTGCGCCACCGCCGCCGCGACCGCGTAGTACCCCGGCGGATACACGAAGGGGATGAACCCATCCCCGGGCGGCGGATACAGCGCCTCGCCATCGCGAACCCGCGCGATGTGATCAAGCACGGCACCGGTCATCCACTCGGACTCGACGGGCACCGCGATGCGCCCGACGATCACCCGCGCGCACGCCGCGATGGCCCCCAACGACACCGCGACGAGCACCGCGCGCGCGCACCGGTCGGCGAGGGCGGCGGCCCGGCGGCTCACGGCGGCGCGTCGAGCGCGAGCACCGCGTAGCCGCCCGGCGAGACGTGCAGCGCGCGGATTCCGAAGCCCGCGCGATGGAGCGCGTCGGTGAAGTGAAAGAGCCCGTCCCAGAGCGCATACACCACGAGGTGCGTGGGATGGGTGCGCCGCGCGATCTCGACCACGGCGTCTCCGCGTCCGGCGCCGCAGGTGGCGAGCGTGTGCGCGCGGTGCGAGGCCACCGACGAGGGCGTGCGCAACCCCACCAGATCGACCATGCGAAAGCTCGTCGTGGCCGACAGGTACCCGATGTCGTGCGCGAGGAGCACCGACCCCGGCGGCAGCGACGCGCGCACCCAGCGCGAGAGGTTGCGGAGCTCGCCGCGACCGAGCATCCGGGCCTGCGTACGTTCCGTGAGGTGCGGGCGGAGGGTGATTCCACCGTAGACCAGGGCGAGGCCGAGGAGGGCCCACTGCACGCGTCGGAGGTTCACCGTGTCGCGCGCGAAGGCGATGCCCACGAGCCCGAGCGGCGCGAGGAGCTGCGTGTACCGCTGCTGGTTGTGCATCAGCGCGCCGGGGAGACGGTGCCCGTACGCGAGGAGCATCCCGAGCGCGAAGGCCCACGCCACGCGCCCCGCGCGGCGCTGCCCGAGGAGCACCCCCCCCAGCAGCGCGGGACCGAGGTGCACCGCGAACTGGATCAGCGCCACCATCACGTGCTGCGCGCGCACCGTGAAGGGCTCACACGACTCGGCGAAGAACGCCGCCTTGGCCTCGACGGTGTTGGGCAGCAGCGCGCCCAGCGTGCGGAGGTTCAGCGCCGCCCACGGGAGCGCCGCGAGGGAGGCCCACCCGAGGTCGCGCGCGAGGGCCGTCGCCTGCGCGCGGGGATCGAGCGCGCGGCGCGCGAGGGCGCGGTCGCCGAGGAGGAGAAGGGACAGCAGTCCGAGCTCGGGGCGGACGAAGGGCGCCACGCCCGCGAGGAGCGGGAGCGCGGGGCCCGTGTGCGTCTCATCGCCGTCGGCCAGCGCGAGGAGCCACACGAGCGTCGCGCACGCGAGGCCCGTCTCCAGGCCGTTGCTGTAGTGCAGGAGAGCACGTCCGGCGACGAAGGCCACGAGCACGGCGAGGGGCGCGAGGAGGCGCGTGTGCGGGCGCGCGGTGTACACCCGCACGAGTCCCGCGGTGAGCGCACCCACCCCGAGCGCGTTGCCCATCTGGAGCGCGGCGGGGCCTCCGAGGAATGCGCGGAGTACGAGGGCGAGCACCGCGAACACCGGGCTGGTCACCCCCGCGAGCCACGGCGTGCCGGGAAAGGCCGCGTCGCGTCCCGTGGCCGCCACGTCGATCGCGTGCAGCACGATGTACGAGTCGTCGAGGGGGAACGACACCTTGCCCTCGGCGCGCGTCGCGAACCACGCGAGCGCGGTCGCGGCGAGGGTCACAACCGGCAGGAGCCACGGGCGCCGCGCGGGCGCAGAGACGTCGGCAGACACGCCCGACGAGTGCATCACGAAGCGCGCGAGGGCGTCACGCGGAAGTTCACCGCACCTCGATGCCCACGCGGCGCGCGTAGGTGCGCTCGCAGTTGCGAATGTCGTCGTCGGTGAAGTGTCGGTGCGTGCCGTAGATGCGACGCGCACCGGGCAGCACGTTGAGCTGGAAGCATTCGAGGTAGCCCGGCGGCGCGCGGCGCTCGTGGGCCATCACCCGCTGGTGACCGGGCTCCGGGGGGTTGTGCGCCACGACGCGGTCGTTGAGCCCGAGCGAGTCGATCACGGCCACGTTGGGGAGCACCCACGCGACGAGTCCCACGGCGCCGCCCATGGTGGTTCCGCGGTCGGACCACGGCACCCGCGCGCCCTCTTCGCGCGTGGGGAACTCATCGAGGAGCGCGGAGATGAACACCTTGTGCTCCTGGTGGCGCGTGCCGTCGAGGCGCGGGAGGAGCCAGGCTTCGAGCGAGTCCCACGCGAGGCCGAAGGGGCGCAGCGGCAACGGCAGATCGTCGGCCACGCGCACGACCATGTAGTGCGTCTGCTCGCGGGTGGTGAGCGTGCGGCTCTTGACCCAGTGCACCCACGGGATGGGCCACGAGAGCGCCACGAAGAGTCCCATCACCGCGAGGGCCTCGGTGGGGCGCTTCATGCGCGACGCGAGGGCGAGGGCCGCGGTCGCGAAGATCCACGGCACGAGGTGGCTGTACACCCGAAACTCGAAGTGATCGCCGCCGATGATGAGGGTGTAGTACGCGACCTGCGCGAGGAGCGCCGACACCGCCACGATCACCCCGAGGTGACGCTCCACGAAGGGACGCGCCCCCACCGCGCGCACGGCCTCGCGCAGCGGACGCACGGCGGCGGCGAGCGCGAGGGCCCACACCCACACGGCGTACTCCAGCGCGAAGGCGGCGAAGTAGCGCACGCCGGCCTCGGGCCACGCGCCGAGGTGCTTGGCGAAATACGTGTTGGGCACGAGCTCGTGGTAGGTGACCCAGCGGAACGTGAGGTGCGCGGGGATCACCAGCAGCGGCGCCAGCGTGGGCAGCGCCTCGCGGAGCGTGTTGCGACGGAGGTACACCGTGGCCGCGACGAGGGCCGCGGTGGCGCCCGCGAAGAGCTCTCCGTCGGGGCGCGTGAGGGCGAGGAGCGCGGCGCTCACGGTGGCGCCCCAGAGCGCGCGGCGGTCGGTGTGCGCGCGCGCCATGGTGATCAGCCACACGGTGATGAAGCAGTTGAACATCGCCGTCTCGAGGCCCGAGCTGAGCCACGCGAGAAAGGTGCGATTGGTCACCGTCGCGAGGAGCACCAGCGCCGCGAGCGGGAGACGCGCGCGCTCGTAGGCCGCGGGGAGGCGCACCGTGGCGAGGGTGTAGATCACCAGCCCGAGGGTCACGAGGCCGAAGCCCAGCGAGAGGGTGTTCGCGATGGCGGGCGGTTCGAGTCCGGTGACCTTCCACACGCCGAGGAGAAAGACGGTCCAGAGGAAGCTCGTGTAGCCCTCGACGGGGACGAAGGGCGCGGGGTTCCACACCAGGCCCCGCCCGAGCATCGCGTTGCTCACATAGCGAAACGTGATGTACGCGTCGTCGCAGAGGAACCAGAAGGCCTTCCAGCCCACCCAGGTTCCCGCCGCGGTGAGCGCCGCGAGGATGCCCCACGGGCCCCACGCAGGCGCGGTGTGCTTCGTCTCCGTCGCGCCCTCATCGCGCGCTGCTCCCTCGTGCATGGCGACCTCTCACTCCGTGGGCACGCGCAGCACGTTCTGCCCGAAGCGAAGCTCGGGGATGCACCGCGCGGGATAGAACTCGGCATCGGACCCCGCCACGGGCACCGGCGCGCACGTCGCCATGCTCCGCACCGCGAGGTGAAAGGGCACCGTCGCATCGGGCGACACGGCCACCCAGCGCACCGGGTGGCGCAGCGTTCCCCGCGCGGGCGGTCCCATCTCGTAGGGGATCGCCGTGGGGAGCGTGTCCATCCCGTCGGCGTAGAACACCTGCCAGTGGTCGAGGGAGGGCTTCACCACCGGGTGCAGCATGTACCAACCGCCCACCACCTCGGGGCACTGCACCGGCACCGCGCGGATGGAGTTGGTGTTCGCGTTGTCGGTGATGAGGAACACGGTGGTCCCTCGCGCGGGCACACACACGTGCCGCTCGAACGCGTGGTGCAGCCGGTCGGTCTCGACCATGTGCGCGCGCGCCGGCAGGAACAGCTGCGCGTGCCGCGATCCCACGGTGATGAACTCGGGCGCGAGGAGGAACACCGCGATGCCCACGAGCGCCGCGAGGAGCGCGCGCCCGCGGTACCGCGCGGCCCCGTCGGCGCGCCACGTGAGCGGCGCCAGACAGAACAGCGCCCCGAGGCCCGAGAGGTAGCCCGACTCCGCGGTGTACACCGCCGCGTAGAAGAGCACCGGCACCGCGAGGGCCACGCGCCAGGGCGTGCGCAGCAGCCACGGTCCCGGCCGCCACGCGATCGCGGGAATGGCCGCGAACAGCAGGCTGAACAGCGTCACGCTCGCGTTGAGCACCACGCGCCACGGCGCGCGGACGAGGTTCACGATGCTGTAGTTCGCCACGAAGATGTCGCCCACGAGGGCCTGCGTGGTGCGGGTGTAGAGATCCCATCCCCCGGAGGCCCACACGAGCGGCGCGTACCACGCGAGGGTGGCGAGCGCGAAGGCGCCGGCGGCGAGGGCCTGCGTGCGTCGGGGACGGTTCCAGAGGGCCCAGAGCACGAAGGGCAGCGAGACCAGGAGCACCGTGGGACGCAGCGAGGCCGAGAGCGCCACGAGCGTCGCGAGGATCACCGCGCGCGCCGTCGAAGGCACCGCCCGCGCCCACGCCGCGCCGCCCACGGAGAGGAACGCCGCGAGCGCCTCGGCCGCGTGCGCCTGCCCGTCACAGCTCGAATACCAGAGCTGCGCGTGCGTGGCCGCGAGCATGGCCGACGCGATGCCCACGAGGTCGCGCTGCGGTTCGTCGTCGCCCTGGAGCGCCGACACCGACCGCGAGGCCCACCACGCCGCGGGCACACACGCCACGCCCGCGAGGAGGCTCCCCCACGTCGCGAGGGCCACGGGGTCGAGGCGCCCGAGGAGCGCGTGGAGGAGCTTCAGGTAGAGCACATACCCGGGGTAGCCCGGCGGGTGCGGCTGGTGGTCGGTGAGGTCGAAGCGAAAGGCCGCGAGGCCGAAGTTCAGCGTGTCGATGTCGACGGGACCGTCGACGAGCGTCGAGGCGCGCATCGCGAGGGCCACGGTGGTGAGCAGCGCGGCGACGGCGGGCGCGCGTCCCGGTGGGAGTCGCAGGGGCGCGGGGGGATCGGTAGGCTGCACGGGGGGCTGCACGGGGCGTGTTGCTCGCGGTCACACCGCGGCCGCTGCGCGCGCATCGGGCGGCACATCGGGCGTCGGGGGAGTCGCGAACGTATCACCGGCCCCACGGGCGACGGTGGAGAGATTTGCAGCGTCGTGGGCGCTGCGTGCGAGGCGCGGCACGACGCGTCGGGCGACGTGTCATGGGAGGAGGGCTACAGGGCGACGCGGTTCGAGGGCATGGCCGCGGGCACGAGGCCGGTGGTCACGCGCGGGCGGGCGAGGATGGCGAGCAGTCGCTCGGGGTCGAAGGGCTTGCAGAGAAAGCGCAGCCCCACCACGTCGACGCGGTCGAGCTGCGCGCGGCACATGGGGAACGCGCTCGTGAGCACGATGGGCAGGTCGGGGAAGCGCTCGGCGATGCGACGCGCGAGGGAGAGCCCGTCGATGCCCGGCATCATCAGGTCGGTGAGCACCACGTCGTGGGGGGTGGCGGCGAGCGCGTCGAGCGCGCCTTCGCCATGGGGGAGCGCGGTGACCTCGAAGCCCGCGCGTTCGAGCACGCGGGTGAGGGTGAA
Source organism: uncultured Myxococcaceae bacterium (assembly GCA_945952225.1). Classification (GTDB taxonomy): domain Bacteria; phylum Myxococcota_A; class Polyangia; order Polyangiales; genus CAISKJ01. The sequence goes on from CAMFHP010000043.1 coordinate 10,206, forward strand.
GCGCTCGTTGTCTTCGTCTTCGACCAGGAGAACGCGGGTCATCATGACCTCCGTCGTCGCAAGGCAGATCCGGGTGACGGGCGCGGAGTCTGCCACGGTTCCGCGGTGCGGGTGTCACCCACGTGGTGCAAGAAAGTTTGATTACGGAGACGGGTTCCCGAACTCGCGCCACTCGCCGTGGATGCGACGTTGATGGGGCCAGTACGCGGCCTTGTAGTTGAGGTGCGCGCAGTCTTCGACGAAGAGCCCGAGGTAGTACCACTCGACGCCGAGCTCACGGCACAGCGCGATCTCCGCGAGCACGGAGTACACCCCGAGGGAGCGCCAGGCCTCGTCGGGGTCGAAGTAATGATAGACGCTCGACACGCCCTCACGCCCCACGTCGAGAATGCTCACGGCCATGAGCTGCCCCGCGACGCGGTACTGCACCTCCCACGTGTCGACGCAGGTCTCGACGAGAAAGAAGCGGTAGTCGCGCTCGGTGGCGGGCTCGGTGCGCAGCGAGAGTCCGCGCTCGCGCGAGTGGCGGTTGTACAGCTCCAGGTGCCGCGCGGTGACCGTGGGCCGCGTGCGAACCACCTCGACGGCGCCCTCGTTGCGACGGATCACCCGACGCTGCGAGCGCGTGGGTTCGAAGCGCGCCACGGGCACGCGGATGGCCTCACACGCGTTGCAGGCATCGCACGCGGGCTTGTAGAGCAGCGGTCCCGTGCGGCGGTCGCCCTCGGCGAGCTGGCGGTCGAACTGCTCGGGCGTGAGCCGCGCCAGGGGCATGCGCAGCGGGAGGCGCATGGTCTGCCCCGGGAGGTACGGGCACGACTCGGTCTCGTTCGCGACGACCAGGAAGCGCACGTGGGGGTCTCGCCGAAGGGCTCCGCGGAGGGGAGGACAGAGGGTGTGAAACGCGCGTACGCGACGGGGTTTCGCGCGCCGCGCGGCCTCGTCGGGGGTGCGACGCGGGGCGAGTGTTGCGCCGCGCGACGGGCGACTGTCAAGGCTCGCGCGGGAGCCTTGCGCACGGGCCCCGGGCGCGCGATGTAGCGCAGCACCATGAGCCGATCGGAACTGTTTCAGCAGGGCACGCAGCACCCCGCGGGGTACCGCGAGATCACCGTCCAGCAGCTCGCCGCGGCCGCGTCGAAGCCGCGCCTCATCGACGTGCGCGAGCCCCACGAGTACACGGGCGACCTCGGTCACATCGCGGGCGCCGAGCTCGTTCCCCTCGCGACGGTGGGCGCCGCCGCGGCCGCGTGGGATCGCGACGCCGACGTGGTGCTCATCTGCCGCTCGGGCAACCGCTCGGGCCGCGCCGCCGCCGCGCTGGTCTCCATGGGCTTCAAGGGCCTCATCAACCTCTCGGGCGGCATGCTCGCGTGGGGCGCCGCGGGCCTTCCCGTCACGCGCTGACCGTCACCGTTCTCACACCGCGGGCACCTGCACCGAGGCCGTGTTGTAGAGCCTCGGCTGCCCCGTGGACTCCACCACCGAGAGCCACAGCGCGCCGTCGGGGTCGATGCGCTTGCGCTGCTTCGTGACCAGCGCGAGGGGCACGTGCGTGAAGCGCCGGTGCCACCGCCCCACGAGCACGTTGGTGCGACCGGCCATGCCCGCGTGCACGGCGTTGCGCGCGAGCTCGTTGCAGAAGATCGCATCGGACGCGTTCGCGGGCCCCGAGCGGATCATGTAGCTCGGGTCGATGTACTTCACCGTCGAGGGCACGCCGCGGTGCTTGAGGTGCTGCGAGATGGCGTCGCGGAGAATGGGTCCCACGTCGCTCGCGCCGTTGGCGTAGCGCGCGTTGCCCGACGCGTCGTGGCTCACGTCGGCGGTGAAGCGCGCGGCGCATCCCTCGGCCACGGCGATCACCGCGTGGCCCCGCGCGACGAGCCTGCGTTCGAGCTGCGAGAGCAGCCCCCGCGGCCCGTCGAGGTCGAAGGGAACCTCGGGCACGAGGCAGAAGTTCACGTCTTCGCTCGCCACGGTGGCGGCGGCGGTGATGAAGCCCGCGTCGCGTCCCATGAGCTTCACGATGCCCACGCCGTTGCGCGCGCCGCGGGCCTCGGAGTGCGCACCGTCGATGGCCTGCCGCGCGATCTCGACGGCGGTGTCGAAGCCGAAGGTCTTGTCGACCCAGGCCACGTCGTTGTCGACGGTCTTGGGCACGCCCACCACGGCGATGGCGAGACCTCGACGCAGCACCTCGTCGCCGATGGCCTTCGCGCCGCGGAGCGTTCCGTCGCCGCCGATGCAGAACAGCAGGCTCACGCGGTCGCGCACGAGCGTGTCGACCATCACCGACACGTCTTGCAGCCCGCGCGAGAGCCCGAGCACCGAGCCGCCGTGCTTGTGAATGTCTTCGACCGCGGGCGGATCGAGGCGCAGGGGCTCCGCGCCGACGGAGGGGTTGAGCCCTTCGAAGCCGTAGCGGTACCCGATCACGTCGCGCACGCCGTACTTGTGGTGCAGTTCGAGCACCATGGAGCGCACGACGTTGTTGAGCCCGGGGCACAGCCCGCCGCACGTCACGATCGCCGCGCGCACGGCGGAGGGGTCGAAGAAGATCTCGCGCCGCGCGCCCGCGCGTTCGAAGCCGAGCGAGGCGACCTGCTCGCCGTCGGCGAACTCCACGTCGAGGAGCACGCGGCCCTGGTCGTCGGTGTAGTCGGGCACGTAATCGCCCGCGACGTTCGAGAGGTTGAGCGGCGATCGCACGCGGCACGCACCGAGCCGCGTCACCAGGAGTTCATCGGGGGACACCATCGTGCGCGAGCATAGGCACAAGCCGCACCGCGGGGTCAGCCGTTGCGGGTGAAGGTCACGAACGAGCGCCGCGCGCGCCGCGCAGGGTCTCGCAGCGGGAGCGTCACCACGAAGCGCGCGCCCCCGCCGGGACGCTCTTCGAGCCCCACGTCGCCCGCGTGGTCGAGGGCGATCTTGCGCACGATCGCGAGGCCGAGCCCCGTGCCCTCGCGCTTCGTCGTGAAGTACGGGTCGAAGACCTTCGCGCGCTGCGCCGCGGGGATTCCCGGTCCGTCGTCTTCGACGGTGAGCCAGGCCTGGTCGACCTCTTCGGGGGCGGCCCCCTCGTGCGGCACGATGGTCACCCGTCGACGCTGCGCCCGCACCCACACGTTGCCCCCGCGGCCCGCGAGCGCCTGCGTCGCGTTGCGCACGAGGTTCTCGAGCGCGCGCTTCAGCATGATGCGGTCGAGGAGCACGGGGATCGCCCCCTCGTCGCAGTCGTAGTGCACCGACACCGCGCGGGCCTCGTCGCCCGCGGCCTCGTCGAGAAAGGCCTGCGAGGTGGCGGTGTCGCGCACGAACTCGCCGAGGTCTGCCGCGGTGGGCTTCACGTCGGGCAGCCGCGCGAACTCGGAGAAGGCCGTCACGAGACGTCGGAGCGTCGCGACCTCCTCTTCGACGACCTCGCGCGCGGTGTCGAGCGCGCGTTGAAAGCGCGCGTCGTCGCCCTGGTAGCGCCGCGCCACCTCCTGCACGGCGAGCTGAATGGGCGTGAGCGGGTTCTTGATCTCGTGGGCGAGCTTGCGGGCGACGTCCTGCCAGCCCGCGAGGCGTTGGAGGTACTCCACCCGTTCCGCGGAGAGGGCCATCTCGTCGGCCATGTCGTGGAGGGCCGTCGCGAGCGGATCGAACGCATCGCCACGCAGCGGAACCCGCACGCCCCGCTCGCCCGCACCGAGCTTCGCCGCCGCCGCACAGAGCGCTTCGACGCGCGCAGCCTCCGCGTCGCGCGCGCGCCGCGCCCATTCCCAGACCGCCGCGCCGCCGAGCAGCGAGAGGATCATCCCCGCCCACCACGCGCTCGCGCGCGCCGGTGCGGGCGTCACGGCGAGCGCCGCGCGGGCCTCGCAGAGGTCATCGAGGGCGAGCACCACGCGCCCTCCCTCGTCGCTCGCCGCGTCGACCACACGCACCGCACATCGCGGCGCCTCGCGGGCGGGCTCGACGCTCGCGCGCACCGAGCCCCGCGCGTCGACGAGCTGCGCGCTCCGAAGGTCGGGCGGCGCGTGGGCGAGGTCGCGGGCGAAGGTCTCGGCGCGGGCGCTGCGGGCAAGCTCGCGGGCCATCGCGCGGTGCTGCGCCTCGCGGGCGGAGAGCGTCGCGCGGAGGGCCTCGCGCGCGGGGTCTTCGTGCGCGCGGGGCGCCGCGACGTGACAGACCGCGGTGACGGCGAGACCGAGGGCCACCGCGCACGCGCCGAGGCGTGCGGGCGCCGAGACGGCGAGGGTCATGAGGCCGCCGAGTCGTCGGACGCGGCGCCGTCCGTGGACGCATCCATGCCCTGCGCGGCGTCGGGCGCAGCGTCGCGCACGGTGGCGTCCCACGCGCCCGCATCGTCGACGGACGCATCGTCGGCGGAGGCGTCGGCGCCGTGGGCATCGGCGCCCGCGTCGCTCCACGAGGCGTCGGTGGCGGCGTCGCTCTCGGCATCGACGGACGCGTCGTTGTCGGCATCGACGGACGCGTCGGTCGACGCGGGCGCCATGGCGGGCACGCGGTCGCACGCGGCGAGGGCCCCGTTGGTCACGGCGTCGTAGCAGAGCACGAAGCCCGGATCGCGGTCGCGCGGCCCCTCGAAGAACACGCTCACGAGGCGCGTGCTCTCCAGCAGCGAGCTCTTGAGCCGCGTGGGCACGCTGCGGGCGATGAGCGTTCCGCCGGGGGTGCGCGCGGCGAGCTGCACCTCGTAGACGCTGTACATCTCCTGGTAGAACGCGCCCCACATGGGGTTGCAGGTGTAGTCCGACGCGGCGCCGTAGCTCACGTTCGACGCGAAGACCTGGTACGAGAGCAGCTCCGAGGAGAAGAGGTTGAGGTCGGCCACGGGCTCGATCGCGACGCTCACGCGCGACGCCGCGGCGCCCGACGAGACATGCACCGCGCGCACGTCGACCTCGCGCGGCGCACAGTCGGTGCAGACCTGATCGACCATCACGTTGAGCACGCCCACGGGGGTGCCGTTGGAGCCGTACTCCGTGGTGAGCACGAGCAGTCGCGACACGCCGGGATCGAGCTGCGCGGAGCGACGGGTGATGGCCGTGGTGGCCGCGTTGGCGCACCCATCGCCCGCGGCGACGACGGCGAACTCCCAGGCCTCGTTGGGCACCGCGAGGGGCACGCTGAAGCGCTGCGCGAGGGTCATCTGCCCGTAGTCGACGCCGGCCTCGGGCCACGTGGGCGACGCGGCCGACGTGAAGGCCGTGTCGACGGAGCGGCGGCGCATGCAGAGCTCGACGGGGCCGAAGTCCGAGGCCATGTGCGCGAAGCGAAAGCTCCCCATCGCGGAGTACTCGGGCACGCACGCGGCCTTCGCGTCGCTCACGTCGACAGGCGCATCGAGGGACGCATCGGCCGCGGGCGCATCGAAGCCCGCCTCGGCGGCATCGACCGCATCGGCCGAAGCGTCGGTGATGGGGGTCACGTCGTCGGGCCGCGGGCGGTCACTCGTGAGGCGGAACTGTTCGAAGTCGAGGGCGCATCCCTGCGCGAGCGCGGCGCATGCGGCGAGCACGAGCGCGGCGCGCGGGGCGGCCATCAGAAGCTCCCTCCGAGGCCCACGGAGGTCGGCGTCGCGACGACCGTGAGGGCGCGCGTGCGGGTGCGCGCACCGGAGATCGCCATGGCCGTGCCCGTCACCGCCGCGGTCACGCCCACGCCCAGAAACACGTACGAGAGGAGCTGGTTGCGCTCGCCCGCGGCGATGAGCTCGGTGTCGGTCTGGTTCTGCGCGCGCAGCGTGACGAGCGTGTCGAACTGGTCTTCGGCCACGAGGCGCAACACGAGCGAGGCCACGAGCGCCGCGCCGCCCACCGTCGCCGTCGCGATGCCCGCGTCGCGCAGCGCGGGCGACGACACGGTGGTCACCGTGAGGGGCGGGTTCGTCGACGACGCGCCGCCCGCAGGATCGCGCGATGCCGCGGGCGCCACATCGAGGATCACCTCCGTGCGCTCGCGCTGCCCCGCGTGGAGCGTGAGCTCGCGGTGCACGGCGAGGTGACCCGGCGCCGCCACATCGACGTCGACGTCGCCGGGGTCGAGCGGGAGTTCGACGTCGAGCCCCGCGCGCTGCACGTCGTGTCCGTTGACGCGCACCGTGAGCCCCGCGGGCGCATCGGGGATCTCGACACGCAGCCATGCGAGCCCCTCGACGAGCGCGTCGGCTTCGGCCCTCGCGGCGTCGCGCGTGGGCTCGTAGCGCGGCTCGGCGACGGCCCGCGCGGCGGCGTCGCGGGCGGCGCGGTCGAGCATCGCGTAGGCCTCGGCGTTGCGACCGAGCGAGCGCAGCGCGCGGCCGAGGTACATCCGCGTGTTGGGGCTGTCGACCGTGTCGAGCGACGACTGGAACGTCTGCCGCGCGGCTTCGAACTCGCCCGCAAAGAAGTGCGCGCGGCCCTGCTGGTAGAGCGTCTGCGCGCGCGTCTCGAGTGTGAGGGCCTGCGAGGTCGTCGGCTGCGCGTACGCAGCGCGTGACGAGCCGCACATCGCGCACACGAGCGCGATCGTCGCGAACCAGGCCTCGAACTTCGCGGGGGGACGCACGGGTTGTACCGGGCGCGGGCATCGACCCGCACCACGGAGCGATCCTGTCAGATCCCCGTGGGATCGTACAGACTTCCGCGCGGTGCCGACGACGCGGGATCGTGCGATTCAGCGCCGTTCCTCGGACCTGTACGATGCGTGTGGGCCCGACGGCGACGCGCGCCGCCGTGACGTGGAGAATCGTCCGTCGACGACGCCACCGCAGCGGGCACCGCGGGGGCGCGCACGGCGGCGTCGGGCGCTTCGTCGGGCGCGACAGACGGTGCGAGGTTCGCGGGCCTCGGCGCGGCCACCGCGGGCGTCGCAGGCGCGTTCGACGGTGCGACGAGCGCCGCGGCGGGCGACGCGGTGGTGGGGTTCGACGCGCCGGGCTGCTGACGGATCGCAGCCACGAGGCCGAGGCCCGCGACGAGCGCGGCGAAGGCGGCGATCCACCACGAGGAGCGCGGCGCGTCGAGGGCGCGGGTCTTCTGCGACTGCTCCGCGGAGGGCGACGGCGCGGGCACGTCGGGGGTGTCGCGCGGCGTGTCGGCGACGGGCTCCGCGGAGGGCGCGGGCGCGGCCGTCACGGCGGTCGGCAGCGGCGACGGACCTTCAGGCGGCGTGAGCTTCAGGGGCGCGGCGACGGGCGCCTCCGCGGGCGTTGAAGGCGCAGCGGGCGCGCCGGGGCGGGAGCGCAGGGCGTCGTTCACGGGCGGCGCCACGGCGTCGTGCATGGGGGTGGCGCGGCGCGCGCGGAGCATGCCGTCGGTGACGGGCGTCGGGCGGCGCACACGCACGGTGCCACCGCGCGGATCGCTCGGGCGATGGCGCTCGTAGGAGGTGGGCGTCCAGCGGTCGTCGAGGCGTCCGTCGAGGGCGCTCGCGAGGGCGTCGGCGAGCTCGGCGCCCGTGGCGAAGCGCTCGTAGCGGCTGCGGGCGAGGGCGCGCTCGGCCCACGCGTCGACGGCGAGGGGAAGGTCCGCGCGCAGGGCCGTGGGCGGCGGAATGCGATGCGTGAGGATCGCCACGAGGAGCTCGGCGATGGCCTCGCCCTCGAAGGGGTGCGAGCCCGTGAGCATCTCGTACGCGATCATGCCGAGGGACCAGAGATCGCTGCGCCCGTCGAGTTCGCGGAGCGAGCGCGCCTGCTCGGGAGACATGTACCGCGGCGTGCCGATGAGCGTGTTGCTCGCCGTGGCGTTGCCCCCGTTGGCGAGCGTGTCGGTGAACTTCGCGACGCCGAAATCGAGCACCTTGAGCACGGTGGATCCGTCGCGCTCGCGTGCGAGAAAGAGGTTCTCGGGCTTGAGGTCGCGGTGCACGATGCCCGCGGCGTGGGCCGTGTCGACGGCGGCCGCGGTCTGGCGCACGAGATCCAACACCTCGGCGTTCGTGGGGTGCGGCGGGCGCGCGAGGCGACGCGCGAGGGACTCACCGTGGAGGAGTTCCATCACCAGAAAGGGACGCCCGTCGGTGGCGACGCCGAAGTCTTCAACGCGCACCACGTTGCGGTGCTGGAGCTTCGCCGCGATGCGCGCCTCGCGCAGAAATCGGTCGATCGCCGCGCGGTCGCGCGACACCGTGGGCATCAGCACCTTCACCGCCACGCTGTGCCCGAGCACCGCGTGCTTCGCCGAGAAGATCTCGCCCATGGCCCCTTCGTCGATCTTCTCGACGAGGACCCAACGGTCCGAAAGCATCTCCTCGGCCTGCGGCATGGATGCCCGGAATCTATCGGCGCACCCCCGCGCAGGCAATCGCTTCCGGTCCCCGAACGCGCGCGTAACACTGGAGCCCATCGCCCGGTTGCCGCTACCGTCGCGCGCCCGCGCGCCGCGAAGAGAGTCCGTGGCGCCTCTTCGCACACCGCACCGACCGTTCGTCACCCCCTGTGCACACCGAGAGCGCCACGAAGCCCACGAGACCGCCCCGCCGCCGCCGCGCGGGCGTCGTCTCCGTGCTCGCGCTCGCGCTCCTCGCCGCGGCCGTCGTCGTGCTCCAGACCGCGTGGTTCACCCGCAAGGTGGAGGTGCTGGTGCAGAAGCAGATCGGCGCCGCGACGGGCCTCGACGTGCGCATCGCGCGGGTGCGCTTCTCGTTCTCGAACTTCGCCGTGCGCGTCGAGGGCGTCTCCCTCGGCCGCGCGGGCGCCCGTCCCCTCGTGCGCCTCGACGCGCTCACCGTCGCGCCGTCACCGCGCGACCTCGTGCGGGGCCGCGTGCAGCTCACCCGCGTGAGCGCCGAGGGCGCCGATGTGAACCTCCGCTTCGTCGAGCGCGACGGCCGCGTGGTGCTCGACAACGGCCCGAAGCTCTCGTCGGGCGGCGGCGGAGGAGGGAGCTCCGAGCTCCCCTTTCGCGACATCGACGTGAGCGACGTGCGGCTCCACGTCGAGCATCCCGCGTTCGGCGCGGTGACCCTCGACTCCGTCGACGTCGACCTGGTGAACACCCCCGACCGCAGGCTCATGGTGGGCGTGCTCGCCTCGGGCGGATCGATCGAGAGCCGGTATTTCACGGGCCCCGTGCGCAGGCTCGAAGCGCGCGTGGGCGTCGACATGAACCGCGGCGACGTGCACGTCGCGCTCGCCCAGGTGGCCGTCGGGCGGCTCTCGCTCGGCGTGCGCGAGGCCCGCTGGTCGCCGCGCGCGCACCAGCTCGATGTCGACGCGCGCTTCGAAGGTCCCATCGAAGACGTGATGGGGGCGATTCCTGCGAGCCATCCCGACCTGCGCGGCACCGCGGCCCTCGACGTGCGCGGCGGGGTCAACGTCGAGACGCTCGACTTTCACGCGCAGGGCACGGTCGACGTGCGCGACCTCGCGCTCCACGCGCCCGACAGCACCGACCACTCGCTCATCCTGCGGTACAGCCTCGGCGACGAGGTGCACCTCCGCGTCGACGCCACGCGCGCGCAGCTCGCGGCCACGGAGTTTCGCGCGCGCTGGTCGGGCGCGGAGATCACCAGCCCCCGCGTGACCCTCGGGCTCACCGGCGAGATGCCCCTCACCGCGGATCTCACCGTGCGCGAGCTCGATTTCACGAAGCTCATGAGCTCGGTGACCATCACCGACCACACCATCGTGCTGTGGACGCTCAACGGCATGCTGCGCCTCCACGGCGGGCTCATGCCGATGCATCTGGTGTTCGACATCCCGGGCCTCGACACGCAGCACTTCGCCATTCTGCAGAACGGCTGGGACCGCGCCCCGCAGCACGCGATCATTCGCATTCCGCGCGCGCGGCTCACGGGGCAGATGATCATCGATGACGTGTCGATCGGGTGGTACGGCGTCGCCGCCACCTTCGGCCGCTCGCACTTCGAAGCGGAACGCATCCGCGTGCGCACGAGCAAAGACCGCACGGGGCGCGACAAGGACATCCAGATCTCGGGCGTGCGCTCCGATCACCTCGACCTCGGCGACCTCGGCACGGTCAACGACATCCCGATCCGCGGCATCGCGCGCACCCACGCGGGCGTGCTGGGCAACACCGACGACCCCATCGTCACGGGCGATCTGCGCATCGACGACTTCGCGTTCGCGACCTTTCCCATCGGCCGTCTGGAGACGCCCGCGGGCGCGCAGTGGACGCTCCGACAGCTCAAGGTCACCGCGCCGGTGATGACCGGCCAGCACGGCCAGACGCGCTTCACGCTCCACGCGCCGTACCTTGATTTCAGCCGCTACACGCTCCTCGCCGGCGCGCGCGTCACCTCCGAGCGCCTGCTCGTGCGCGACTTCTACAACATGTTCCATTTCGAGGGAGACCCGACCTTCGAGCCCTACGACGGCTGGGGTCCCCTCGATGCGCGCGTGGACTACGTGCTCGGTCGACCGGGCGACGACCGCGACGGCGTGATGACCGTCGAGGCCCGCACGCACGACGCGACGATGATGGCCTTCGGCGAGCGCCTCGATCACGGCGACGCGCACATCCGCTACGAGTGGTTCCGTCGGCGCGAGGGCGTGCGGGGCGCGCGCGTCGATGTGGAATCCATGCGGGGCTTCAAGGGCGGCGCCCCGGTCGAAGTGTCGGGCTCCATGGATCCGGGCGCGCGCATGCACTTCGTCGCCACCGCGCGCGACGTGCCCCTCCGCGCGATGGATCTCCTCCAGCAGAGCGACGCGCCGGTCTCGGGCACGGCCACCGCCTCGGTCTCCGTCGAGGGAACCCCCGACGCGCCGCGCGTGCTCGCCGACATCTCGCTCCGCAACCTCGCGGCCCTCGGTCGCAACCTCGGCGCCGTCGACCTCCGCGTGTCGCAGACGCCCGAACCGCGCGCGCCCAACGCGCCGCCCGACCGCCCCCTCGACGGGCGCATCACCCTCGACACGCGCCTCCTCGACGACCGCGTGCGGCTGCACTCCGCGCTCGTGGTTCCGTGGGCCGAGAGCCACTGGCGCGACGTGCTCGGCGTCGACCACCGCGACTACTCCCGCGCCTGGGGACGCTCGCGCCTCTCGGGTGAACTCCGCACCACCGGGGCCGTCGACGTGCTCCCGTGGCTTCCCCCCACGGTGCTCGCGCGCATCGGGGCCGACGCCGCGGCGCGCGCGCGCTTCACCGCCACCATCGAGCGCGCCGAGCTCGACGACCTCCCGCACGCCGACGCGCGCCTCGTGGTCGATGAGCTCACCGTCGGAGCCTCGGGCCTCCGCGGCACGCTGGGCTCCGGCGCGCCCCTCGTGGTGTGCGCCCGCACGGGATCGTTCTGGCTCAGCACCCCCGACGCGCGCGACGGCTGCGGCGAGGCTCCGCGCGACCTCGCTGCACCCCTTTCTCCCGCGGTCGCGCCCGAGGGATTCGACCTCGAACACCCGCTGCTCATCGGCCCCGGCGGCGTGCGTGTGTGGCTCCGCGGCGGCGGCGTCGTGGGCGCGTCCGAGAGCGATCCCACACGCGTCGCAGGCAGCGTGCGCGCCGAGCTCGACCTCGCCCGCGCGGCCTCGCTGGTGCCCTCGCTCTCGTGGGGACGCGGCCAGGGAGTGCTCGCCGTCGACGTGGCCTGGGACGGCTCGCAGCCCAACCTCGCGGGCTCGGTGCAGATGCACCGCGCGGCCGTGGCCCTCGCGGGATACCCCACGCCCGTGAGCGACATCGACCTCGACGTGCGCCTCCGCGGCAGCGACGTGGTGATCGACACGGCGCGGGCGAACTACGGCGCGGCCTCCCTCGACGCCTCGGGCGGACGGCTCCACCTCGAACGCGCCGCCGTCGAGCGCGTCGACGTGCCCGTGCGCGTGCGCAACCTCGTGCTCTCGTCGCGCGACGGACTCCCCGACGGCGTCGAAGTGGGCGCCGACGCCGACCTGGTGATCTCGCGCGCGCAGCCCGACGAGCCCGCGCTGCTCTCGGGCGATGTGACCGTCACCCGCGGGCGCTTCACGCGGCCCTCGTACCTCTCGTTCGACCTCGCGGGACGCCTCGGCGGCGAGGGCTCGCAGGGCCTCGGCGGCGCGACCTCGGCGCCGTCGGGTGCGCCCTACGACCCCGCCAACGACTACCTGCGCTTCGACGTGCGGGTGAACATGCCCACGGGCTTCCGCGTGCAGAACAACCTCGTCGACGCGGACATCCGCTTCGGGCAGGGGCGGCCCTTCACCGTGGTGGGCACGAACCAGCGCTGGGGCATTCTCGGCACGCTCGAAATTCCGCGCGGGGTGATGCACCTCAACGAGACCGACTTCGAGATCCGCCGCGCGCGCGTGGACTTCGACAACCCCGAGCGCATCGCGCCCGCGTTCGACCTCCTCGCGCAGACCGAGATCCGCCGCACGGCAGACTCCACGGTGCGCTCGCAGTGGCGCGTGAACCTCCACGCGTACGGCACCCCCGAGCGCGTGAACCTCGATTGGAGCGCCGAGCCCTCGCTCTCGCTCGAAGACATCGTGCTGCTCTTGTTCTTCCGTCTCACGCGCGCGGAGATGGAGCGCGTCGGCGGCGTCAACGCGGCGCAGGCCGTGGGCATCGAGGTGCTCTCGCGCGGCCTCGGCCTCGATCGTGTGATCCAGAGCGCGCTGCCCTTCGTCGACGAGTTCCGCCCCGGGAGCACCTACAACTACCGCTCGGGCGTGATCGAGCCCTCGCTCTCGCTGGGCGGACGCATCACCGACTGGCTCCGCTGGGGCGGCATGACGACCTTCAGCGCGCAGCCCCTCGTGCACGGCACGCTCGACTTCCGCCTCGGCCGCTCGCTCGGGCTTCAGATCTTTCTCAACAACACGACGAACCAGCCCGGCACGCAGCTCCCCAACGCGGGCGCCGACGTGCGCTGGAGGCTCTCGCAATGAGCCTCCGCACGGCCCTCGCGGGGGCCACGGTGTTGCTGCTCGCGTCGTCGACGGCGCGCGCGCAGGTGCCCGACGAGTCACCGCCCTCGCTCGCCGCGATCGAGACGGCCGCGTCGCTCTCCGGGCCCATCGTGTCGGTGCTCATCGCGACCCCTCAGCGCGGCGAAGACCCGTGGGCCCGCGTGGGCCTCTCGCACGGAACGCCCTTCTCCGCAGCGCGCGCGAGAGAGGCGCTGCGCACGGCCCTGGCGAGCGGAACCTTCGCGTCGGCCACGGTGCTCGCGCGTCCCGTCGACGGCGGCGTGGAGCTCGTGATCCGCGGCGAACGTCGCTACCGACTCGTGGACCTCGACGTGCGCGGCGCCTCGGCGCGCGACCCCGAACTCGTGCGCGAAGACGCATCGCTCCACGGCGACATGGCCGTGACCGAGGCCGAGGTCGACGAGTCGTTGCGGCGCATCGAAGCGTCGTACCGCGACGCGGGATTCCCGGAAGCGCACGCGCGCGCGGTGTGGGACGAGACCGACACGCCTGGCGCGCGCACCCTCACGCTGGTGGTCACCGAGGGCCCGGGGCTGCGCGTGCGCGCGGTCGAGGTGCTCCACGTGCCTGCGGCCTACGTCGACGGCGCGCGCGAGGCGGCGGTGCTGCGCGCGGGCGACCTCGCGGGCCCGGTGCGCCTTCGCGTCGGCGAGGAGTCGCTCACCACGCACCTTCGACGGCAGGGGTTTCTCGACGCGCGGGTCGAGACCGCGGTGGATGCGCTCCCCGGCGGCGGTGTGCGCGTGCGCTACGAGGTCACGCCCGGCACGCGCTACGCGATGGCCTGGGTGGGCGCCCTCGCGCTGCCCGAAGAGTCGCTCCTCGAAGCGCTGCGCCTCGGTGAAGAGCACGGGTTCACCGAGGCCACGCTCTCGTCGTTCGCCGCGCGCGTTCAAGACTTCTACGCCCGCCGCGGGTGGAGCGACGCGCGCGTGGTGGCCGCGCTCGATCCCGGCGAGGGCGACGTTCGCACGGTGCGCATCTCGGTCTCCGAGGGCGCGCAGGTGTTCGTTCGCGGCGTGCGCTTTCCCGGTGCGACGGTGCTCACGCAGGCCGAGCTCATCGCGATCGTCGAGGGCGCCGCGCGGGCCGAGCTCCCCTCCACGCCGCGCCCCTACCGCGGACGTCTCTTTCGCGAGCGCACGTTCACCGCGGGGGTCTACGCCACGGCCTCGCAGCGCATCGTCGACGCGTACCGCGAGCGCGGCTACCTCGACGCCGCCGTGGCCGCGCCGCGCACCACACGGGCCGAGACGCCCGACGGCCCGCGCCTCGACGTGGAGCTTCGCATCACCGAGGGACCGCGCAGCTACGTCGAGGAGCTCACCTTCGAGGGCAACCGCGCGATGCCCAGCGCTTCCCTCGCCGCCGCGTGGAACCTCCCCCTCGGCGTGGCGCTCTCGTACCGCGAGGTGAGCGAGGCCCGCGTGCGCCTCGGTGACTGGTACCGCGAGCGCGGCTACGCCTTCGCGCGCGTCGAGCCCGAGATCGACCGCTCGCCCGACCACACCCGCGCCCGCGTGCGGGTGGTCGTGCACGAGGGGCCGCGCGTGCGCATCGGACGCATCGAGGTGCGCGGCAACAGCACGGCCCGCGAGTCGGTGATCCGCGCCCGCCTCTCGCTCGCCTCGGGAGATTTCTTCTCGCTCTCGACGCTGCGCGCGAGCCAGCGGCAGCTCTACGAGCTCGGGGTGTTCACGAGCGTGAACGTGGGCCTCGAAGACGGCGACATCGAGGCGCCGGTGAAGACCCTCCTCGTGCGCGTGGTCGAAGACCGACGGTACCGACTGGAGCTTCGCGCGGGCTTCTCGCTCGGTCAGGGCGCGCGCACTGGCGTGGAGTTCTCGTACCTCGACCTCGGGGGCTACGCGATGAACCTCACGGTGCGCCCCGAGCTGGGCTACCTCCTCGCGCTGCCCGTGGTGGCCCCCACGCCGCCCGCGCGCAGCGGGGTCACCGACTGGGACACCGCGCGGCTCACGGGGCGCTTCCCGGTCTCGCTGGCGTTTCCGTACATCCCCGCGCTGGGCCCGCGCTTCGGCGCGTCGATCGACGCGGTGGTGGGACGCGCCCTCCAGCCCTGGTCGCTGAGCCTCACGACGTTGGGCCTCGGCGGCACGCTCAACTGGCGTCCGGTGCAGCGGCTCTCGCTGTCGTTCACCACCGAGGTGCAGCGCATCGACGTGGGCCTCTTCTGCGGCGCGAACTCCATCGAGGGATGCCTCGTCGAGGAGTGCGTCGAGGGAGTGCGCAGCCAGGCCCGCGCCGACTTCGCGAGCGGTCGCCGCGCGTCCGCGGAGCTCTCGGCCGACGAGGTCTCCACCGCGAACCGGCAGTGCGCGGTGACCGTGCGCCCGCAGCTTCAGTCGTACCTTCGCTATGCGCCCGGCCGCTCGGACCTCGCGGCCTTTCGTCTGGGCGTCGTGTGGGACGGCCGTGACAACCCCCTCACGCCCACGCGCGGGCTCTACCTCTCGGTCACGAGCGAGCTGCTGGTGCTCCTCGGATTTGATGGCGAAGGCGGCGCCGCGCGCCCCTCGGACCTCACCGCGCACTTCGAAGGACGGATGACGGGCTATGTCCGTCTCCCCGTGGCGGGGATGGTGCTGGCGTTGAGCGCGCGCGGCGGTCGCAACGTGAGCCTCGCGGGCAACGAGAACACGCACCCCTCGCGACTCTTCTGGCTCGGCGGCGCGGGCTCGATGCGCGGCTGGATCCAGAACCAGCTCATTCCCCAGGACTCCCTCGACGAGGGCAACTACACCGTGGGCCAGGGCGGAGAGTTCTACCTGAACTTCGTGGCCGACCTGCGCATCCCGACGGGGTGGTGTCCCGCGGCGGGCGCGTGCCTGGAGTTCGGCGCGTTCACCGACGTGGGCAACGTCTGGCGCCGTCCGCCCGCGTTCGCCGACTGGTGGCGGCTGCGCATCTCGCCCGGCGCGGGCATCCGCGTGACCTCGCCCGTCGGAATCATCGCGCTCGATGTGGGCTTCGTGCCGTTCTACTACCGCGACGCGGGCGAGTCGTGGTGGCAGACGGTGCAGTTCTATCTGGGCAACACGCTGTGAGCCCCGACCGGGTGCAACGCGCGGCTGCGCCCCCCATGCGAGACGTTGACGGCGCGGTGTTTTCGGTGGTGAGAGTCACTCCCTCACCATGAGCGCAGTCATCGGCCCGGGAATGTTCGTGCGGATCCACTACACCCTCCGCGACAGCCGCGGAAACGTGCTGGAGAGCACGCAGGGCGAGGAGCCCCACGGGCTCGTGTGGGGCACCGGCGCGGTGGTGCCGGGGCTCGAAATGGGCCTCGAAGGCGCGCGCGTCGGCGAGGTGCTCACGGTGACCGTTCCGCCCGAAGACGCCTACGGACTCCGCAACGACAGCGACCTCTTCGAAGTGGACCTCGAAGAGTTCCCCGACCCCGCGAACGTGGTGGTCGGACAGGAGTTCTCGGCCGAGGGCGACGACGGCACCACCCTCGCGATGCGCGTGGTCGAAGTGCACGACGACCACGCCCTCGTCGACGCGAACCATCCCCTCGCGGGCGAGACGCTGAACTTCCAGGTGCGCGTGGTCGAAGTGCGCGCCGCCACCGACGACGAGAAGCTCGCCGCGGAGGCCGAAGCCCGCGGCGCCACGGCCCCCGACGGCGCGGCCTCGTAGGCCATTTCCCCTCTGCTCCGTAGACAGAACTCACGGTGTTCACCGGGCGTTGGGTTCGTCTGGAGAATGAACCCGCATCCGCGTATGGTTGCCCGTCCGCCGACGGGGACGCAGAGGCCCCGTACGGGCGTGCGTGACTCCCATCCGCAGTGCTCCCCGACGGGTGAAGCGCCGCGGTGAACCAAATCCCCGACGGAAGCAGAAAACTCCCCGTGTCTGGCTCAGCCCCCAGCAACACCCGGCCGACGCCTCGCATCGTGCCCTACACACCCGCGCCCGAGCGCATCGACGCCGACGCCGCGAAGGTGGTGAAGCGACTGGTGCGCGCGGGCCACCAGGCCTACCTGGTCGGCGGCTGCGTGCGCGACCTGCTGCTCGGCCGCACCCCCAAAGACTTCGACGTCGCCACGAGCGCGCGGCCCAACGAGGTGAAGCACCTCTTTCGCAACTGCCGGATCATCGGCCGTCGCTTTCGCCTCGCGCACATCATGTTCGGGTCGAAGATCATCGAGGTCGCGACCTTCCGCAAAGACCCGTCGATGGACCTCCCGCTCGAAGATCCGGGCGACTGGATGGCCTCGCCCGAAGGCGACGGCGACGACGGCGTGGAGAACAACACCGAGCCCCTGACCGTCGCCCCGACGCACTCGCGCCGCCCGCGCCCCGACGACGACCAGGACCTTCTCATCCGCCACGACAACGTCTTCGGTGAGCCGTGGGAAGACGCGATGCGCCGCGACTTCACCATGAACGCCCTCTTCTACGACCTCGAGCGCCGCGAGATCGTCGACTTCGTGGGCGGCCTCGACGACATCGAGCGCCGGGTGATCCGCACCATCGGTGACGCCGACGTGCGCTTTCGCGAAGACCCGGTGCGCATCCTCCGCGCGATCAAGTTCGCGGCGCGCGTCGACCTGGGCATCGAGCCCGACGTGTACGACGCCATCGTGGTGCACCGCGAAGACCTCCTGCGCGCGGCGCGTCCGCGGCTCCTCGAAGAGATCCTCCGTCTGCTCCGCGGCGGCGCCTCGCGGCGGTCGTTCTGGCTCGCGTGGGAGACCGGCGTGCTGGCCGTGGTGCTCCCCGAGCTGTCGGCCTTTCTCGACGACGATCCGCACGGTCGCACGCGCCTCTGGCGTCGCCTCGCGGCCCTCGATGCGCACACCGCCGCGCACGGTCCCGACACCGACGCGGTGCTCTTCTCGACGCTGCTGCTCGAACCCGCGCTCGAAGCCCTGGAGGGCGAGCGCGACATCGCGGGCGCGATCACCGGGTTCTTCACCCCGATTCAAGACCGCCTCGCGATCCCGAGAAAGATGTTCGACCGCGTGCGCCAGGTGATGGCCATGCAGCGGCGCATCTCCGCGGGGCGCCACCATGCGCTCCTCAAGCGCGATTTCTATCCCGAGTCCGCGGCCACGTGGACGCTCGACGCCCGCGCGCGCGGCTGGGACACGCCCACGATCCAGCGCGTGGTCGAGGGCCGCGACGTCTCGAAGGCCCGCACCGTCGGCGCCCGCAACGACGCCTGAGACGTCTCGGAGCACGCGCCCGCGCGACGACGCGCGCCCCTTCGAAACGACGAAGCGCCCGCCGCGGGAGTGACCGCAGGGGGCGCTTCGCGACGAGGCGCGGTCGGTGACGCTCAGCGCACCGCGTGGATCGAGCGGAGGTACACCATCACCTTCGCGAGGTCGGCGTTCGAGAGCTTGTTCGGGGGAATGGCCCGCATGCGCTTCTGACCGTTGCGAATGATGGTGGTCATCTGCTCTTCGGTCTTGTTGAGGTTGTGCAGGTCGGGGCCGGTGTCTTCGCCGCCGTCGGGGTGGCAGCGGCCGCAGGCGCGGTTGAACTGGGCCACGCCCTGCGCGGGGCGGTTCTGGGCCTGGGCGCGATGCGGCATGGCGGTCACCATGGCGCCGGCCACCACGAGGGCGCCGAGCACGCCGAAACAGAGTCCCCAACGCCCACGCTCACGGTTCTTCGTCATCGCTTCTGTGCTCCTGTGTCACGACCCCGACGAGGTCACGGGTGGTGTGCCTCGACGGACCCTGAACCTTCAGGATTCATTTTCAAACGGGCTCAGAAGGTCAAGCGCAACGTGGCGCCCGCGCCGGTTCCGTCGGGCGAAGTGCCCGCCATGAGGCGCACGCCATCGAGCTCGGGAGGCATGGGCCGCGGCACCACCACGCGGCGCCGCACGGGCTGCCAGGTCACGTTGGCCTGCACCACGCCCGCGACGACGGTGGTCACCAGCAGCCCCGCGGAGATCCAGTTGGTGATCTGGAGCCCCTGCGCGAGCTGGGCGCGCGAGAACTCGTCGGCGTTGTAGGAACCGCCCGCAGGATAGATCGACTGGTGCCACGCGAAGGTCGTGAGGCACGCCGCGGTGAACACCAGTTCGGCCGAGAGAAAGAACACCCCGGTGGCGCGCTGTCCGTTCGCGAACTGGCCCACCCCGAACGGGACGAAGGTGAGCTCGCGGGGCACGCGCTCGACCTGCACCTCGTGGGTGAGCAGGTCGCGCAGCAGGGACTCGCGCGCGGCGCGTCGCTCCTCGGCCTGCTGACGGGTGAGCACGCGCTCGGTGCGGATGCGTTCGAGCTCGGGCTGCAGGTCGCGCAGCAGGAGGTTGAAGAAGCGCACGAAGCGGTTGTCGTACTGGGTCTGGTCGAGGCGCGCGTCGGGGTCGTCGCGGAGCATGCGTTCGAGCACGGCGCGGGCGGCGTCTTCCTGACGTTGCGCGAAGAGGCACGCGGCGTCGTAGCGGCGCGCGGCGGTGACGAGCGGCGCGAGGCGGGCCGAGGGGTTCGCGATGTCGACGAGCGGGTGCAGGTAGTCGCGGGCGACGTCGTACTCGCCGTTCACGAAGGCGTCGCGGCCGAGAATGAGATCGTCGACCTCGTCGGCGTGTGCGCGCGAGGGTGAAAACACCAGCGCGAGCGCGAGGGGCAGCGCGAGGGTCAGTTCACGACGGACGCGTCGGACGTGTGCACGAAGGCCGTGCCGTTCGCATCGGGCGACGTGCGCACCGAGGAGAGTCGGATCGGGATGCGGAAATCCCCATCGCCTGGCGGGATCACGCCGTTCCATTCGCGGGGCTCACGGGAACCATCGATCGACGTCACCACCAGGCGGATGCGCTGTCCGACGCGGAAGTCTCCGCGCACGGGGTCCTGCGACGACCACGGGATGGGCCGTCCTCCGTTGACGGAGTACACCACCGTCGAGGGGTTCGGAAAGAGCCGCACGACGCGCGACGGTCCGAGCGCCGCATCGACCGCGGGAACCTCCACCCGCGCGGGTCCGTTGCGCACCGTGACGGCGCCCGTGCGATGGGCCACCCGCGGCGTCTCGCGCGTCACGGCCTCGTCGCTCCCGGCATCGGTGAGGGCCACGGGCGCGGGCTCGGCGCGATGGGAGTCCACCGCGCGCACGATCACCGTCGTGGGCTCGGGGCGATCGTCGACCTCGGTCACCACCGCGCCCGTCGCAGGACGGGGCCTCGGCGGCACGCTCCGCTCCATCACCAGCAGGGCCACCGCGGCGGTCACCGTCGCCACGCCGCCGATGATCCCCGCGGCCCGCAGCGCGCGCTGCATCTGCCGCCGACGGGCCACGCTGCGCACCAGCGCGATCACCCGCGCATCGCCGGGCGAGACCGCGAGCGCGCGGTTGAAGTACCCCATCGCCGCGCCCACGTCGTCGCGTCGACGCGCGTCGAGCCCGAGCTGCGGAAGACGCTCGCGGAGCTTCTCCTTCAGCGCCGCGACGTACTGTTCGGGCTCGGAGAAATACCGTCGGAGATCGACCTCGGGAAACTCCACGCCCATCTCGCGCACGAACGCGCAGAGGTCTTCGCGGAGGTCCGCCGCGCGGGGGTAGCGCTGCGCAGGATCCCGCGCGAGACAGCGCCGCACGATGCCCGCGAAGCGATGGCCCACGAGGGGCTGCGCGCGCGCCGCGTCGGTGTACTCCCCGTCGAGAATGCGCCGCAGGAGCGCGTGCGCGTTGGCGCCCTCGAAGGGCAGCCGCCCCACCGCGAGGAGGTACAACAGCGTGCCCGCCGCGAACACGTCGGTGCGCGCGTCGACCGCCGAGCCCTCGATCTGCTCCGGGGCCATGTGCGCGGGCGATCCGAGCACCTGACCCGTCACGGTCATTCCGTGACCGTCGGCCACGTAGGCGATGCCGAAGTCCGTGAGCTTGAGCTGCCCGCGCTGGAGCATGAGGTTGTCGGGCTTCACGTCGCGGTGCACGACGCCCTGCGCGTGCGCGGCCGAGAGCGCGTCGCAGAGCACGATGCCCACGAGCGCGGCCACCTCAGCGGGCACCTCGGGATGCCGCTCGACGAAGCGCCGCAGCGTGGGCCCTTCGAGGAGCTCGGTGACCATGTAGCTCTCGCGCTCGTCGGGCGCAGAGAACTCGTAGACCTCGACGATGTTCGGGTGACGCAGCCTCGCCGCGGCGCGGGCCTCGCGTTCGAAGCGCGCGCGGCTCTCGGCGTCGCGGGCCAGATGCGGATGCAGCACCTTCACGGCCACGTCGCGGTCGAGTCGCGGGTCGTGCGCGCGGTACACCACCGCCATGCCGCCGGTGCCGAGTTCCCCTCGCACCTCGTAGCGGCCGATCCGATGCGCGGCGGTGTGATCGTGCGGCTCCACGGCGCGTGGACGCGAGGATAGATCATCGCCCCGGCCGTGGATACGTCCCCGTTTCGCTCAGCGGAAGGGCAGCACGTTGCGCGGATCACACGGCACGCTGACCTCCTGCCCCACGAGGCTCTGCGCGGGCTCGACGCGCATGGGGTCGACGCCCTGCCGCACGAGGCGCACCTCGTAGTGGAGGTGCACCACGCCGAGCGCGCCCGAGTCGCCCACAAATCCGATCGTGGCGCCGGGGCGCACGGTCACGCCCTTCACGGCCTCCGTCGCGATGGATTGCAGGTGCCCATGGAGCGCGAGGTACGTCTGCAACGCGGCCCCTTCGCGCACCACGTGACGGAGCACCACGGTGTTGCCAAAGAGCTCTCCCGCGAAGACCACCTCGGGCTCGCCCACCTCGCCGCGGAGCGACACCACGCGCACGGGCGCCCCGCGCTCCTGCGGAAGGTCCACACCGCCATGGCCCACCGCGCGGAGCGTCTGTCCGCGGCGCTGCGCTTCGTCGCGTCGATCGAGGTCATAGCCGCTGGTGACCGTGTGTCCGCCCCAGGGCTCCACGGGGTACACGTAGCGGTCGTAGTCGGCGGGGAGTTCGGGCCTGCGCGGCAGGTGCTCGTACACCACACGACGGCCCGCGCGGTCGACGTGGGCGTTGGTCTCCAGCGAGGCGCTGCGGTCTTCTTCCATGGCCGCGCCGGTGGGCACGCAGAGGCCGTCGAGGTCGAGCTCGTCGCGCGCGCATCGCGGCGGCGGGAGGCATCGCGCGCCGTAGCGTCGGCCCGCGC
Source organism: uncultured Myxococcaceae bacterium (assembly GCA_945952225.1). Taxonomy (GTDB): domain Bacteria; phylum Myxococcota_A; class Polyangia; order Polyangiales; genus CAISKJ01. The sequence continues at coordinate 32,195 of CAMFHP010000043.1, forward strand.
AGTCGTCGGCGGTGTCGGTGGTGGTGCGCGCGTTGTTCGGTGAGGGCGCGGTGGTGACGGTGACCGTGCGCTCGGCGGCGCGTGTGGGCATCCACGCGACGGGCACGAGCAGCAGGGGGATCATCGTCGCGCGCAGTCGGCTCACGGTCGTCGGGAGGGTGGAACGATCGGAGGCCGCGCGTCCATTCCGCCGCCGGGGATTGACCCCGACGCGCAAAGGGTCGTAGACGCCACGCACCCCCATGAAGAGCGCCCTCAGCGACAGTCTCAAGAAGGTCTTCGACGCCGATCGCCAGCTCCGTCGCGCGCAGCACGAGTTCTTCTCGTCGGGCGCCGACGAGGCCCGCCTCGACGCGATGGAGGGCGCCATCGACGAGGCCCTCGCGCTCAAAGACACCGACGAGTCGCACGCGCGCCTCTCGCGCCTCGGGTCGCTCCTCGGCGAGGTGGGCGGCGCCCGCGCGGTGAAGCTCCTGCTGCGCCTTCTCGACCACGATGAGCCCGAGGTGCGCGTGCCCGCGGGCGAGTCGCTCGAAGACCTCGCGTACTCGCGCTACGCCGAAGTGGCCCGCGAGATCGAGCGCGCCATCGACGCGGGCAAGCTCGTGAACGCGCTCACCGAGGTGCCGTACATCCTCGCGGAGATCGGCGAGCCCGGCGGCGTGAAGCTCTGCCTCCGACTGCTCAAGCACCCGTCGGCCGAAGTGGTGGCCTCGGCGGTCGAAGCCCTCGCGGCCCTCGGCGATGCTTCGGTCATCAAGGATCTCGAACCGCTCCGCAACGACCGCCGCCGCGTGGCCGCCGACGACGACCCCGAGGCCGGTGAGATCATGCTCGGCGACCTCGCGCTCGAAGCCGTGGAGCACCTCCGCTCGCTCGAAGGCTGAGCGTCTCCTTCCCGCGCTCTTCTCACCCCCAACACTCTCTCGCAGGAGCCGCGATGAACGAAGGGCTCGACGCGACCTTCGAAGCCGCCCTCGCCTACGACGGCGCCGTGGTGCCGCGGTACGCGCGGAGCTTCGGCGAGCGGCTCCTGCAATCACTGCGGTTCAACACGCGACCGAGCGTGCTCGACCTCGCGTGTCGCACGGGATACCCCGCGTCGCAGATTCTCGAACAGCGGCGTGACGGGCGGATCATCGCGCTCGATCGAGACCCGAAGTTCCTCGAGCTCGCGCGGGCGCGCATGGGGAGCGAGGTGGGGCGGCGGGTGTTCTTGAAGCAGGGCGGGGCCACGGAGCTGCGCTTCGGCGCCGAGGTGTTCACCCACGCGGTGTGCAACCTGCTCGATCGGGTGTCCGTCGACCGCGCGGCGGTGTTCTCCGAGGCGATGCGCGTGCTCGTGCCCGGCGGACAGATGGTGTTCACCCTCGCGCTCCAGGGAACGTTTCTCGAAGCCGTCGACCTGCTGCGCGAGATCGCCACGCGCCGCGACCTCACGCGCGTCGCCGAGCGGGTGGAGCAGTACGCGACGAACTTCCCGACGGCGGCGCAGGCCCGCGATGAGCTCGCCGCGCAGGGCTTCACCGACGTGACCGTCGACGCGTGGGAGTTCACCCTCGACTACCGCAGCGCGCACGCGCTCTTCGGCGATCCGGTGATCCAGCACGCGGCGCTCGCCGACTGGCGCTGGTGCGCGGAGGCAGCCCCCGACGCCGACGCCGTGCTCGCGGCGCTGCGCAGCGGGTTCGACACGTACTTCGGCGAGACGGGGCTCGCGCTCACCGTGGTGGGCGGCGCGGTGTCGGGCTTCAAGCCCGCGCAGTAGACGAAGTGTCGAGGGGAGGAGCGATCGCGCGGGCCGCGATCACTTGTGGCCGGGGAGGGCCGCGTGGGCCTTGCCGTCGTAGCGGAGGGTCGTGGGCCGACCGTCGATGAGGGTCGCGATGGCGGCGGGGCGCTTCCACACGCGGAAGAGGCAGCGCAGGGTCTCGCGGGCTTTTTCGAGGTCGAGGTCGACGCCCTGGTGCTCGTGGCGGAGGTACAGCTCGCTGCGGTTCTCGTAGTTGCCGTCTTCGACGGTGATGAAGGGGTTGCCGAAGTTCGTGAGCTTGAACAGCAGCTTCTCCTTGATGGCCTTGAACTCGCGCGAGTCGATTTCGAAGCGGTCGTTGCGGTTCGACCACGCGTACGTGAACAGCCGATGCTCCATCACGAAGTCGGGCGTGAGGAACTCATCGATGAAGGTCACGTCGTTGTAGAGCGCGCGCACTTCGAAGATCTTCTTGCGCCCGAGGCCCAGACGGCGATCCCAGTGGCGGCGCTCCTCCATCGAGTCGCAGTCCTCCCACTCCTTGCCGAACTGACCCTTGTTCCAGCGGTCTTCGATGTAGCGATAGAGCTCGACGCCGAGCTTGTACGGATTGAGCTGACGGCCGCCGCCCGAGCTCAGCACCGACGCGTTGCGGTCGGCGTAGTCGATGATCTCGTTCCCGTCGGCGGCGTACTCCGTCATGATCTTGGAGTGCCAGTACGAGGCCCAGCCCTCGTTCATGATCTTGGTCTGCGCCTGCGGCCAGAAGTAGTAGGCCTCCTCGCGGATCACCTCCAGCACGTCGCGCTCCCACCGTTCGAGCGGCGCGTGCTGAATCAGAAACTGCAGCACGTCGCGCGTGGGTCGCTCGGGGAAGCGCTTCGCCTTCGCGGCCTCCTCTTCGAGCTTCTTCCGCTGCGCGGCCACATACGACTCGGGGTTGATGAACGAGTCCATGTAGCTCTTGGCCTTGAGCTTCGGCACCTCGATGGACTCGGGCTCGTCGGGCTCCTCGGGGCGCGCGCGGCCTTCGAGCATGCGGTTCGGCGGATCGATCAGGTTGTCGAGCGCCAGGCACACGTCGATGAACTCTTCGACCGCGCCCACGCCGTGCCGCTCCATGTGCTTGCGCACGCGCGCCGCGTGGTTGGCGAAGGTGTCGATCCATTTGCGGGTCGGCACGCGGTCTTTGCGAGAGACCACCATGTCTTCCGCGCCCTCGGGGGGCCTGCGGTCCTGGTCGGTGATCTTGAAGGTGAAGTTGTTCTTGAAGAAGTCGTTGTGGCCGCAGACGTGGCACATCACGAGCTTCTGATCGACGAGCGAGTTGCCTTCGAGCAGGTAGGCCACGCTCGGGTTGTTGTTGATCACCATCTCGTAGATGCGGCTCAGCCCGTACTCGCCAGACTTCTTGAGCCGCTCGTACTCCATGCCCCAACGCCAGTGGGGATAGCGCGTGGGAAAGCCCCCGTACGCCGCCACCTCGTTCATCTCGTCGAAGCTCAGGATCTCGAAGACCTGCGGAAAGAAATCGAGCCCGTAGCCCCGCGCGCGGGCTTCGATCTTCTCCTGCCACTCGCGGAGGTACGCGGGCAGTTCGTGACGCGTGCCGTAATCCGTCATCGATGAGGCTCCCCTTCAGCGTCCCTTGCCGAGAAAGGTCTTGATGCTGTCGACGATGGCGTCTTTGTCTTTGATCTCCGACGTGACGACGCGGTCGTCTTTGCCCAGGTGCTCGCGGAGGTCCTTCACGAACTGGCCCGAGCCGTAGGGGCTCTCGACCTGGCCGTAACAGAACATGTTGGCCGCGGGCAGCACCCGGTCCTTCAAGATGTTGATGCACTGGAGCGTGTCGTCGACGGACCAGTTGTCTCCATCGCTGAAGTGAAAGGGGTAGATGTTCCACTCGTCGGCGGGATAGCGCTTCTGGAGGATGTCGGCGCAGAGCTTGTAGGCCGACGAGATCATCGTGCCGCCCGACTCGCGCGTGCGGAAGAAGGTCTCGCGATCGACCTCGCGCGCCGCCGCGTCGTGGATGATGAACACCGACTCCAGGCCCTTGTACTGAGACCGCAGCCACGTATCGATCCAGAAGCTCTCGATGCGGACGATCTCCTTCTGCTCGTCGCCCATGGAGCCCGACACGTCCATCATGTAGACGATGACCGCGTTGGCCACGGGCTGGATGGCCGTGTTCCAGCTCTTGAAGCGCTTGTCTTCGCGCACGGGCACGATCACGGGGCGCGCGTCGTTGTAGGTGCCCGACGCGATCTGCCGCTTGAGCGCCTCGCGGAACGTGCGCTTGAAGTGACGCAGCGACTCGGGGCCCGTGCGACGGATGCCCGTGTACTTGTCCTGATCGGACATGATCCGCGACTGACCGCGGGGCTCGATGCGCGGGAGCTGGAGTTCCTCTCCGAGGATCAGCGCGAGGTCGTCGAGCGTGACCTCGACCTCGACGGCGTGCTGGCCCTCCTGCTGACCGGCCTTGCCGCTGCCCTCGCCCTCGCCCTCACCCTCCTGTCCGCTGACGGGATCGCCCTGGTCCCCCTTGCCCTGCCCGACGCCGCCCGACTGTTTGTCCCCGAAGCGAAACTGGGGGATGTCGATCTGCGGAACGGGGATCGAGACGGTGTCCTTGCCCTGCCTTCCGAGCAGCTCGCCGTGCGAGATGTACTTGCGAAGGTTCTGCCGCACGCGGCCCTTCACGATGTCACGGAAGCGCGCGTGATCCTGATCGATGTTGAGCGCCATCGTTTCGCGTGTACCTCACCCTCCAAGCTACCACCGCGGTCGCGCGTACGGCGGAGCTTTTCCCCGGCGCGGGGGAGATTCATCCGGGCTACACATCGACCGCATGTTGCGTGCGGCGACCGTCTCTGCGCTGACCCTCGCGCTCGCCCTCACGTCGGGCGCGCGCATCGCGCACTCGCAGCCCCTCGGACGTGTGGTCGACACGGGTGAAGTGCCGTGGCCCGATGGCGCCTACGGTGTGCCCGTGCCCCTCGACGGTGTGCGACCTTCGAGCACCGGCGCCCTTCGCTCGTGGCGCGCGCCCGTGTCGGTGCACCCCGACGGCACCGTCGACGCGGCCACCACGCGCGCGGCCCTCGAACACAGTGAACGGTGCCTCGACGCGCTGGAGTTCACGCACGGTCTCCCCGCGCCGCAGCCCGATGGGCTCCACGGCGGTGATCCCTCGCTCGATGTGTACGTGTCGATGACGGGGCCCGAGTCCGAGGCCGTGGTCGACGCGCTCTCGGTGACCGAGCGCTTCGACCGCGCGAGCGTGTTCGTGCGGGTGCGTCCGAGCGCGGACCGCGGGGTGTTTCAACGGCGCGTGTGCGAGGCCGTGGCGCGCGCGATGGTGCTCGGCGCGAAGGCGGATCACACGCCCGCGTTCGTCGACGCGATGGCCGCGACCTTCGCGCGCTTCGTGACCGGCGAGGGCCCGGACCTCGACGCGTGGCGCGCGTTGCAGGCGCATCCCGAGCGGGCGTTCTGGGGGCGCGATCGCACGGCCCTCGAAGCGCGCGGATCGTCGCTCGTGCTCGACCTCATCGAGGCCCGCTGGGACGACGCGAAGCACAAGGTGCTGCACGCGCTGCTCTGGGGTGCGAGCGATCACACGCCCTGGCGCGCCGTCACGCTCTGGAACGAGCCCGACGTGCTCGACGTGGCGATGCGCGCGTTTCGCGACGAGCCCGAGCGCTTCGAAGGTGTGCTGCTGGAGATGTCGTCGATGCGCGCGGTCGTGGGCACCGCGTCGGACAGCTTCGACCTCGCGGGCGTGCGCGATCCCTCGCTCGCGGTGCGACCGATTCGCACGGTGCGCTACGCCGAGCTCCCGCGGCGTGTGACGAGCGAGGCCATGCTCGATGGAACGGGCTTCGTGACCGTCGACGTCGACCTCGCCGACGCGCCGCCGGGCGCGACGATGGCGCTGTGGTTCCACGGTGCGCCGTGGCAGCGGTGGATGGTGCGGGTGATGCGCGTGGGCGCCGATGGACACCTCGCGCGCGGCCTCGACTCGCCGGTCATCGACCGCGGAGAGTGGTCGCTCCAGATGGACGTGCTCGACGGCTACACGAAGCTCACGATCGTGGTGCTCGACCTCGGCGACATGACCTACGAGCCCGATCAGCCCGACCGGCCCGCGGGCTTCTTCGCGCTGAGCCTCGGGCGAGGAGACACGCCGCCATCGCCCACCACGCCGCGCTGAAGCCTCGGTGGCAAGGGTGCACCGCGCATCCGCCCGACGAGACGAGCGGCGCGTCGTGGTCACGCGCGCGCAGCGGGATTTCGATGGGCGCGAGCGGCACCCCGTCGACGGACACGGTGAGCGTGAGGCGATCGCCCGAGGGCGGCGCGGTGAAGGGGAGCACGTAGCGTCCGCCGCCGAGGTCGCGCGCGGGGGCGATTTCGATGCGCGTCGGTGATGTGAGCGTGAGCGAGGCGAGGGCGGGATGTTCGTCGCGGTCGAGGGCGCGGCACGCGAGGGCGCTCGCTTCGAAGTGCGTGAGCGGTGACGCGAGGGGCACACAGATCGTGTGCGTGGGCGACGCGCGATCCAACGGGCCCGCGGTGAGCGCCGCGAGCGCGCCGGGCGCGTGGAGCGTGGACCATCCGTCGGCGGCGTTCCACGGAGACGACGACGCGGTGAGCGCGGCGGAGAGCGCACGTTGCGTGGCGCGCGGAGCGAGTTCGAAGAGCAGGGCGATCACACCGGCCACGTGCGGGGCGGCGGCGGAGGTTCCGATGCCCACGGCGTGCGAGGCATCGACGTGGAGCGCGGGCGTCGCGAAGGGGCCCACGGTCGCGTCGCGGGCCTGCGCCGAGAGCGCGGCGATCACCACGTCGCCGGGCGCGGTGAGGTCGGGTTTGAGCGCGTTCCAGGGTGTGGGGCCGCGGGCCGAGAAGGGCGCGGTCACGCCCTCGGGCGCGCTGCGCGTGTGCGGAACTCCGAGCGCGTCGAGCCATGCTGCGCGCGTGCTGCGGGCGCCCACGGCGAGCACCGCGGGCGACGTGGCGGGGATCTCGACGGTGGCGCGCTCGTCGCCATCGGGCGCCACGAAGTGCGGGAGCGCGTCGAGGGTCGAGGCGTTGCCGTCGCGGTCGATCCACGCGTCGAGGGGGCCCTCGCCTTCGAGCCAGAGCGTCGTGAGGTCGCCCGGTCCGTCGAGGGTCACGAAGGCCACGCGCGATCCGGTGTGCGGCGAGGCGAGGGACTCGTGCGCCACGGTGATCTGCGCGCCCGTGTCGGGGTTGCGACCGGCGCGGGTGGTGCCCGCGGGGGCGCGTTCGAGCGTGCGTCCGTCGCTCCATTGTGCGGTGACGGCGAAGGGCGCGCGCGCGGCGAGGGTCACGCCCACGACGCCCGCCCAGGGGCCCTGCGTGCGGATCGTGAGGGCCCTGCGCGCACCGGGCACCAGCGTCACCGAAGCGTGAAGACGTCGGCCCGCGCCGTTGCCCGCGGAGGCCACCACGGCGCGTCCCGGTGCGTCGCCGTCGCGCACGATCGCAGCGAGGGCACGTTCGAAGTCACCGTCGCCGTCGTGGGCGCCGCGGTGCGTGCCGAGGGAGAGCGAGATCACCAGCGGCATGGCCATGAAGGTCGCGCGGTCGTCGAGAAAGCGCGCGCCGAGCGAGGCCAACTCTTCGGACACCGCGGGCGATCGGTCGGAGAGCGAGGCGTTCACCACGAGGGCCGTGGCGCCCGGTGCGAGGCCCACGTAGCGCGCGTCGGAGCCGCCAGTGCCGAGCGCGATGGAGAGCGCGTGCGTGCCGTGTCCCGTGCGGTCGATGGGCGCGTCTCCGAGCGCGAGCGCGCGGTCGAGGTCGTCGGCGGAGCGCACGGCGCCGCGGCGTCCGTCGGGGGTGTCGACGGCGAAGCGCGCTTCGAGCGCGGGGTGAAGCCCGAGGGGCGCGCGGGTGTAGTCGAGGTGCCACGCGATGCGGGTGCGTCCGTCGGCGGTGCGGAGGTCGGGGTGCGACACGTCGACGCCGCTGTCGACGAGGCCCACGAGCGCGCCGCGTCCCGTGAGCGCGGTGCCGTCGGGATGGCGCACCTCGGACACGCCGACGAGCGCGCGGCTGCGGTCGAGATGCGGGCGCAGCGCGTGGAGTGTGGTGGCCGTTCCGTCGGGCAACACGGCGCGGGAGGGCTGCGCGTCGGGGGGACGGGGCGAGGCCGTGACCGATGCGGGCATCGCCACGAGAAGGGCGATCACCGCGTGAAGCGTTGACAGTACGCGTTCGACGGTGGTACCCGCACCGCCCCACGGGCAGCGTCTGCCCGCGAGATTCGACCCCCACGTTCTGATTCCAGGGAGAGCTTTCATGGGCAATGGCGACCGCCGCAATTCCTCGAAGATGCGCCGCCGCAAGTCGCAGCGGAAGTTGAAGGACCGCCTGCACAAGGCCGCCGCCGCGCGCGCCGAGCGCATCGCCGCCGCGGGCAAGGCTGCCGAGAAGAAGCCGACCCGCGCCGCGCGCAAGCCCGCCGCCGCGGGCTGATCGCACGTCTCCCACGGAGGGACCGTCGTTCCTCCGCCACCGACCGAACGTCTGCGAGGTGCGCTCCCCTGGGGAGCGCGTCGCGTTTCTGGGGTTCGACTTCCCGCCCATCCCTCGGCTCGAAGGCCTCGCGCACCGCGCATCGACGCGCGTGTGATGGCCCTCGCGCGCCGCGCGGAGAGGTGATATCCGCGGTCGCACCATGGGCGCACAGTGGAAGCAGAAGGGCCGCGAAGCAGCGGCCAACGCCAAGGGTCGCATCATGACCCGGCTCACCCGAGAGATCATGATCGCGGCGCGCGACGGCGCAGACCCCGCGATGAACCCGCGGCTCCGCATGGCCGTCGAGGCCGCCCGCAAGGCCTCGATGACGCGCGACACGATGGAGCGCGCGATCAAGAAGGGCGCGGGGCTCCTCGACGAGGCCGTGATCTACGAAACGGTCTTCTACGAAGGCTTCACGCCGCATCAGGTGCCGGTCATCGTCGAGTGCCTGACCGAGAACCGCAATCGCACGGCGGCGAACATCAAGGCCATCTTTCGCAAGGGCCAGATGGCCACGTCGGGCGCGGTGTCGTGGGACTTCGCGCGGCTCGGCGCGGTGGAGGCCAATCCGCCCGCGGGTGGTGCCGATCCCGATGAAGCGGCCATCGAGTCGGGCGCGCAGGACCTCGAAGCCGGCGACGACGGCGCGACGGTCTTCTACACCGAGCCCACGGACCTCGACACCGTCGCCAAGGCCCTCGCCGAGCGCAAGTGGACGGTCTCGTCTGCGCGCCTCATCTGGAAGGCCAAGAACCCCGTGAGCGTCGACGACGACGCGAAGCGCGCCGAGGTCGAGGCCTTTCTCGAAACGCTCGACAGCGACGACGACGTGCAGCGCCTCTACGTCGGCCTCGCCTGATCAACCCATCAGCAGCCCACGGTGTGTGTGCGGCGCGTCGGGGTCATCCCTCGGCGCGCACGCGCACCTCGTCGCCCTCGACGTAGACCTCGACGCGGGCCGGCGGCTCGTGGCTGCGCGCCGCGAGGAGCCGCGCGAGGGGCGCGACGATCCAGTGCTCGATGGCGCGGTTGAGCGGGCGCGCGCCGTACTTCGGATCGAAGCCCAGCGCGGCCACGCGGGCCACCACGTCGTCACCGCACGAGACCGGGAGGTTGCGTCGCGCGACGCCCTCGCGCTCCAGCGCCCTGGTGATGGCGCGGCGCGCGATGGTGCGCACGGTCTCTTCGGACAGGGGGTGGTACGGCACGATGTGGTCGAAGCGGTTGAGAAGCTCCGGGCGAAAGAACGCCGTGGCCGCCGAGAGGTAGTGGGTGTTCACGTCGCGCAGGGCCGCGGGGCCGCCGAAGCCCAGCGAGCGCGCGGCGGTGTCGGCGCCGAGGTTCGAGGTGAGCATCACCACGGTGTTGCGAAAGCTCACGGTGCGGCCGGTGCCGTCGGTGAGCCGTCCCTCGCCGAGGATCTGGAGCAGCAGGTCGTGGACGCTCCCGTCGGCCTTCTCGACCTCGTCGAAGAGCACCACGCCGAAGGGCTGCTCGCGCACGCGTCGGGTGAGCGCGCCCTCGGCGCCGCCGTAGTAGCCCACGAGCCGCGAGGCCGCGCCGTACTCCGCGTATTCGCTCATGTCGAAGCGGCAGAGGCGCTTCTCGTCGCCGAAGAGGTAGGCCGTGAGCGCGAGCGTCGACTCGGTCTTTCCGACGCCCGTCGGGCCCAGCAGAAGGAACGATCCGAGCGGGCGCTTCGGGTCGGTCATCGCGGTCTTGAGCGTCACCACGAGGTCGCGGAGGAGCACGGTGGCGCCGTCCTGTCCGACGACGCGCGCGCGCAGCGTGGCGAGCACCGCGTCGGGGTCGAGGATCACCGACGGGTCGACGAGCTCGCGGGGGTATCCCGTGCGCTGACAGAAGGCCCGCGTCACGTCGTGTCCGTGGAGCACCCGCGCGCGCGCTGCGGTCTCCGTGGCCTCGCGGGGTGCGTCGCCCGTGGCCTCGCGGTGCGCCGACGCGCGGAGCAGTTGCACCGCGCCGCCGGGGAGGGCCGCGCCGTCGCCGAAGCGCTCGGTGAGGTCCATCGCGCGGAGGAGGGCGTCGCTCGTGAAGCGCACGCGTCGCTCGCGGCCGATGGTGTTGGCCACCGACGAGAGCGCGATCATCGCGGCGTCACCGTGGAGCGCCTCGACGCGCAACGACTGGAGCGCCTGCACGAACGCGGGGTGCGTGCGCTCGGCGCGGGCCAGGTCGTCGGGTGACACCTCGCACACGACGGTCACCTCGCCCGCTTCGAGCGCGGGCAGGAGGTAGCGCGCCGCATCGAGTCCGCTCCCGCCATCGCCCGCCATGAGGAACTCGGTGAGGTTCTCGATGTGCAGCACGGCCCGCCGCGTGCGGAGCGCCTGGATCATCTGCTGCACGCGCTGCTGCCACTGTCCGAGGTAGCGCATCCCCGCGACGATGCGCGCGCCGCTCGTGGAGTACACCTCGACGCCGCGCTCCTCGGGCGAGGCGTGCTTGTCTTCGAATCGGTGCACGAGCTCGTGCACGAGGGCGGTCTTGCCCACGCCCGACGCGCCCACGAGCATCACGCTCGCCCGACGTGCGGAGGTGAGCATCTCGGCGAGGCGCGCGAGCTCGGTGTTGCGCTGGTACGCGCGCTCCAGCGCGCTCGTGCGGTGCAGGTCGTTGAGGCGCGTGGCGGCCTCGGCGAGCGCGGGGGGCGGCGGCGGTCGCTGCTCGCGGCGCGGGTCTTCGTCGGCCTCGCGGCGCGCGCGTTCGACCGCGGGCTTGTAGCGCACGGTGAGGGTCTCGACGGTCTCTTCGCCGTCGTAGGCCACGGCGAGCAGGTCTTCGAGCGGGGCCATGTAGAGCCGGTGGCGCACGAGCTCCTCGACCCACACGTCGAGGTCGTCGAGGCTCGCGACGCGCTCCACGATGCCGAGCCGCGGGATGTGCACCATGTGGGGCTGACGCGCGCGCGCCGTGACCAGCGCCGTGTCGACCATCGGGTGCGTGAACACCGTGAAGCGCATGGGCACCGGGAGGATGCGACGGTGCTGCACCGCGCGGAGGGTCATGTCGACGCGACGGAGCTTGAGCTCGCGCCACCACGTCGGTCCGCTGCCGATCTCCCAGGCGCTCCGCGCGAGGAGCTTCGAGAGCGTTTCGAAGAGCTCTTCGCGCGCGTCGTCGACGTCGGCCGCGAAGGCCGCGAGAAACGGATGCGTGAGCACCGAGACCGAGAAGCCCGCGCCGGGGTGACGGCGCACGAAGAGGTGAAACTTCTGCTCCATCACACGCCTCCCTGCGCGCCCGCCGCCGAGCGGATCATCGCCGCGCAGATCGCCGCCGCGCGCGTCGTGGGCAGCCCCGTCGCGACGTGCACGGTCTCCGCGGAGACGGCCGCGTTCGAATCCGTCGTGCCCGTGAGCGCGACGGTGAGCACCGCATCGTCGTCGCCCTCTCCGCGGCGCCGCGCGGCGAGGACCTCGCGCTTCGAAGCGTCCCAGGCCGCGACCGCCGCGGGCACATCGTCGCCGTCGAGCACGGTGATGCGCAGCAGGAACGTTCCCCACAGGCCGTTGCTGGCGGGGTCGGTGTAGCGCGCCACGCCCGCGTAGTGCGAGAGCAGCGCGCGCGCGCCGACGCCCTGCACCGACCGCGCGTACCGCGTCGTGCGCCCTTCGCCCTCGTGACCGCGCGACCACACGGGCGTCGCGTCGTCGTCGTCGACCGCCGTGGAACGGTGCTCGCGCCAGGCCTCCACGCGCCCGAGAAAGCCCGGCAGCGCGTCGAGCGCCTCGCGCAGGAGGTACGTGTCTCCGCTGCGGTGATTGCCAGTGAGGAGCTCGGCGAGCACGGTCACCCGGTCGAGCGTGTCGGCGTGGGCGACCTGGTGTTCGAGCACCTCGAGGTCGTCGAAGAGATCCGCGAGCGGGCGCCCGAGCTGCTGGAGCACCACCTCGTCGTGCGCCGCCGTCTGGTACGTGCGCACCACCGCGGGGGCCACGGAGTGCTGCGGCGTGCGCGCGTGGTTGTGGGGCACGCTCTTCGCGGGCGACGAGACCTCTTCGACGAAGCGCTCGGCGCGGGGGTCGCGCTCTTCGAGGCGCGCGAGCTCGTCGCGCAGCGAGGCCAGCCGTTCGAGCAGTTCGAGGCCCGGCGAGAGGGGAACGTCGCCGCCGCGCTGGATGGCCCGCAGCGCGCGCGCGCGGTCGTCGGCGAGGCGGTCATACGCGGCGGAGGTTTCGAGGGCCGTGAGCCGCGCGCGGAGGTCGTCGAGGCGGCGCACCACGTCGGCGGCGGTCCACTGCGCGGGGTCGGTGACGTCGTGGACGGGCGCGGCGTTGCGGAGCGAGCGCACCGCGAGCGAGAGGCCCTGCGCGCCGCGGTACACGTCGATGAGGCAGCGGTCGGTGGAGCGGCGCCGCACCATGTGATGCGCGAGGGGCACGGCGATGCCGCGCTCCAGGGCCCGGCGAATGGGGCGCGCGCCGTAGCGCGGGTCGTAGGCCTGCTCGACGAGCGCGTCGAGGAGCTCGGGATCGACGTCGACCACCACGTTGCCGCGCACGAGACCGCGGCGCGAGAGCAGGTCGACGAGGGCGTGGTCGACCACGGCGCGCAGGGCCTCGGGCGACAGCGGACCGAAAGGCACCACGCGGTCGATGCGGTTGAAGAACTCGGGGCGAAAGAACTTCCGCACCGCGGCGATGTAGTGGGCCCGCGCGTCGTCGCCGTTGCGCACGAAGCCCGTGCGGGCGCTGGCCTCCTTCACGCCGAGGTTCGAGGTCATGAGGATCACCGCCTGGCGCGCGTCGGCGAGGCGTCCCGCGGCGTCGGTGAGACGTCCCTCGCCGAGGAGCTGCAACAGCGCGTCGAACACGCGGGGATGGGCCTTCTCGATCTCGTCGAAGAGCACCACGCAGAAGGGCTGCGTGCGCAGCGCGAGGGTGAGCTCTCCATCGGGCGCGCCCGCGTGGCCCACGAGGCGCGTGATGGCCCCCGCGGAGGCGAACTCGCTCATGTCGAAGCGCACGAGCCGCGAGGCGTCGCCGAAGAGGGTCTGCGCGAGGGCCCGTGCGGTCTCGGTCTTTCCGACGCCCGTGGGGCCCACGAAGAGGTACGTGACCAGGGGCTTCTCGGGGTCGTTGAGCCCGGTCTGGAGCGCGGTCACCGCGTCGGCCACGGCCTCGACGGCTTCGGGCTGCCCCACGATCGACCACGAGACCGTGCGACGGAGTTCATCCCACGAGCGCGCGTGGCCCGCGCCGAGCACGAAGCCGGGCAGGCCCGTCTGCCGTTGAAAGGTTCCGATGACCTCGTCGCGGGTGTACCAGCGCACGTTGTTGCGGTTCTCGCCAGGGCCCGAGAGCACCGCGCGGAGCAGCCGCACGGCCTTGCCGGGAAAGGCCTCGTGCGCGAGAAAGCGCCGCGTGAGGGCGAGCACCGACTCCATCGCGTCGGGCGACACGCGGAAGGGCGGCGCGCCATCGGCCGTGTCGGACTCCAGATCGCGGAGCACGCCGAGCAGCACGGGCAGCGTCGCGCGCTCGTCGAGGGCGTCGACGTGCACCACACGAAAGAGCGACGCGAAGGTGGGCTCCTCTTCGCGCACACGTTCGAAGCGCTCGGGGGTGCACTCGGCGATGACCGTGAGCTCGCCGCGCGCGAGGTGCGGTTCGAGAAAGCGCGCCACGTTGGTGTCGCCCGAGCGCGTGCGGCCCGCGTAGACCATCGAGGCCAGGTCGTCGACGTAGAGAATGTCGCCGAGGTCGAGGAGCTCTTCGAGGAGCTCGCGCGCGCGGGCCTCCCACTGGCCCACGTACATCATGCCCGCGATGAAGCGGTTGCCGTCGACGCGCCACACGTCGCGGCGCGTGCCGAGGTTCTGCTGCCGCGCCACGAGGCGGCGCACGAGCTCGTGCACGATGGCGGTCTTGCCCGAGCCCGGCGCGCCCACGAGCACCACGGCGGTGCCCTCGCGGAGGTCGAACTCGTCGACGAGGGCGCGCACGATGGGCTCGCGTCCGAAGGCGCGGTCGAGGGAGTCGTCGCGGGCGCCGTGGGCGAGGTTGCGTCCCACCTCGCGGAGGGTCTTCACCGTGAAGCGTCGCGTGCGGCGGCGCTCCTCGCGCGAGGGCTCGCCCGCGGACTTCGGCTTGTCGGCGGGATCTTCCGCGCGCTTGCGGCCGGGGACGTGAAAGCGGTGCCAGCCCTTCGGAAAGATCGACGGCGGATCGGCGTCGACGTCGAGCACATCGAGGCGCTCGCGGCGGTCGGTGCTCCAGGGCTTGAGGCTCTCGATGGAGTGTTCGAGCGCGAAGGCCGCGAGGCGATGCTGGAGCGCGTGCGTGAGGTCGTGCGGCGCGCGCAGGGCGAAGCGGGCCTTCGGAATGCGCGTGGGGGTCACCACCCAGAAGTCTTCGCCGGGCCACTTCTCCAGCAGCACGCCGAGGCGGCCTTCGAGGGTCCATCGGCGGCGCGAGACCTTGTCCTGCACGACGGTCTCGACGTCGACCATGCGGAGGGTCACGTGCGGCGGGAGCTGAAAGCGCGCGAGCGACGACACGGGCGACTTCTCGAAGAGGTCCATCACGGCGAGGCAGAGGTCGTCGCGGATCTCCGAGAGGCTTGGGCCGACGCGGTGCACGCCGGGCAGCCCGGGCACCCACGCTTCGACCAGACGCCGCGCGGGGTGAACCACCACGAGGGGGAGCTTCACATCCATCGTTGTTCTCTCGTCTCTCGTCGGTCTCTCGTCGGTCTCTCGCGGCGCTCTCGTCGGCGTTCAGCGATGCAGGTCGGCGTCGGCGCCGAACACGCGGAACTCCACCTGGTCTTCGAAGAGCTGCGTGAGGTCGGTCTGCGCGCCGTTCCAGGGGTATTCGCGCTGCATCCGCAGGTCTCGCACGGCGTTCTTCGAGATCGACACGCGGCGCACCTCGCCGCCCGAGAACAGCGACTCGACCTTCGGGAAGGGGATGAGCGTGTTGCTCCCGCGGTACTCGCGAAGGGCGAAGGCGACCTTCACCACGGCGCTCCCGGTGCCATCGAGGATGCGATGGGTGCCGTGCTCGCCCACGAGCGCAAAGCGCTTGGGCCCGCCGCGCACGGAGATGGCCGCGGCCACGGGAAGGGGCTGCGCGCTCGCGGGGGGAAACTCCATGTGCCACTTCCACGCGGCGTCGGGGTTGTTCTTCTCCGCGGCGGGGCGCTGGTCTTCGGGCACGGGGTGGCAGGTGTGGATCGTCGCGTCGAGCTTCTGGGCCTTCACCCACGCGAGGTACGCGCTCATGAGCTCGGGCACGCGATGCCACGCGCCCCGCGACGCCGAGAGGTACAGCACCGCGTGCTCCACGGGCGGGAACATCTTCGCGAAGAGCTCCCACCGCCGCGGTTGAAAGCGCTCGCGCAGGGCGTCGACCTCGGCGCGCACCACGGCGGCGTTGTCGTCGCGGCGCTCGTACCAGCTCTCGAACGCGAGGTCTTCGAGCGACTCGGCCTGCGCGCAGAGCCCGTCGATGGCCTCGATGAACCCGCGGCTCGTCTCGGCCTTGCGCGCGGTCTCTTCGGCGATGTCGCGCACCTTCCAGAACCCCGGCGACTGGCTCGCGCGGGTGAAGAAGCTCACCTCGTTGCGCAGCGCCGACACGAGCGGCGAGCGCGCCCACCGACGGAGCTCCCCACGCAACGCACCGGCCGCTTCGAGGGCCTGGAGCGCCTGCGTCGACGCGCCCTCCCCCTGCGCCGCCACGGAGTTCGCCTTGAGCGTGAGGTACTCGCCCGTGGCGCCCACCTCGATCACCGCGTTGCCGCGCTCCTCGCGCTCCGAGAGCTGCTTCGCGAGGGGGAGCACCAGCTCGCGCTCCACCGTGCGCTTGAGCGGACGCGCGCCGTAGCGCGGATCAAACCCGTGGTCGGCGAGCACCTCCTTCGCGCGCTCGTCGATGCGCAGCGTGACGTTGTGCCGACGGAGCCCGTCGCGCGCCGAGACCTTCTCCAGCTCGCGCTCCACGATGCGCCGGAGCACGTCGCGTTCGAGCGACGCGAACACGATGAAGTCGTCGATGCGGTTGAACAGCTCGGGGCGAAAGAAGCGCTCGGCCTCGGCCCGGTAGTGCTGCCGCGCGAGTTCGAACGACCGCGCCGCGTCGGGCTGCGAGAAGCCCACGCGCGAGCGCAGCGTGTCGGCCCCGAGGTTCGACGTCATGAGGATGATCGCGTTGCGAAAATCCGTGAAGCGTCCGGCGCCGTCGGTGAGCCTGCCCTCGCCGAGCACGCCGAGGAGCGCGTCGAACACCACGGGGTGCGCCTTCTCGATCTCGTCGAGGAGCAGCACGCAGAACGGCTGCCTGCGCACGGCGGCCGTGAGGTGACCCGGCGAAGCGCCGTCGCCGATGAGCCGCGAGAGCGCGTCGCCGCCCGCGTACTCGCCCATGTCGAGGCGCACCATGCGGTCGCGCGCGCCGAAGACGAACTCCGCGAGGGCCTTGGAGAGCTCGGTCTTGCCGACGCCCGTGGGGCCCGCGAAGAAGAGCACGCCCACCGGTCGGCGCAGGTCGGCGAGGCCCGCCTTGATGACCGCGATGATCTCGGTCACGCGCTCGCAGGCCGCGTCCTGGCCCTTCACCCGCGCGCGCAGAAACGCGCTCACCTCCGCGGGGTCGAGCGGCATGTCGTCGCGCAGCAGCACGAGGGGAATGCCCGACTCGCCGCTGAAGTGCGCCACCGCGTCGTGGCCCGAGACGGCCTTCGCGCGCGTGTGCGCCACCGCGTCGATGACCCTTCGCAGAAAGGCCACGGTGTTGCCCACGAGCGCGCCGTACGGACGAAAGCGCCGCGTGAGACGCACCGACGCTTCGACCGCATCGGGCTCGACGCGCACGGCCTTCTGCTCGCCGAGCTCGCGCGCCACGCGGTCGAGAATGCGCCGCCCCGCCTCGAGCGACACCTCGGGCACGCGCACCACCGACCAGTGCTGCGCGAAGCCCGCCGAGCGACGTTCGAAGCGCGCCCACTCCTCGGGCGTGGCCTCGCCCACGAGCGCCACCTCGCGCGCGGCCAGCGTGGGCCCGAGGAGCTGCGACACGTTGTGGTCGCTGTGCGCGCTCTTGCCCGCGTCGAGGAGCTCGATCACGTGGCCCACGTAGAGCACGGCCTCGGCGCGGCGGGCCTCGTCGAGGCAGTCGTAGGTCTGCTGCTGCCAGTCGCCGAGAAAGCCCTCGCCCGCGATGAGCCGCGAGGCGTCGAGGTGAAAGAACGGACGCCGTGCGTCGGGCGTCTCGCGCGTGGCGTCGTACATCCGCATCGCGAGCTCGTGCACGAGGGCGGTCTTGCCCGCGCCCGCTTCGCCGACGAGCACCAGGGGCTCGGGCTGCTTCGCGGTGAGGCGCGTGAGGAGCGTGCGCACGAGCTCGTCGACCTCCCACGCGCGGGTGAGCTGCGACTTCTCCGCGAGCTTGTGGAGGGCCACGGCGATGCGCGAGAGCGTCGGCGTCGCGGGGCGCTTCTTCTTGCGTCCATCGCGCACGGCGTCTTCTTCGTCGTCGTCGTCGCGGCGGCGGCGCGTGTCGTCGAAGTCGTCTTTGGGCGGGCGCTTCTCGGGCGGCGGCGCGAGGTCGTCGGGCAGCGGCGGCGGGCGCAGGTCGAGGGAGAGCTCGCGGCGTCGCAGCGACGAGAGCTTCGGCGGCTCGACGCTCACGGTGAGCGTGCGCAGCGACGCATCGCCATCGAGGCGCGCGTCGAGGCGCTGGTCTTCACTGAGCCCCTTGAGGTGCTGGAGAAAGAAGGGCAGCGCGCGGTCGAGCAGGTCATCGCCCGCGGGGAGCCACACGCGCAGGTCGAGGGGCACGCTGCGCACCTCGACGAAGGGACGCTGCGCGGGCGACACCACGAGCTTGAGGCGCATCGTGGCCTCGGACTCTCCGCCCGCGTGCCACACGGTGAGCGCGGGCACGTGGGCCGAGACGAGCTCGCCGTTCACCGGACGCGCGTAGTCGGCCACGAGGCGCGGGTGCGAGCGCGAGATGCGGTCGTCGATGGCGAGGCGGAGGTCTTCGTCGGCCGCGTCGAGCGAGGGCGCGTGGTAGGCGAGCGCGGGCAGGTGCAGCGGGGTCACCGTCACGCGTCCGCTCGCGTGTTCGAGCGCGAAGCACTGGATGCGAAAGTCCATCGTGGGTTTTGCGCCTGTCAGAACATCTCGATCATGGCGGGAGACTCGCCCGCGAAGAGCAGGTCGGCGAGCGCGAGCGCGGCGGGATCTCCCTGCGCGAGGCCCGCGGCGGCGAGGGTCGTGGCCGAACGAAAGCCCGTGTAGAGCGGAGCCAGCGCGCGCACGTCGAGCGACACGTCGGGCGTCCCGTCGTCGGGCGTCACCGCGCCCACACCGCCCTCGACGGTGAGGCGCCAGGTGCGGGCGTTCTCGGGCACCACGTCGTCGGCGACGGCGAACGCGATCGACGCGCGAAGATGGGGGTTGTACCCGCGGGCCGCGAGCGCGCGGGGAACGTCGACGACGCGGAGCATCCACACCTCGCGCACGGTGACCGTGTGCATGCGGTCTCGCAGCAGTTGCGTGAGCGTGTCGTGGGGTGCGCCGGTCCATCGCACCTGCTGGGCGAGGGAGCGGTACGAGGCCAGCACCGCGACGATCGCGCGGGCCGCACGCGGCGTGGCGACGGCGGCGTCGGTGACGATGACCTCGGTGTCGTGTCCGTCGCGCTCTTGATGGAGCAGCACCACGTAGCCTTCGAGGCCCTCGGAGCCCTCGACGGCGAAGTACCGCGGCGCGCCCTTCATGGGCTTCGCGAGGCGCGTCCAGATGTACGGGCCGCGCGCGAGGGAGCCGTTGCGCAGCCGCGCGTGCGAGGACTGAAGGGCGCGCAGCGCGGGGTCGTCGAGGTCGGCGAGCGGTCGCACGCGGAGCGACGGTTCGTGCGTGGCGTCGAGGTCGTGGGGACGCACGGCGGTGCCCACGAGGAGCCCTGCGCGCGCCCATCCCGCGCGCTCGTAGAGCGGAACGGTCGCGGGGTAGAGCGTCGAGATCGCAGCGCCTTCGCGGTGCAGCGCGCGCACGGCCTCGCGCATCATGCAGGTGCCCGCGCCGCGTCCACGGAACTCGGGTGCGACGCCGACGCCCGCGATGCCGGTCATGGGCACAGCGCGTCCGCCGAAGTGCTGGCCCATGGGAATGACGATGAGCCCGCCCGCGAGCGCGCCGTCGACGTCGAAGGCCCACACGTGGTCGTGGCCCGCGCGTTCGAACCACGGAACCGACAGCTCGGGCTCGAAGGCGAAGGCGTGCGAGAGGAGCGAGGCGAGCGCCTCACGATCCGCCCCCGTGGCGGTGCGCAGGGTATCCATGCGGGGCGCACGGTACACGCAGAACGCGGCCCAACGCACGCCCCTCGTCGGGTACGGTCGCGCGTCCGATGGAACCCTCTCCCGATGACGTTCCCGTGTGGGTCGAGCACGCGTCGGTGCGCTCGATCGACATCGACGCGAGCCACCGCGCGACGCCCCTCGCGCTCTGCGACCTGCTTCAAGAAGTGGCCGGCAACCACGCGCATCACCTCGGCGTGGCGATCGACCAGATCGGTCCGCGCTACGGCGAGACGTGGATGCTCCACCGGCTGCGCGTGCGCTTCGACGGACGCCCGCGCTGGCGCGACGCGGTGACCGTCGAGACGTGGCCCTGCGGCGTCGACCGCATCTACGCCGTGCGCGATTTCTGTGTGCGCGACGCCGACGGACGGGTGCTCGTCGAGGCCTCGTCGACGTGGCTCGTGGTCGACCTCGCGGCGCGTCGCATCGTGCGCGATTCGAAGACGCGCTTCTCGTGGGTGTCACCGCGGCCGAGGGTGATGCCCGACGGCTTCGCGCGGCGTCTTCCGTCGCTCGACGTGCCCGCGTTCGCGCGCGACTTCGTGGTGCGTCCGAGCGAGATCGACATGAACGGCCACGTCAACCACGTGCACATGCTCGCGTGGGCCCTCGACACGCTGCCCGCGAAGGTCACACACGGCCGCGAGCTCGCGGAGCTCGAAGCGGAGTTCGTGAACGAGGCCCACGTCGACACGCCGGTGCGCGCGCTTTGCGCCCCCGAGGGCGACGACGGCCGATGGCTTCACGCGGCGGCGCATGGCGACGACGGACGGGTGCTGCTGAAGGCGCGCACCGTGTGGCGGACGTTGTGAGCGTGTGACGTGAGGAGATGACACGTGCCGTGGAGTTTCCACGCCGCGCGGGTTGTTGTAGGAGCGGGGCCCATGACGTCACGCGCCCGCGCCCTGGTGTGTCTTCTCGCGCTCTCGGCCGCCTGCTCCGCCCGTGCGGGCAACGGAGGCGGCGGCGGAACACCCGACCCCGACGCATCGACGGACGTCACGATGACCGTCGACGCGAGCGACGACACGGCCACTCAGCCCGATGCGCCCGTGAGCCCCGATGCGCCCGCGATGGATGCGCCCGCGCAGCCCGACGTTCCCGCGACGCCCGACGCGCCCACGCAGCCCGACGCGCCGCCGCCCATCGACATGCCCGGGACGCCCGACGTACCCGTGACGCCCGATGTGCCCGTCACGCCCGACGTGCCCGTCACCCCCGACGTGCCCGTCACGCCCGACGTGCCCGTCACGCCCGATGTGCCTGTCACGCCCGATGTGCCCGTCACCCCCGACGTACCGACGAGCACCGATGTGCCGAGCGTTCCGCCGACGAGCGACGACCGCATCTGGGTGCTTCGTGTGGGCGATGGCGCGACGGCGCTCGCCGCGACGGCGGCCCCGGTGGCGATCGAGATGTACAACGGCAACACGGGGTCTTCGCTGGGCGCGGCGATCACGGTGCCCACGACCACGTCGGGGTCGAACCTCGGGCTCACGATCACGGGCAACGCCTCGGCCGAGGGATCGCTGTTCCGCGCGCTCGCGGGCAACTACGTGGTGTTCGGCGGGTACAACGCCGCGCCGGGTTCGGCGACGCCCAACTCGACGAGCGTGCCTCGCGTGATCGCGCGGGTGAACAGCGCGGGCATCGTCGACACGCGCACCAACGTGGGAAGCACCGCGAGCGGTCTCGCGATGCGCTCGGTGGTGACCGTCGACGGCACGGAGTTCTGGTCGGCGCACGCGCTCGTGAGCGTGGCCTCGCTGATCTACAAGCCCTATGGCCCGACGCCGACGGGCACGGCGATCTCGTCGGGACAGGTGTTCCGCGTGCTCTCGATGTCGGGCGCGCGTCTGCTGGCTTCGATGTCGGCCCCCGAGGGCTCGGGGGTGTACTCGCTCGCGCCGCTGCCGCGCGCGGCGGGCCCGATGTTCACGCAGCTCCCGGGCTTTCCCGCGGGCATGACGGGATCGCCGTATGGCGTGGTGGCCTTCGACCGCGACGGCAACGGCCAGCCCGACGTGATCTTCGTGGCCGACGACCGCACGCCGGCCTCGGGCGGCGGGCTCCAGTACTGGCGCCTCTCGGGCTCGACGTGGACGCAGCTCACGATCACGCAGACCGAGCTCACCAACGGCCTCCGCGCGCTCACGGGCCGCGTGAACGGTTCGAACTATGTGTTCTTCGCGACGACGACGGAGAGCCGCGCGCGCCTGCTGCGCATCGACTTGAACGTGTCGACGGCGACGGCCTCGTTCACCACGCTCGCCACGGCTCCGGCGAACACCACGTACCGCGGCGTGGCCTACGCGCCGAACTGAGCGGCGTAGTGGACGCGCCGCGACGATCGTCGCGATGATCGCGGTCTTCCGATGCCGTCGTTCCCCTCCCCTTCGCCGCGTCTACGAACGCTGAAGATCCGCGGGTTCCGCGCGATCGACGACCTCACGCTCACCTTCGCGCGAGGCATCGACGATGCGGGTGCGCTTGTGGTCGCGGGCGAGAACGGCTGTGGCAAGACCTCGGCGCTCGAAGCGCTCCTCGTGCTCTTCGGCCGCCTCGACCTCCTGCCCGGAGACGCCGCGCCCGACGTGGAGCAGGTGCGCCTCGGCAGCCGTGACTTCCACCTCGAAGCGCACCTCGACACGCCCACGGGTGATGGCTGGTGGGTCGACCGCGAACAGCTCGCAACGCTGCGCGCGTTGCGCGAGTCGTCGCCGCGTGGCGATCTCACGGAACAGCTCCGCAGCGTCCACTGGGGCGCGCCGTCGCCCGCGGAGTTTCCGATCGAGTACTTCTCGGCACGACGCGAACCCGAGAACCTGGGAGCTGCCCTGACGGACCTCTCGGGGCCCCGGTCGACGCGTGAGGAGCGTCGCCTCGCCGAGCTCAAGAAGCGCCTCTTCAACGTCTGGAGCCGCGCGCGACGCAACCACACGTTCACCCGCCTGGAGCGTTTTCTCCAGCGCTTCGTCGGCGCGGCGTGGGAGCTCGACGTGGCCTGGCTCGATGCGCACGAGGGCGGCGACGCAACGGTCGTACTCCGCAACGGACCGATGCCCCTCGACGGCAACGGTGAACCGCGCACGCTCGCCACGATTCGCGCGCTCGCGGCAGACGGCGTGGCGATGCCCACGGTGCTCCCCATCGACCGCTTGAGCTCGGGGCAGATGGCGCTGCTCGCGCTGGCCTATCCCTTCGTGTTCAGCGATCCGCCCATCGCGCTCGCGCTCCTCGACGAGCCCGAGCAGCACCTGCATCCGACGTGGCAGCGCGCGCTGCTTCCCGCGCTCCGCGAGCTCTCGCCGGAGACGTTGTTCGTCGTGGCGACGCACTCGCCCCAGGTGCTCGACTCCGTGGGTCGTCACGAGCGTGTGCAGCTCACCCGCCTCGACCCGTCGCCCGTCGAGGAAGCGCGATGACCCTGCGTGCGGTTCCCATCGACGACCCTTTCTTTCAGGGCGATGCGTTGCTGCTGGTCGAAGATGAGCGCACGCGCGTCTCGATCACGGAGTGCTGGTCTCGCGATCCGCAGAGCCGACGCATCCAGGTGCGCGCGGTCGGCGGAAGAACCGCCGTGGAGTCGCTGGTACGTGCTGCCGTCGAGCGGGGGCTCGCGCACGTCTTCGGGCTCGTCGACCGCGACCTGCGCGGCGGAACCGACCAGGGGCGGCTGTTCCACACGACGCGTCACGAGTTCGAGAACCATCTGCTCGACACGACCGCGCTCGCAGCGCTGCTGGAGACCCTCGACGCATCGGAGATCGACCGACGGCTCCAGGCGCTCGCACAGGAGCAACAGCACTGGAACGCGCTCCGACGCGCCCTGCACGACGTGAAGACCTCGCTGCCGGGCACGCCCCCGGATCCGAAGCCGCACGACGTTCCCGACGCAGCCGCAGCTCAGACCTGGCTCGCGACGCAGACGTGGCCTGCGAGCCTCGAAGAGTCCGTTCGTAAGACGTGGACGCCAACGTATCTCCGCGATGTCGTGCTCCCGAAGCACCAGCGGGACTGTGCCGACGAGGTCACGCGCGGAGACTGGATGACGACCTTCTCGGGCAAGGAGATCTTCGAATCCCTGGCCCGCTCCGGTGGCTGGCGTCACGGCTCGCAGGATCCCGACGAGCTCGCGCGGCTCGTGGTGCAACGGTGGAAGGGCACACCACCCTCCGACGCCGCGTTCGTGGCGACCATGCGCGACACGATCCTTCGGGCGGTGCGCTGAGCGATGGCGCCCACGACCCTCCGACGCTACGCGGCGCTGCTGCGGGGTGTGTCTCCGCAGAACGCGAAGATGCCCGAGGTGAAGCGCGCGTTCGAGCGTGCGGGATTCTCCTCGGTGGTCACGCACGCATCGAGCGGCAACGTGCTCTTCGACGCGCCGTCCGACGACACCGCGACGCTCGAAGCCCGCGCCCTGCACGCGATGGAGAAGCACCTCACGCGAGGCTTTCCCGTGTTCGTGCGGAGCGTCGAGGAGCTCGGCGCGCTCCTCGCGGCGGACCCATGGACGCGCTACGCCGTGGCGCCCGATGCGAAGCGCGTGGTGACGCTGCTGCGCGCGCCGCCGCCCTCGTCATGGAAGCCCCCGCCCGCGACCGACGGCGTGACGATCCACGGCGCCGAGGGGCGCTACGTGCTCACGTCGTACGTGGTGAGCGCGAAGGGTCCGGTGTTCATGGGGATGCTCGAAAAGAGCCTCGGCGCCGACATCACCACGCGCACCTGGGACGCGCTCCAGAAGATCGTCGCGCGCTGAGCGCGGGGTGAGTTCAATCACCTGTAGCGTGCTCCCGGTGAATGAATTCACCGGCAGGGAAGGGAAAGTCCCTGACGGGACTCGCGATCCTGCGTCGCCCTCACGGCGCGTTGCTCGGGTGTGTTTCCGCTCGTGCTCACGGCCCCGCGTGCGGAGCCAGGGGAGCGATCATACGAGTCGGCCCCGCGTGTTTCCGGTGAACGAAGCGCGAGCCCCGTGAGGGGCTTTCGCCTGGCGGCCGGTGAATTCATTCACCGGTCGCAAGTGGGCCCATTCGCTCGATCTCACCACCACCAGAACACGAGCGCGTCGGCACGATCTCACCGCCGCCAGAACGTGAGCACGATCGGGAACGCACCCCTTCGAGCGCCTTCACCCGCATGCGCCCACCACGACCGCGCGCACGCTCCCACACCCCACGTTTCGCCCGTCGCCCCGTTGCGCGCCGCCCTGCGCGCGCGCTCACTTCGCACGCGGCGGTGTGACCCCTCCTGGGATGCCGCCTCCGCGCGCGTTCATCCCGGACACCCCGTTCGGCGACCGCCCCGGACTTCGCCGTTGCCCATGGGCCCCCTGCGAGGCGATGCTCTCGCGCGGAGGGACGATTGAACAACCTGGTGCACACGCTCCTCGCCCACGCGTCGCGACGCGAGGAAGACGCCATCACCGCCACACTCGCGTGGCTTGTCGGCGCGCACGCCCCGCTGCGCACGCGATGGCAGACGTATCTCATGGAGCACGGCGCGCCACAGCTCACGGGGGATCCCGTGGTGCGCACGCAGGTGACCGAAGGGTCCAACCGCTACGACCTCGTGCTCGTGTGGCCCGGATGGCGTGCGGTGATCGAAGTGAAGGTACGCGCGGGACTCGGATGGCGCTCTACCGAAGAGGATTCCCACGACGACGAGACCGCGCCGCGCGTCGTGTCGCAGGTGCGTCGCTACCTTCAGCACACGGAACGCACGCAACCGCCGACGGGCGTGTTCACCCTCGCCGCCGACGAACTGGAACTGGAACCCGCCGTGCGCGCCCATCCCCGCTTTGGCGGCGCGCTCCGCTGGCAGGACGTGCGCCAGTGGCTCACCGAGGAAGAACCGACGGATCCCGTCGTGGCGCAGGTCGCCCGATGGTTCGTCGACGTGCTCAGGAGACGTGGAATGACGTTCGAACGGTTGACCGCCGAAGGACTCGCAAGCGTGGGTCCCTACCTCGCCTTCAAGGCCTCCCTCGACGCGATGATCGACCGCGTCTGGACGCTCCTCCGTGACGATCCGCGGGTGAAGAAGCTCCAGCGCGACGACCCGTGGCGGCAGGAGGCGCACGCGCGCATCGGGTGGGCCGCTCCGTACGACCGTCGCGTCGGGATGTTTGCGTTTGTGGGCATCTCCGTGCATCCGCTGGCCACGCGCGACGGGGCGCCCGATCTGCTGTTGTTCCTCGAAGCACCGCCCACGAAGCCCGCGGCGCAGCACATTCAACGCGAGCGCGCCGCGTGGGAAGCCGCCTGCGCGCGCCTCAACGAAGCCGGGCACGCGCGCTGGGCCCTCGGCACGGGATGGCCGCTCATCTCCGCGACGCGCGACATGGGAACGCTGCTCGACGAGCCCGATCAGGTCGGTGCGATGGTGGCGTTCTTTCGCGCGTGCCTCGAAGCGCTCGACCGCGAGGGGCTCCTCGACCGCTACCTCGCCGCGCACGCATCGCACGGGTGATTGAAGTCACCCGCAGCGGTCGGGCAGGGCCCTCCCGGAGAGGGCATGCTCGCGGGATGTTGGAAGGTCCCATCGCACACCGCGGGTCCCCAGCGGACAGGCCCTCGAAGGTGTGTGTTTCTGATCGTGCGCACGGCCCCGCGTGCGGAGCCGGACTCCCGGTGAATGAATTCACCGGCAGGGAAGGGAAAGTCCCTGACGG
>CAMFHP010000044.1 GCA_945952225.1 uncultured Myxococcaceae bacterium
GGCGGGTGAGGGCGGCGTCGACGCGGTGGGGGAGGGCGGCAGAGACGAGGCGCGCGCGGGCGGCGACGAGGCGCTCGCGGCCGACGGCGGACGCCACGCGGTGGCGTTCGGAGGCGTCGAGGCGCGGGCGCCGCGGGGCGGTGGAGAGAGGCGCGGCGCGCGCGAGGCGCGGGTGCGCTGACGGCCCTCGGCGGCGGTGCGCGGCGGGGCCTCTTCCGAGAGGTTCTCCCACACCTCGACGGTGAAGAAGTCGGCGGCGTAGCGCAGGGCCACGTCGTCGCGCGCGAAGCCCACGAGCGTCTGCGCGAAATCATGCACCGCGGGGAAGCGGTCTTCGGGGCGCTTGCGCATCGTGCGATGGATCGCCTCGGCCACCTCGACGGGCACCTCGGGCGCGAGCTCGCGCAGCGGCACGGGCTCACGCTGGAGCACGTTCTTCAGCACGTCGGCGAGGTTCTTCGACTCGAAGGGTTTTACCCCCGTGAGCATGAAGTACAGCATCACGCCGAGGGCCCACTGGTCGCTGCGCGGGTCGACGTCGCGGGGCGTGAGCATCTGCTCGGGCGACATGAAGTTGGGCGTGCCGATCGCGGTGTCTTTGCCCGTGAGGCGCAGGCCCGGCTCGGCCATCTTCGCGAAGCCGAAGTCGAGGATCTTCGGCTGCACGCGCCCGTCGTCGAGGCGCGCGAGGAACACGTTGTCGGGCTTGAGATCGCGGTGAACGATGTTCTGCGCGTGCACCGAGCGAACGGCGGCCATGAGGGGCAGCGCCACGTCGAGCGCGCGCGAGAGCGGGAGGCGCTTCTCGCGGCGCATGAGCTCGGTGAGCGTCTCGCCGTCGAGGCGCTCCATCGCGAGAAACTGCACGCCGTCGCACACGTCGACCTCGATGGCCGACACGATGTTCGGGTGCTTGAAGCGCTGCACGGCGCGGGTCTCGCGTTCGAAGCGCCGCGCCACCTCGGGGTGCGACTGGAGCGAGACGTTGAGCACCTTGAGCGCCACGCGCTGCCCCGTGTCGACCTTCACGGCCTCGTACACGGTGCCGAAGGCGCCCGCGCCGAGCTGCTGCGTGACCTGGTAGCCCGCGAAGAAATCGCCCGGTTGAAGAAAGGCCTCGTCGCCTTCGCCCGTCGTGGTCACGGCCGCGTCACCTGCACCGAGAAGCTGCCCGACGCGCCGTTGTAGCCGTCGAGTCCGAGCACGTGGAGCCCCGCGCCCGCGGGCACCGAGCCCGTCACCGTCGACTGGAGCCCGCAGCTGTCGTCGTTGCACGCGTTGCCCGTGCCCACGGCGTTGCGCAGCTCAAGGATCGTGTCGAACGAGGCGCGCGAGCACGTCGTCGCGGTGAACGATCCGCCCGCGTGGTCGGGGCAGGTCTTCCACCACCACATGGCCTCGGGGCCCGTGCTGAAGCCGCAGGAGGGCGCGTACTCGCCCGCGCTCCCCGACGTGGCGCCCGACACCGTGGTGGTGCCCGCGGCGAGGGTGTTCACCGCGCCGCCCACCGCGAGATGCTGAAAGTGCAGCGTCGCGGGGCCCGACTGCGAGCCGTAGCCCGCGACGACGAGGTAGTACGTGCCCGGCCCGAAGAGCCCCACGACCTGCGACTGGAGCCCGCCCGTCGTGCACCCCACCGCGCTCATGTCGTCGTTGCAGAGGGCCGTGCCCGCGGTGGGCGATCCCGAGAGCGCCGTGGAGCACCCCGACGCGAAGTACAGCACCGTGTCGTAGCCCGTGCCGATGGTGTCGGCGTACACGAGCTCGCGCTGCGTGAGCGTGAAGCGGTACCAGACGTCGGCGCCCGCGAAGCCGCACGGCGACGCGAGCTCGTTGTTGGCGCCCGTGGTGGTGAGCGCGATCGTCTGCGACCCCGCGGCGAGCGAGAGCACCGCGGCCGCGCCGCAGGTGTCGTTCGACGGCGGAGGCACGCGGCACACGCCGCCCGAGCACGTCTGACCGGCCGCACACACGTTGCCGCAGGCGCCGCAGTTGCGCGCGTCGGTGGCGAGCGCCACGCACGACCCCGCGCAGTACGTGGTGCCCGCGGAGCAGATCGTGCTGCACACGCCGCCCGAACACGCCGTGCCCGGCGCGCAGCTCACGCCGCAACGGCCGCAGTTGAAGTTGTTGGTGTTGGTGTTCACCTCGCAGCCGTCGCCGTCGACGCCGTTGCAGTTGGCGAAGCCCGACGCGCACGCGCCCACCACGCACGTTCCGCCTGCGCAGGTCGCGCCCGCGTTGGGGAGCGCGCACGCGCGGCCGCACACGCCGCAGTTCGCCACGTCGGCGCCGGTGTTGACCTCGCACCCGTCGGCGCCGTTGCCGTTGCAGTTGCTGAAGCCCGGATTGCAGCTCGCCACGGTGCACGCGCCGTCGGTGCAGGCCGAGGTCGCGTTGGCCGCGCGGCACGCGGCGCCGCACGCGCCGCAGTGGTTGGTCGACGTGCGGAGGTTGGTCTCGCAGCCCGTGGCGCTCGATCCGTCGCAGTCGCCGAAGCCGCGGTCGCACGCGAGGCCGCACACGCCTCCGCGGCACGCGGCGGTGGCGTTCGAGGCGCTCGCACACGCGCGTCCGCAGGCGCCGCAGTTCGAGGCGTCGCTGTCGAGGGGCGCGCAGCGGTCGGTGCAGAAGGTCGTTCCGCCCGAGCACACGCTGGTGCACACGCCCGCGGAGCAGGCCGTGCCCGGCGCGCAGCGGTTGCCGCAGCGGCCGCAGTTGTTCGAATCGCCCGCGGTGGGCGTCTCGCAGCCGTTGTCGGCGTTGCCGTCGCAGTTGTCGTAGCCCGCGGCGCAGGTCGAGAGCACACACCGCGACGAGGCGCACGAGGCGTTGCCGTTGGCGAAGCGGCACGCGACGCCGCACGCGCCGCAGCTCGTGACCGTGTTCGAGAGGCTCGTCTCGCAGCCGTTCGAGGGGTTGCCATCGCAGTCGCCGAAGCCCGGCGCGCACACGATCGAGCACAGGCCCATCGCGCAGCGCGCGGTGCCGTTGGGACCGCTCGGACACGCCGCTCCGCACGCGCCGCAGTTCGCGGGGTCGGCGTTGAGGTCGGACTCGCAGCCGTTGGCGCCGTTGCCGTCGCAGTTGCCGAAGCCGCCTGCGCACTCGGTCTGGCAGCGTCCCATGGTGCAGCGCGCGGTGGCGTTGGGCCCGGTCGGACACGCGGTCGCGCAGCTCCCGCAGTGGGCGGCGTCGGTGTTGAGGTCGGACTCGCAGCCGTTGGCGCCGTTGCCGTCGCAGTTGCCGTATCCCTCGTTGCACGCGCCCACGGAGCACTCGCCCGCGACGCACGCAGGGGCGCCGTTCGAGGCCGTGCAGGTGTTGCCGCAGCGGCCGCAGTGGGCGCTGTCGGTGGCGGTCACGCGGCACGTTCCGCCGCAGCAGGCGCTGCCCGATCCGCACGCGGCCCCGCACGCGCCGCAGTTCGTGGCGCTCGCCTGGAGGTCGGCGCACTGGCCGTCGCAGCAGGTCTGTCCGACGCCGCACGCGTGGCCCTCGTTGCAGCCCGGCACGCACGCGCCCGTGCGACACACGGTGCCGAGGGCGCAGTCCGAGTCGGCGGTGCATCCCACGCAGCGTCGCGTGGCGGTGTCGCAGCGGGTGACGCCGCCGGCGCCGCAGTCGGAGTCCGAACGGCAGCCCGTGACGCAGGTGTTCGTGGCGCCCTCGCAGACGAGTCCCGGCGGGCAGTTGTCGCGCGCGGGGGTGCACTGGGCGCACTGGCCCGTGACCGTGTCGCACACGGGGCCCACGGGCGACGCGGCGCAGCTCTCGTCGGAGGTGCAGCGGGTGGAGACGGCGGTGTCGGTCCCGTCGGCGCGGTCGTCGGGCGCGTCGGAGACGGCGCCGTCGGGCTTCACCGTGGCGTCGGGGAGGTCGACCTGCGTGCCCGGTGAGCCCTTCGCACACGCCGCGACGGCGGTGAGGGTGAGGGCGCACAGCGCGAGGCGGCGGAGCGCAGCGGAGCGGAGAAGAAAGCGGTAGCTCATCGGGAAGTGGGTCCCTCGGCGCGCTCCCACGTCACGGCGCACCGGAGCCCGACCATACCACCGTGCGTCGCGCGACCCCGCGGATCTGCGGTGTTTCAGGGCGTGCACGAAGGACGCGGGCGTTCTCGCCGCCCGGTGGGGGCGCCGCGACGAAGTGCACGACGGTGACGAGAAGTGTTGCAATGCGCAGCGGATCGGGTAGAGAAGCGCCCTCTCTTCGCGCGACTTCATCGCGCTGGGGTCGAGCCTATCGTCCCCATCGTCTAGAGGCCCAGGACCGCGGCTTTTCACGTCGCTAACGAGGGTTCGAATCCCTCTGGGGACGCCAACGCATCCCTCGACACCAGCGCCGACGAAGCCCGAAGAGACCCCCAGAAGGCGACGCTCCCTCCGCGGAACGTCGCCTTCGTCGTTATGGGGCGCTGACGAACCCCCGGTGCGAGGTCTCTGCGACCGCTTCGCGTCGGGGCGCGTGCGCCACCCGTGCGAGAGTGCCCTCCCATGGAGGACACCGTGTACGAGCTCTATTACTGGCCGCACATCCAGGGGCGCGGAGAGTTCATCCGCCTCGCGCTCGAAGACGCAGGCGCGCCCTACGACGACGTGGCCCGCGACCCTGCGCGCGGTGTGGCCGCGATCCGCGCGCTGCTCGATGCGTCGCCCGATGCGCGCGACTACGACGGCCCCGCGCCCTTCGCGCCGCCCGTGCTCAAGCACGGACGCGTCGCGCTCTCGCAGGTCGCGAACATCCTCGGATACCTCGGTCCGCGCCTCGGGCTCATGCCCGGTGACGACGCGGGCCGACACCGCGCGATGCTCGTGCAGCTCACCTTCGCCGACCTCGTCTCCGAGGTGCACGACACGCATCACCCCACGAGCACGCAGTTCCGCTACGAAGACCAGATGGACGCGGCCCGCGAGCGCGCGCAGGCCTTCGTGCGCCTCCGCCTGCCGAAGTTTCTGGGGTGGATCGAGCGCACGCTCCGTGACGTCGGCGGGCCTGCGCAGATGCTCGCGACGGGGCACAGCACCTGCGACCTCTCGCTCTTTCAGCTCGTCGAGGGGCTTCGCTACGCCTTTCCGAAGGCCATGGCCCACTTCGAACCGTCGCACCCGCGCGTCGTCGAGGTGCGCGACCGCGTCGCCGAACGTCCGCGCATCGCCGCGTACCTCGCCTCGCCGCGTCGCCTGGCCTTCAACGAGAACGGGATCTTTCGGCGCTACGCCGCCCTCGACCTCGTGCCCTGATCCGCTGCGACGCGCGCCTCGAACCCGCGAGGCTCAGTGCGCGGCGAGCCACGCGGCGATGCGCGCGCTCACCTCGGACTCGTGGGTGATCGGCGCCATGTGGCCCGCGCCTTCGATCTCGGTGAGCGCCGCGTCGGGGAGCGCGTGGGCCAGGCGTTCGCACACGGCCCTCGCCTCGCGCGGCGAGCGCTCGCCGCGGATGAACAGCGTCGGCGCTGCGATGGTCGACCACACCTCCGCGGGCGTCGCGTCGCCCATGAGCGACCACACCTCGCGGAAGCACACCCACACGTTCGAGACGAAGGATGCGCGCATGCGCTCGGGCAGGCGGGCGAAGGCGCCGGGACCGTTCCAGTAGTCGACGAACCAGGTGAGCCAGGCCTCGTCGGCGGCGCGGTCGTCGGGGAGCGCGCCATCGCCGAAGGGCATCGACGACTGCGAGGCGCCGAAGGTGTCATCGGGCGTTCCGCGCAGCACCGCGAAGGCCACGGGCTCGACGAGCGAGAGCGAGCGCACCGCGCGGGGGCGACGCAGCGCGGCCGTCATCGCGAGGAGCGCGCCGTACGAGTGCCCCACGAGGTGCGCCGGGCGGTCGAGCGTGTCGAGGAGCGCTTCGAGTCCGAGCACGTCGAGGTGCCAGTGCAGGGGCTCTCCGCGCGCGATGGCCGTGCTCGCGCCGTAGCCGAGCAGGTCGGGGAGGAGCACGCGGTGATCGGGCTCCAGCCGCGTCGCGAGCCCGCGCCACTGACGCGCGCTCATGCCCGTGCTGTGCACCAGCACCACCGGCGTTTCGTCCGCGCCCGTCACCTCGACCGAGAGCGCGTAGCGCCCGAAGGAAACCGTCTGCTGCATCGTGGCGCGCACCCTATCACCGTCGCGCGCCGATCGATCACGGCGCCGCGAGCTGCACCCACGGCGCGGAGGTTCCGGTGCCGTCGCCGAGGCATCCGTGGGCGCCGCGTCCCGCACAGCGCACGCGTCCCCGTTGCACCACGCAGGTCTCGTCGCCGTCGGCCGCGAGGGCCGTCACGCCCTCGACGCCCACGTCGCGCGGTGAGGTCTCGCGCGGTGTGCCCGTGAGCAGGGCGCCCACGACGCTCTCGCCCCAGCACGAGACGCGTCCGTTGCGGCGCAATGCGCAGACGTGGGTTCCTGCGCCTGCGAGGGCCGTCGCGTCGGTGATGCCCGTGGCCGTCGCGGTGGTGGGGGTGTCGCTCGAACGGACCCACGACGCGGCGAAGGGCTCGCCCCAGCACGACACGGTGCCGCCTCCGTGGAGCGCGCATCCCCACTGGTTGTCGGCGACGACCGCGGTGGCGCGCGCGATGCCGCCGATGCGCGGGAGGTTCGCGTCGAGGTCGCCCACGGAGATCCGGTTGCCGCAGCGCACGTCGCCCTCGCGGGTGACCACGCAGACGCCGTGTTCGAAGACCGCCGCGCTGCGCACGCCGTCGAGGTCGAAGACGGGTACGAAGGGAACGCTGTCGACGACCATGGAGGTCGCGTAGAGCGCGCCCGTTGTCGTGAGGGCGAAGAGGTCGTGGTGGTTCGAGGCCATCCACGCGATGGCGTTGGGGGTGCGCGGACGCCTTGAAAACAGGTCTCCGAGACGCATCGCGCCGCTGCGGTCGGCGACGAGCGCGCGGTTGTCGAGCACGCGCACGCGGCCTCCGTCGGGGAGCGCGGGACCGTTCTCCGGCGCGCGTCCGTTGCCCCAGCAGCGCGGTCCGCGGGCGGTGTTCGCGCAGCCCATGAACTGCGTCACGGTCACGTCGCGCGCGTCGCTCACGTCGAGCACGTCGTGGAGCGCGAAGCGTGTGGTGCCGCCCCAGCAGCGCACGCTCTCGTCGGCGGCGCGTGCGCAGGCCGTACCCGCATAGAGCGCGAGGGCCGTGGCGGGCGGAACGGCGGGCGAAGGTCCGTTGCCGCCCTCGGTGTGCGCGGTGTCACCCACGCAGCGCACGGCGCCGTCGCGGAGGCGCGCGCAGGCCATGGAGTCGAAGCCGTTGCCCGCGACCTCGACGGCGTTGCGAAAGGTGGGGAGCGCGCGCGTTCCCTCCCAGTTGGTGCAGCGCGCGTTGCCCGCGCGGTCGAGGTGGCAGAGGCCGCTCACGTCGAAGAGGTCGGCGACGTTGGTGAGGCCGCGCCAGGTGCGGTTGTCGGGCGACGATTGGGGACACAGCACACGTCCCGTCGCGAGCACGAGGCAGTCGCTTCCGGCGGTCTCCCAGAGCGCGCGCACGGCGCGGACGCCGGTCGCGTGGGCGAAGCGGGTGGCGCGGTCGTAGCGTCCGTCGGGTGCGCCGCAGGCCTCGGAGGCGCCCGCGCCGAAGCACCACGCGACGCCGCCGGAGAGGGCCCAGAAGGTTCCGCGCTCGTTGCCGAAGAGGGCGTCGACGCGGGCGAGTTCGGAGACGGGCGTGAGGGTGCTGGAGTGGTCGTCGTGGAGCGCGCAGGCCACGGTGCGATCCGCGCGGAGCACGCAGGTCACGTCGCGCGCGATGGCGACGGCGGTCGCATCGGACACGTCGAGCATGGGACGCGGCTCGTCACGGGAGACGCGCGTTCCGTCGTGGAGGCGTCCGTCGTGGTTGGCGCCCCAGCACCACACGGCGCCGCCGCGGAGGGCGCAGCCGTAGTCCTCGCCGAGCGCGAGCGGGGCGCGTCCGGGGGCGTAGGTCGGGGCTGCGGGGGCGCGCTGCGCGAGGGCCGCGGGCGAGGCCGTGACGAGGGCGATGACGACTGGGAACGCGGGCGCTCGCATGGCGCGCGCTGCGTAGCATCGGAGCGCGCTGCGACGCGAGGGAACGGCGCGCGCTACAGGTCGGGGTGGAGGCGCTTGCGCTCGGCGGTGTAGTCCCACCACGGGCGCGGGGGGCCGCCGTTCATGAACGCGACCACCGCGAGAAAGGTGTCGAGCACGCAGGGATCGTGGCGCGCGTTCGTACGCGCGCAGAGGCGGCGGTAGAGGTCGAGCGCGTCGGCGCCCGCGAGCTGCTGCGGGTGCGTGTAGCCGAGCGTGGCGAAGTCCGCGGCCATGGCGCGTCCTACGTTGGGGATGTCGGTGAACGCGCGGACCTCGCGCGCATGGGCGGCCTTCGGCATGAGGGCGCGGAGGGTAGCAGCGGGCGCGGGGGAGCGGGCGCGTAGGCCTGGCCGATGGGATCAGGACGCGTCGGACCCCGGGGCGCTCGCGAAGCCCAGCCTCGCGATGCGCGCGCGCTCCAGCTGGCGCAGGTGCTCGCCGCGCAGTCGGATGAACCCCGACGGATCGCCTCGGCGCAGCGCCTCGAACGCTGCGGGCGTGATCGCGTGGCGCTGCAACATCGCATCGTCGCAGGGCGTCGGCGTGAAGAGTTCGCGTCCGTGGCCCGCGAGCTGGGACCGCAGTCTCGGGAGGTGTTCGTTCGGGGTGAGCACGATGTTCCCGGCGTCGTGGAGGAGCGTCGCGTCGATGTCTGCGGCGCCGTCCATGCGGGGGGAGATCAGCTCGTGGAGCGCGTCGCCTCCGAGCTGGGCGAGCATCGCCCTCGCCTCGGTGATCGGGTCTTCCGTCGGGGCGTTCGACACCGCGGGGCCCTGTTCGGCGAGCAGGAGTGCGAGCGCCTTGTCGCGCGCACGCTTGAACTGAAAACGCCCCATCGGCACAACACTGCGCGCATCGGGGAGCACCTCGCCCGTCGGATCATCGAGGAGCCGTTCGAGGTTCTTGAGCGTCCCCTGCACGCGGCGCTGACTCGCGAAGTGGTGCGTCCAGGTGGTCGCCCAGAACCATCGCCGCGCGGCGTCGATCTGCGCCTCGTCGAGGGGCCAGCGGGTGAGCAGCACCCGCGCCAGCAGCACGAACTGGAACATGTACGGCAGCACCCGTGGACCGCCGACGCCGCAGTGCGCGCGAAGAAACTCCACGGCGCGCTCGACGCCGACGCCGACACGTTCGAGCACCTGCGGTGACGAGCGCAACGCGGTCACAAACCGGCCGTGGTCGTCGTCGCCGTAGATGGGGAGCTGGAGTTCCGCGACGACGATGTGGCGGAGCATCTCGTCATCGAGCGCATCCACCGGTGCCCAGCGGTCCTTCACGCGCTCCCGGATGTCATCGAACGCGCGGAGTAGATCCACCGCGTCTCGTCCGCCGTGCTCCTCCTTGCGGTACGAGAGCGCGTGGAGGATCGCGGCCTTGTCGAGCTTCGTTCCCGCCGTGTTGAGGCGCGTGAAGCTCTGCACCGCATCCTCGATGCTCTCGGTGATCAGCGGCAGGATCGGGACCTGGTAGCGGTTGATCTGCCGGAGCAGCTTCTGGGCGTTCTCGATGCGACGGGGGTGGTTGCTCCGCCGATGCGCTTCGAGCGCGTCGAGGAAGCGCGTCGTGTCGAGGATCACCGAGAGCGGAAGCTGGCGACGCTTGAGGTCGTCGCTCTCCTGTTCGAGGTCGTCGAACGCGCTGAACGTCTCGGCGTCGAGGTCGAAGTACACATCCCATCCGGGCGCCCGCCTCGCGTCGTCTGCTTCGGCGCCCAGGAGCCCCGGGCCGAGGGCGCCGTAGAGCGTCGAGATGCGCTGCAACCCGTCGAGCACGTACTCCTGCACCGCCCCGTCGTCGTTCGCGGACTCGTCGGGCACGGGAAGGTCTGCCACGCGCTGCTCACTCGCGAGACGATGCTGGCGCGTACGCCACACGAAGAGCGTCCCGATCGGATAGTCGCGGTAGATGCTGTCGAGGAGCTGCGTGCGTTGCTCCGAGTCCCAGAGAAAGCGGCGCTGAAACCGCGCGATCCGAAGGCTCCCCTCGCGCACCGCATCGAGCAACGCCGCGATCGAGACGAGGGTGGGCACGCGCCCGTAGTAGGGGAGGGTCATCGGTGGGTGCTCATGCGCTCCGCAACAGGGTCTCGAGAAGGTGGGCGGCTTCGTCCGCACTCCCGTTGCGACGGAGCCACGCGGGCTGCACCACGAAGCGCTCGGGGGCCGCGCCGTCGCCCCGGTCACGGCCGACGGTGAAGCCCGCGAACACGCGCTCGGCGAGGTCCTCCGCGAACATGCCCTTCATGGGGTGGTGATCCTGCGTGGCGCGCTCCATCGCCTTCCACCGCGTGAGCACCTCGGCGCGCGCGTCGCGGCCGCGGTCACCGGGCTCGTGGAGGATCTGCTTCCACCTCGCCGGATTGCGAACGTCCTTCCGTACGTGGAGCGCGCCGAGCGCCCACTGTTCCAGGGCCTCGATGGGGGCGTAGTTCTCGATCGCACGGCGGCGCAGTCGAACGAAGGGCACGCCGAGCTCGGCGCAGACCTCCTCGACCTGACGCGAGGGCGGCGATGGGGCGTCGGGCTTGTCGCCATCGTGATCGACGACGACCGCGCAACGCCTGACCTCCACGTGGGCCTCCTCCAACGCATGGAGCAGCCGTGGGATCGACGTGATGCCACCGCCGTGCGCGAGGCGCATCCACCCGCGCGCGAGGTGCTCGCGAACGCGCGGCCCCGACTCACCCGCAACCTCGGAGAGCGCGAGCAGAAACGCACCGTCGTTCACGGCGTCTTCAAGAATGATCGCCAGCGGGGCGCGCGCGAGCCGACTCGCGTCCTGCGGCGTGACCCGCGGGAGCGTCAGGTGCCACGCGCTGTCGCTCCGAGCTTCGACGCGCACCGTCGTGCGGAGCTGCACCCGATCGCTGCGCGTGGCACGTCGCTCGAAGTGTTCCCGCAGGCTCTCTGCGATCACGCCGTCTTCGCGGAGCAGCGTCGAGAGCCATGCCCGGAACGTGGTCCGCGCCGCCGCGCTCGTACGCAGCGGCGGGTCGACGACGACGGTGTGTCGCCCGTCGACGCCTTGAAGCAGCACGTCGAGCAGCGCGATCGCATCGCGTCCGGTCGTTGTGAAGGCCGCGATGTCGACCTCGAACCTCACGAGGCGCTCCGAACCTTCTGACGCAGCAGAAAGAGCTCGTCGGAGACGTCGGTGAGGTCTTCGAAGGTCGCGCTCGGCCATGCCTCGTCGAGCCTCCCTTCGCCGTCGAGGGTGACCCTGCGCAGTCGGCTCGTGCCGGTCTCCCGATCAAGCGCAGCCCAGTACAGCGCGAGGGCGTCGTGGGGGAGGAGCGCCGGGGCTCGGCGCCCGTTCGTTGCGCTCGGAGCGGCGGCCGCGGTGCGACGCGCGAGCTCGGCGCGAAGCACCGCGCGCTGCACGCCGAGGAGAAACGCCTCCGAGTGGGTCTCGACGAGAAGCACGCCCGCACCCGGTCGGGCCGCGAGCGCGCAGAGGTCTTCGGCGAGCGCGAGTTGAAGGTCGCCGTGGAGGTGAGACTCGGGCTCCTCCATCGCGAGGATCGTCGGGTCGCCCTCTTCTCGGTGCGCGAGGAGCGCGGCGCCCGTGACGATCGGGAGCACCTGAATCATTCCTTCGCCCGCGTCGATGAGATCGGCGACGTGTGCGTCGGGGCCACGGTCGGACCCGAGTGCGAAGCGGCTGAGCACCTGGTTTCCACCCACCGTGTCGACGGAGAACGCTGCGCCCGTGCGGTCGCGGTACCACTGCGTGACCCACGCGCCGACATCGCGACGCGCGGCGACGATCGCCGCTGCGTTGCCGCCCGACGGATCGAGGCGCACGGCGCGTCCGCCGGTCACATCGAGGGCCGCGACGGTGCGCTCGGGCTGCGGCCGCGATGCCTGCAACCACTGCACGGAACCCGAAAACGCGCGCAGCCGCGCGGCGACCTCGCGGAGCACCGCGCGGACGGGGTCGGGCACCGTTGACTCGTCGACGTCGGGATACACCCCGCGGAACGCGAGCGTCATCGCGTCGGTGGTGCTCACGTCACCGCGACGCACGTAGCGCAGCTTGCGCAGCGAGAGGTCGTAGCGGTGTCCGAGGCGTCCCTCCCACACGACATCGAGCAGGGGGCGATCCGTCGTGCCGCGCACCTCGAAGGAGGCGATCAACACACGGCGCTGCTGTTCGAGGAACGAGAAGCGCACCGCGCGGATGTCACCGTCGTTCCAGTGGAGTGTGAACTCCATGTCGGCAGGGACGCCCCGGTGAAAGAGGTCTGCGAAGCGTGCCCTTCGTGCTGCGGGGGCTTCGAGTGAGAGCGACCCGAGCTCGTTCGCGGGAGACGCGAGCGCCGCGAGGATCGCGGGGAATCGAGCCACCGCGCTCTTGCCCGAGTTGTTGCGTCCGTAGAGCAGGGTGAGCGGGCGCAGGTCGACCCGCACGCGCTCCTCGAAGCAGCGGTATCGGGTGAACTCGAACGCAGAGGGGATCACGCGCGCGACGCTATCACGGAGGCTGTTTGCCCATCGCGCTGCTCTGCGCGCGCCGCGCGAGTGTGCGATCAGCCCGTAGGCGGCTTCGGCCCGGTGGGCACGTTGGGCGCGCCGTCGGACTTCTTCCGTGCGCCGGGCACGGTCAGGTGGGGAACCGCGGCGGTGTACTCCCCGTCGCGTCCGAGGAGCGCGAGCACACCTTCGAGCACCAGCGCCACGCCGCGGTACGTGCGGAGCCAGTTGCGCTTCTCCACCGACTGCTCCGAGAGCGCGCTGCGGTGCGCGTGCTGGCGGTCGTCGCCCTCGTCGGCCAGCGGCGCCACGGTGCGCATCTGCGTGTCGAGGCGCTTCATCCACTTCGCGCGCTCGGGCACGGCCTTGTCGTTCGCCAGGGCCGCGTGCGCCACGTCGAGCGCCGTCGCCAGCGCGCGCTTGCTCCGACCCACCGTCGCGAGGCCGCCGGGAACGAAGAGGTCGAGGTCACCCTTCCACGCCTCGTGGCGGTCCGCCGACGCGGCCTGGAGGTGGAGCCAGAACGCGCGCAGCTCGTCGCGCGCCTCGGTGAGCGGCGCCGCGTGCTCGTCGGCCCCGAGCGTGCGCACCGAGCCCGTCGTGCGCTGCGCCGTCATCGCGTCGCGCATCGCCGTGGTCTGCGCATCCACCTGCTCCGCGCACCAGCGCATGAACACGTGCGGCGCCCCGTCACCGGGAAACAGTCGGCGGAGGTTCGAAGCGAACTGCGGGCCGTAGCTCTGGGTCTCGTCGTTGTCGATGTACCGATCCATGGTCGTGACTCCCGTGCGGGGTGCGCGGAGGGTGATTCCTCGCAGCGCAGGGAGGTCATCGGGCGGTGCTCCGCGCGGTTGCGCGCGACCGTACGATTTGTGCGAAGTGCCTTGTTTGTAGGGTGTTTCGCGCGTCTGTTTCGCGCAGGGGGTGGCAGCGGGTGTCTGCAACCGGGGTCTGTTCCGTGCAGGGGGTGGCAGCGGGTGTCTGCGGGCGGGTTCTGTTCCGCGCAGGGGGTGGCCGCGGGTGTCTGCGAGGGGCTTCTGTTCCGTGCAGAGGGTGGCTGCGGGTGTCTGCAACCGGGGTCTGCGCCGCGCAGGGGGTGGCTGCGGGGGTCTGCAACCGGGGTCTGTCCGAACCCGACGGCCGCGTCGGAAACCGGACGCTCCGATGCGCGCCGCAGACCCCCGCGTCGCAACGGCGCGCATGCACCGCGGAGCGCCGCGTTAGCGTCGAACGCCCACGCCGTGCCCACCTCGATGCGCAACGCCACCGACGATGGATCCAACCTTCCGCTCCGTGAACGCCGGGGCGACGCCGTGCTCGCGGCGGTCTCTGCGATGTTCGCGCTCGGGAGCTTCGTCTCCGACATTCCCGTGACGCTGGGGGCCGAGGTGTCGGCCACCGCACCGACCGCGCTCGGACGCGCGATGTGGCAGTACGCGCGCGACGTCGATCCGGGCTCCGCGCTGCGTCCCGCGTGGATCGCGATCGTCATCGGCGTCGCGGCCTTCGTGTACACGCCCTTCTGGGCCGCGCTCGCCTGGGCGCTCGTGAAGGGACGCAACGCGATCCAGCTCCCGGCGGTGATCGTCGCGACGATGTGCGCCACGACCACCGCCCTGCTGCTCTCCGTCTCGCTCTTCGGCGAGGCGGTGTACCGCAGCCCCGACCCGGTGAAGCTCCTCGCGGTGAACGGCGCCTACGTGCTCGTGCCGCTGGTGCTCATCGCGCGGATGCGTCGGCCCATGCCCTTCACCCGTCGCTTCTGAGCGCTTCGCGCTACACGCGCTCGATCACCGTCGCGATGCCCTGGCCGCCGCCGATGCACATCGTCACGAGGGCCGTGCTGCGGTTCGTGCGCTCCAGCTCGTCGAGGGCCGTGCCGAGGAGCATCGACCCCGTGGCCCCGAGCGGATGACCCAGCGCGATGGCGCCGCCGTTCACGTTCACGCGCTCGGGGTCGATCTTCAGCGCGCGCGTCGTCTGGAGCACCACCGCCGCGAAGGCCTCGTTGATCTCCCAGAGGTCGATGTCGCGCGCCGTCATGCCCGCCATCGCGAGGGCCTTCTGGCTCGCCGGGGCCGGTCCCGTGAGCATCAGCAGGGGCTCGGTGCCGACGGTGGCCATCGCGCGGATGCGCCCGCGCGGACGGAGCCCGTGGGCCCGCACAAAATCCTCGGAGGCCAGCGCCACGGCCGCGGCGCCGTCGACGATGCCGCTGGAGTTTCCCGCCGTGTGCACGTGACGGATCGCGCCCGCCTCCGGGTACGCCGCCTGCGCGATCTGGTCGAAGGTCTCGCCGCGCGGTCCCGCTTCGGTGGCGCCGAGCGCGGTGAACGACGGGGCCAGCGAGGCCAGCGCCGCCGCCGTGGTCTCGGGGCGCAGGTGCTCGTCGCGGTCGAGACGCAACGCGCCCGTCACCGGGTCGAACACGGGCACGAGCGAGCGCGCGCCGCGTCCTTCGCGCTGCGCCACGGCGGCGTTCTGCTGCGAGCGCAGGGCCACGGCGTCGACCTCGTCGCGGGTGATGCCTTCGAGCGTCGCGATGAGGTCTGCGCTGATGCCCTGCGGCACCTGAAACACCCGCTCGCGGAGCTTCGTGTTGCCGCCGTCCTGGCCCGCGCCGTCGGCGCCGATGCCCAGCGTCGACATGCTCTCGACGCCGCCCGCCACCACGAGGTGCTGCGCGCCGGTGGCCACCATCGAGGCCGCGAAGTGCACCGACTGGAGCCCCGAGCCGCAGAAGCGGTTGAGCGAGACCGCGCTCACGCCGTCGGGCCATCCCGCGGCGAGCACGGCGTTGCGTGCGATGTTCGCGCCCTGCTCGCGCACCTGGGCGACGGCGCCCACGATCACGTCGTCGACGGCGGCCGCGTCGAAGCCCGCGCGCGACGGGAGCGCGCGGAGCACGGTGGCCAGAAGCTCCTGGGGGTGGACGCCGACGAGCGATCCGCGTCGGCCCCGGCCACGCGGCGTGCGCGCGGCGTCGAGGATGTAGCTCTTCATCACAGACTCCCTGCGGTCGCGTCGTGGGCGTGCGCGGTGCGCGCGCGTCGCCGGGGTCGCATCGCGCGGCGTCCGCAGCGCCCGATGCGAGAAGGGGGAACGACTCGGTGAACGGAGGGGCCGCGCATCACCCCGCGCGCGGCACGCGGCGCACCTGTTCGGCGGAGGCGAGGTGCGCGCCGTCGGGCGTCCACGCGTCGAGGTGCTCGGTGAACCAGCCGTCGTCGTAGAGGGCGTGCGTACGCGTGCGCAGCAGGATCCACGGGTCGCGGGCCGCGCGAAGACCGTCGCCCACCGACAGCGAGAGCGTGACCGTGGGCACGGGCACGGGGCGGTCGAGCACGGCGGCGTACGAGGGGGCGAGGCCGTCCATCAGCACGGCGAGGCGCGCGAGGTCGGGGGCGCGGTCGTCGCCCGCGAGACGGATCCACGCGATGAGCTCGGCGTCGTCACCGCCCGCGTAGGGACGCGCGTCGCCCGCGGGGCGGATCTCGGTCTGTTGCGCGAAGGGCACGAACTCGCGGGGCACGGCGAACTCGGCGCAGCGCGTCCACGGGGCGACGGTCGGCGCGCGCGGGGCGAGGGTGCGGGCGGGCGCGTCACCCGCCGTGCGAAAGAGGGCCGTCGCCGACACCGCGGTCTCGCCCTGTTGTGTGGCGCGTCCGTGGCACCAGGCGGCGGTGCGTCCGAGGCCGTCGGTCGACACGTCGAGCGCGAAGGGACCGCGCAGCACCCGTCGGAACTGCGCCGACACCTGCTGCAACGGGCGGTCGTCGACGAGCGACTGCATCGCGCGCAGAAGGAGGGCGAGGGAGAGGCCTCCGTGCACGCCGCCGAAGCCCCAGAGGGGCCGCGGGAGGTCGAGCGCGGCGCCGGGAGCCGCGGCGTCGAGCGCGTCGGAGAGCGTGGCCGGTGCGAGGGGCTGCATGGCGCAGAAGGTGGCGACGAACGGGCGCAGACGCGAGTGGCAGAAACGACAGGATTCGGTCCACACTTGCCACCATGTGGACGCACCTGATTCTCGACGGCGTGGCGGACAGCTCGCTCGGCGTGGGCCTCGACATCGTGGCTTCGGCCGCACGGCTGGTGGAGTCGGGCGTCGCGAAGGTGCCCGAGGGCGAGCGTCCGTTGCGGCAGCGCGTGGTGTCGATCGACGGCGAGCCCGTGCGTTCGGGCACGGGGCGCTCGCACACGGTCGACGGCGCGCTCTCGATGCGCGCGGTGGGGCCGGGCGACGTGCTCGTGGTGCCCGGCGTGTTCGGGGCCACGGGGCGCTCGATGGCGCACTTCGTGGCGCGCGACGACGTGAAGGCCGCGTCGGGGATGCTGGCGAAGGCCGCGGCGCGCGGGGCGATGGTGGTGGCGT
The DNA here is from genome assembly GCA_945952225.1 of uncultured Myxococcaceae bacterium. Classification (GTDB taxonomy): domain Bacteria; phylum Myxococcota_A; class Polyangia; order Polyangiales; genus CAISKJ01. The sequence continues at coordinate 16,888 of CAMFHP010000044.1, forward strand.
CGTGCTCGGCGACCTTCGTGCTGGCGGCGTCGGGCGCGCTCGACGGGCGCAGGGCCACGACGACGTGGTGGCTCGCGAACGCGTTTCGGAAGCACTTTCCCGCGGTGACGCTCGACGCGGACCGCATGGTGGTCGAAGACGGCGCGGTGCTCACGGCGGGCTCGGCGCTGGCCCACGCCGACGTGATGCTCGCGGCCCTCGCGCGCCGCTGCGGACCGGACACCGCCCGCCTCGTGATGCGCTACCTGGTGCTCGACGAGCGCGAGTCGCAGGCGCGCTACATGGTGACCGAGCACCTGCGCGTGTCCGATGAGTCCATCGTGCGGGTGGAGCGCTTCATCGCGCAGAACCTCGGCCGCCAGCTCTCGCTCGACGAGCTCGCGCACGCCGCCGCGCTCTCGCCGCGCACGCTGGCCCGAAGGCTCCACGCGGCGCTGGGCATGACCCCGCACGCCCTCGTGCAGCGCATGCGGGTGGCCCGCGCGACGCACCTGCTCGACACGACGCGCGAGTCGGTGGAGTCCATCGCGGCGCGGGTGGGCTACGCCGATGCGGCGGCGTTCCGACGGGTGTTCCGACGCTACGCGGGGCAGGCGCCGGGGGCGCAGCGGCGACGGTGAGGGGCGAGCGGCGAGCGCGCGCGGTGCCCTACGCGTCGGCCGCCGCAGGGAGCTCGATCGCGATGCGCGTGCCGCGTCCGTCGGGGGGCGCGACGCACGCGAGCTCGCCGCCGTGGAGGTCGACGATCTGGCGGCAGAGGTAGAGCCCGATGCCCGTGCCGCGCGGTCCGTCGCCGCTCGCGCGTCGGTGGTGCTCCACGCGGAAGAACTTCTCGAACACCCGCGCGCGAAACTCCGGGGGAACGCCCGGCCCCGTGTCGTCGACGGTGAGGCGCACGGCGCGGCGCGCTCCCTCGACGGGGCCTACCGTGAGGGCGATGGATCCTCCCGCGGGCGTGTACTTCAGCGCGTTGCCGAGCACGTTGTCGACCACCACGCGGAGCCGTGCGCGGTCGGCGAGGGCCCGCGGCGCGTCGGGGTCTGCGGTCACCGTCACCGTCACCGCGAGCTCGGCGGCGCGGTCGGCGCAGCGGGCCACGCGGTCGGCCACGAGGGCGCCCACGTCGACGGGTTCGGGCGTGAGCCGCAGCGCGCCCGACTCCAGCCGCGCCAGGTCGAGGAACTCGTCGACGGTCTCGCCGAGCTGCTCCACACCGCCGAGGGCGTTGTCGACGAGGGCGCGGGCGCGCGCATCGAGGCGGTCGCGGGCTTCGCGCAACATCATCAGCGACATGCGCAGCGTGGTCACCGGGGTCTGGAGTTCGTGCGAGGCCACGGCCACCAGCTCGGCCCGCATCTCGTCGAGGCGTGCGAGCTCCGACACGTCGCTCAGCACCAGCACGGCGCCGCTGCGTCCGTCGCGGTCGGGCACCGTGGGCGCCACGCGCGGGAGCAGACGCCGCGGCTCGTCGGCGACGAGCACGCTCCACGCGGCGCGGAGGTCGACGCCGGGCTGCTGCGTCGCGCGGGCTTCGTCGAGGCGCGCGCGGTCGACGCCCAGCGCCGTGAGGTCGTCGACGGTGCGCGGCAGCGGAACGCCCGCGCCCGCGAAGAGCGCCTCGGCCGCGGCGTTGTGCGAGGCCACGGTTCCGTCGGGGTCGAGGAGCAGCACGGCGTCGGGCAGCGCCGCCATCGTCGCTTCGAGCGTGGCCTTCACCCGCAGCACAGCGTCGAGGTCGAGGCGTCGAAACTCCGCGAGTCGCTGCGCCATGTCGTTGAAGGCGCCGGCCACCTGGCCGAGCTCGTCGCCGTGGGCGACCTCGACGCGGGCCTCGAAGTTTCCTTCACGGAGCGCGGCGGCGGCCATCGCGAGCCGTCGGAGCGGCTGCGTGACGAAGCCCGCGAGGCGCGTCGCGAGGGCCATTGCGAGGGCGAGCACCACGGCCGCGATCACGGCCACCGCCCGTTGGGTGCGGGCCACCTCACGGCGCGCGACCGAGGCCACCGCCGCGGCCTCGGCGAAGTGTTCGTCGCGCACCGTCGCCACCGAGGCCACCGCCGCGCGGAGCCGGGGATTGGCCTCGCGGTGGTAGCGCGCGAAGGGCTCGTCGCCGGGGGCGTCTGCCACGCGGTCGGCGGCCTCGCGGTAGGCGCGCACGGCGTCGTCGATGGCGTCTCCGCCGCGGCGCTCGTCGGGCGTCACGAGCACGGCCCGCAAGGCGCGTCGGGCCGCGTCGGTGCGGGCGCGGGCGTCGGTGAGGGGATCGGCGCCGCGGGGCGATCCGAGGCGCAGGAGCAGCGCGTCGTCTTCGCGTTCGAGGGCCGTGGTGACCGCCGTGGTGGCCGCCGTCGTGTCGGCGCTGTCGCGCACCATCACGCCGGTGTCGCGCGAGAGGTGGGAGAGCACCACGAGGGTCCATCCGGTGCCTGCGAGGGTGGCGAGCACGAGCACCGCGCTGGCCACCATGAAGCGGGCGCGGAGCCCGGTGCGCCACGGCGGAATCACGCGAGCCCGTAGCGCTTGCGCTTGCGGAGGAGCGTCGTCGCGTCGAGGCCGAGCACCTTCGCGGCGGCGTCGAGCGTGGGCGTGCGGGCCACGACGCGGGCGATGTGCTCGCGCTCCAGCTCGTCGAGGGAGACCATGGCTCCGACCTCGACGGCGCCCGTGGAGGGATCGCCGGTGCCGAGTCCGAGCTCGCGCGGGCCGAGGGCGTCGCCGGGCGAGAGGATCACCGCGCGCTCGATGCTGTTGCGCAGCTCGCGGAGGTTGCCGGGCCACGGGTGCGCGCGCATCGCGTCGAGGGCCTCGGGGGTGAAGTGCGCGCCGGTGCGGGCCTGTCGCGCGGCGTAGAACGCGAGGTGGTGCTCGGCCAGGGGGACCACGTCTTCGCGACGTTCACGCAGCGGCGGGATCGTGAGGGGCACCACGTCGAGGCGAAAGAGCAGGTCGTCGCGAAAGCGTCCGGCGCGCACGAGGTCTTCGAGGGGACGGTTCGTGGCCGCGAGCACGCGCACGTCGGCGCGGCGCTCCCGCGGGTCGCCGAGGCGCTCGTAGGTGCGGTCGTTGAGAAAGCGCAGCAGACGGGCCTGCGCGTCGGGCCCGAGGTCGCCCACCTCGTCGAGAAAGAGCGTGCCGCCTTCGGCCTCCTGCACCTTGCCCGCGGTGTCGGCCGTGGCGCCGGTGAAGGCACCGCGTCGATGCCCGAAGAGCGTGCTGCTCATGAGGTCCGCGGAGAGCGCCGGGCAGTTGACCCCCACGAAGGGACGGTCGCGCCGCGGTCCCTGCGTGGAGATCCACCGCGCGATGACGTTCTTGCCCGTGCCGCTCTCGCCGCGCAGGAGCAGCACCGCGTCCGACGCCGCCGCGCGCCGCGCCCGGTCGAGAAAGGCCCGGAACGTCGGCGACCGCGAGTCGAACCACGCCGTCGCCTCGGCGCCCGCGACGCGCTGTTCGAGCTCGGCGAGGCGCACCCGGAGCCTCCGCGCGTCGAGCACCCGCTGCGCCGCGAGCCGCACCTGGTCGGGGGTGAAGGGCTTGGGGAGGTAGTCCACCGCGCCGCGCTTCATGGCCTCGACGGCGCTCTCGTAGGTGGCGAAGGCCGTCACCACCACGACGCCGAGGTCACCGCCGCGCTCGCGCAGCCGGGGGAGCGCGTCGAGGCCCGACTCGGCGCCGAGCCACAGGTCGAGAAAGGCCAGGTCGAAGCTCGCGCGGTCCACGGCTTCGAGGGCTGCCGCGGCGGTTCCCACGCCGAGCACGCGCCCGCCCATGGCTTCGAGGCACAGCCGCAGCGATTGGCGTACGCCCGCGTCGTCGTCGACCACGAGGGCCGTGAAGGTGCTGTCGTCCATCGGTGACTCCGTGCGGCGCGCGGGCGTTGCGGTCAGAGCAGCGTGCCGCGGAGCACCACGCTCGCGACGCTGAAGTAGATCACCAGCCCCGACACGTCGACGAGGGTCGCGACGAAGGGCGCCGACGCGCTCGCGGGGTCGAAGCCCGCGCGGCGGATCAAGAGCGGGAGCATGGAGCCCGAGAGCGTTCCCCAGAGCACCACGCCGACGAGGCTCACGGCGACGGTGACGGCCACCGCGAGGTGGTGCGCGCCGTACGTGTGAAAGAGCGCCTGCCACAGCTCGATGCGCGCGAAGCCGATGACCGCGAGCACGGTGCCCAGCGCGAGACCCGCGGCGGCCTCGCGTCGCACGATGCGCCCCCAGTCGCGGAGCCGCACCTCGCCGAGCGCCATCGCGCGGATCACCAGCGTGGTGGCCTGCGAGCCCGAGTTTCCACCCGACGAGATGATCAGCGGAACGAAGAGCGCGAGCACCACCGCGCGCGCGATCTCGCCCTCGAAGCGGCTCATCGCCGTGGCCGTGAGCATCTCGCCGAGAAAGAGCGCCGCGAGCCATCCCGCGCGCTTGCGCACCATCGCGCCGAAGGGCGTGTCGAGGTACGGCGTGTCGAGGGCCTCCATACCGCCGATGCGCTGAATGTCTTGCGTGGCCTCGTCGCGCACCACGTCGACGATGTCGTCGACGGTCACGATGCCCTTCATGCGCCCCTCGCTGTCGAGCACGGGCACGGCCTGCAGGTCGTGCTGCGCGATCACCCGCGCGACCTCGTCTTGCGAGCGCGTGTCGAGCACGGTCACCACGTCGCGCACCATCACCTCGGCGACGGTGCCTCCCTCGGCGCGAAAGAGGTCGCGGAACGACACCACGCCCACGAGCTTCTGCTCCGGCGTGAGCACATACGCGGCGTAGATGGTCTCGACCTTCTCGCGCGCCTGGCGACGGAGGTAGCGCACGGCCTCGTCGACGGTCATCTCGGGGCGCAGGCGTACGAAGCGCGGGCTCATGAGTCCGCCCGCGGCGTCTTCGGCGTAGGCGAGCAGCGCCGTCACCTCGCCGCGCGTCGTGTCGTCGAGCTGGTCGAGGGCGCGCACGCGCTCCTCGGGGTCCATCATCTGGAGCGCGTCGGCCACGTCGTCGGGGGCCAGCAGACGGAGCCACAGACGGCGCTCGGCCGCGGGCATCGCACGCAGCAGCGCCACCTGGGCGGCGGTGTCGAGGGAGAGGAAGAAATCGTCGGCGTCACCGCGGTCGAGCACACGAAACGCCTCCAGACGCTCGGGGCCCGTGAGCACGGGCCAGGCGTCGCGAAGATCATCGACGGTGGGCGGCACAGAAGGATGCGCAGTCATCGTGGGGCTCCAGGGTGCAAGGGCGGTGCGCGCCGCGAGTCTCCCTCGCACACGCGGCCGCGCGACACGGCTTCTGCGCGGTGTCCGGGCGTTCTTCGGGGGCGCGCCGCGCGACCCTCGGGCGCATTGCCCGGACGTGCGTTTCCCCGCGTGGCGCGCGCTGCGGGGCGAAGGGTGTCACGGTGCGACGGCACGGGGCTCGCTCAGGGCGCGGCGCTCCGATGGGTACCCCGAGGTTTCGAACGATCGCCGTGTGGATGCTCGCGCTCGCGTGTCGTCGCGAGGTGCCTCCCTCCGAGGCGCCGTCGGCGATGTTGCGTCGTCACGGCGAGGCCATCGAGGTGCCCGAGGCGTCTCCGCTGCGCACACGTCTGCGCGTGGTGGCCGCGTCGCTCGCCCCGGTGCGCCGCACGCTCGACGCGCCCGCGACGGTGGAGGCCGACCCCGCGCGCATGGCCCGCATCGCGCCTCCGCTGGCGGGCCGCGTGGTGCAGCTCCTCGTGCGCTTCGGCGACACGGTGTCGGCGGGGCAGGCGCTGCTCACGCTCGACGCGCCGGAGCTCGTGGCGGCGCAGACCGAGTACCTCCGCGCCCGCAGCGCGCTGGCGCAATGTGAACGCACGCTGGCCCGTCAGCGCGACCTCGCCGACCACGGTGTCGGGGCTGTGCGCGAGGTCGAGGCTGCTTCCACCGATCGCGACCTCGCACGCAGCGAGGTGGAGCGCGCCACGCTGCGCCTGCGCATGCTCGGTGCCGATCCCGCGGGTGTGGGGCGGCCGTTGACCGTGCGCTCGCCCATCGCGGGGCGCGTGGTCGAGTTCGCCGTGGCGCCGGGGGAGTACCGCAACGATCCCGCGGCGCCGATGATGACCGTGGCCGACCTCTCGACGGTGTGGGTGACCGCCGACGTCGCGGAGAAGGACGTGCGTCGCGTGCAGCCGGGCGAGGAGGTGACGGCCGTGTTCGCCGCGTGGCCCGGGATGATCGAGCGCGGCGCGGTGCTCTTCGTGGGCGACCTGCTGGAGCCCGCGACGCGCACGGTGAAGGTGCGCGTGGCGCTCGACAATCGGGCGCGGCGGCTGCGGCCGGGGATGTTCGCCACGGTGACCTTCACCGAGCGCGCGGCCCCCGAGGTGGTGGTGCCCACGCGGGCCATCGTGCTGATCGACGACGCGAGCCAGGTGTTCGTCGAGACGGCGCCGTGGACCTTCGCGCGCCGCACGGTGACGCCGGGCGCGGCAGTGGGTGACGGGGCGACGGCGGTGCTCGACGGGCTCCGCGCGGGCGAGCGGGTGGTGGCTTCGGACGCGGTGCTGTTCCAATGATCGACGCGGTGGTGCGGGGCGCGCTCGCGCGTCGGTGGCTGATGCTCGCGGTGTTCGCGCTGGTGGCGGCGTTCGGATGGGCGTCGTGGGGAGAGCTCTCCGTCGAGGCCTATCCCGACATCGCCGACACGACCGCGCAGGTGATCACGCAGTACCCCGGACACGCGGCCGAAGAGGTCGAGGAGCAGGTGACGGCGCCCGTCGAGCGGGAGCTGCAGGGCACACCGGGGCTCACGGTGATGCGCTCGCGGAGCACCTTCGGCCTCTCGCTCATCACCCTGGTCTTCGACGACGGCATCGACGACTACTTCGCCCGTCAGCGCGTGCGCGAGCGCCTCGCCGCGGTGGAGCTTCCCCCCGGCGCGACGAGCGACCTCGACCCGCTCACATCGCCCATCGGAGAGATCTACCGCTACACGCTCCGGTCGCCGCTGCGCGGGCCCCGCGAGCTGCGCGAGCTCCAACGCTGGGTGGTGGCGCCTGCGCTCAAGACCGTGCCCGGCGTGGCCGACGTGACGAGCTTCGGCGGAGAGATCACGCAGTTTCAGCTCCAGCTCGATCCGGCCCGACTCGCGCGGTACGGGCTCTCGCTGCGCGCGGTGGTCGAGGCCGTGCAGCGCAACAACGCCAACGCGGGCGGGAGCGTGATGGTGCGCGGCGATCAGGGCTTCGTGATCCGCGGCATCGGGCTCGTGCGCGGCCTCGACGACCTCGGGCGCGTGGTGGTGGCGCGCGACCGTGGAACGCCCGTGTACCTCCGCGACGTGGGCGCGCTGTCGCTCGGCGCGCTGGCGCGCAACGGCGTGCTCGGCATCGACGACGACCCCGACGCGGTGTCGGGCATCGTGCTGCTGCTCCGCGGGCAGAACCCTTCGCGCGTGCTCGACGCGCTCCACGCGCGTGTGCGCACCCTCCACGCGGGCGCGCTCCCGCCCGACGTGCGCGTGGAGCCCTACCTCGATCGCACGGACCTCGTCTCGACCACGCTCCGCACGGTCTCGCACACGATGCTCGAAGGCGTGGGGCTCGTGTGCCTGGTGCTCCTCGCGCTGCTCGGCTCGCCGCGCGCGGCGCTGCTCGTGGCGACGGCGATCCCGCTCTCGATCCTCATCGCGTTCATTCTCATGCGGCTGACGGGCGTGCCCGCGAACCTGCTCTCGCTCGGCGCCATTGATTTCGGCGTGATCGTCGACGGCGCGATCGTGCTCACCGAGGCCGTGCTCCGTCGCCGCGAGGAGCACCCCGAGCGACCGCTCACCGAAGACGACGCGCGCGCGGCGGCGCTCTCCGTGGCCCGTCCGATCTTCTTCGCGACGGCGATCATCGTGACGGCGTACCTCCCGCTCTTCGCGTTCCAGCGCGTCGAGAAGCGCCTCTTCTCGCCCATGGCGTGGACCGTCGCCTTCGCCCTCTTCGGCGCAGCCCTCGTCGCGCTCACGCTGATTCCGGGCATGGCGCTCGCGGCGTTTCGAAAGCCCCGCGCGACCTTCCACAACCCGCTCTTCGCGCTCGCGGGACGCGCGTACGCCAGCGTGCTCGACGCCGTGCTGCGACGCCCCCGTCGTGCGGTGGGCGCCCTCGCGTGTGTCTCCGCGCTCGCAGTGCTCCTCGGCGCGGCCGTGGGCAGGGAGTTCCTCCCCGAGCTCGACGAGGGGAGCCTCTGGCTTCAGGTGCAGCTCCCACCCGGTCTCTCCCTCGCGCGCGGCGCGGCGATGGCCGACGAGATCCGCGCGGCGCTCCGCGAGTCGCCCGAGGTCACCCACGTCGTGACCCAGCTCGGACGCAACGACGACGGCACCGACCCGTGGACGCCCTCGCACATCGAGTGCTCCGTGGGGTTGCGCCCGTACGCGCGCTGGCCCGAGGGGCTCGACAAGCGCGGCCTCGTGCGCCGCCTCGACGCGCGGCTCGCGCGCATCCCCGGCCTCACCTGGGGCTTCTCGCAGCCCATGATCGACGGCGTGAACGACAAGATCGCCGGGGCCCACAGCGAGCTCGTGGTGAAGGTCTTCGGCGACGACCTCGACGACCTGCGACGTGTGGCCGACGACGTGGTGCGCGCGCTTCGCTCCGTGCCCGGCGCGGTCGACGTGGCCGTCGACCAGGAGCCGCCGCTGCCGCAGGTGCGCATCCACGTCGACCGCGAGGCCGCCGCGCGCCACGGCATCGACGTGGTCGACCTCGCGGACCTCATCGAGGTGGGCATCGGCGGACGCCCCGTCGCGCAGGTGTTCCGCGGCGAGCGCCGCTACGACGTCGCCGTGCGCTTCCTCGAGTCGGCGCGCGGGAGCCCCGAGGCCCTGGGCAACCTCGCGCTGACGGCGCCGTCGGGCGCGCGCGTGCCGCTGTCGGCGGTGGCGCGCATCGAGCTGCGCGCGGGCGAGAGCACCATCACCCGCGAGGGCGCGCGGCGGCACCTCACGGTGAAGCTCAACCTCCGCGGACGCGACCTCACGTCGTTTCTCGCCGAGGCGCGGGCGCGCATCGCCCGCGACGTGCGCTTCGACCCGCAGCGCGTGTCGCTCGCCTGGGGCGGACAGTTCGAGAACCAGCAGCGCGCGCAGCGGCGCCTCGGGGTGATCCTTCCCGCGGCCCTCGCGCTCGTGTTTCTGCTGCTCTACGGGGCCTTCGGCACGCTCCGTCACGCGGCGATGGTGCTCGCCGTGGTGCCCGCGGCGATGTTCGGCGGACTCGCGGCGCTGCACCTCCGCGCCATGACGCTCAACGTGTCGAGCGCGGTGGGCTTCATCGCCCTCTTCGGCGTCTCCGTGCAGGACGCGGTGCTCATGCTCGCAGCCCTGCGCGCCGCCCACGCCGAGGGAGGCCCGCTCTTCGAAGCGGTGACGTGCGGCGCCCGCGCACGACTGCGCCCGGTGCTCATGACCGCGGGCGTGGCGACGCTCGGAATGCTCCCCGCGGCGATGGCCCACGGCATCGGATCGGACGTGCAGCGACCGCTCGCGACGGTGGTGGTCGGCGGCCTCGCGCTGGCGCCCTTCGCGACGATGCTGGTGCTCCCGGCGCTGTACCTCGCCGTCGAGCGGTGGCGCGGAGGTCGGTCGTGAGCGCGCGTCGTTGGGTTGCGTGGGCGCTCGCGATGGCGTGGGTGACGTGCGCCGAGGTGCGCGCGCAGGAGGCGATGACCTGGGACGTGTACCTCGCGCGGGTGATGGAGACGAACGCGGGGCTGCGCGCGGCGCGGGCCGGCGTGTCGCGCGCCGAGGCGGGGATCGAGGTCGCCCGCGTGCGTCCCGATCCGCTGGTGACGGCGGGCGTGGCGACGTGGGATCCGTCGGGCGCGGTGATGCCCACGGCGACGGTGCTCGGGCTCTCGTGGCCCGTGGAGCTGGGCGGACGACGCGGCGCGCGGGTCGACGAGGCCGGGCGCGCGGCGGCGGTCGCGCGCGCAGAGCTCGCGGGCACCGTGTGGACGCTCCGCGCCGAGGCGACGCTCGCGTGGATCGAGGCGCTCCACGCGCGTCAGGTGGCGGCGCAGCGCGCACGGGTGCAGGCCTCGCTGGAGAGGCTCGTCGCGGTCACGCGCGACCGTCAGCGCGCGGGCGACGTGGGCGAGATGGCGGTGCGTCAGGCCTCGCTCGAAGCGGGACGCATGGCCGTCGAGGTGCTCCGCGCACGCGGCGAGTTCGAGGCCGCGCGCGAGGCGTTGCGGGCGTTTCTGGGCGGCGCTCCGCCGGGTGAGCTCGTGGGCGCGCTTGATCTCCCGGCGGTGACCGTCGACGTCGAGGCCCGCGTGGCGCTCGCCCTGCGAACGCGCGACGAGGTGCGCGCGGCCGAGGCTCGCGTGGCTCAACGGCGTGCGGGCGAGGCGCTCGCGCGGGCGAACCGCTGGGGCGACGCGGCGGTGAACCTCGGGTGGACGCACAACTTCGACGGCCTCGGTCCCAACGCGGCCACGCCGCGCACGGTGTCGGCCACGCCGGTGTTCGAACAGTTCGCGCTCACGCTCACGGTGCCCGTTCCCCTCTCGCGGGCGAACCGCGGGGCGCTCGATGGGGCGGCCGCAGAGCGCGCGCAGGCGGAGTTCGAAGCGGTCGCGGCGCGTGTGTCTGTCGAGGCCGAGGTGCGCGCAGCGGCCGCGCGGTACGAGGCCGCAGCGGAATGCAGAGACCGCTACGAGCGAGGGCTCCGTCGCGAGGCCGACGAGGTGTACGCGGCCGTGCTGTACAGCTACCAGCGCGGGGCGGCGACGCTCATCGAGGTGATCGCGGCGCAGCGCGCGGTCGACGAGGTGGGCAACGGCTACGAAGAGGCGCTCGCCGACCACGCGCGCGCCCTCGTCGCATTGGAGCGGGCCACGGGGGTTGCGACGGCGCGGTTCTGAGCGGTGCGTGGGGTGCTTCGAAACGCCGACGCCCGACGCGCGTTGAGGCGCAGTCGGGCGTCGTGCGGGGCGCGCTTCTCACGGGGAGCGCGCGATGGAGTCTCCGCTCAGGAGAGCTGGCCGCAGTCGGCGATGACGACGGGGGCCGAGGTGGTGCCCGAGCGCGAGCCCGCGGCTTCCATGGCCTTCACGACGTCCATGCCTTCGACGACGGCGCCGAAGACCACGTGCTTGCCGTCGAGCCACGGGGTCAGCACGGTGGTGATGAAGAACTGCGAGCCGTTGGTGCCGGGGCCCGCGTTGGCCATCGAGAGGAGGCCCGGGCGGTCGTGCTTCAGCTTGAAGTTCTCGTCGGCGAACTTCTCGCCATAGATCGACTCGCCGCCGGTGCCGTTGCCGCGCGTGAAGTCGCCGCCCTGGCACATGAACTGGGTGATCACGCGGTGAAAGCTCGATCCCTTGTAGTGCAGCGCCTTGCCCGAGCGGCCGACGCCCTTCTCGCCGGTGCAAAGCGCGCGGAAGTTCTCGGCCGTCTTCGGCACGATGTCGGAGAAGAGCTCGAACACGACGCGACCCTTCGGGGCGCCGCCGATGGTGATGTCGAAAAATACGCGGGGGTTCGCCATGGTGCGGAAGCCACTACTACAACCCCGCACCCGTTGGAACCCTCATCCCGGTGATTGGCGTGACGGCCCCGTGCGAAGCTCGCGCCCCCATGCGCTTCGACCCCGACTGCACCGACTTCGAGGGGGTGTGCCGGTACTTTCACCGCCGCGCCCTGCAGGGCCTCGCCGACGGCTTCACCTGGACGGGCCGCGTCGATGCGCTCACCGACTCCGACGGCCTCGCGTGGGGCGCGCGCACCACCTGTCACGGCCCCGACGGCACGGCCTACGCGTCGGTCTACGTGTACGCCCAGGCCCGCGGCCGCGGACACCTCTCGCGCCACCTCGCGGCGCATCGCGGTCCCTACGTCACCGCGCCCGACTGCGACCTCGAACGGCTCTTTCTCGCGAAGGGGGTGGCCCACGTCGTCGCGGGCCGCTTCGCCACGACGCGCGAGTACCGCGCCATCGAGCGCCACTACGACGACCGCTGCGCGCGACGCTCGGGCGTTCCGTTGATGAACCACATCGACGAGGGCGTGGCCGTGCTGCGCGCGATCGGCGCGAGCGAGCGGGCGGCGCGGGCCTTCGCGATCCATCCGTTGGTGCAGCTCGACGAGGCGCTGCCCGACGCGCTCGCGAACCCCGCGGCGCTCACCGACGACCCCGCGGTGCTGCTCCTCGCGATGGAGTACCGCAACGTGGCCAACGCGTGCCTCTCGCACCGCGCGCTCGCGAGCGCCGACGAGATCACCCTGGGACCGCTCCCCGAGGTGCACGCGATGCTCGTCGCCGACAAGGTGCAGAACCGCAAGGACTTCGACCTGCACCACCGCGGCACGCACCCGCGCAGCGACGCGCTCGAACGCTACTTCGCGCTGTGGCTCCAACGGCTCGGCGTCGACGAGGCGCAGTACCGCGCGCTGGTCGCACGCATCACCGTCGCGCCGTCGCCCGTCGGCGGCTGGTGACGGTCACAGTCCGCGCGCGACGACGCCCGCGAGAAAGCCCACGGCCGCCGCGAAGACGAAGCCCGCCCACACGTACGCGGGCAGCGGAGCGTCATGGCGCGACGACACGCGCGGTCGCGAGGCCGAGGGGGTCGACGCGAGGGCCGAGGCGGCGGGGGTCTTCGGTGCGGGCGCGGGCGCGGGGGCCACCGGAGGCTCGCTCGACGGCGGCGCACTCTGCGTGGGGAGCTCGTTGCCGCGGCCCGCGGAGACCGGTGCGGGCGCGGGGCCCTGCGACGCCATGACGAGGGTGCCTACGGGCACCACGCGGCGGCCCACACAGGCGAGGGCGGCGTCGAGAAAGTCGTCCATGGTGCGGTAGCGCGCGTCGCGGTCGCGGAGGAGCGCGCGCTCGATCACCTCGGCCACGGCCGCGGGCACCTCGGGGTTGCGCAGGCGCAGCGGCGTGTGATCACCGCCCACGATGGCGGCCATGAGGTCCTTCACCGTGGGGCCCGTGAAGGGCGACGCGCCGGTGAGGAGCTCGTAGAGCACCACGCCCACGGCCCAGACGTCGGTCTGTCCGTCGAGGTCGCGCGCGCCGCGGGCCTGCTCGGGCGACATGTACCAGGGCGTGCCGACGACGCGGTCTTTGGCCGTGAGACGCTCGGCCTCGTCGAAGACGCGCGCCACGCCGAAGTCGATGATCTTCGGCACACGCACCCCCGGCGCGGCCTCGCACAGGAAGATGTTCTCGGGCTTCACGTCGCGGTGCACGATCCCGCGGCGGTGCGCTTCGGCGAGGGCGCTCATCACCGGGAGCATCACGTCGAAGGCCTCCTCCCACGGCACGCGCTCGTCGCGCGAGAGGCGGTCGTGGAGGGTCTCGCCCACGAGGAGTTCCTGCACGAAGAAGAGCGTGCCGTCGTCGTCGGTCTCGAGGTCGAGCACGTCGACGCTGTTCGGATGCGTGAGCCTCGCAGCCGCGCGGGCCTCGTTGTGCAGGCGCTTCATCGCCGTCGACGCGCGTCCGCCGCCCTCGCCGTGCAGCACCTTGATGGCCACGCGCCGCGTGGTGCGCACGTTCTCGGCCTCGACGACCATGCCGTAGCCGCCGCTGCCCAGCACCCGCACCACGCGGTACTTGTCGAGCACGACGTCGTCGGGGGCGAAGCTGCGGGTCGTCGGAGTGGCCATCGGAGCGCTGCGCTCCGCGATGGGTAGTCGCACCGGCGTCGCGAGTACAGGGCCCGTCGCGCGTTGCGGTGCGTTTCCCTCCGCGGGTGTGCCACGTATGCTCAACGAACCATCATGGCCTACGGTCCACGGTTCGAAGACGCCCTGCGCTTCATGCATGAGAAGCACAGGACCCAGGTGCGCAAGGGCTCCGGTGCACCGTACGTGACCCACCTGCTCGCGGTGGCGGCGTGTGTGGGCGAGCACCTCGGGAGCGAAGACCAGGTGATCGCGGCGCTGCTCCACGACGTGATCGAGGATCAGGGCGTGACCGTCGACGGGCTCGCCGCGCGCTTCGGTCCGTCGGTCGCCGCGATGGTCGACGCGCTCACCGACGCGACGGTGCTTCCGAAGCCCCCGTGGCGTCCGCGCAAGGAGGCCTACCTCGCGCGCCTCCGCGATGAGCCCCACGCGGTGAAGCTCATCGCCGTGAGCGACAAGCTCCACAACGCGCGGAGCATCCGTCGCGACCATCGGGTGATGGGGGCCGCGGTGTGGTCGCGCTTCACCGTCGAGGCGCCGGAGACGCTGTGGTTCTACCGCGCGGTGGCCGACGCCCTCGCGCACGGGTGGACGCACCCGCTGCTCGACGAGCTGTACGAAGAGGTCGCGGTGCTCGAATCGCTCGCGCGCTGAGTCCGCGGGTCAGCGTCGCGACGCGAAGGCCTTGAGCGCCTCGGAGAGCGTCACCGGGTACTCGTCGCCCGCGCCGTCGATCGCGCGCAGGTGCGGCGGGAGCGCGGCGAGCGAACGTTGCGCCCGCTCGCGGGCCTGCGCGGTGGCCTCGTGGGGGGCGGGCAGGTCGCGCACGAGCTTGCCGAGGCGCAGCGCGGGCACGAGCAGCGGTTCGAGGTGCAGCGTCTCGTCGGGGGTCTCGTCGGCGCGGGTCACGAGGTCTTCGACGAGGCCTCCCTGCGCGTCGCGACGGCGCCACACCTGACGCGCGCCGCCGAGGCTCGGCTTGCCTGGAGAACGCTTGCCCACGGGGACGCGCACGCCGCGGCGGTCTTCGATCTCCACGAGCTTGTAGATGGCGCCGAGCGAGGGGGCGTCGGGCGTGAGCGCGATGGCCGTGCCCACCCCGAAGGCATCGTAGGGAGCACCGTGCGCGAGCAGCGAGGCGATGCGGTGCTCGTCGAGGTCGTCGCTCGCCACGAGCTGCACGTCGCTGCGCCCCGCCGCGTCGAGGATGCGCCGCACGTCGGAGCCCAGCGCCGCGAGGTCGCCCGAGTCGATGCGAACGGCCCGCACGTTGGGCCCCGCGCTCGCGGCGTGCACGGCCCCCGCGCGCGTGTCGAAGGTGTCGATGAGCAGCGTGGTTCCGCCGGGAAAGGCCTCGGAGAAGCGCGCGAGCGCCGCGCCCTCGCCGTCGTCGACGTGGGCGAGCACGTAGCTGTGCGCGAGCGTTCCCGCGACGGGCACGCCGAAGCGTCGACCGGCCTCTTCGCACGACGTGGCCGCACAGCCGGCGATGTAGGCCGCGCGGCTCGCGTAGGGGGCGCCCAGGGGGTCGTGACGGCGCGCGCCGAACTCGAAGACCGGACGCCCCTCGGCGGCGAGGGCCACGCGCGCGGCCTTCGAAGCGACGCGGGTCTCGGCGTTCACCACACCGAGGAGAAAGGTCTCCAGGAGCTGCCCCTCGGCGAGCGTTCCGTCGACGCGGAGCAGGGGCTCGTCGGCGAAGGCCAGCTCGCCCTCGGGGATCACATCGACGTCACCGCGGAAGCGAAACTCGCGGAGGTAGTTCGCCATCGCCTCGGACATCACGTCACCGAGGCCCGGTGCGCGAGCGAGATACTCAATGTCAGCGTCGGTGAAGCGCAGCTCGCGGAGGTACCGCAGCGCCCGGTCGATGCCCGCCACCACCAGGAAGCGCCGATGCGCCGGGAGCCGCCGCACCGACAGCTCGAAGACCCCGCGGCGCTCTGCGATGCCTTCGCGGAGGTAGGCCCCCAGCATCGCGAGCTCGTAGCGGTCTGTCAGCAGTGCGTGCATCGCGTCCCTCTCCGGTGAGGCCCCGTGGGCGCGCGCAAAGCTCCCTCGCGCAACGCGACCGCGGGGGTCGATCATCGCGGGCCGGGCGGCGCGTCGTGCGGTCGGGGGCGGTCATCGTGACCCCCTCATGGCGCCATGGAGACGGCGTCTGGTGCAAGTGTGAAAAAGTGATGCGTGAGGCGATGTGGGTGCGAATCAACGCGACGCGATCACACCGTGTCTTGACAGGAACCTCGCGAGCGATCGGAACGCGCGTCCGCGACCGAGCTGCAGGATGTGTCCACCGGGAAAGGTCTCGCACTCCGTGTTGAAGTGCGCGGCGATGCGCTCGGCGTGAGAGGTGCGGGTGATCTGGTCTCCGCTCGCGGCGAGCACGAGCGCGCGATCGCCCGTGATGCGCGGCGCGCGCGTGAAGGGAGACACCACGCGAAAGGCCTCGTCGATGCGCGGACGGAGCCACGGCGGCGGGGCGTCGTCGCGTCCCTCGCGATGCTCGGCGTACACGTCGGCGAGCGAGGCCATGGGGATCATCATCACCGCGTGGTCGGGCGCGTCGACCGTCGAGAGCAGCGCGGTGGTGTAGCCCCCGAGGCTCATGCCGAAGACCGTCA
Source organism: uncultured Myxococcaceae bacterium (assembly GCA_945952225.1). GTDB lineage: Bacteria > Myxococcota_A > Polyangia > Polyangiales > CAISKJ01. The sequence goes on from CAMFHP010000044.1 coordinate 33,155, forward strand.
CCGAGGGAGCGCCGCGCGCGCGCAGCCACGCGATGAGACCACGCAGATCCCACACGGCCTGCGCGAAGCCCTCGACGGTGCGCCACGGGTCGCGTCCCGGCCACGATCCCTGACGCCCCGACGAGCACCGCGCGCCGTGAAAGGGAAGCACCGGGAGCACCACGTCGAGGCCGAGCCCGTGGAGCCATTGCGCCGAGAAGGCCATCTCTTCGAACGCGGGCTTTCCACCGAGGTATCCGTGCACGCACACGATGGCCGCGCGCGCGTCGGTGTGGAGCCACGCGCGCGCCGCGGCGGTCTGGTTCTCGACCTTCGCGCTCCACTGCTCGCGGGGCGCGGGGTGCACGGGTTCGAAGCCGCTGGGCCACGCGAGGTCGACCACCGCGCCCGCGCCCTCGGGCAGCGCGCGCACGGGGTGGAGCGCCGGATCGATGGCGGGCGGCGTCGCGAAGAACGTGTGCGGCTCGTCGCGCCACGCGGGCACATCGTAGGCGGCCGCGACGTGACCGAGCTGCGCGAGGCGCGCGCCGTGGTCTTCGCGGGAGACGTCTTCGCGGTCGGGGCTCCGGCGCGCGAGCTCGAGGGCCGTGTGCACGAGGAGCCGATCGACGGCCGCCCCCGCGGTGCCCATCGCGTCGTCGCGGAGCTTCGCCAAGCCCGGAATCAGCGCGCGCAGCACCATGGGCTCAGCCCACCAGCGTCGCGAGCGAGTCGACCACGGTGAGCCCCTTCGGCAGGAGCATCCATTCGAAGCGCGCGCGCGTCGCGCCCTCGTCGAGCGTGAGCGCGCACACCGCCGACTTCTTGAAGCCCGGCCACCCCCGCGCGTCGAGGAGCCGCTCGGCGAGCACCGACAACGTGGGCTCGTGGCCCACCACGGCGAGGGGACCCGGGCCGTTCCACGCGCGCAGCCGCGAGAGCAGGGTGGAGACGTCGCCGGTGGCGATCTCGCGCAGCACGGTGACCTCGTCTTCGAGGCCCGCGGCGCTCACGAGAATCTCCGCGGTCTGCGTCGCGCGCACGAGGGGCGAGGTCCACACGGCGAGGGGCGCGGAGTGCTTCACGACGTGGTCGGCGACGAGGCGGGTCACGCGGCGTCCCTTCGCGGTGAGCCATCGCTCGCCGTCGGTCATCCCGTGGTCCTGGTCGACGGCCTCGCCGTGCCGCATCAGCAGGATCTTCATGGCCCGCACTCTACCGTCACTCCCGCGCGTCGCGGCGTGCGTTTCCGCGCCGCACTAACGGCCCTCCGTCGCCCTCGTGTAGGCTCCGCCCGCGATGCGCCCCCCCGGTACCGGCGAGATCCTGTTCATCCTCGTGTTGTGCGTGGTCGTGTTCAGCGCCTCGAAGGTGAACTGGATGGGCGACGTGCTCGGCGCCTTCTGGCGCAACCTCAAGCAGGGCGCGCGCAGCGACGACCGCATCAAGGTCCGCCCCGCCGACGACGACACGCAGCGCCCCGCGTGACCGCCGCTACCGCGCGCTGAACCGCAGCGACTCGTCGGCCAGCGAGGCCAGCAGCGCGCGCCCCGTCTCCGAGGCGGCGAGCGTCTCTGCGGGCGCTCCTTCGGCTTCGACGGTGTGCGCCGCGGAGAGCACCACCACGCGGTCGGCCCACGCCACGAGGTCTGCGCGGTGTGTGACCAGCACCACCGCGGCGGTCTGCGAGGCCTCGCGCAGCGCACGTTGCAGCGCCTCGCGCCCGTCGTGGTCGAGCCACGCGTCGGGCTCGTCGAGCACGATCCATCGGGCGCCGCGAAGGAGGGCGCGGGCCACAGCGATGCGTCGCTGCTCACCGCGCGAGAGCCCCGACGCGGGATGGGCGGGCGACACGGTGAGCCCCAGCGACGAGAGCATCGCGGCGCACCGTTCGGGCGTCACGTCGGGGGCCGCGAGGCGCACGTTGTCGAGCACCGTGAGACTCTCGACGAAGCACGGGTGCTGGGGCACGAAGGCCACGCGCTCGGGGGCCACGTCGGTCATCGAAACGCCCTGGACGGAAGCACTTCCCGCGTCGGGGGTGTGCGCGCCGGCGACGATGCGCGCGAGCGTCGATTTGCCCGCGCCGTTGGGCCCCACGACGGCGAGCACGCCCGTCGCGGGCACGGTGAAGGTCACGTCGCGCAGGGCTACGTGGTCGCCGTAGCGCGCGCCCACCCCACCGAGCACGAGCGGTCCCTCGGGGGAACGGTCGGAGCGTGCGGCGGAGGGGGATTCGTCGGGCACACGGGCGAGGGCGCGGCGCGCGAGGGCGAGGTCGTCGAGGGCGCCGAGGGCTGCGAGCAGGGGGGCGAGCGCGGGGACCACGAGGGCCCAGTCGCGCGCGGTCACGGGAACGCCGCGACGGGCCTGCGCGGTGAGCACCCACGCGAGGGGCGCGAGAAAGAGCGCGAGCTGCGCGGCGCGGAGGGCGCGGGCGCGTCCCTGGTGCGTGCGTTCGGCGGAGACGACGCGGGCGGCGTGCGCGTCGGCGGCGGAGAGAAAATGGTCGCGCGCGGAGCCGGTGATCTCCCAGCGTCCGCGGGCGGCGGCGTGGAGCCACGCGCCCTCGGCACGGAGCGCGTCGAGGAGGGCGTCGGAGCTCGCGTCGAGGAGGGGCCGCGTGCGGGTGCGCAGGGCCCACGCGCCGAGCGCGGCGACGAGGGTGCCGACGGTCCAGGGCCATGGGAACGCGCGGGCCGCGAGGAGCGCGAAGGCCGCGGTGGTGAGCGCCGACGCGGCGAGCGCGGGGAGCGCGGTGGAGAGCCCGTGTTCGAGGCGCTGCGCGAGGGGGCCGAGCGAGGAGGGTTCGTGTTCGAAGCGCGACGAGGCGAGTGCGCGGTCGGCGAGGAGGCGCAGCACGGCGGGACGCACACGCGCGGCGGTGAGCGCGCGCCACGCGGGCACGGCGGCCTGACGGAGCATCGCGCCCGCGGCGAGCGGGAGCCACCAGTGCGCGGTGCGTCCGAGCGACCACGCGGCGAGCGGGAGCGTGGACCACTGGGCGAGCGAGAGCGCGGCGGCACCGACGATCCACGGTGCGGTGGGCGTGAGGGCCGAGGGTGGGCGCGTGCGAGAGAGAGGGATAGAGTCGCCGCCTGCCAATGGACCTCGCGGCGCGGATGTTGGTCGAACTCCTTCGCGAGGGGAAGGTCGTGCGCTTCACCGCGCGCGGGTCGAGCATGTGGCCCGCGGTGCGCGACGGGGCGCGCGTCGAGGTGGTTCCGTGCGACGGGCGTTCGCTCGAAGTCGGTGCGCTCGGGGCCTTCGAGGGCGAGCGCGGGATCGTGGTGCATCGCGTGGTGGCCGTGACCGACGCGGGGCTGCGCTTTCGCGGCGACGCGCGATCGACCGACGATGGTGTGGTGCCGTGGGCGCGGGTGCTGGGCCGCGCCGCGGTGTGCGAGGCCGCGCCGTGGAGGCTCCGCGCGCCCTCGTGGCGTCACGCGGTGTGGACCGTGCGGGCCGTGCGATCGTGGTTGCGCCGCCGCGTGGGGCGAACGTAGAAGGCCCCTGCGCGCAACAAGAGGCTCCCGCTGTGTACGAGATCGACCTGACCCTCGCCGGGGTGCCCTTCCGCGTGACGCTCGACGGGCCGTGTACGCCCTCGCACATCGACGCGCGCTTCGGTCCCTACCGCAGCGACCGCGCGGGCCTCGCGCCCTCGGCGCCACCCGCCTCGCTCCACGTCGAGGTGCGCCCCGGATGGGAGCCCGCGACACGTCCCTCGGTGGAGTTTCCCGGCGCCGAGGGAGCGCTCCTCGACGACGGCACCGTGCGCTTTCTCCGCACGACCGACGAGGTGCGGTGGAACCCGCAGACCCGCCACGGCGAAGCCCTGCGCGTGCACGTTCCGCAGACCCTTCCTCCGCTCGTCGACGCGACGCCCATCGACACGCCGCTGCGCCTGGTGCTCTCGCACGATCTCCCCACGCGCGATGGCCTTCTGGTGCACGGCGCGGGCTACGCCGACGACCGCGGGGCCGTGGCCTTTCTCGCGCCCACGCGCGGCGGCAAGACCACCACCTCGCGCAAGCTCCCCGAGGCCCACGTGCTCAGCGACGACCAGGTGGCGCTGCGTCGCATCGACGGCGTGTGGCACGCGTACGCACTCCCCTTCGTGGGCGAGTACGGACGCGCGACCGTGCCCCGCGTGGCGAAGCTCCGCGCGCTGGTGCTGCTCGAAAAATCGCCGACGCTCTCGCTCACGCGTGTGGCCTCGCCCCGCGCCCTCGCGCGGGTGATGCACTGCGTGGTGCGCTTCGTTCGTGGGGCGGGCGGCGCGGCGGTGCTGGGGCTCTCCGCAGACCTCGTGGCCGCGGTGCCCGTGTACGCGCTGGCCCTCTCGCGTGAGGAGCCCGTGATGCCCGTGATCGAGGGGATGCTGTGACCTGGCGGCGGCGGTTCGCCTTCGGCCCGCTGCGCTACGAGGTCGAGGCCGACGACGCGGTGCCCGCGCTCCCGTGGTGCGCGCGCCATGCGTGCGACGACGAGGGCGACGCGGTGCCCGTGCGCGTGTCGGTCGGTTCGCTCGAAACTGCTTCTGGGAAGGGCGATTTCGCAGACCTCGGCTACGCCGCGCGGTGGTCGCGCGAGGGGCACGCGGTGGCCGTGGAGCCCGCGATGGCCTTTCGCTGGGGCGCGGCCCTGGCGCTGTTGATCGCGCAGGACGCGCCGGGCCTCGGGGCGCTGGTGATCCATGGCGCGGCGGTGCGGGTCGACGGGGGCGTGGCGCTGCTCCTCGCGAAGAGCGGAACGGGCAAGAGCACCTTCGCCGTGTGCCATCGCGCGCGGTCGTTTGCGCACAACGCGGTGGTGGTGGCCGCGCGGGAGGACGCGCGTTTCGAGGCCTGGGCGCTGCCCTTCGCGGGCGATCCGCGGCCCGAGCTCGACGCCGACGGGTCTGCGGTGGTGCGGGCCGTGTGCACGCTCGAACGGGGGCGCGAGCCGGGCCTTGAATGGATCTCGCGCGGCGCTGCAACCATCGCTCTGGCGCGCGCGGTGGTGCGGGCCCCCGTGCACGATCTCTGGGCACGGGAGCGGTTCGTGTTAGGTTCGCGCCTTGCGGAGAGGGCGCGCGCTGGCAGGCTGCGGACGACCCGCGGCCCCGACGACCTCGACCCCCTCGATCGCTCACTGACGTGCATGGAGTACCTCGGATGAACCCTCAGGCCCGGCTGCGCCGCGCGGCCGACACCGCCTGGCGCCGCGTCGATGACGAGGTGGCCATCATCTCGATGGAGGCCAACCGCATCCGCCTCCTGAACCGCGTGGGCAGCTACCTCTGGGAGCATTGCGACGGCGCGACGGTGGGCGAGCTCACGGCGGCGCTCTGCGCGCGCTACGAGGTCGACGAGGCCACTGCGGGTCGCGACGTCGAGGCCTTCGTGGGCGACCTCGAACAGCGCGGTCTGCTGGCCGTCGAGGGGCCACGGTGAGCGACGCTCCTGCGAGGCGCTACGCCGACGGGAGGGCGCTGCTCCGCTCGCTCTCGACGCGCCGGGGAATGCCCGCGGGCGTGCACCTCCAGGTGGCCGACCGCTGCAACCACACCTGCCAGCACTGCTACCAGATCCAGGGGTTGAAGGGAGAGCTCGGGCTCGACGAGGTGAAGGCCGTGCTCGACGACCTGGCCGCGTCGGGGGTGCTCACGCTCAACGTCTCGGGCGGCGAAGCGACGCTGCGCCACGACCTCGTCGAGATCCTCACGTACGCGCGGTCGCGGGGCTTCGCGGTGCGGCTCTACACCAACGCGTTCCTCATCGACGACGCGTACGCGGCGCGCCTCGCGGCCGTGGGGCTCTACGAGGTGCACGTGAGCGTGTACTCGTCGGATCCCGCGGAGCACGACGCCGTGACCCGTGTGCCCGGCTCCTTCGCGCGCACGATCGCGGGCGTGAAGGCGCTGCGCGACCACGGCGTGCGCGTGCTGCTGAAGAGTCCGAGCACCTCGCTCGCGGCGCACGGCGCGCCCGGTGTCGCAGCCCTCGCCGAGTCCCTCGGATGCCAGCACCGCGCGAGCGCGAACATCACCCCGCGCGAAGACGGCGCGCTCGATCCGTTGCGCGTGGCCGCGTCGCCCTCGCAGCTCGTGGCCTCGGGTCTCCTGCGCCCGTGGACGCCGCCCGAAGACCCCGCCGCGGCGCGCGATGCGTACCTCGCGACGGGCTCGTGCGGTGTGGGGCAGAGCGGCATCGTGGTGCTCCCCAACGGCGACGTGCAGCCGTGCACCGACACGCCGCTGCGCCTCGGCAACGTGCGCGACGACGGCTTCGCGGCGGTGCTCGCGGGCGAGGAGGGCGCGCTCTTTCGTCGGCTCACGTGGGCCGACGTGCACGGGTGCCGCGACTGCGACCTGCTGCCGGCGTGTCACCGCTGTCACGCGACGGCGCTGCACGAGGGCGGCGACTACCTCGGGCCCTACGCGAGCGCGTGTGCGAAGGCCCTCGCGCGGCTCGAAGCGTCGGTGGGCGCGGTCACCATGCTCGCGCCCGACGCGGGGTGCGAGGCCGACCGCGATCCCGCCGTGGGGCCGTGGCGCATCGAGGGGCCGCGCGCGCTGCGCCCCATCGCGGATGTGCGAACGGCACTGGACGATGCGCTCGCCGCGCGCCACGCATGGCTCCGTCGCACAGAAAAATCGCCGACGGCTGAAAACACGTTGAGACCCGTGTCGAGTCTTGTGCGCCCGCGGCGCGGACGCGATACCACAGAGCCGACGGACGTCCGTCGCGGCGGCGGCGCGGCGCCTCAAGAAGATGGCGGAGTGTGATAGGAACTCCGGCCTTCGATCTCCGGCACGAGGAAGCACCATGTCGAACAAGACCAAGCTTGGTTTTCTCCTGACCGCGGTGGCTGCGGTCACCACGGGTTGCCCCGAGGACCCGGCGCCGACGCCGGCCGACGTCGTCGACGTGGTGGACGCCGACGCGGTGGTCGACCGTCCCGACACGGGGGGCGATGTCGCCGACGTGCCGACCGACGACGGACCATCGCAGACCTGCGCCGACACGCGCTTCATCCGTCCCGCAGCCGACGCGGTGCTCGGCATCGCCGACGACTCGGACCGCGACTGTTCGAACGGCTTCACCACGAACGTGCAGGTCTCGACGAACGCGCCCGCGGGCACGAGCCTTGAGCTCCGCGTGGGCGGCCGTCGCGCGGCCACCGCGACGGTGTCGGGCTCGGTGGTGACCTTCAACAACGTCACCTTCGACTCGATGGGCGCGCAGTCGCTCGAGATCTACCAGGGCACCCGCATGGTCGCGTGCGCGACGGCGATGGTGACGGTGAACTGCAACCTCCCGCGGTGCCAGATCACGGCCCCCGCGCGCACCTCGCTCAACGCCGCCGACAGCACGTCGCCGGGCATGCCCTTCACGGTCAACTTCACGGTCTCGACCGACATCGAAGACGGCCGCAACGTCGAGCTCCAGCTCTCGAACTCGACGCAGCCGCTGCGGGCCGCGGTGATGGGCGGCGTGGCGACGTTCCGCAACGTGGGGCTCTCGCCCGACGGCACGTACCGCGCGCGGGCCACGTGCACCAACGCGGCGGGCAACACGGGCAGCTCCGCCGAGTCGACCTTCACCGTCGACAGCGCCGCGCCGACGCTCACCGTGTCGAGCCCCATGGCCAACGCCACGCTCGGCGTGTCGGGCGACACCAACGCGATGCTCGACGGCGTGCAGTTCCGCGTGTGCGGCCGCAGCGACGCCGTCGGACAGGACCTCTGCGCCGCCGTCTCGGGCGCGACCTCGACGTGCTCGCCGGTCACCGCCGCGACGGCGGATTCGTGCGTGGAGCTCACGTGCCCCACGGGCACGGCGCCCTTCAACGTCGACGTCAACGTGCGCGACGCGGCGGGCAACACCACGCGCTCGACGGTGATGAACGTCCGCTGTCAGTCGACGCTGCCGAGCGTGCGCATCGTGGCGCCCGCGGCCTACGACCCGGCCACGGCCTCGACGATCATCAACGCCTCGCGCGACGCCGACCCCGCCACGCCCGGCGCGCAGGTCGACATCACCGTCTGCACCGACCGCACGGCGGGCACGGCGCGTCTTTTTCTCAACGGCGACACCTCGCCCCTCGCGGCCACGGCCACGGTCTCGGCCACGGCTGCGGGTGACCCCTGCGCGACGCTGGGCATGGGCTTCGTGGGCATCGCGCGGTTCCCCCGCGTGACGCTGCCGCAGACCTCGCCGCCGCCGTCGCTCCCCACGGACACGATCCCGTCGAACCCGACGCTCGTGGCCTCGGTGACCGAGTCGGGCGACACGGGTCGCTCGTCGTCGGTGCGTCTCTACATCGACACGCAGGCGCCGGTGCCGAGCCTGCTCACGTGCAACCAGCTCGTGGCGCCGGGCACCGACGGCACGGGCTCCGCCGACATCGACGTGACCAGCGACACCTACCCCGTGACGCTCACGCTCTCGCGCACGGGCTCGACGCCCACGACCCTCACGCTCAACGCCCCGACGCTCGCCGCCGGCCGCGGACGCTTCGCGGCGGTGCGCTTCCAGCCCGGTGTGACGAACCTCACGGTGTCGGCGACCGACGTGGCGGGCAACACCACCACGAGCACGGCGCCCTGCACCATCGAGGTGGGCAACCCCCCGACGCTCGCCTTCACGTCGCCCACGGCGGGCCAGGTGTTCCGCACGAGCACGACGGCCACCGTGGTGCTGCGCACCGACGCGCCCGCGGGCACTGCGGTGAACCTCACCGTGGGCGGATCGAGCACGCCCATCGCGGGTGTGGTCGCCGCGGGTGGAACGGCCACCTTCTCGAACGTCACGCTCCCGCAGGGTGACGCCGTCGCCCTCACCGCAGAGACCGCCTCCGTCGCGGGCCGCGGCGTGGGACGCGCGACCGTCACCGTGGTGGTCGACACGAACGCGCCCACGGGCCCCACGTCGTTCGCCGCTGCGGTTCCGACGACGCCCGCCTCCGCGCGCCGCGCGGGCACCATCCGCCTCACGTGGAACGACGGCTCGGACCCGAGCCCCTCGGGCGGCACGCGCGCCGTTGCGGGCTACGAGGTGCGCGAGAGCACCGTCCCCCTGAGCGACGCGAACTTCACGATGGCCACGCCGGTCACCACGACCATCACGCCGGGCGCGCCGGGCACGGCCAACACCGCCGACGTGACGGGTCTGCGCCTCGAAGCGCCGCACTACTTCGGCATCCGCGCCATCGATCGCGCGGGCAACGTGAGCGGCACCACGCAGTTCGTGGGGCCGGTGAACATTCCGCTGATCCGCACCACGGTGGTCGACGCGCCGGTCTCGCTCGGCAACGACATCTCGGGCGGCTTCGACGTGAACGGCGATGGCTTCGCCGACGTGGTCGTGGGCTCGGGCATCACCTCGGGCTCGTGGGGCGGCGTCGCGCGCATCTACTTCGGTTCGGCGACGGGCATCTCGGCCACGGGCTACGCGCAGTTCAGCGGCCCCGGTGTGAACCGCTTCGGCGCCGCGGTGGCCTCGCTCGGTGACATCAACGGCGACGGCCTCGGCGACATCGCGATCGGCGAGCCCGGACCCTCCGCCGCGACCTCGCTCACCGCGGGCTCGGTCTACATCTTCTTCGGCCGCCGCACGTGGAACTCGTCGGCCACGCCGTACTCCTCGGTCGACGCCAACGTCACCATCGGCGGCGGCACCGGCGACTTCGCCACGGGCTCGCTGGGCTTCACCCTCACGCGCGTCGGCGACTTCAACGGCGACGGTCTCAACGACATCGCCGCGGGCGCTCCGCAGGCCGTCAGCGGGCGCGGCGCGGTGATCGTGTACTTCGGCCGTTCGACCTTCCCCACGACGCTGAACACCAACAGCGCCGACGTGGTGATTCGCAACAGCTCCGCCGAGCTCCTCTTCGGCCGCTACCTCGCGGGCGGCGGACGCCTCGTGGGCGCCGACACGCGCGAAGACCTCCTCGTGGGCTACGGCGCGGCGACGGGCACGGGCTTCGTGGCCGTGTTCGGCGGTCGCGCGGCGGCCACGCCGGCGGCGCTCACCCTCGCCGACGCGGCGCTCAACCGCGCGGGCGTGGCGACCACCCCGGCGAACCTCGGACAGGTCTCCGCGGGCGGCGTGGGCGACATCAACGGCGACGGCCGCGCCGACCTCGCGATCGGCACCGCGATCCGCGGACCGGGTCAGGTGGCGCTCTACTTCGGCGACCTCGGCGGCGGTCTCACCGCGGGCCCGGTGATCACCAGCAACACCACCACCGACGGCGACACCTTCGGCTCGCGCTTCGCGTCGGTCTACAACCCCACGGCGCTGCGTCCCTCGCTGCTCGTGCCCTCGCCCTCGGGCGCCGACCTGCTCGCCGCCTCGGCGGGCTACATGGGGGGCGACCCCCGCACGTACGTGTTCACCGGACGTTCGTCGTGGGCGGGCCTCTCGCTCCTCAACGCCGACCACGTGGTGGCGCTCGGTGGCGCGGCTTCGCAGCCCATCACGGCGACGGCCTGGGTGGGCGACGTCGACGGTGACGGATTCGTCGACGCTGCCATCGGCCGCGCTTCGGGCTCGGGGACCGTGATCGTTCTGCGTTAGTCTCGCAACACACTCCGGCTGGAGACCAGAAACCGATGTCCGACCCGAACCCCAACGCCACCACCGCCCCGCGCCGCGAGCGCTACGAAGCGCCGCGCGTGCTCGAAGACCTCCCGCTCGAGTCGTTCAGCCTCGCATGCGACCCCGGCAAGAACGAAGGTCAGTGCGACCTCGACGGTCTGCCGATCTCGACCTGATCGCGACCCCTCCCGACACCCGCGCGGCGCCGTGAAGATCCCTTCCGGCGCCGCGTTGGCGTTTCAGCCCCGGCGGTCGCGCCAGCGGTCGATCGCACGCAGCACCCGCACGCTCGCCACGCCGTACGCCGCCGAGGCCGCGCCCACCGCCGCGTCGCGCAGGTCATCGCTCGCACACCGCGCCACGAGCCTCGCCCTCCACGGCGCGCGCGCGCTCGACGAGGTCGCCAGCACCGACTCGCGCCACTGCGCGTAGGCCCGCTCGTCGTCGCTCAACCGCAGCGCATCGATCAGCGCGAGCACCGGTGCGTCGGGCCGCGTCTTCGCCACGTGACGGAGCGCCGACCAGCTCGCGATGCGCAGCCGCGCGTCGGCCACCGTGCGCGCGAAATCCCCGGTGGAATACGGGCTCCGCGCGAGCACCCGCGCCACGTCGTCGGCGGTGTGCGGGCGCGCGTTCACGAGGTGGTCGCGGGCGATGTTGCCGAGCAGATGCACCAGGAGTCGTCGGTCGTCGGGCACGAGCACCTCGACGCCGAAGAGGGCGCGGTCGAGCGTGGCGCCTTCGGCCATCCATTCGGCGGTCACGGGGCCGTAGCCCAGGGGAAGGGGGCGCGAGTGCAGGTCGGCGTGCATCCCGGGCGCCGAGGGGTGGGCCACGTCGACGACGTGCGGGTCGTTGCTCCAGTCGGCCACGCGCCATCCGTCGCGCACGAGGCGGCGCGCGGCGTCGCGGGCGCGCAGCGGTCCCACGAGCACGAGGTCGCAGTCGGACATCGCGCGTTCGGCGGGGTCGTCGTAGAAGCGGCGGCTCACGAGCACACCCTTCACGGGCATGACGCGCACCTCGGGGGCGAGCGCCGTCGCGATGCGCGCGACCATCTTCGCCGCGAGCATCTGCGTGACCCAACGCCTGCGGAGGTCTGTCGAATCTCCCATCGGTGCGCCGCGGTGGTGGATGCGCCCGCAGGGCCCGCGGTGTCAACGAGGGCATTGAGGGCCGCGGGCGAAGCTGCTACGCGCCGTGACCCCGTGAACGACGACGCCGACGCCCTCTCGCGCGCCCTTCCCTTCGAAGAAATTGTGGCCCTGCTCGCGGGTTCGAACGCGCGCCGCCACGACCTCACGCGCACCGCCGGAGGCTCGCTCGGCGCCCTGCTCGCGGCCACCGCGCGCGCTTCGAAGGCGCCGCTCGTCGTGGTCGCGCCCGATGGCGAAGAGGCCCGCAGGCTCGCGTCCGATGTGGGCTTCTTTCTCGGCAGCGGCGACGACGCAGACGCCGAAGAGGGACGCGGCGACGTGCTGCTCCTGCCCGCGCCCGAGAGCTCGCCCTTCGTCGACGTGGCGCCCGATCGGCGCACGGCGATGGATCGCCTCGCGACGCTGTTCCATCTCTCGCAGGGGCTCCCGTGGCGCGTGCTCGTGACGTCGGCGCCTGCCCTCGCGCGCAGGGTGGTTCCGCGGTCGGCGCTGAGCCCGCGATGTGACCTCGTGCAGGCCGAGGAGCTCGTCGACCGCGGCGCGCTCTTGAAGGGACTCGCCGAGGGCGGATACCTCCGCGTGCCCGTGGTCGAAGATCCGGGGACCTTCGCCGTGCGCGGCGCGGTGATCGACGTGTGGCCCCCGAGCTCGCGCTGGCCCGCGCGCATCGAGCTCGACGAGGAACTCTGCCTCTCGATCAAGCTCTTCGACCCCGAGGGTCAGCGCACCGTCAAGACGGTGAAGGAACTCTTCGTGCACCCCGCCCGCGAGGCCCTCGTGGGCGAGACCGAGCGGGCCCGCGCGCGGCGCTGCGTGCGCGACCTCGCCGACGCGGTGAACCTCCCGACGAACCAGGCGAACAAGCTCCTCGAAGACGTCGAGGGCGGCCGCGCGTTCTTCGGCGCCGAGGGCTTTCTCCCGGCCTACTACGAATCGCTCGATGCGATCACGGCGTACCTCCCGCCCGAGGTGCTCGTCGTGTGGGATCGCCCTGCCCGCGCCCTCGAAGCCCTGCGCGCCGAGCTCGCCCACGCGCAGCGCGACCACGACGCGCGCGTCGAGAAGAAGCTCCCGACGCTTCCCTTCGCGTCGCACTACCTCGACGAGGCCACGCTCCGCACCTCGCTCGCGTCGCACCGCACGGTGGTGGCCCACGAGCTCGTGGTGCGCGCCCTCGACGACGCGCTGGAGTACGCCGCGGAGAACGCCACCGTGCTCGACCTCGGCGGCGACGGGCTCGCGCGGCTCGCGGCCGACATCCGCGCGGCGCGCAGCGAGAAGGGCAAACACGACGCGCTCGTTCCCCTCGTGGAGCAGGCCCGCTACTGGTTCGGCGAGGGCTACCGCGTGGTGGTCACCGGGCGCACGCCCACGCAGGCCGAGCGCGTCGCGACGCTGCTTCGAGGGCACGGCCTCGCGGTGCGCCTGCACCAGACGGTGATCGATCCGTGGAGCGTTCCGCCGCCCGAGGAGAACCCCCACGTCGACGTGATCGTGGGCTCGCTCGCGCGGGGCTTCGCGCTCGCCTCGCGCCGCTTCGCTGCGGTGACCGAAGAGGAAATCTTCGGCGCCCGCGCCCGCCGTTCGAACCGCAAGCGGGGCGAGGAGGGCCGTGCGCGTCCCTTCGTCGACGACCTGCGCGCGCTCACCGTGGGCGACTTCATCGTGCACGTCGACCACGGCATCGGGCGCTACCAGGGGCTCATGCACCGCAAGGTCGGCGCGACGGAGACCGACCTCCTCGTGATCGAGTACGCGGGCGGCGATCGGCTCTATCTCCCGGTCACGCGGCTCAACCAGATCCAGAAGTTCTCGGGTGGCGAGGGCGCGCCGAAGCTCGATCGCCTCGGCGGCGCGACCTTCGCGAAGAGCAAGGCCAAGGTCGAACGCGCGGTGCGGCAGATGGCCGACGAGCTGCTCAAGCTCCAGGCCGAGCGACGCGCGCATCCGGGGCGGAAGTTCGAAGCGCCGGGGATGCTCTACAAGGAGTTCGAAGCGACCTTTCCCTTCGAAGAGACGAACGATCAGCTCCGCGCGATCGACGACGTGTTCCGCGACCTCACGCAGGGCGCGCCGATGGACCGTCTCGTGTGCGGCGACGTGGGCTTCGGCAAGACCGAAGTGGCCCTCCGCGCGGCCTTTCACGTGGCCTCGACGGGCGCGCAGGTGGCCGTGCTGTGCCCCACGACGGTGCTCGCGCAGCAGCACTTTCGCACGTTCTCCGAGCGCATGGCCGCGTACCCGCTGGAGGTCGCCGTGCTCTCGCGCTTCGTCTCCGCGGCCGAGCAGCGCGAGACCATCAAGCGACTCAAGGAGGGCAAGGTCGACGTGGTGGTCGGCACGCACCGGCTCCTCTCGAAAGACGTGCACTTCAAAGACCTCGGGCTCCTCGTGGTCGATGAGGAGCAGCGCTTCGGCGTGGCCCACAAGGAGCGCATCAAGCAGCTCCGCGCGCAGCTCGACGTGATGACGCTCTCGGCGACGCCCATTCCGCGCACGTTGCAGATGGCCGTGTCGGGGCTGCGCGAGCTGTCGGTGATCACCACGCCGCCCGCCGACCGTCGCGCCGTGCGCACCGTGGTGTCGAAAGAAGACCCGCAGATCACCCGCGAGGCCGTGCTCCGCGAGCTCGCGCGCGGCGGTCAGGTGTTCTTCGTCTACAACCGCGTCGAGGGGCTCTACGAGCGCGCCGACAAGCTCCAGCAGCTCGTGCCGAGCGCGCGCGTCGCCGTGGCCCACGGGCAGATGTCGCCCGAGGCGCTGGAGACCGTGATGATGGACTTCATCGAGGGCCGCTACGACGTGCTCTGCGCCACGGCCATCATCGAGAGCGGGCTCGACATTCCGCGCGCCAACACGATGATCGTCGACCGCGCGGACCTCTTCGGCCTCGCGCAGCTCTACCAGCTCCGCGGGCGTGTGGGGCGCGCCCGCGAGCGCGCGTACTGCTACCTCTTCGTGCCGCCGCCGCAGCAGCTCAGCGACGAGGCCCGCACGCGCATCGAGGCCCTCGAGAAGTTCACCGAGGTGGGCAGCGGCTTTCAGGTGGCCTCGCTCGACCTGGAGCTTCGCGGCGCGGGCGATCTTCTCGGCGGCGAGCAGTCGGGCAACGTGTCGGCCGTGGGCTTCGACCTCTACTGCCAGATGCTCGAAGAGGCGATCGCCGAGCTCAAGGGACAGCCCGTGCTCCACCTCGCGGACCCGGAGCTCACCTTCGACGAGCCGAACTTCATTCCCGAGGAGTACATCGAAGACGTGGGCGTGCGGCTCTCGCTCTACAAGCGCCTCGCGAGCGCCTTCGACGAGGAGGAGGTGCAGGACCTCGCCGCCGAGATGGAAGACCGCTTCGGCAGCGCGCCCGCCCCGGCCCGCGTGCTCGTGCGCGTCATGGCCATCAAATCGCGCGTGCGAAAGCTCCGCGCCCTCGGCATCGAGGCCTCGCGCGAGCGCGTGACCCTGCACCTCCGCAACGACTCGCCCCTCGACGCCGCGAAGGTGATGGAACTCTGCACCGGACGCCGCAGCGCGTACCGCCTCACGCCCGACATGCGCCTCACGCGACGCTTCGACGACGGCGACGGGGTGACCAACGCCGAGCGCCTCCTCGCCGACCTCGAACCCCTGGTGCTTCCGGCCTGAGCGCGTTCGCCTCCGCCGCGCCGTCGCTGTCGTGTGGTGGTGTCGCGGCCCGCGGGTGCGGTAGGGTCTCGGCCGTCGTGCGTCGACCGTTCGTCACCCTCGCCGCCGTGGCGCTCACCTCCCTCGCCGGGAGCTGTGTGGGCGGCCTCGCGTGTGCGCCCCACAGCGTCGTGCGCGCGCGCACCGAGGGCTTCGGACCGGCCACCGTCGCGCCGCTCCGCGGTCACCGACACCACGCGCGGGCCCGCGATCACGTGGACGTACAATGTCCCATCGCCCTCGACGACCCGGGCCTCGTGCTGGCCGACGTGGGCGCGACGGCGATCACCGCGTGCGACGTCGCGATCGCGCGGGCGCAGCGGGTGAGGGGCGGGGTGAACGTCGACGATCCCGCGGCGGTGCTCCGCGATCTGGTCGACGAGGCGCTGCTCGCGACGGCCGCTGCGGAAGAGGCTCCGACCTTGGAGCCCGCGGTGATGCGCGCCCTCGCCGACGCGCTCGTGCGCGACGAGGCGATGCGCGCGCTCGAAGGCCACCGACCGACGGAGCGCGAGGTCGAGCGCTTCGTGAGCGAGCACCCCGAGATGGCCGTGCGCGACGCGCGCGTGCACCTTCGCCAGCTCGTGTTCGCGACGGAGGCCGAGGCCCGCGCGGCCATCGCGGCGCTGCGTGCGGGCACGGCCTTCGAGGAGCTTCTGCCGCGCTCCATCGACCCCCTCGCGACGCGCGATCAGGGAGACCTCGGGTTGCTCACCGCGGAGGGTGCGACGGGGGTTCTGCCCGCGGTGGTGACGGCGGGCTTCGCGCTCACCGAGCCCAACGCCGTGGCCGACGATCCGGTGTCGGGCTTCGTGCAAGCGCAGGGACGCCGTCGCCGTCGTTCGGCCGCGCCGCGATGGCACGTGGTGCAACTGCTGGAGCGCATTCCCGAGGAGCGTCTCGACCCCGCGGAGGTGCGCCGTCGCGCGCACGACCGCATCCTCCGCGACCGCTACGCCACCGCGCGGGCCGAGGCCCGACGGCGTCTCGGCGACACGTGGGCGCCGCGTGCGCGCGAGGCCGTGAGCGCCCAGGGCCTCGCCGCCGTGCGCGTGCGTCCGCCCTGAGACGGCGATCCGCTGCATTGCTCCCCGTGTGGGGATCGTGGTAGCCGTCTCGCGGCAATGGTGCGTCTTCGCTCGTGGGTGTTCGCGTCGTGGTTGCTGATGGGATGCGACGGCTGCAACCGCACGCCCGCGCCGCCGCCTCCGACGCCGCGCGCCGACGGTGGTGTGGCGCACGCGGCGGGCGATGCGGGGCCGCGCCGTGAAGACCCCTGCGACGTGCTCGACGCGAACCAGCGCGACCTCGCCGTGGCGCGCGTGGGCGACCAGACGCTCACGCTCTGCGACTTCACCCGCCGCATCAACACCACGAATCCGTACCTCCGCGCGCGCTTCAACCTCCCCGAGCAGCGTCGCGCGCTGCTGCAGTCGTGGATCGACGCCGAGCTCCTCGCCGCCGAGGCCCGCGCCCGCGGTCTCGACGAGGCGCCCGAGGTTCGTCGCGCGGTGACCATGCAGCTCGCGCGGCAGGTGGAGCGCGAGGTGCGCAACGGCGTTCCGCAGCCCGAGGTGGGCGACGCCGAGGTGCGGGCCTTCTACGAAGCGCACCGCAGCGAGTACGAGACCGAGGCGCAGGTGCGCGCGAGCCAGGTGGTGTTCCCCACGCGCGAGGCTGCGACTGCTGCGCTCGCGGAGCTGCAGGCCCACGCCGACGACGACGCGTTCTTCCGCGAGATGGTGCGGCGCCGATCGGTCGATACGGCCTCGCGCGCCACCGACGGCGACCTGGGTTTCTTCGGCCGCGCGGGTGGCAACGGCGTGGCCCCCGAGGTGGCCGCGGCGGCCTTCGGGCTCACGCGCACCGGCGAGCTCGCCCCCACGGTGATCGAGAGCGCCCACGGCGGACCGAACAACGGCGCGGGCTTTCACCTCGTGCGGCTCACGGCGCGCCGCGACGCGCTCCACCGCAGCCTCGACGACGAGCGTCGGCGCATCCTCGGCAGGCTCACGCGCGAGCGTCGCGAGCAGGCCGAAGAGACCGCGATGCGCGAGCTCGTCACGCGCCTCCGCGGCGCCGCCACCGTGCAGATCGACGAGGCCGCGCTCGGTCGTGTGCAGGTCACTCCCGCGCAGGGCTCCGTGGCCCCCGCGCTCACGGGACCGCTCCCCGGCGGAATGCTCCCCGGCACGGTCGTGCACTGAGTCCGAAGGGCTGAACCCACTCCCATGCGAAGCACCGCGCTCGTTCTCGCCGCGACCCTGACCCTGGGCGCCCTCGCGCCCGCCCGCGCCGCCCGCGCCGAGCTCATCGACCGCGTGGTGGCCGTGCTCGACGAGGAGGCGATCTTTCTCTCCGAGGTCGAGACCCGCGCGCGGCCCTTTCTGGGAGAGATTCCGCCGGGCACGCCCGAGGCCGACCGCGCGGTGATGCAGCGTCGCATCGTGCGCGAGACCCTCGACCGCATGATCGACGACCAGCTCATTCGCCACGCGGCGACGCGGCTGCACGTCACGGTCACCGACGAAGACGTCGACCAGTTCATCGAGCGCATCGCGCGCGAGCGCGGCGCCACCCTCGATCAGCTCTACGAGGCCCTCGAACACGAGGGCATCAGCCGCGCGGAGTACCGCACGCACATGGAGACCGAGGTGCGGAGGCTGAAGGTGCTCCAGCTCCGCGTGCGCGGTCGCATCAACATCACCGACAGCGACCTGCAGGAGGCGTATCGGCGCTTCCTCCGCGAGAACCAGAACGCCTCGGTGGTGCGTGCGGCGCACATCTTCGTGGCCATTCCCGACGGGGCCTCGCCGGAGCAGGTGGAGGCCGCGCGGGCCCGCGCCGCCGAGGCCGCGCGTCGCGCGCAGGCGGGCGAAGACTTCGCCACGCTGGTGACCCAGTTCTCGCAAGACGAAGCCACGCAGGCCTCGGGCGGTGACCTCGGCGACGTGCAGCCCGGCATGCTCCCCGAGGTGCTGGAGACGGCCCTCGCGACGCTGCAAGACGGCCAGACCTCGGACCCCGTGCGCGGCCCCAACGGGTGGCATGTGCTTCGGGTGTCGGGCCGTCGCGCGGTGACCCCGCCGCCCTTCGCCGAGCTCCGCGACCGGCTCTACGCCGTGCTGCTCAACCGCGAGATGCAGCGCCAGCAGGAGATCTACCTCCGCGAGTTGCGCCGCAATGCCTCTCTTGACGTGCGCATGGAGCCCGCCCCGGCGGCCCCTGCGGCAGCGCGCGCGACGCGCTGAACTCGCGCCGTGTGAGGGCGGCGGCGACCGTTCGCCCCCGCGCGCCGACCGCTCGCGGTGCAAGGCGCTTGACGGGGGAGGGGCGATCCCACTAATGCCCGCGTCGCGTTACTTACGACGGTGTCGACGCGTCGCGGGGGCGTTACGTGGGCCACGGAGGCTTCCGCGTCGCCATGATGGTCCTGCGCCGCGTCGGCTGGAGGATTCGATGAGCGATCAGGGCGCCAACGGAAGCACGACGGAGCGCGCGCACCCCCGGCTGTCGGTGGTCATTCCGGTCTACAACGAAGAGGCGATTCTGCAGGCCGCGGTGGTCGACCTGCGCCAGCAGTTGATCGAGTTCGGGTGGCCGTTCGAGATCATCCTCGCGGAGAACGGGTCGCGCGACGGCACGGTCGCGCTCGCGAAGAGCCTCGCGGAGAAGTACCCCGAGGTGAACACCTTCTCGGCGGGCGAGCCCAACTACGGCAAGGCCCTGAAAGAAGGCATCCTGCGCGCGCGCGGCGAGTTCGTCGTGTGCGACGAGATCGACCTCTGCCTCATGGACTTCTACCGCCGCTCGCTCGAAGTGCTGGAGCACAACGAGGCCGACCTGGTGATCGGTTCGAAGACCCTCGCGGGCGCCTCCGACGAGCGCGGCGCGTACCGCCACGCGGCCACGATGTTCTTCAACGGCCTGCTCCGCGTGACGCTGGGCTTCAAGGGCAGCGACACGCACGGCCTCAAGGCCGTTCGCCGCGTGGCGCTCCTCGACGTGGTGCGCGCGTGCCTCGTCGACAAAGACGTCTTCGCCAGCGAGATGGTCATCCGCGCCGAGCGCACGGGCGTGCGCATCCGTGAGATTCCCATTCGCATTCTCGAGAAGCGCCCGCCGTCGATCAACCTCATCAAGCGCGTGCCCAACGTGCTGAAAAACGTCGGCAAGCTCTTCGTCGCGATCCGCATCAAGGGCTGATCGGCCCGCGAAATTCCCCCGCCTTCGCGCCGCCGCAATTGCGGTGGAAAGCCTCCGATCGCTTCGTCTAGACTCCGCGGCCCTGATGCCCGCGACGAGCCGAAGCGCATGAACCGCACTCCGAACGCTACGCCCGCCAGCGCGGCGACGGCGCCCGCCGCGTCGTCAAAGACCGCGTTTGCGCTCCCCGACGACCTGGCCGCGCAGATCCACGAAGCGCAGCGCCTCGTCGTCTCCGAGCTGCAGGCCGCCGAGGCCCGCGACATGCGCGCGCTGCTCCAGCACGAGCAGGCCGAGTACGAGGAGCGCGTGCGCGGCGATGAGCCCGTCGCGGCCCGCGCGTACCTCGCGGCGTTCAATGCGCGCCCGGCGTTCCGTCCGCCCCTCGACGCGCTGATCCGGCTGTACGCGCGGCGTCGCAGCGCGGCCAACCTCTCGAAGCTCTACGACGCCCTCTTCAAGGCCGCCCACTCGCCGGGCGAGCGCGCCGAGTCGCTCACGCTCCGCGCCGAGCTCTTCGAAGACCGCCTCGACGACGCGAAGGGCGCCGCGGAACTCTACGAGCAGGCCGTGGGCGCCGACCCCGAGTACCGCGTCGCGTGGCTCGACCTGTACCGCACCGCGCTCCGCAACGGAGACCGCGCCCAGCGCGTGCGCGCCCTCACGCGCCTCGCCGACCTCACCCGCGACGACGAGTGGCGCTCGCTGCTGCTGCTCGAGCTCGCCGCCGAACACGCCGCCGCGGGGAGCGAGCACCTCGACGAGGCCGCGCGGTGCATCCGTGAAGCGGCCGCGACGGGCGCGGGACGTTGGCGCGCGTACGCCGAGCTCGAACGCTTCGGCGAGGTTCACGACCGACCGGCCGATGTGGTCGACGCGCTCGAAGGCCGCGCCGAACTGGCCGAACGCTACGGCCGCGGCGAGCGCGAGGCGGGCACCTCGGGGGCCTTCTCGATCCAACGGTTGCGCTCGCTCGAAGAGGCCCGCTCGTCGGCCGCGGAGCTCCGCGCGCGGGCCGCGTGGATGCGCCTCACCGCGCTGCGCGACCCCGACGGCGCGCGCGCCACGATGCAGCGTGCGCTCGACGCCGAGCCCGACGACGCCCGCTACCGCTTTCTCGCGATGATGCTCGCGGACCACGCGGGCGACGTGGCCGCGGCGAGCGCGCACGCGCAGTGGCTCCTCGGGCGCGAGTACGGCGACGCGTCGGTGCGCGCGTCGTTGCAGTTTCGTGTGGCCGAGAGC
Organism: uncultured Myxococcaceae bacterium; assembly: GCA_945952225.1. Lineage (GTDB taxonomy): Bacteria > Myxococcota_A > Polyangia > Polyangiales > CAISKJ01. The sequence continues at coordinate 54,009 of CAMFHP010000044.1, forward strand.
GCGGCCGATCGCGGTGACCTCGCGGGTGCGACCGCGGCCCTTCAGGCGGCCCTCGCGCTCGCGCCGCAGAGCGCGGCGGTGCGCGGCGCGCTCGTCGAGCAGCTCATCGCGTCGAACGAGGGGCTCCTCGTCGTGCAGGAGTTCGACCGCCTCGCGGAAGGGGCCGAGCCCGGTGCCGCGCGGGCCTCGCTCCGTCGCGCGGGGGCGGCGCTCTCGCTCGCGCTCCGTCACGACGTCGAAGGTGCCGAGCAGCGCTTCCGCATGGCGTGCGAAGACGACGCGGCCGACATCGTGTCGCGTCGCGCGCTCGTGGCGCTTCAGGGCAGGCTCCGTGCGCGCATCGCGGCGGGCGACACGCACGCGCAGGTCGAGGCCGCGCGGGCCCGTGTGGCCGCCGTGCACGCGCTGCTCCCGCACGCGGCCGACGACGACGAGCGCACCGCCCTGCTGCTCGAACGCTTCTTCGCCGAGCGCTACGAGCTCCGTGACGCGCGCGCCGCCGCGGTCACGGCCGAACAGCTCGTCGAGGCCACGCGCGAGTCGCAGTGGGCGATGGAGTCCGCCGCGTCGCTGTGGGCCGCCGCGGGCGCCATGTCGGTCGCCGCGCGCTGGGCCCTCGCCGTCGCCGATCACCTCACCGACCCCGCGCACGCCGCCGATGCGCGTGCGTGGCGCGCTGCCGCCGCGCGCTGGGCCTGGGCTGCCAACGAAGAGCCGCGCGCGCGGGAGATCGCCGTCGCCGCCCACCGCGAGCACCCCGGCGACGACTACCTCGCCGCCCTCGCGTTGCGCCTCGCCCTCACGTCACGCGACGAGACCCTCACGCTCGACATCGCCACGCGCCGCGCCGATGCGTGCGACGACCCCGAGACCGCCGCGCGGTGGATGCTCGTGGCCTCGGCGACCCTCCACGCCGCGGGCGCCGACGCGGTCTCGCGCACGGCGCTGGAGTCTGCCCTCGGTCGCGCGCCGCTCTCACCCGCGGTGCGCGCGGCGGTGGTGGCTTCGACGCGGTGGCGCGGGGATCCGTCGCTGCGCGCGCGCCTCGTCGACGCGTCGCTCGATGCGGGCGATGCGGGCGATGAGGAGCTCGCCCTCGGCCTCGAACTCGCGCTCGTGCGGGCCTTCGTCGACCACGACGTCGCCGCCGCCGCCGAGCTGATGGATCGCCTCGCGAACGTCGACGCGACGGTGCCCGTCGTGGCGCTGCTCCGCGCGCTCGTCACGGGTGCGCGGCAGGGCGCGAACTCCGAAGCGGCGCTCTCGGCGTGGCAGGCGGTGCTCTCGTCGTTGCCCGCAGGCGACCGCCTCGGCGTGGCCGTGGAGCTCGAAGTGGCCGGTGCCCTCGGCGCGTCGGCGGCCACGCGCGATCAGGCCGTCGCAGCGCGCGAACTGGCCCAGGAGGATCACCCCCAACACGCGGCGCCGCGGGTGCTCGCGCTCCTCGATGCGGTGCAGCGCGAAGGGCGTGAAGACGTTCCGCAGGCGTTGCTTCGTGTGGCCGATCACGGCGGTGACGCGGCCGATGCGCTCCGTGCCGTGGCGCTCACCACGCTGCGCGCGCAGGCGAGGGCCGCGGAGTTCCGCGCGCTGGCGCAGCAGCATCCCGACCTCGCGGCGTCGGCCATCGGAGGGTCCGAGGCGCAGGCCTCCCTCGACCGCGTGGCGACGCACGTCGACGCGCTCCGTCGCCGCGCCGCGCTCGCGCATGGTGACACCCGCGTGGCCCACGACCGCGCGATCGCCAACTGGTCGTCGCTCGCCCGCCACGACGAGGAGGCGCTCACGCGCGCGGCCTCGGTGATCGTCAATCACCCCGACGACCTCGCGTCGCTCGACGTGGTGCGCTGCGCCGCGCGACGGCTCAAGCGCTGGCCCATGGTGGCGTCGACGTGTGCGGCCCTCGCGGCCCGCGTGCGCGATCCCGAGCGCGCTGCGGCGTACTGGGAAGAGGCCGGCGTCGTGGCCCTCGATGCGATGCAGGACTGGGTGAAGGCCGAGAACTGGCTCCGCGCCGCGCTCGATGCCTCGCCGACCCGCACGCTCGCGTACCAGAAGCTCCGCGCGCTGCTCCAGGCGCAGAACAACCCCGCAGCACTCGAAGCGCTGGTGACCCGTCGCCTCGCGTGGGTGAAGGGTGACGCCGAGCGCGCCGAGGTGCTCTGGGAGCAGGCCCGTCTGCGCCGCGCGCTGGGCCTCCGCGAGGGCGCGCTGGAGAGCGCCGCGCAGGTGGTGAAGCTCGACCCGAACCACGTCGCGGCCCTCGCGCTGGTGACCGAGATCCACGCGGCCTCGGGGCGCTTTGCGGAGACCGCCGAGGCCCTCGCGGCGCTGGCGGCGTGCCGTGAGGCTCCGCGCGCGCAACGGCTCGCGGCGCGGCAGGGCGCGGTGGCGCTCTTCGATCAACGGCTGGGGCTCCCCGAGCGCGCGCTCGAACAGCTCGACGCGCTGGTGACCGAGGGCGAGGCCGACGACGCAGCGATCGAGCGCGCGGTGCAGATCGCCACGAGCGCCGAACTCTGGCCCGCGGCGCTGCGCTTCGCCCTCCTCGCCGTGGATCGTGTGGAGAAGGGCGTTCCCCACGCGGCGGCGATGATGCGGGTGGTGGAGATCCACCGCGATCGGCTCCTCGACCGGCGCGCCGCGGCGGTGCAGGCCCGCAAGGCCCACAACGCGTACCCCGCGGACCTCGGCATCTTGAAGGCCCTCCAGGAACTCTCGGAGGACAACGAGCGCCAGCGCAACGCGAAGGAGACCCTCGACGCCGTGCGCGAGCTCCTCCGCGCCGAAGGCCCGACGGTGGAGCGCGTCTCGGGGCTCATCGAGGCCGCGCGCTCGGGCGGTGAGACGGCGCTCGAATCGCTCGCGCAGCGCCTCGCGTCGGCCCTCGGGCGCGAGAGCCCGGCGCCGCCCACGACGGTGCCCGCGAGGGGATCGCTCCGTGATCCCGCGCTGGTGTTGCGGTACCGGCATCCCGACGACAGCGGTCGCGCGGTGACCCTGCTCGAAACGCTGCTCCCCGACCTCGCCGAGCTCTCGGGCGCGACGACCGACAGCTTCCGCGTGGGGTGGAGCGATCGCATCCGCGGGGCCCACGCGACGCGCGCCGCGCTGCTTCCCCTGCTGCGCGCGGTGGGCGTCGAGGAGTTCGAACTGTACGTGGGCGGCAACGACCCGACGCGGGTGACCGCCATCGGCGGAGACCCGGTGGCCGTGGTGCTCGGTGCGGGCGCGTCGCCTGCGCTCGATGGTGCCGCGCGGCAGGAGTTCGTGCGGAGGCTCCTGCTCGCGCTCCGCGGCGCGGCGGCCCTCGCGCATGATCGGGTCGAGACCGTGGTCGAGCGCACGCTCGCGGCGCTGGCCTACGCGGAGCTTCCCGTGGCGGCGCCCGCGAAGATGTACGAAGCGCACGCGAAGGCCGTGGGCAAGGCCGTGAGCCGTCGGGTGCGCAAGGCCATCGCCGAGAGCGGTCGCGCCCTCGCGGCGGATCCCCACGCGCCCGACGAGATCGCGAAGGCCGCGCGGGCGATGCTCTCCACCGCGCGCCGTGGAGCGCTCGCGGTGGGCGGCGATGTGGCGGCCGCGGCACGGGACCTTCAGCGCGCCGAGGGGCTGCGCGAGCGGCCGGTGCACGAGCTGCTCGCGAAGGAGCCCGCGGGCGTGGAGCTCGCGCTCTACAGCGTGAGCGATGCGCTCGCCCAGGTGATGCGTGAGCTCGGGACCGACCGGCGATAGGCCGCGCACGGATGGAACGCACGTGACGGACACCAAGAACCAGGATCAGGGACCCGAATCGCTCGTCGACGTCGACGAGGTGCTCGCCGTCGAGGAGTCCGTCGAGCCCGCCGCGCCCGCGGACCCGTCGCCCGCCGCGCCGCGTCCGCCCGCGGTGCCGCGCGTCGCCGCCCGTCCGCCCGCGCCGCCCACGAC
>CAMFHP010000045.1 GCA_945952225.1 uncultured Myxococcaceae bacterium
GCGGCGCCGCGATGCGCGGAGGCACCGGCGGCGGCATCGGGCCCTGGGGCACCGGAGGCACCGCGGTGACGTTGCGCGCGCCCGGCGGCAGCGGCGGCGGCGTGGGCGCGCGGAAGGTCGACGTGGGACCGCGGGAGGGCGGCGCCGGGGGATTGCCCACGATGGTCGACGCGCGGAACGGACTCGTCGACGTGGGTCCCGACGCGGGCACCGGCGGAGGCACACTCTGCGACGGCGGCGGGGGCACCGACGGCGCGGTCGGCAGCGGCGCTGCGTTCGACCCGCCCGCCGTGGGTGCGCCGCCGGGCGGGAACATCCGCTGTGTGGTCGGTCCGCGTCGCACGCCGCCGGTGAGGGCCTCGGCGAGAATGGCGGCGCCCTGTCCGACGACCTCCTCGGGCGGCAGGTGCGTGAGCGGATCGCGCCCGAAGAACTGCGCCACGCGCGAGCGCACGGAGTGGATGCGCGTCGAGCCCCCGACGAGGATCACCGCCGTGAGGTCACCCGCGCGAAGCCCCGCGAGCTTGAGCGCCTCCTGGCACACGGAGAAGGTCTTCTCGATGTAGGGCCCCGCGAGGCGATCGAGGTCGCCGCGCGTGAGTCCGTGTTGAAAGCGCACAGGCGCCGATGCGCCGGGCGCCATGTAGTTGAAGTCGAGCGTCGCGCTCTCGGCCGTCGAGAGGCGGCACTTCGCCTGCTCGGCCGCGTCGCGGAGGATGTCGTAGGCGAGTCGGTCGTTGCCCGCGTCGACGCGCGTCGCGCGCTGCAGGTGCGGCACGAGCGAGTCGGTGATCGCGAGGTCGATGTCGTCGCCGCCGAGAAACGTGTCGCCCCAGGTCGAGAGCACCTCGAACACGTTGCCGTTGAGTTCGAGGAGCGTGACGTCGAAGGTGCCGCCGCCGAAGTCGTAGATGCAGATCTTCTCGCGCGTCCCGCGGCCGTAGCCGTAGGCGAGCGCGGCGGCGGTGGGCTCGTTGAGAATGCGCACCACCTCGATCTCGGCGATCTTGCCCGCGATCTTCGTGCTCGATCGTTGGAGCTCGTTGAAGTTCGCCGGCACCGTAATCACGCAGCGATCGACCTTCTGATCGAGCGACACCTCCGCGACGCGGCGCACCTCGCGGAGCACCATCGCGGAGATCTCGGGCAGCGTGAAACTCCCGCCGCGGGTCTGCACGGTTACCGCGCTGTCGGCGCCCTCGCCGAGGTCGAAGGCCACGCGCGAGCGGGCACGACGCACCTCTTCGCTCTTGAAGGGACGGCCCAACAGGCGCTTCACCGACGAGATCGTGTTCGCCGGATCGAAGGCCTTGCGCGCGCGTGCGGCGCGGCCCACGAGGCGCTCGCCGTTCTCTGCGAACGACACCACCGACGGGATCAGCGACGACCCCGACTGCGCATCCACGAGCACCTGGGGCTTGCCGTTGATCGAGACCGCAACAACGGAGTTCGTGGTCCCGAGATCGATTCCTACAGCGGGGGTCGGCATGGTCTTCGAGCGCGACTGTAATCTCGCAGTCGGCCTTTGCGGAAGTGCGCACGCACGTCGCGAACGAGGTGACAGAACCCGTGGTCGCGATCAGCGCCGCGCGTCGTCGTCGAGGGACGCGAGGCAGTCTGCGATCCACCGTCGCACGGCCCGCTCGAAGGGCCACATCCACGCGTAGTCCGGGCCCGTGAAGCGGCCGACGATCTCGTCGTGGAGCGACGGGTCCCACGCGGCGTCGCGTCCGTAGACCTCCGCGGTGACCCGAAGCGTCTCGGCGTACGCCTCCCATTCGAGGCGCGCGCGGCACCACGCGAGCCCCACGGGAAACGGCAAGAGGCCGTAGAGCAGCACCATGCCCGGTGCGGTCCACCGTTCGAACTGCGCGACGTGAACGAGCTCGTGACGGAGCACGAGATAGCGGTCCCACGCGGGCCATGCGGACCACGTCTCGGGGACGTAGATCGTGTGCCCGAGCGTGGTGACGTAGTGGCTGAGATAGCGGCGCTGACCGTTGAGCGTGAGCACGCGCAGGGCACGGTCTGCGAGCGTCTGATGCCACACGCCGCGCTTCTCGACGACACGCACGGGACGAGCGCGCGCCGCAAGGGAATCGACGTACGCACGGAGCACGGCCTCACCGTCTTCGGTGGCCGCGCGACTCAACAGCCGGGGCCTCCGCGCACGACACAACCGAGGAGCGGAATCGCACACCCGCAGCCGATGGGAAGCCCGCTCAACGACGCGCAACAGTTCTCATTCGAGCGACACGTCTGCCGCGAGAGCCCCGATGCGCACGTCATCGTGGGCGGTGGCGGAGGCGGAGGCGGAGGCGGCGGAGGCGGAGGCGGCGGTGGCGGAGGAGGCGGTGGTGGCGGAGGAGGAGGCGGTGGCGGAGGAGGCGGTGGTGGCGGAGGAGGAGGCACGTCGATGCCCGTGTCGACCGTCGCGTCCACGCCAGCATCGACCTCGGTGCGGTCGTTGGTGGACGTCCCGTCGGGCAGGGTTGCATCGGGGCCTTCGGCATCGGGCTCGGACGCATCGGGGCCCTCGGCATCGGGCTGCTCGACCTCGGGCTTCTTGTCGTACCCGTCTGGCGTCGCGCCGCTGTCTTCTTCGAAGGTTCCGTCGGTCTGTCCTTCCGCACACGCGGACAGGGCCGCGACGAGGCAGAGCGCGCGGGCATGAGCAAGCGACGTACGCATATCCCTCGACGCTATCTCGCCCGCACAGGGTGTAAAGAACCCCGCGCAGCGGTCGTTGTGCGGCGCCCACGCCGCCGCGTTGCACCGAACGGCGCGGACCCGCGTATAAGCCACGTTCTCAAGGTCCTCGCCGCGAGGAGGTTCACATGACCATGAAGTCTCACGCCCTGTTTGCGCTCGCTGCCTTCGCCCTCTCGCTCCCCGCGCTCGCCAATCCTCCCGCACGCTCGACGAATGCACCGCGCGCCGCGCAGCAGACGCGCCCTGCGCCCGCTCGCACCGCGCCCGCCCGCACCGCGCCCGCGCCGACCGCACCGCGCGTGGCAGCCCCTACGCCTGCCCCCGTGGCTGCGCCTGCGCCCTCCCCCTCGCCCGCATCGCCCAACGGCGCGATCACCGCGGACCAGGTCGCGCAGCGGATCCAGGAGTTCTATGACCGCACGACGAACTTCCAGGCGGATTTTACGCAGGTCTCGATCAATCGCCTCTACGGGCAGGAGCAGCGCTCGGGGCGCGTGATCTTCCGCAAGCCCGGTCGCATGCGGTGGAACTACGCCGCCCCCAACAACGACGTCATCGTGTCGAACGGCACGACCCTGTGGGCCTATCAGGCCGACGAGCGGCAGGCGATCCAGCAGACGCTCACGCAGTCGCAGATGCCCACGGCGCTCGCGTTCCTCACGGGCGTCGGTCGACTCACGGACTCGTTCCGCTTCCGGCTCCTCGACGCGAACCAGTTTCAGTACCCCAACGGCTATGTGCTGGAGCTCCGCCCCACGTCGCCGCAGCCCACCTACGAGCGCATCGTGTTCTACGTCGACCGCACGACCTTTCAGGTTGCGCGCACCGTCGTGATCGACGCGCAGGGCAATCGCAATCAGTTCACGTTCACGCGCCCGCAGGTGAACGTCGACGTCCCCGACTCCACCTTCAACTGGACGCCGCCCGCAGGCACCTCGATCGTGCGTCCGTGACGGTGCTCACCGCGCGGTGAGCGTCGCCATCCAGCGCGCCGTCTCCCGCCACGTCCACTGCGCCGCACGTGTCCGCGCGGCCTCTCCCCTCGCCCGCAACGCGCTTCGATCTCCGGCCCACGCGACCAGCACCGACGCGAGCGCGGTCACGTCTCCCTCGCGCACACACTCGCCGCCGTCGCCGACCAGCGAGGCCACGCCGCCCGCGTCGAAGGCCGCCACCGCGAGCCCCGCGCCCATCGCTTCGAGCACCGCCACCGGCGCTCCCTCCGTGCGTCCGTCGGCGAGCGCGCGCGCCGTGTGAAGGAACACCTCGGCCTCTGCGAGCAGCCCATCACGCATGGTCGCATCGACGGCCCCGCACCAGGTCACCGCACCGGGCGCGAGCTGCTCCGCGAGCGCTTCGAGGCGCGCGCGCTCGGGCCCATCGCCCGCCACCATGAGGCGCACCTCGGTTCCCTTCGCACGCGCCGCGGCAATCACGTGGAGCGCGAGGTCGACACCCTTCACGGGCACAAGCCGCGTGACCATCACCACACACAACGCACCTTCGCGCGCGGGCCTCGACGAAGCGACCGCGCGCGTCGACGACCACCCCATGGGACGCACCACCCAACGCACCGCGCCGGGCACATCGAGGGCGCGCCGCACGCCGTCGTGCGAGCACCACACCGCGTCGGCGCCACGAAGCATCCGCGCGCGCATCGAGCGAGGAAGCTTCGCTGCGAGCCACGCGTCGGTGCCGTGCGACACGAGCACGTGATGGTGCGCGTGCATCGCCGCGCCGATCGCGCCGCACGGGAGCGCGAAGTGCGACACGAGCACGTCGACATGCGCGAGGTGTCTGCGCGCGTGCATCGAGAGCGCACGCACGCTGTCGATCGAGCCCACGAGCGCGCGGACGCGTTGCGCGACCTGGCCGGCGAGGAGCGCATCGGGCGCCCCGCGACCGTAGTAGGTCTCACCGATCGCGTAGCGCGCGGGCCACACGCGCACGCCGTCGTCGCGCAGCGGCGTGTCCCATCGGGGTCCGTCACGGCGCGCGGCGCAGACCACATCGACGCGGTGCCCTTCGTCGACGAGCGCGAGGGCCATCGCGCGCACGAAGCTTCCGGCGACGGTGTCGCCCGTGTGGGGATAGCCCGTGGTGAGAAGCCCGTAGTGCGCCATCGCGTGCGCCGCCTCGCGCGTGCGGCGGTTCCCTGATACACGGCGTCGCGCCGCCATGGGAGCCACGATTCGCACCGACGTCTCGCTCGCGCAGTTCACCACCCTCGGACTCGGCGGGCCCGCGCGCGCCTTCGTCGAAGCCCGCGACGACGACGCGCTCATCGAGGCCGTGCGCGAGAGCGATGCGCGCGGTGAGCCCGTGTTGCTCCTCGGCGGAGGGTCGAACCTCGTCGTGTCCGATGCCGGCGTCGACGGGCGCGTCGTGCACATCGCCACGAAGGGCGTCAGCGTCACGCGCGACCGAGACCGGGTGCTCGTGCGCGCCGCGGCGGGCGTCGTGTGGGACGCGCTCGTGGCCCACACCGTGCGCGACGGACTCGCGGGGCTGGAGTGCCTGTCGGGCATCCCGGGGTGTGTGGGTGCGACGCCGATCCAGAACGTGGGCGCGTATGGTCAGGAGGTCTCCGACACGATCGTCGCCCTGCGCGTGTGGGATCGTCGCGACGGCGAGGTGCGCGCGCTCTCCGCGGCCGACTGCGGATTCGGTTACCGCGACAGCGTGTTCAAGCGCGAGAGCCTCGACCGCTACGTGGTGCTCGAGGTGACCTATGCGCTGCGCGAAGACGGCGCTCCTGCGGTGCGCTACGCGGAACTCTCCCGCGCGCTCGAAGGCCAGGGCGAGCCCACGCTCGCGGCGGTGCGCGACACGATCCTCTCGCTGCGACGCGCGAAGGGCATGGTCGTCGACGCGACCGACCCCGACTCTCGCAGCGCGGGATCGTTCTTCATGAACCCGCTCGTCGAGATCGGACAGGCCGAGGATGTCGAGGCCCGCGCCCGCGCCGCAGGAGTGCTTCCGGGCGACGCGCGCATGCCCCGCTTCGCCGCCGACGGAGGCCGCGTGAAGCTCGCCGCGGGATGGCTCATCGAGCGCGCAGGCATCGTGAAGGGTCAGCGCCATGGAGGGGCCGCCGTGTCTTCGAAGCACGCGCTCGCGCTGGTGAATCGCGACGGTGCGACGACCGCCGCGCTCCTCGAACTCGCCGCGCTCGTGCAGCAGGCCGTGGACCGACGCTTCGGCGTGCGCCTCGCGCCCGAGCCCGTGTTCGCAGGCTTTGCCACGCCGCCGCTGCGCTGACGCGCTCTTGCGCCGCTGCGCGGGTGCTGGCAGGGTGCCGCCCGTGTCGAACACGATCACGCAGGGGATCCGTGTGACGGTCACGAGCGCCTACCTCCCCGAGCGCTCGTCGCCCACGCGTCGCGAGTACGTCTTCTCGTACACCGTGAAGATCACCAACGAGGGCGCGGCGGCGGCGCAGCTCCGCACGCGCCACTGGGTCATCACCGACGGCGAGGGCAACGTGCAGGAGGTCCGCGGCGATGGCGTCGTCGGCGCGCAGCCGTTGCTCCGACCGGGGCAGTCGTTCGAGTACACCAGCGGGTGCGCGCTTCGTACGCCCCGCGGCACGATGCACGGCAGCTACCAGATGGTGCGCGACGACGGACAGCGCTTCGATGCCGCCATCGCGCCCTTCGCCCTCGCGCTCCCGCACTCGCTCAACTAATCGCACGCGCCGTGGCTGCGCTCCTTCTTCGCCGCGCGTCGCGCTCGCCGCGAGACCGTCAATCCGTCGCGCGCCTCTGCGCCCTCGACGGCGACGTCACGTGGGACGATGAACACACCGCGCTCCTCCTCGCGGAGCTCGGCGGACGTGCCGTCGGCCTCGCGCGGTTGCGCATCGAAGCAGACCTCGCTCCCTCGATGCGCGGGCCGCGTGTGTGGGTCGACGCGCTGATCATCGAGAAGGCACACCGTCGCCAGGGCATCGGGCGCGCGCTCCTCGACGCATGCCGCCATGAGGCCGAAGCGCGCGAAGCCGTGTCGTTCGGTGTTCGCTTCGACGACGCCGACGAGGGCGCCGCCGCGATGCTCGCACGCGCGGGATTGCAGCGCGCGCCGAGGGTCTCCGTCTGGCTCGATGGGCCCGCGGTCGCGGCGCATTCCACGCACACGCACCACGCGCTTCAACTCGGTGATGGCACCGTGCACGTCGCCTCGCGCACCACCCCGCTGCTCGTCACGCGGTGGAACGGCGGACGCGACGTGCGAGCCCGCGCGCCCTCGGACCTCGGTGCGCCCACCTGGAACGTCGACGGCCTCGTGGGCACCACCGACGACGAGGGGGACGGCGCGCGCTTCGACCCCGCGTCACGTGCGCTGCGTGAGCTCTACCTCCGTCGCCCGCTGCGCCACGCCGTCGGTGATGCGCTGCTCCGCGCGATCGCGTCCCTCGATGCGCCGCGCGTCGAGATCGCGCTCGCACCCGGGTGCGCCGCGCTGACGCTCCCGTCGTGCGAGGTCGCCCTCTTCGACACGTCGCTGGGCACGCTCATCGCGCTCGACGACGCCACCCTCGTGGCGTGCGGTGACGACGCGCGCGGACTCTCGGCGCTCACCGTGGGTGAGGGTCTCGCACTGCTCGTGCGCGAGGCGCGTTGTGTGGGCTGGCGACTCACGGACCCGGTCTCCCACGCGCGCCCGATGGGATGGCCCGACACGCGGGAAGCACCGCCGCTCGATGACGATGCGCGCGCGGCGCTCACGGCGCTCCTCTACGACTGGATGGTGATCGACGCGCTCCCTCGCATCGACCCTGTCGGCGCCGACGAGGAAGAGATTGCGCACATGGTTGCGCTGCGCGATCGCGCGCGGGCTCTCTCGCCCGCGGGACCTGCGACGCTCGACCGCGTCGGTGGCGTCGCGCGCGACATCGCCGCCCATGTGCACTGGAGCTGGGGCTTCTTCCGGGTGCGCGAATAGCGACACGGAAATCGTCCGGTGGGGACGGGATTGCGACGCCTTCTTTCGTGCGAATTCGAGATACTTCGCCACGAATCTCGGGCGCGCGTGCGGCGTGTTGCGTCGCCACGGCGCCCCCCACTCACTCCTAACTTCTGGAAGGGATGCACCATGAATCAATGGAAATGGCTGCTCCTGCTCTCCTCGCTCGCGGTGGCGTGTGGCGATGGGAGCCGGTCGGTGGTGGCAGGCACCGACCTGGGCAGCGATCGACCGACCGACACGGCCGGTGATCAGGGTCCGCCCGGTGATGGCGGCGATAGCGCCGTGCTGCCCGATGGCGCGATGCCCGACGGCAACGTTCCCGATGGCGAGACGCCCGACGGAACGGTGATGGCCGACGGCGGCGACGGCGCGGTGGTCACCGACGGTGGCGACGGCGCGGTGGTCACCGACGGCGGTGACGGCGCGGTGCCGGGCGATGCGAGCGACGGAGGAGACGCGGGCGATCGCTGCGTCTCGGAGATGACCCGCATCTGCTACTCGGGCCCCGCGGGCACCATCGGCGTCGGTCGATGCCGCGGCGGCACGCAGACCTGCGGCTCCGACGGTCGCTTCTCGGCGTGCACGGGCGAGATCCTCCCGGCGACCGAAGAGACCTGCGGCAACGGCATGGACGACAACTGCAACGGCGTCACCGACGACGGTTGCAACGAGTGCACGGCGGGCATGACCCGGAGCTGCTACTCGGCGCGCGCCGACACGCAGGGCGTGGGACGTTGCCGCGCGGGCATGCAGACCTGCGACGCGATGGGCCGCTGGCCGACGGCGTGTACCGGCGAGACGACGCCCGCGATGGCCGAGACCTGCGGGAACATGGTCGACGACGACTGCAACGGCATGGTCGACGACGGCTGCGCGGCCTGCACCGCGGGCACGATGCGATCGTGCTACTCGGGCCCCTCGGGCACGCAGGGCGTCGGTCGCTGTGCCTCGGGTACGCAGACCTGCGGCTCCGATGGGCAGTTCCCCACGGCGTGCAGCGGAGAGGTGCTCCCGGCCGCGATGGAGACCTGCGGCAACGGCGTCGACGACAACTGCAACGGCATGACCGACGAGGGCTGCGGCGAGTGCACGGCGGGCACCACGCGTCCCTGCTACACGGGCGCGACGGGCACCGTGGGCGTGGGCCGCTGCGTGGCGGGCACGCAGGTGTGCGGCCCCACGGGCTTCTACGCGACGACGTGCACGGGCCAGGTGACGCCGGCGATGGCCGAGACCTGCGGCAACAGCATCGACGACAACTGCAACGGCATGGTCGACGAGGGCTGCGGCGAGTGCGCGCCGGGCTCGACGCGCATGTGCTACAGCGGCCCCTCGGCGACGCGCGGCGTGGGTCGCTGCGTGGGCGGCACGCAGATCTGCGGACCCACGGGCTTCTACGGCACCGCCTGCATCGGCGAAGCGACGCCCGCGGCCGCGGAGACCTGCGGCAACGGCATCGACGACGACTGCAACGGCATGGTCGACGACATGTGCGGCGTGTGTTCCCCCGGCACCACGCGGAGCTGCTACTCCGGCGCCTCGGGCACCTCGGGGGTCGGCGCCTGCCGCGCGGGCACGCAGACCTGCGGCGGCGACCGCAACTGGGGGACGTGCTCGGGTGAGGTCGTTCCCGCGACGGAGACCTGCAACGGCGCCGACGACAACTGCAACGGCATGACCGACGAAGACGCCGCGAGCGCGTGCCGTCTCATGAACGCCACCGCGGCCTGCCGCAGCGGCGCGTGCGCCGTGGGCACCTGCAACACGGGCTTCGGCGACTGCGACGGCATGGCCGCCAACGGCTGCGAGACCGACCTCAGCATGACCGCTGCGAACTGCGGCGCGTGCGGGCGCGCGTGCGCCTCGGGTCAGTCGTGCGTGGCGGGCAACTGCACCGGCGCGCTCGGCGCCGACATCGCGCTCGGTGACGCGCACACGTGCGCGGTGCTCGCGACGGGCGGCGCGGTGTGCTGGGGCCTCAACTCGTCGGGGCAGCTCGGCGACGCGACCTCGGTGAACCGCGCGCATCCGGCCATCGTGTCGACGCTCACCAACGTCGCCGACCTCGAGCTCGGCGCCACGCACTCGTGCGCGGTGCTCAGCTCCGGCGAGGCCCGCTGCTGGGGCGTCAACACGCAGGGGCAGCTTGGCGACGGCACCACCGCGTCGCGCAACACGCCCAACACGGTGTTCAGCCTCAGCGACGCCACGCAGGTGGCGCTCGGGTCGAACCACACGTGCATCCTGCGCCGCAACGGACGCGTCGCCTGCTGGGGCCAGAACAACGTCAACCAGCTCGGAGATGGCACCACGGCCAACCGCACGATCCCCCTCGACGTGACGGGGCTCACCAACGCCGTGCAGATCGCCGCGGGCTACAACCACACCTGCGCGCTCCGCCTCGACGGTCGCGTCTCGTGCTGGGGCAGCAACACCAACGGGCAGCTCGGTGACAACAGCACCACGAACCGCGCGTCGCCCGTCGAAGTGTCGGGGCTCACCAACGTGGTGTCGATCTCCGCGGGCTCGCTCCACACCTGCGCCATCGTGCGCGACGGCTCCGTGCGCTGCTGGGGCTACAACGGCTACGGCGGCCTCGGCGACGGCACCACCACGCAGCGCCTCACGCCCGTGACCGTGCCCACGATCACCGACGCCGCGCAGATCTCCGCGGGTCGACTCCACACCTGCGTGCGCCGCGCCGGCAGCACGCTGCTCTGCTGGGGCTACAACGGCTACGGCCAGGTGGGCGACAGCTCCACCGCGCAGCGCAATCTGCCGGTGATCCTCTCGACGCCCACGGGCGTCTCGCGCGTCGTCGCGGGCGGCAACCACACCTGCGCGCGGCTCACGAGCGGCGCGGTCCGGTGCTGGGGCCTCAACACCTCGGGCCAGCTCGGCGACGGGAGCATCACGAACCGCAGCTTCGCGCGCAACGACGTGTTCGGCCTCGAAGGCGCGATGACCTGCTCGGGCTCGTCGTGCGCGTCCGCCGTGGTCGCGGGCAACGACTACACCTGCCAGATCCGCCCGAACAACACGCTCGCGTGCTGGGGCTACAACGCCTACGGCGGCCTCGGCGACGGAACCACCGTCGCGCGCTTCGGCCCCGTGCCCGGCAGCGCCACGGCCGGCGTGACGTCGGTCACCCTCGGCCTCAACCACACGTGCGCGACGACCTCCACCGGCGGCGTGCAGTGCTGGGGCTACAACAACTACGGCCAGCTCGGGAACGCCACCACGGCGAACACCACGGCGCCCGTGTCGGCCTTCGGGGTCACCGACGGCGTCGAGGTCGCGGCGGGCGCGTACTTCACCTGCGTGCGTCGCATGACCGGCGCGGTCTCGTGCTGGGGCTACAACGTCTACGGCTCGCTCGGCGACGGAACGGTCACCAACCGCACCGTGCCCGGTCCTGTCGGCGGCGCGACGCCCATCTCCGACGCGACGCAGATCACCGCCGATGGCTACACGGCGTGCGCGATCCGCGCGGGCGGTGCCGTCTCGTGCTGGGGCTACAACAACTACGGTCAGGTCGGTGACGGCACGACGACCAACCGCACGCTGCCCACCTCGGTGCGTAACTACAGCGGCATGGCCGGGAGCCTCTCGGGCATCACGCAGGTCGCGGCGGGCGACGGCCACGTCTGCGCCCTCCGCAGCGATCGCACGATCGTGTGCTGGGGACGCAACACGCACGGACAGATCGGCGACGGCACCAGCACGAACCGCCCGACCCCGGTGCTCGTGCCCACGATCACCGACGCGGTGGAGATCACCGCGGGCGCGCTCCACACCTGCGCGCGCCGCGCGACGGGCGCCGTGATGTGCTGGGGTTACAACGGCTACGGCGGCCTCGGCGACAACAGCACCGCGAACCGCACGCTGCCCGTCACCGTCGCGGGGATCAGCAACGCGGTGACCATCACCGCGGGCAGCTACCACACCTGCGCGCGCCTCACCGACGGCACCACCCGCTGCTGGGGCTACAACAACAACGGTCAGCTCGGCAACGGCTGGACCGTCAACTCCTCCGTGCCCCAGGGCCCGATCTTCGGCCTTCCCTGATCGCGCGTCCCACGCGAACGCCCCGGTGAATCGCTCACCGGGGCGCCCTCCCCGTCTCCCCTTCCTGCAAGGCCCGAAGGTTCGAAGCGGTGTGTGTCAGCGCGCCGTGACGGGCACGTAGCGCTGCTCGTTGCGACGCCGCACGAGAAAGGCCGCGCGCCCGTCAGACATCGCCGTCGCGAGGTCGCCGCTGCCCGCCACCGCGCGTCCGTCGGCCTGAAGAATCACATCGCCGCGACGCAGCCCCGCGCGCTCGCCCGCGCCGCCCGGATACACACCCGTCACCACCACCGCGGAGGCGAAGCCCGCGAGGCCGAACTGCGCGGGGTTGATGGGCGACACCTCGACGCCGAGCATCGCGGGCTCCTCGGGGCGCGGGTTGCGCGGCGCTGCACGGGAGGGCGCGCGCTCGGGCTCATCGGGACGTCGCGCGGCCACGAGCGTCACGCGCCGCGTGGCCCCGTCACGGAGCACGTCGAGCTCGATGCGATCGCCGGGTCGATGGGTGGTCACCTCGCGCACCACGTCGCTGCTGTGGTGCACCTCGCGGCCGTTCACGCGGAGCACCACGTCGCCGGGCGTGAGGCCGCTGCGCGAGGCCGGTCCCGCGGGGTCGAGCTGCGAGACGAGCGCGCCCTGCTCGGGGCGCAGACGGAACGCGTCGGCGAGGGCCGCGTCGAGGTCCTGCACGCCAAGGCCGATCCAGCCGCGGGAGACGGCGCCCTGCGCGAGCACCTGCTCCGAGACCATGCGCGCGATGCGCGAGGGCACCGCGAAGCCCACGCCCGTGCCGCGCCCGAGGATCATGGTGTTGATGCCCAGCACCTCGCCGCGGAGGTTCACCAGCGGCCCGCCCGAGTTGCCCGGGTTGATGCTCGCATCGGTCTGCACGTAGTCCTCGATGGCGTTGGCGCCGAGGCCCGCGCGGCCGTTCGCGCTCACGACCCCGTGGGTCACCGTGGCTTCGAGGCCGAAGGGCGCGCCGATGGCCAGCACCCACTCGCCCACGCGCGCGCTCTCGCTCTCGCCCCAGCGCGCGGTCGGGAGGTTGTCGGCGTCGATCTTCACGACGGCGAGGTCCGTCGAGGGGTCGGTGCCGAGCACGCGGCCGGGCATCACGCGGCCGTCGCGGAGGTGCACGTCGATGCGGTCGGCGTCGCGCACGACGTGGAGGTTCGTCACGATCACCCCGTCGGCCCGCACCACGACGCCCGACCCGGTGCCGCGCACCACGTCGTCGCCGCCGCCGCGCGGACCGCCGAAGGGAAACGGAAAGCCCATGGGCACGTCGGGCTGCTCGCGCGTCGACTCCACGCGCAGGCTCACCACCGCGGGGAGCACCCGCGCGGCCACGTCGGCGAATCCGTCGCTCAACCGCTGCATCTCGCCGAGCGTCGCAGGCGGTACCGGCGCCACCGCGGGCGACGGCGTCCCCTGCGAGTGGGCCACGGGCGTTCCCGAGAAGCACAGGGCCAGCGCGCCGGCCGCGAAGGCGAGGCGCGTGGAGCGTGAGGTCGTGGTGTGCATGGTCACGTCGACAGCAACCACACGCAGCGCGCGAGCTATTCCACCGTGCGGAGCTCGTCGACGAGCCGTCGCGCGGCCTCCGCGGGGTCTGGCGCGTCACGGAGCGGCCGTCCGATCACCACCCTCGTCGCGCCCGCGCGCACCGCCTCCACCGCCGTCGCCGTGCGCTTCTGATCGTCGCCCGCCACCGCGGCCCACGCGGGTCGCACGCCCGGCGTCACCACGTCGAACCCCTCGCCCACCGCGGCCCGCACCGCCGCCGCCTCCGTGGCCGCGCACACGACCCCCGCAGCGCCCTCCCGCTGCGCCTCCAGGGCGCGGGCCACCACGTGCGCCGTGAGCCGCTCCGGGCCGCCCCAGCGCGCCGCATCGAGGCTCGTGAGCACGGTGACGAGAAGAACGCCCGCGCGCCCCTCCGCGGCCTCCACGGCTTCGCGCACCGTGTCGTGCACGGTGATGTACCGAACGGGCGCGCCGTGGCGAACGATCTGTCGCACCGAGCGCTGCACCGTCGCGGGCACGTCGTGGAGCTTCGCGTCGATGAACAGCGGCGCTCCGTCGGTGAGCCGCGCGGCGAGCTCCATGCCGCCGCGCATGAGCAGTTCGAGCCCGACCTTGAAGGTTCCGACCGAGGGCGCGAGCGCGGCCGTCAGGGCCTTCGCGCGCGCCTCGTCTTCGACGTCGAGGGCAAAGATCACACGGTCGCGGGGAGCCATCGCCATGGGCGGAGGTGTGCCCGATTCCACGGTGCGTACGCCAGCAACGCGCGGCGATCGTGTGCGCGAAGACGGGTGACCCGTACTCTGGGAGACAGCGCCCTCTCCGCGAAGACGGGTGACCCGTACTCTGGGAGACAGCGCCCTCTCCGCGAAGACGGGTGACCCGTACCCGCGGAGACAGCGCCCTCTCCGCGAAGACGGGTGACCCGTACCTGCGGAGACAGCGCCCTCTCCGCGAAGACGGGTGCACCGTCGTCGGGACTATTCGAGCGCCTCGACGCGCGGACGCTGCTCGCCCACGCGGAACATCTTGAGCAGCCCCGGCAGCAGCACGAGCCCGAGGAGCGTGCTCGATGCGAGTCCGCCGATCACCACCGTCGCGAGCGGACGCTGCACCTCGCTGCCCGCCGACGTCGACACGGCCATGGGCGCGAAGCCCAGCGCGGCCACCGTCGCCGTGAGCAGCAGCGGGCGGAGCACCGTCACCGCGCCGCGCACGAGCGCGCTGTCGAAGACCTCGCCGTCGAGCACACGCCGACGGATCTCGCTCGCCATCACCACGCCGTTGAGCACCGCGATGCCGCAGAGCGCGATGAAGCCCACCGCCGCCGGAATGCTGAACGGCATCTCGCGAAGCTTGAGCGCCACGATGCCGCCGAGGAGCGCGAAGGGCACGCCCGAGAACACCGCGAGCGCGTAGCGGAGGTTGCCGAAGGTGAGAAAGAGCATCCCCACGATGATCGCGAGCGCGACGGGCACCACGAGGGCGAGGCGCTCGGTGGCGCGCGCGAAGTTCTCGAACTGTCCGCCCCAGCGGATGCTGTACCCCGGAGGCATCGGCACCTCGCGCTCGGTGCGCGCGCGGGCCTCGTTCACGAAGCTCACGAGGTCGCGTCCGCGGAGGTTCACCTCGACGCGCAGACGGCGCTGGCGGTCTTCGCGGCTGATCTGCGCGGGCCCGTCTTCTTCGGAGACCGTCGCGACCTGCGCGATGGGCACGATGCGCCCCTCGGCGTCGCCCACGGGCAGCCGCGCGAAGGCCTCGGTGGAGCCCGTCGACGGCGGCAGGAGCACGCGCAGGTCGAAGCGCCGCTGCCCCTCGAACACCACACCCACGCGCCGTCCCTGACGGGTGGCCTCGACCGCGCCGAGCACGTCGTCGGTCGAGAGCCCGTAGCGCGCGAGCCGCGTGCGGTCGGGACGCACACGCAACGTGGGGAGGCCGAGCGCGCGTTCGACGCGCACATCACCCGCACCGGGGATCGAGCGCATGAGCCGCGCGATGCGGTTGCCGAGCTCGGTCATCACCGTGAGGTCGTCGCCGTAGAGCTGGATCGCCACGTCGCAGCGCGAGCCCGAGATGAGCTCGTTGGTGCGGTCTTCGATGGGCTGTGAGATCGAGACGAAGGTCGAGGGAACCTCGGACTCGATCGCGGTCTTCATGCGCTCGCCCAGCGAGTCGAGGTCGTGCGCCGTGCGCCATTCAGCGCGCGGGCGGAGGTGCGTGAGAAGGTCGGTGTTGTCCATGCCCACGGGATCGGTCGCGACCTCGGCGCGTCCGGTCATCGCGAGCGTGGTGACCACCTCGGGGAATCGCTTCAGCACGCGCTCCGTCGCGAGATCGAGTCGCCGGGCCTCGCCCATCGAGATGCTCGGGATGCGACGGATCGCCACCACGATGTCGCCCTCGTCGATGCGCGGAACAAAGTCAGCGCCGAGCCGCGCGGCCACGGGCATCGTCGCGACCAGCAACGCCACCGCGACCGCTGCGAGCATCGCGCGTCGACGCACGGCCCACGTCACCAGGCGCTCGTAGGGCCCTTCGAGGCGCGCGAGGAACCCGTGGTGGCCCTTCACCTTCGGCGGCTTCAGCAGCGCGACGGCGCCCGCGGGAAACACCACCAGCGCGAAGACCAGCGAGCCGCCGAGGGCCAGCGCCATCGTCGTCGCCATGGGGCGGAACATCTTGCCCTCGACGCCCTGCAACGTGAGCAGCGGCAGGTACACGAGCAGGATGATCAGCACGGAGAACACCACGGGCCGCGCGACCTGGCGCACGGCGTCGCCCGTGAGGTTGCGGTAGTTCCGCTCGGTGACGTCTTCGGCCGCGAGGCGCGCGAGGGCCGCTTCGAGCATCACGATGGGGCCGTCGACGAGAAAGCCGAAGTCGATCGCGCCGAGCGACATGAGGCTGCCCGTGACCTTGAGCAGGAGCATTCCCACGACGGCGAGCACCATCGCGAAGGGGATGCCCAGCGTGACGAGCACCGCGCCCCGCGGCGACCCGAGGAACACCACCAGCACGATGGCCACGAGCGCCGCGCCTTCGAGCAGGTTCGAGCCCACGGTCTTGAGCGTGCGGTCGATGAAGTCCTTGCGGTCGTACACGTCGACGATCTGCACGCCCGGAGGCAGCGCGCGGCGGATCTCCGTCACCTTCGCGTGGACGCCCTGCACCACGCTCCGCGAGTTCTGCCCCACGAGCATCATCACGATGCCCGTGACCACTTCGCCCTCGCCATCCTGCGTGACCACGCCCTGCGGGAGCGTCGCGCCGATGCGCACCTGCGCGAGGTTGCGAATGAGCACGGGGGTTCCATCGGCATCGGTCGAGACCACCACCGACGCGATGTCGTCGACGGTGCGGAGCTGCCCCTCGCCGCGGATCGTGTACTGCTCCGGGCCGCGCTCGATGTACCCGCCGCCCACGTTCGCGTTGTTGCGTTCGAGGGCCGCGAGCACACGCCCGAGGGTCACGCGATGGGCCGCGAGCCGCGACGCATCGAGCACCACCTCGTACTGCTTCTTGTCACCGCCGAACGAGTTCACCTCGATCACGCCGGGCACCGTGCGGAGCTGCGGACCGATCTCCCATTCGAGCATCGAGCGCAGCTCGGTGGGCGTGTGCCGATCGCTCTTCAGCACGAACTGATAGATCTCGCCGAGCCCCGTCGACACGGGCGCGAGCTCGGGCCGACCGAACTGCGGCGGGATGTCGGCCTCGATGGAGCGCAGCCGTTCGAGCACGAGCTGACGCACGAACCACACGTCGGCGTCCTCTTCGAAGATCACCGTGACGGCCGACATGCCCGCGCGGGTGATCGAGCGCACCTCCGCGAGCCCCGGCAGGCCGTTGAGGCCGTTCTCGATGGGAAAGGTCACGAAGCGCTCGACCTCCTCCGCCGAGAGCCCCGGCGAATCGGTGAGCACCTGCACCTGCACGTTGGTGACGTCGGGCACCGCGTCGATGGGGAGCGCCTTCACGGCGAACCACCCGAGCACGAGCATCAGCACCGCGACGGGCAGCACCACACCGCGGAACCGCACGGCCCGCGCCACGATCGCATCGAGCATCGTCGTTGTTCCTCAGCGCTGCAGTTCGCTCTTGAGCGCGAAGCCGCCCTCGACCACCACGTCGTCGCCCGCGGCCACACCGCGCACGACCTCGACGCGATCGCCATCGCCCGCCCCGAGTTCGAGGAGCCGCGGCTCGTACTCGTCGCGTCCCGTCGCCACGAAGACCGCGGGCCGCCCTTCGAGCTGGAGCAACGCCGCGCGGGGCACGGTGGGCGCCTCGCGCACGGCCTCTCCCTGGGGCATGAGCCGCGCGGTCACGAACTGTCCGGGCCGCAGCAGCGAGGCCTCGTTGGCGACCTCCACGCGCACCCGCGCCGTGCGCGTCGACGGATCGACCACGGGATCGATGTGCTCGACGACACCGTGAAAGACCCGCCCGGGCCAGGTCTCGCAGACGATCTCCGCGCGGTCGCCGTCGTGCACGCGCGCGAGGTCGCGTTCGAACACATCGAGCAGCACCCACAGCTCGCTCATGTCGCCGATGCGAAGCAGGGTGGTCGTCGGCTCGACGCTCTGCCCCACGACGCCCTGGCGCGAGAGCACCTCGCCCGCGATGGGCGCGCGCAGGGTCACACGACGCACGCTGCCGCCGCCCTGCATCGAGGGAAGTTCGCCCGGAGAGAGTCCCATCGCGAGGAGCCGCGCTTCGGCTCCGCGCGCCTCGGCCTGGAGCGCGTGGGCGTTGGCGCGCGCCTCGTCGAGCGCCTGCGCGGTGGTGAGCTGCTGGCTCATGAGCGAGGTCTCGCGGGCGAGCGTCTGCCGCGCGGCGATGAGCCGGGCCTGCGCCGAGAAGTACTGCGCGATGCCCTCACCGAGCTGCGCGCTCTCGACCTCGGCGAGCGCCTCGCCCGCACGCACCACATCGCCGGGGCGCACCCGGATGCCCGTCACACGACCCGAGATGCGCGCGCCCACTTCGGCCGTGCGCGTGGCGTCGAAATCCACGCTGCCTCCGAGCTGGAGCGCGGCGCTGATGCGCGTGGCACGCACCCGCTCCACACGGATCTGCGCGCGCTGCGCGAGCGATGGATCGAGGCGCACGCGCACGCGTTCTCCCGACGCAGCAGACGCGGGCGCAGGTGCGGACACGGGCGTGGGCGCGGAGCCTCCGACGCGACCGAGGGCCACGCCGACGCCGAGCGAGACGAGGCACGCGAGGGCTCCCAGCGCGAGCGTCGAGGCGCGTCGCGCGCGGGGCCCATGCTCGGGGAGCTGCGCGTCGGGAACGGTGGCGGCGGAGGGCGTGGGAGCGTCCATGGTGGGGGGTGCGTCCGGTCGGGTCATCGGGGTTCGAGGGGTGTCGCGCGTTCGAGGTCGAGACGTGCGGACCATGCGGTGCGAAGCGCGTCGAGCGCGCGGGCGCGAAGCTGAAGGAGCTCACCGCGCGCCACGAGCACGCGGAAGTAGTCGAGCGCCCCGGCGGTGTGGGCGGCCTCGGTGGCGCGCACGAGGCGCTCGGCGGCGGGAATGGCGCGCGACTCCAACGCGTCGACCTCGGCGAGCGCGCGGTCGAGCGACTCCGCGGCGCGCACCACATCGCGAGCGGCCTGCGCACGGAGCAACGAGGCCGCAGTGCGCGAGGCGCGCGCGTCGGCATCGGCGAGGGCCACGTCGGCCTGCGCGCGTTGAAGCACCGGGAGCTCCCACCGCAGCGACGCGCCCACGGACGCACCGAGCTCCTGCGGCGCCGTGGCGACCTGTTGCGCTTCGAAGCCCACGACGAGCGGCGCAACCGCAGCCCGCACGGCGCGCGAGCCCGTGAGCCCGTGGCGCTCGGCGTCGTGGTCGAGGGCCGTCACATCGCGTCGCCGCTGCACCGCGCGCGCAAGCATCGTGTCGCGGGTGACGTCACCACCCGGCGCCTCGGGGCGCGCGACGGCATCGACCACCACGGCCTCCGCGGGCGCCAGGTCGAGCGCCGCACGAAACGCCGCGAGCGCCTCGACCTCACGCAGCGCCGCCGTGGAGCGATCGGCCTCGGCCACGGCGGTCTCGCGCTCCGACAGGGCCACGTCGATGGCCGTCGCCGCGCCCGCATCGTGGCGCGCGCGCACGCGCCGCTCGGCCTCGCGCGCCGTGGAGAGCCGCTCGTCCTGCACGGCCACGAGGGCGCGCGCCAGGGCCAGCTCCACCCGCGCGCGTCGGGCCGCGGTCACGGCACGCAGCGTCGCATCGTCGAGGCGCGCACGGGCCGCCAGCACGCCCTGCTCGGCCTCGCGAGACCACACCCCGCGCACGCCGCTGAGCTCCAGCGGAAGGCCCACGGAGACGGCCGTCGTCCACGCGCCGAAGTCGGGCACACCGGGGAGGAACAACACCCCCACCGTGGGATTTCCAACGGGCGGTCGCGCCCCCGCCGCGCGCCCTGCCACCGCGCGATCGAGCTCGGCACGCGCTTCGCGAACGAGCGGCGCATGCTCGGCGGCCCGCGAGCGGGTGCGCGCGTCGGTCCACACGGCCTCCTGCGCGGCGCAGAGCGACGGAACGAGACAGAGCAGCGAGACGAAGTGCGCGGTTCGACGGAGCATCGATCCCGCGAGATATCATGCTCGTCCCACGGTTCGTCGAGTGGGAGACATTGCGCCGCATCTGCGACGGCGATGTCTCTCCACCGGATCAGCGATCGTGCGCGTAGACCTTCAGGGCCCACCGCCCCGCGGGCGTGACCCGGAGTTCGTCGAGCACCTCGCGCAGCGCCGCCGGGGCTTCCTCCCGTCCGCCGAGCCACTTCGCGTAACCGTCGGGCAGCAGGGCCGGCGCGGCCAGCGTGCAGAACGTGAGGTCCGCGGCGCTGAAGCGTCCCCCCACGAGGTAGGGCCTTCCGTCGGCGAGCGCGGCGCTCACGTCGTCGAACACGGCTCGCACCTTCGCGAGGGAGCGCGCGGCCCCTTCCGCGTTCACGCGCATGGCCCGGCACATCACGAAGCGCGCGACGGGATACGCGACCGTGAGCGCGCGGAACTCCCACGGCGGCGCGTGCTTGCGCATGAGCGTGAGCGTGCGCTCGCGGTCGGGGAGCAGCAGGTGGTAGCCCCAGCGACGCGTGTGCGGACCGAGCTCATCGTCGAAGCGAGACTCCCAGCGCGCGACCTCGTCGCCGACGGGTCGCTCCTCGGGAAAGAGCTTCTGCGCAGGGCCGACGCGCGCATCGCACCACCGGAGGATCTCCGTCGAGTCGGCGATCACGCCCTCGTCGGTGACCAGCACGGGCACGGTGCGCCGCCCGCCTGCGCGAATGACGGCGCGCGCGTGAAAGAACGGGAGGTGCTTCTCCTCGTCGTACGCGACACCCGCGCGATCGAGGGCCCAGCGGGCCTTCTCGCAGTAGTGACTGAAGGGGATCGTGACGAGGCGCGGTCGGGCCATGAGGGCCGCGACGCTATCACTCCGCGGGCTTCTCACCGAACGCGTGCGCGAGCTCGACGAGGAGCTTCTTCTGCGCCGCGTTGACCTTCTTCGGCACCTCAACGCGCACGACGCCCACGAGGTTTCCGCGGCCCGTTCCATCGACGTACGGCACGCCGAGGTTGCGCACGGTGACCGCGGTGTTGGGCTGCGTGCCCGGCGCGATGTCGAAGCGCACCGGCGAGTCGTCGAGGTTCTTGATCTCCACGCTCCCCCCGAGCGCCGCCGTCGTGAACGACACGGGAACCTCGGTGACGAGATCCTGCCCGTGGCGCTCGAACTGCTCGTTGGGCGCGACCTCGATCACCACGAGCAGGTTGCCCGGCGGTCCACCGTTCACGCCCGCATCGCCGTGCCCCGGAACGCGGATCGCCTGGCCGTGATCGATGCCCGCGGGGATCGACACCTTGACCTTCTTCTCCGCGCGCACTTCCCCGCGTCCACGACAGTCCTTGCAGGGCTTGCCGATCACCTGCCCGCTGCCGCCGCAGTCGCTGCACGGCATCGACACCATGAAGCCCATGCCGCCGTGCGCGACCTGCCCGCGCCCCTTGCAGGTGCCGCACGCGACGGGCGCGCTGCCCTTCTCGGCGCCGCTCCCCTCGCAGCCCGTGCACACCGCGGCGTAGACCACGTTCACATCGCGCTTCACGCCGTACACGGCATCGCGCAGCGTGAGCTGCACCTGCGTGCGCAGCTCGCGCCCCTGCATCGGACGCTTCGACTGGGCCCCGCCGCGTCCGCCGCCACCGCCGCCACGACGCCCACCGCCCTGCGCGAAGCCGCCGCCGAAGAACTCGGAGAAGAGGTCTTGAAACTGACCGAAGATGTCTTCGGGCGGCGTGAAGCCCTGGTTCTCAAGGCCCGCGTGACCGTAGTTGTCGTAGAGCTTCCGCTTGTTCGCGTCGGAGAGAACCTCGTAGGCCTCGCCCGCCTCTTTGAACTTCGCTTCGGCCTCGGGATTGTCGGGGTTCTTGTCGGGGTGATACTTCAGCGCGAGGGCGCGGAAGGCCTTCTTCACCTCATCGGGCGTCGCACTCTTCTTGACCCCGAGAACCTCGTAGTAATCCCGCTTGGCTGACATGGTTTGGCGGGCGCGAAGCTAAACCGCGCGGCTTCCAAGTCAACAACCGCGCGCACGCCGCGCCGCAATTGTCGTTCAGTCGAAGAGGCCCTTGAGCTTCTCGAGGAAGGTGCGCCGCTGCGGGTGCGTGTCTTCGCCCATCGTGGCCGCGAGCTGCTCGACGAGCGCGCGCTGCTCCGCGGTGATCTCCGTGGGCACTTCGAGCTGAATGGTCACGATCTGATCGCCGCGCCCGTAGCCGCCGAAGCGGGGCATCCCCTTGCCGCGAAGTCGCAGCGCGTGGCCCGGCTGCGTGCCCGCGGGAATGCGCATCCGCACGCGCCCATCGAGCGTCGGCACGTCGAGCTGCGCGCCCAGCACGGCCTGCGGAAAGCTCACCGGAATGGTGCAATGCAGGTCGCTCTCCTGGCGCTTGAAGAGCGGGTGCTCGGCGATCTTCACCGTGATCTGCAGGTCGCCCGAGGGAGCCCCGTTGGCGGGCGCCTCGCCGTAGCCCGCGACGGTGCGCGTGGTGCCGTCTTCGATGCCCGCGGGGAGCGTCACGCTGAGCTTCTCGGTGCGCGTCGCGATGCCCGTGCCCGAGCACTTCGCGCACGGCACGCGGGGGATGGTCCCCTTGCCCGCGCAGCGTCCGCAGGGACGCGAGAGGCGGAAGAAGCCCTGCTGAAAGCGCACCTCGCCGCGGCCCTGACACGCGGGACACGGATCGACGGGCGAGCCCACGTCGGCGCCGCGGCCCTGGCACTGATCACACGGCGCGGGCCGGTCGAACTCGATGATCTTCTCGGCGCCCTTCGCGGCGTCTTCGAGCGAGATCGAGAGCTCGACCTGGATGTCTCTCCCGCCCTGGCGACGCCGCCCGCCGATGCCGCCGAAGCCCCCGATGCCTCCGAGAAAATCTCCCATGAGGTCTTGAAAGAGGTCTTCGAAGTTCACATCGGGCCCGCCGGGCGTGCCGGGAGAGCCTCCGGGCGCGCGGCCCATGCGGTCGTAGTACGCGCGGCGATCGGGGTCGGAGAGCACCGAGTAGGCCTCGTTGATCTCCTTGAACTTCGCCTCTGCGGTCGCGTCGTTGGGATTGCGATCGGGGTGGTACTTCAGCGCCATCTTGCGGAACGCTGACTTGAGCTCATCGGGCGTGGCGCTCTTCTGTACGCCGAGCAGTTCGTAGTAGTCCGCCATGGGCGCGCGGACGTTACGTCTGCGATCCGTGCGCCGCAAGGCTACACGGCGCGCGCGATCAGCCCGCCGCGGAGCTGTCGCCGTACATCGACTCGGCGATGCGATACGCGCTCGCTTCGAGGGCCGCGAGGGCGTCGCGCACCACGGGGATGTCGGCGTTGCCGTCGAGGGCCTGCTTGAGGTTCCCCACGTCGAGCATGAGCTGCTCGCGGAGGTCGACGGCGATGAGATCGCCGAACTCGTTGAGCGTGTTCTGCGAGGTGAAGAGCATCGCCTCGGCGCTCGAACGAAGCTCCGCGTACTCCCTGCGACGGAGGTCGTCCTGCTTCGTCGACATGGCCTCGGCCACGAGACGATCGACGTCCTCCTGCGAGAGCCCCGAGCCCGCCACGATGCGCACGTCGCGGGTCTTCTTCGTGGCCATGTCCGTCGCGGTCACCGAGAGGATGCCGTTCGCATCGATCGCGAAGGTGACCTTGATCTTCGGCACGCCGCGCGGCGCCGCGGGAATGCCCGTGAGCTCGAAGTGGTAGAGCGAGCGGTTGTCGTTCGCCATCTCGCGCTCGCCCTGGAGCACGTGCACCGGCACGAAGGTCTGGTTGTCGAGCGAGGTCGAGAACTCCTCGCTGCGCGACGTGGGAATGGTCGTGTTGCGCGGAATGAGCACCGTGGTCACGCCGCCCGCCGTCTCGACGCCGAGGCTCAGCGGCGTCACGTCGAGGAGCAGCACGTTCTGCACGTCGCCCGCGATGGCCGCGCCCTGCACCGCGGCGCCGATGGCCACCACCTCGTCGGGCGAGAGGCCCTTGTGCGCGGGGCGTTCGAAGAACTCCGCGACGGCCTTCTGCACGAGGGGCATGCGCGTCATGCCGCCGACGAGCACCACCTGGTGGATGTCCTTCACGGTCATGCCCGCGTCGGCGAGGGCCTTACGGCAGGGCTCCAGCGTGGCCTCGACGAGGTCGCCCACGATGCGTTCGAGCTCGGCGCGCTTCAGCACACGCTGCACGTGGGCCGGGCCTGCGGCGGTGGTGGCGATGAAGGGCAGGTTGAGCTCGGTCTCGAGCGACGACGAGAGCTCGTGCTTCGCCTTCTCGGCAGCCTCGCGGAGGCGCTGGAGCGCGAGGCGGTTCTGGCGCAGGTCGACGCCGTGCTGCTGGTGAAACTCCGCGACGAGCAGGTCGATGATGCGCTGGTCGAAATCGTCGCCGCCGAGAAAGGTGTCGCCGTTCGTGCTCACCACGCGGAACACCCCGCGCGTGATCTCGAGGATCGAGATGTCGAACGTTCCGCCGCCGAGGTCGTACACCGCAATGCGCTCGTCGCTGTTGCGGTCGAGGCCGTAGGCGAGCGCCGCGGCGGTGGGCTCGTTGATGATGCGCCGCACGTCGAGACCCGCGATGCGGCCCGCGTCCTTCGTGGCCTGACGCTGGGCGTCGTCGAAGTACGCGGGCACGGTGATCACGGCCTCGGTGACCTCTTCGTGGAGGTACGCCTCGGCGATGGCCTTCATGTGCGAGAGCACCGCGGCCGACACCTCGGGCGGAGACATCTGCCGCGTGCCGATCTCGACCCACGCGTCGCCGTTCTCGCTCGGCACGATGCGATAGGCCACGCGCTGGATCTGCTTGCGCGCCTCTTCGGACCCGAAGGGACGGCCCATCACGCGCTTCACCGAGATGATCGTGTTCTCGGGGTTCTGCACCGACTGGCGCTTCGCGACCTGCCCCACGAGGCGCTCGCCGCCCGACGTGAACGCGACGATCGACGGCGTGGTGCGCGCTCCCTCTGCGTTGGGAATCACCACCGGGGCGCCGCCCTCGATGATGGAGACGCAGCTGTTCGTGGTGCCGAGGTCGATGCCGATGATCTTGCCCATGTCGGTCGTGCTCGCGGGGGTGCGTGAGAGAAGCGGAGAGGTGCGTGAACGCTGATGGAGGCGCGCGACGCGCGTCAGTTGCTCGCGTCGGCGGGAGGCTCGGCGGGCGCCGCGGGCGCGCCCTTCGACACGGCCACCATCGCGGGGCGGAGCAGGCGCTCGCCGAACTGGTAGCCCGCGACGAGCTCCTGCGCGACGGTGCCCGCGGCGTGCTCGGCGCTCTCGACCTGCGCGATGGCCTCGTGCACGTTGGGATCGAAGGCAGAGCCCACCGCGGCGACGCGCTTGGCGCCGATGCGACCGAGGGTGTCTTCGAAGAGCTTCAGCACCATCTGCACGCCCTTCGCGATGGCCGCGACGTCGGCGTCGGGACGCATCGAGCTCGACGCGCGCTCGAGGTTGTCGAACACGGGGAGGAGCTCGCGGAGCACGTCTTCCTTGCCGCGGCGATACTCGTCCTGCTTCTCGCGGGTGGTGCGCTTCCGGTAGTTGTCGAAGTCGGCGAGGGTGCGAAGGAGCTGCTCCTTGAGCTTGTCGCGCTCGGCCTGCGCAGCGGCGACGGCGTCGGGCGCGGCGGCCTCGGTGGCCTGCGCGGTCGCGGGGGTCTCCGCGGTGGCAGCGGGCTCGGCGGCGTTCGGGGCGTTGGTCTCGGGGTCGCTCATGGCTCTTGTGACTTCTCGTTTCGGGGACCGGTGATTCGCGTCGCGGCAGCACGTCGGCGCCGCGGCGGGCTGCGATTCTATGGCAGAGACCCGCACGAAACGAAAGACGGATTTGGCCCACCCACGGGCGTGAGCCGTGTCGCGGATTCGTCTTGCTGGAAGGGGTTTTGTGCGGGTGCCGCGACGGGGACACGCGCCGCTGCGCAGTCCCCTCCGTCGCGGTGAGAACGAGGTGTCAGCGCGCGCTGCGAACGCGGTTGATGAACGCCGCGTCGGCGATGCGACCGGTGAGGCGCGTGCGGGCGCGTTCGAAGAGCGAGTTCCACGCGCCGGTGTCGGTGACGGGCACGACGGTGATGCCGCGCGTCGCCATCGAGCGGATGGCCGCGGTCTCATCGCGACGCAGGTTCTGGATGAGCAGCTGGTGGAACTGCCCCGCGGTCTCGCGCAGCACGGCCTGCTGATCCGCCGGGAGCGAGTTGACGGCGGTGTTGCTGAACACCGTCGCGCCCACGACCACGGCCGCGTTGAGGTCGGTCATGTGCGTGACCCGCTGCGCCCACTGGAGCGAGATGGCAGCGACCGGCGACGTGAAGAACGAGTCGACACGGTTGGTCTGGAGCGCCGTGAGCACCTCGGGGATCTGCAGCGGCACCGTGGTGACGTTCGCCTCGGAGAACACCGCGGGCATCACCGAGTCGTCGCGCCAGACGTAGGGGTGAAGCGCGCGCATCTCCGCGGGCGAGGTGATGGGCGACCGCGAGAAGAGGCGGCTCATGCCCACGTCGGCCCAGCCCATGAAGGCGAAGCCCGCCGTGGTGAACGCGGTGTTGATGTCGTTCTGCGTGGCGGCGCGCGCGCGATCGAGCTGCGCGTACGACGAGAACATGCCGGGCATCTGGAACACGATCGCCGGGCGGTGGATCTGCGAGAGGCCCACCGCGGTCACCGCCGCGCCGTCGAGGCGCCCGTTGCGGATCTTGCGGATCACCTCGGACTCGTCGCCCTGCACGCCGCCCGCGAAGATGCGGAGCTGCAGAGACTTGTTCGTGCGGCGACGGAGCTCGCGGTTCCACGCCTCGAGCACGCGGTGCCAGGTGGAGCCCGCGGGGGCGAGCGTCGCGACCGAGAGCGTGCGGGCGGCGGCCGCGGGGGCCTCCTGCGCGTCGGCGCCGCGCGCAGCGAGCAGCGCGGCCGGGAGGCCCGTGAGCAGAGCGAGCAGTGCAAAGCGGGTGCGCTTCATGGTGGGTGGTGTTCTCCGTGAACGGGGATGTGGATGCGAATCAGCGGACGGGCGATCGACGCGCGCGGGGGGCGCTCAATTCGCGGGGGCCGCGGCGGGCGCCTCGCCACCCGACGACTCGGCGGCGGGCGCGGCGGCCTCTCCACCCGACGAACCCGACGCGGGCTCCTCGGGTCCGAAGAGGTCATCGATCTGCGCGAGGTAACGACGCGCGCGACGCTTCGCGATCTGGTTCGCGAGGCGCTGCTCGGGCATCACGTCGCCCGCGTTGATGACCTCTTCGAGCAGGCTGCGGTAGAGCGCGCGGTCCTGCACCATCACGGCGTAGAAGCGCGCCTCCATCACGAGGTACGTGAGAAAGTGGCGGTTCGTCGCGTTGATGGCCGCCTCGAACTCGCGGCGCGCCTCGGCGGGCTGGCCACCGAGCGACTCCGACGCGCGGGCGTAGTAGCCCGCCATGGCGGCGTGCGGTGCGTAGTTGTTGTAGCTGGGGTCGAGCTGCATCGCGCGCTCGAAGCACGCGATCGCGAAGGGCAGGTCGGCGAGCGCGTCGGGGTTGTCTTTGTTGAGGTTGATGTATCGGGCGAGCGCGTAGCCGGTCCAGAAGAGGATACCCGTCTGCTCGTCGTCGTCGAAGCGCTGGAGGTACGAGCGCCACGCGTCGATGCCGCCGCGGTAGGCCGCGCGCGCGCCGCCGTTGCCGTCCTCTTCGAGGGTCATGGTGTCGAAGCCGATCTCGCGCGCCCGCTGGTACGCGAGCGAGGCCCGCGTGCGGTAGTGCTCGATGCGCGCCTCGTCGTCGTCGACCTCGGCCTGCTCCATGCGCTCTTCGAGGAAGCCGTAGCCGTACGAGCCGTACGTGCGGAGAAGGTTCACGCGCAGCGGCACGCTGTCGGGCAGCACCAGCGCGAGTCCCTCGCTCTGCGCGATGGAGTACGGAATCGCCTCCTCGGCCAGGTAGGGATCCGCGAAGGTCTGCACCGCAGGCGACGCGCGCCCCATGATGCGAACCGTGGAGTTCGCCGCGAGACGCTCCATGCACCCGACCTGGCCGACGAGCACCGTCGCGGCCAGGAGCCCCTTCATCACCATGCTCCGCATAAGCCGGTTTGCGTAGACGACACGATGCCCCAGTGTCAACGCAGAAGCCTCGACGCGGCACATGACGCAACGTGGTAGTTCCGCGGGTTTTCAAGGCCTGTCGGGGCCTCCACCGGCTCCGTCGTCGCGCGCGTGGTGCTGTGCGCGCGCATCGTCCATCGGGCCATGGTGCGCGCCTCACCGATCACGTCTTCACGCGACGACCGCAGGCGACCGCGGGGCCATCTCGCTGTGATACTCCTCGCCACGATGACCCCTCGCGCGCGCCTCCCGATGGCCCTCGCCGCAGCCCTCACCTGGAGCCTCGCGGCCGACGCGACGGTGCTCTTCGACCGCTCCCTCGACGAGCTCGCGCGCGACGCCGACGCCGTCGTGATCGCGACGCCCTCCGCCTCGCAGCGCGCGTTCTGGGTGCGCGGACGGATCTTCACCGAGGTCACCGTGCACGTCGACGCCGTGGTCACGGGCCACGCGAGCGCGAACACCGACCTCCGCGTGCGCCTCCCGGGTGGCACCGTCGGCGAGGTCGGTCAGACCGTCGCGGGCGCCCCTTCACTCACCGCAGGCGCGACGGTGGTGCTCTTTCTCTCGCCGCCGCGCGAGGGCGACGCGCGCGTCATCGAATCCTTCGCAGCGGGTGTGCTCCCGATGGTCTCGACCCCGGCGGGCGAGGTGCGCGTGATGCCCGCACGCACCGAGGGACTCACGCTCGTTCCACCGCCCTCGCCGTCGCCCGCTACGCGCTTCACGCTGCCGTCCGCGGGCCTCGCGCTTCCCACCTTCGTCGCCCGCCTCCGCGAGGCCGCGCGATGACCCGCAGCGCCCTCGCCCTCGCCCTCGCCCTCGCGGTCTCGCCCTCGTCTGCCCTCGCGTACTGCCGCACCACCACGTCGGCCGCGCAGCCCGACCCCACGCGGTGCCCGACGGTGGGCGAGCCCGTCGCGTGGGCCACCGGATGCACGAGCCTCCGCATCAACCCCACGGTGCTCGCGCCGGGCATCTCGCTCGCGCAGTTTCACTCGGCGGTCGAAGACTCGATCCAGGCGTGGAAGGTCGTCGCCTGCAACGCCACCACGCGCGCGGCGCCGTCGTTCGAACTGGTGCTGCTCCCCGACGCCGACCTCGACGTGGGCTACGAGCAGAACGGCGCGAACAGCAACGTCGTGACCTTTCGCGCGACCTGGGAGAACGACGCGTACCACCCGTCGAACGCCGCGGCGATCACCGTGGTCACCTTCGGCTCTCGCACCGGCGCGATCCTCGACGCCGACACCGAGTTCAACGTCGTCGGGCGATACCCCTTCAGCTACGACGGCGGCCCCGCGACCACCGACCTTCGCACCGTCGCGACGCACGAATTCGGGCACACGCAGGGCCTCGCGCACAGCGCCGATCGCGCCGCGGTGATGTGGTACACGGCGGGTCAGGGAGAGCGGCGCCGCACGCCCAACGCCGACGACGTGGCGGGCATCTGCGCGGTGTATCCGCCAGGACGCGCGGTGCGCTGCGATCCCGAGCTGCGCGAGCAGGCCCTCGAAGGCGGCGGCGCGACGTGCACGGCCTCGCGACCGTCGACTCGCAGGCCCGCGGGTGTCGTGTCCGTGGTCGCAGCGGCGGTCGTTGCGGCCGCGATCGCGCGCCGTTTTGTTGCGCGGCGCCGCACGAGCTAGCTACTTCCAGAAGGGTGACAACGGCGGTTCGATCGATGGCGGCGTGCGCGGGTGCGCTCGTGCTCGCCCTCGCCCCCGAGGCCTCGGCGCAGGACGTGTGGCAGCGCCCGCACCGCGCCATGCGCCACATCCACCGCCGCGACGGATGGGTCGACTGGCATCTGCTCACCATCGACCTTCGCCACCCCGGCGTGCGCATCGTCGGAACGCCCGAATCGATGCTCGCGCCCACGGCCCCCGGCGGCGCCCATCGCTGGCGCACGACGAGTGATTTCGCGCGGGCCACCGGCGCGCAGGTCGCGATCAACGCGAACTACTACGACATCTTTCACGGCGCGTTCACGACCTGCGGGCTCACCATGTCGAACGGTCGCGTGTGGACGAGCACCTACGTCGACCGCCGCCTCGAATGCTGGGCGAGCATCGGCTTCGGCTCGCGCGGTCGCGCCGCGGTGTTCGACTCGCACGGCAAGACCTTCGGGCCCGCCGCCGAGCCGTGGATGTCCGAAGTGGTCACGGGCTCGCCCACGGTGCTCCGCGGCGGCGAGGTGCTCACGTACACGGCTCCGCGACACGCGCTCGTGCCCAACCCCCGCACGCTCCTCGGCCTCGACGCGCGGCGCGAGACGCTCTTCGTCATGGTGGTCAACGGACGCGAGGGCGCGGGCCGCGGGCTCACCTGCCCGGAGGCCGCACGCATCCTTCGCGACTTCGGCGCCAGTGATGCGGTGAACCTCGATGGCGGCGGGAGCTCGACGCTCTACATCCGCGACGAGGGCGGCATGGTCAGCCGTCCGGCCGATGGCGTGGAGCGCGCCGTGGGCAACCACCTCGGCATCGTGATCGACGAGCACGCGCTCCCCGAGGTGCCCGAGGCCCCCGAAGCGCCCGCGCCGACGCCCCGCAACGCCCCGCAGGCGCCCTCGCACCGCGCGTCCATCGAGATCCCCGGACTGCCCCGCCACGCGCCCGCAGGAGCCCCTCCCGCGCGTCCGCGTGGCCCCGTGGCGCCGCCGCTGCGCGACCAGGTGATGCGCGCCGGATGTGACGCCGCGCCGTCGGTGGGCGTCCGTCCGCAGCACGCGCTCGCCCTCGTGGCGGCCGCTGCGGGCCTGTGGCTCCGTCGACGCCGCCGCGACGCCCGCTGATCGCCGTGCGCCCCTGTGATATCTCGCGGGACCATGAACGTACCGCTCCCCTCGCCTGCCGACCTCTCGCCGCTCGAGGTCTCGCGCATCCTCGACACCGCGCTCGCCGAAGACCTCGCAGCCGGTGACCTCACCACGCGCGCCGTGGTGCCGCCCGACGCCGTCGCGCGCGGAGAGTTCATCACGCGTGAGCCCCTCGTGGTGGCAGGCCTCGCGCTCGCGGCGCTCACGTTCCAGCGCGTCGATCCCCGCGTGACCTTCACCGCGCTCGTGCACGACGGCGCGCACCTCGATCCGCGCGCGGTCATCGCCCGCGTCGAAGGCCCGGCCCACGGTGTTCTCACCGGCGAGCGCGTCTCGCTGAACCTCCTGCAGCGCATGAGCGGCGTCGCCACGCGCACCCGCGATTTCGTCGCCGCCGTGCCGAAGGGAACGCCCACGCGCATCACCGACACGCGCAAGACCACGCCGGGCCTGCGCGCCATCGAGCGCTACGCCGTGCGCATGGGCGGCGGGCACAACCACCGCAACGACCTCGGCGCGGGCGTGCTCATCAAAGACAACCACATCGCCGTGTGCGGCGGCGTGCGCGCGGCCATCGAGCGCGCGCGGGCCAACGCTCCCCACACGGTTCGCATCGAGTGTGAGGTCGACAGCCTCGCGATGCTCGACGAGGCCCTCGCCGCGAAGGCCGACGTCATCATGCTCGACAACTTCGACGACGCGCGGGTGGGCGAAGCCATGGAGCGCGTCGCGAAGGCCTCGCCGCGTCCGCTCATCGAGGTGTCGGGCGGCGTCAAGCACGAGCGCATCGCGACCCTCGCGCGCCTCGGCGTCGACATCATCTCCGTGGGTTCGCTCACGCACGGCGCACGCGCCATCGACATCGGCCTCGACCTCACGGTCACCGGCGCGTGGACGACCTGACCCGCTTCGAGAGCCCCTGCGCGCACCTGGGTCGACGCTTCGAACTCCGCTCGGAGACGGGCTCGACCAACGACGACGCGCGCACGCTCGCGGCCCACGGCGCACCGCACGGCACGCTCGTCGTCGCCGACACCCAGTCCTCGGGACGCGGCCGTCGCGGGCGGCACTGGAGCTCTCCGCCCGGCGAGAACCTCTACGCGTCCTTCGTGCTGCGTCCGCAGATCGCGCTCTCCGACGCGCCGCTCCTCGCGCTCGTCGCGGGTCTCGCCTTCGCTGAAGCGCTCGTCACCTTCACCGACGTGCCCGTGCGCGTGAAGTGGCCCAACGACGTGCGCGCGGCGAACCGCAAGCTCGCGGGGGTGCTCGTCGAAGGCAGCCTCCGCGGCAGCGAGCTCGCGTGGGTGGTGCTCGGCGTCGGCGTGAACGTGCGCGGCCTCGAAGCGCCGCCGGGGTTGGAGTCCATCGCGACGTCGCTGCGGATGCTCCGCGGCGGCGAAGACCTCGCGCGCGCCGACGTGCTCGCGGCCCTCTGCGCGCGGCTCGAAGCGCGCCTCGACACCTTCGAACGCCTCGGCTTCGCGGCGCTGCACCGCGACCTCTCCGCACGCTGCGAGACCCTCGGAACACGGGTCACCGTCGAGGGCGTCGACGGTGTCGCGGAGTCGATCGCGAACGATGGCGCGCTCTGCATTCGCACCGACCGCGGCGAGCTCGTGCCCGTGCGCGTCGGTGAGGTCGGCTGAAAAACGGCGGCGCCCCCGCCGGTGCCATCGCACACAACGGGGGCGTCGTCGGAGGCCGCGATCCGTCGATCAGCGCGCGAGCTTCACGCGCTGGTCGATGTCGACGTAGTCGCGCGCCGTGGCGCCGGTGTAGATCTGGCGCGGACGGCCGATGGGGAGCTTCTGCTGGTTCATCTCACGCCAGTGGGCGATCCAGCCGGGGAGGCGTCCGAGGGCGAACATGACCGTCATCATGTTCGTGGGGATGCCGAGGGCGCGGTAGATGAGACCCGAGTAGAAGTCGACGTTCGGGTACAGCTTGCGCGCGACGAAGTACTCGTCACGGAGCGCGACCTCTTCGAGGCGCTTCGCCAGGTCGAGGAGCGGATCGTTGACGTTGAGCTTCGCAAGCACGCGATCGGCGGCGGCCTTGATGATCTTCGCGCGGGGGTCGAAGTTCTTGTAGACGCGGTGGCCGAAGCCCATGAGGCGGAAGTTCGAGTCCTTGCTCTTCGCGAGGTCGATGTACTTCTGCAGGTTGCCGCCGTCGGCGTGGATCTGCCCGAGCATCTCGAGCACTTCCTGGTTGGCGCCGCCGTGGAGCGGGCCCCAGAGCGCGAGGATGCCGGCCGCCACCGAGGCGAACATGTTCGAGCGCGCGCTGCCCACGAGGCGCACCGTCGACGTCGAGCAGTTCTGCTCGTGGTCGGCGTGGAGGATGAGCAGCAGGTCGAGCGCGCGGGCGTACTCGGGGTCGACCTCGTAGTCCTCCGAGGGCACCGCGAACATCATCTTCAGGAAGTTCGCCGTGTAGCCCAGCTTGTTGTCGGGATAGACGTACGGCTGGTTGCGC
This sequence comes from uncultured Myxococcaceae bacterium, assembly GCA_945952225.1. Taxonomy (GTDB): domain Bacteria; phylum Myxococcota_A; class Polyangia; order Polyangiales; genus CAISKJ01. Next base: position 33,228 of record CAMFHP010000045.1, read on the forward strand.
GAGCGCTTGAAACCCCAGGCCGCGATGGTCGGGAGCTTGGCGAGCAGGCGGTACGTCGAGATCTCGACGTCGCGCGCGTTCAGCGGATCGTTCGAGTCCTGATAGAAGGTCGAGAGCGCCGACACGGTCGACGCGAGGATCGCCATCGGGTGCGCGTCACGGGGGAAGGCGTTGAAGAGGTTCTTCAGGTCTTCCTGCACGAGGGTGTGGCGCGAGAGCGTGTGCTGAAAGTTGTCGAGCTGCTCCTTCGTGGGCAGCTCGCCGTAGATCACCAGCCACGCCACTTCGAGGAACGAGCTCTTCTCCGCGAGCTGATCGATGGGGTACCCGCGGTACCGCAGGATGCCCTGCTCACCGTCGAGGAACGTGATCGCGCTCGTGCACGAGGCCGTGTTCACGAACCCCGGGTCGAGGGTCACGAGCCCCGTCTGCGCGCGGAGCTTGCTGATGTCGATGCCGGGCTCGTTCTCCGTGCCGATCGTGACCGGGTACTCGAATGACTTGTCGTTGTAGTTGAGCGTCGTGTTCTTCGCCATCGGGCGTCTCCTGCACTCGGGTCTCGCGCCTGCGGTGAGCAACGAGGGTCTCTTCGCAGCGGGGCGCGAGAATACGCGAACCTTCTTTGGATACCAGCGCGCAATTTGCCGTTTCGTGCCGTGCGAACGCGGCGCAACGAACACGGGCGTCGCAGCCTCGAACAGCGCTCAGAGCGAGCGCATGTACTCCACGAGATCGTCGATCTCGGTGTCGGTGAGGCGCTCGATGTGTCCCATGCGTCCGCGCGTCCGAAGCAGCGCGTCGCGGAGCGTAGGTGCAGACCCGTCGTGGAGGTAGGGCGCCGAATCCGCGATGCCTCGCAATCCCGGTGTATCGAAGCTGCACGGCGCGCGGGGAGCGCCGTTGGCATCCGCGTGCGCGCGATCGGGCCACGCGGGATCGGTGTTGCACGAGCCCACGTCGTAGAGGCGCGGCGCCGCGAGCGTCCCCTCGCCCGAGTCGGTGAAGCGCTCGCCGCGATGGCAACCCGCGCAGCCCACGTCTTCGCGCTCGAAGAGCGCACGCCCGCGGGCCACCCGCGCGGCATCGGTGCGCGGCGGAATCGGTGCGGGAATCGCCCGGTCGACGTACTCGCGCAACGCCACGAGGTACGGATGGAGCGCGGGGTCGTCGCGAAACGCGGGCCCATCGCCGCCCTGCTCCTCAGAGATGATCCGCCAGTAGTCCTCGACGTTCGTGAGCATCGCGGTGCGGAGCAGCGGGCCCGTGCCCAGCGTGCCGCCCGCATTCGACGGCGTGTCGCGGGGACCGACCTTGAACCGCCACAGCACCCCGTCGCTGCGCCCCTCGATGTGGCAGCTCGCGCAGGCCACCCAGAAGTTCTGCGTGATCGGGAGCTCCGCGCTGTTCGCGCTGTAGAACACGCGCTGCCCCGTGCGCAGGTTCGCGGGCATCGGGTCTCGCAGCGTGCGCGCGATGGGCTCGCCGTTGCGGGTCACCTCCAGCCCCTCGTCGCCGCTGCGCAGGTCGAGCACCGCGACGGAGAGCGAGTTGCGAAGGTCGACGTACGCGTGGGCGCCATCGGGCGACACCACGACGCCCTCGGGCATGTGTCCTCCGAGCGGTCGCACGAGGCCCTGCGGCGCTTCGACGTGGCGCTCGGCGTCGATCACCGTGAGGTCGTCGCTGTTGGTGTTCACCACGAGCGCCCAGCGGCCGTCGGGCGTGAAGTCGAGCGCGTGCGGACCCGACGTGATGCTCTGGAGCCCGAAGCGGCGACGAACGTCGGGCGCCACACCGAGCGAGGCGACGCTCATCCACTGGCGACGCGCGCCGTCGACGAACACGCTCACCGCGGGAAACACGGTGGTTTCGAAGTTCAACTCCAGCTCGCCGCGCGTGCCCACGGGGCGTTGTGCGGTCTGCGTCGAGAGCAGCAGGTGCGGCGTCCAGAGTTCCGCGCCATTGGGGCGCACGGCGAGGTCGTAGAGTCCCCGCGACTCGCCGTTGGGCACCCGCGCATCGTCGACCCGTGCGATGGCATCGAGCGTCGCGTTCGACACGACTCGCAGCGTCGCGGGATCGAGCGTGCTCACGCCGCCGGCGAGGAGGTGCGACACGTAGAGCGAGCGTCCGTCTGTCGACCACGCGAGGCCCCAGGGCTTCGCCGCCGTGCGCATGGTGGTGGTGACGACGCGGCGCGCGGCGTCGATGCGCGCGACCGTTCCGTCGTTCGCGCAGGCGACGTACACGACGCGTTCGTCGGGCGACACGAGCACGCCCGCGGCCTCGGATCCGACGGCGATGCGCGCGGTCACCCTGCCCGTCGTGAGGTCGACGATCGACACGTCGCTCGACCGCATGCCCGTCACGTAGAGCCGCTGCGCGCCGGGGCTGAGCGCGAGCGCGCGCGGGTGCACCGACGGCGTGAAGCGCCCCGCAGCGTCGGGCGTCGGCGGGTCTGCGAGGGGAATCTCTCGCACGAGGCGCCGCGTGCTCACGTCGAGTTCGGAGACGCTGTCGCTGTCGGCGTTGACCACCCACACGCGCGTGCCGTCGGGCGACACGGCGATGGAGCTGGAGTGCCGCGCGACGGGGCCCGCGGAGCGACCTGCGGCGAAGAGCGGAGGGTCGGACGCGCCCTCGGAGCTGCACGACGCGAGCATGAGGACGCAGAGCGCGAAGCGACGCATGGGATCAGGGACTCCGTGCGGTGAAGCGAATGCGCGCCGCGAGCGTGGCGGAGAGGTTCACCGCCGAGATTTCGGGCACGCAGTCGTGGTCGCGATCATCGATCACGTTGCCGCGCTCGTCGACGCCGGTCTCGCCGGTGAGCGCGCGCTCGGCCATCTGGAGGCCGCCGCGGGGCTGCGTGCCCACGGTGAACGCGCACTCGGAAGGCCAGTCGACGACGCCGTCGTCGTCGCGGTCGTCCCAGCCGTTGAGCACCAGCTTGTTGAGCCGCGCGAGGCGCTCTTCGACCGTGCGTGCGAAGGCCTCGCGCCCCGGCGCCGAGGCGAGGAGCTTGTACACCTCGCGCAACGCGCCCTGGAGCACGCCGAAGCGCAGCGGCGTGAACTCGACGGGCGCATCGGGCGAGGCCGTGCTGCGCCACATGCGCGTGGCGCCGCTGTAGAACACCGAGTCCATGCGGCGATACGCGCGCTCGGCCCGCGCGAGGTAGCGCGTGTCGCCGGTCGAGAGCGAGGCTTCGAGGAGCCCGCGCACCGCGGCGGCGTAGGCGATGAGGTCGCCCTCCTCCGTCGACGCGGTGGCGGCGGTGACGTTCCACGACGCGGCGACGCGGCCGGTGTCGTCGGTGAGCCGCGCGTACAGGAGCTCGGCCTCGCCCTGAATCAGGGCCGTGAGCCGCTGCGCGATCGTGTGCCCCGAGGGCGCGCCCTGCATCGACGTTCCATCGAGGGCGGTGCGCGTCACGGCGGTGTCGGGCGTGGAGTTCGAGTAGAGCGTGAGCGTTCCGCCGAGCGCGCGACGGGCGAGGCGAAGCGACACGACCGCGTACGCAGCGCCGAGGGGCGTGGCCGTGGGCGCGCGCGTCGGCGTGGCGCCCGCGAAGGTCACCGTGTCGACGAGGTATCCCGACGTGGGATCGCGGTGCAGCCGATCGAGGTTCACCAGCGCCAGCTTGAGCACCGCGAGGGCGCGGTCGTGCTGCGTGTCCTCGCCGTCGGGCATCTGGTTGTCGGGCACGAAGGGGTCGCCGTCGTAGTACGCGCGAACGGGCTGAGAGCCGCCCACCTCGCGGTTGTTGCGATCGGTGAGCGCGAACGATTCGCCATGCGCGCCGAGGAGCCCCGCGAGGTCGAGCAGCCGACTCTCGGCGTTGCCCACGCGGAGCCGGGTCGGCTGGTGGTAGCCCCAGGTCGCGTCGGCCACCTCGTCGTAGCGCACCTCCGCGGGGATCCACCGCAGCGGCGACGACCAGTCGTAGGCGAGCGCGTCGCGCACCGAGGCGAAGCCCGAGAGCGTGGCGCCGTCGACCGTCGAGAGCCGCGTGATCCAGTCGTGCGCCTGACCGTCGACGCTGCGGAGCATGAAGGCCGCCTGAAAGCCTTCGAGGTCCGTGGAGCCGAGCCACGTGCCCGCGACCCCAGCGCCTCCGCCGGCGATCGTGCCGCGCACGGTGTTGGCTTCGCGCCCCACGTTGGCGAGCTCCGACTCGGGCACCGACTCGATGGCGTTGCCGTCGGTGTCGTGCATCGACTGGAGATAGTTGATCACCCAGAGCGCGTACTTCCACGAGGCCCAGCTCGACGCGCCCGGCGCCATCACGCGCTCCGTCGACAGCGCGTCGTTGCGGCTCGTCACGAGGTGGAGCGAGCTGTAGCCGCACTCGTAGTCGCCCACGAGCTGTGCCGTGCCCGCGCTCGCGCCGTAGCCGCCGGTGAGCGAGCATCCGCGCACCGCGCCGCGCGAGGCCGTGATCGTCGGATCAAAGGCCGCGAACGGATGCACCGTGGGCCAGAAGCCTCCGAAGCCAAGCACGTTGAGCGGGTTGTCGGTGGGCGCGGGCACCGTGACGAAGCCCACGGGCGCCGCGCCGGGCTCGGTGCGCACGCCCGCGTGGCTCGCGACCGCGTGGCGCTGCACGAGCTCGCGGAGGATCGCCATCGCATCGGCGCCCGTTGCGCCGCGCGGGTTCACAAGCGGGCTGTGCGCCATCGAGCTGCCCGCGGTCGACTCGAACGCGAGCGTGTTCATCGGCACCTTGCAGTACTCGTACGACTCGACCGCCGAGGAGTAGCCCACAAGGTCGCGCACGGGCGCGCCGCCGTCGGCCGCGGGGTCGGTGTAGAGGTCCGTGGGTAGGGCGAAGCGGTCGTAGCCCGCGAGGTCGCGCCCCATCGCCTCGGCGAGCGGCTCACCGCTGTGCTGCATCTCCATCGACGCGAGCATGTGCTCCATCGTGACGAAGCGCGGGTCGCGGTCGGTGTCGCTCTGCACCACGAGGTTCAGCCGCGCGACGGGCACGTCGGGCGCTGCGTCGACGGAGGCGTCGCGAACCCCGAGGTCGCTCGCGTCGGCGACGTCGTGGTGTGCGGCGTCGGAGGAAGCGTCTCCGCCCGCCACGGATGCACCTTCACAACCGACCGTCAAGGCCCACACGAGCAGCGGGACCGATCGACGCAACCGATGGAAACCAATGGTCTTTGCGCGCACGGAAGCCCTCCCGTCGGCAGCCCTCTCGCTGAGAACGATTCTCATTACCCGCACGATAGGACGCGATTCGCTCGGGCCGCAAGGTGCCTCGCGCACCACAGAGACGGCATTGTTTGCCGCACGCCGCGCGGTCCGCGCCGTCGATGCGCGACCGGGCACCGGCATCGCGGGGAGCCCTGCAAACGCGGGCGATGCGCGCGGCGGGTCGGAGCTCCGGACGGGGGTCTCACGCGTCGCGCGAGCGGCGCGGGCGACGGTGTGACGCTGAAGGGCGCGCGTGATCGTTCGCTGAAAACACCTCGAAATCTAGATGTTTTTGGCGATCACGACGGGCGCGTCGTGCCGAGCGCGCGCGACGAACGGGGGTGAGTGCGAGGGGCCACACATGCGCGCGACGGCTAAAAAGAAGGGTCATCACGTGCAGAAACTCTCGCGTTGCTGCGCGGCGTGTGTATCGTTGCGCCGGAAGTCGATCCAATGGGGGATCGGACCTGAATCACAGCAGAAGGTGTAACGAGTCATGGCGAAGGCAAAGGCTGCGGCCAAGAAGTCGGGCAAGGGTGGCGCGAAGAAGCTGACGAAGTCGGCGCTCATCACGGCGATCGCCGAGCACCTCAACAACGAGGTCTCGAAGACGCAGGTGAAGGGCGTGCTCGAAGCGCTCGTCGACATCGGCGGCAAGGAACTCCGCAAGAACGACGTGTTCGTGCTCCCGGGCTTCGCGAAGTTCGTGGTCGCCAAGAAGCCGGGCCGCCCCGCCGGTCCGCGCAAGAACCCCTTCACGGGCGAGACGACCATGCATGAGGCGAAGCCGGCCAGCAAGACGGTCCGCGCGCGCCCCATCAAGGCGCTCAAGGACGTCGTGGCCTGATTCAGGCCCCGAAGCTCCGCTTCGTCTGACACCCGGCAGGACGCACCCGCCCCGATGACCTCCACACAGGTCTTCGGTTCGGAGGCGACACCTCCGGGTGTCGGCGTTTCGAAGCGTCGCGGTATACAACTCCGCGACCCGATGCTCTCCACCCGCCGCGCCTTCGCCCTCGCCCTCGCCCTCACCGTTCCCGCCGCCGCGTGCAGCCTGCTGCGTCCGCCGCCGCCGGTCATCACCGCGCGCGCCGCGAGCGTCACCAGCGTGAACGCGTCGGGCCTCGGCCTGCGCGTCGAGCTTACCGCGCGCAACACCGCGCGCATCGACGTGACCGTGCAGTCCGTCGACGTGCGCCTCACGCTCGCGGGGCGCGACCTGGGCATGACCCACGTGCCGGGCTCCACGCGCCTGCCCACGAACACCGACGTGCCCCTCACGATCAACGTCACCGCGCCGTGGCAGGACCTCCCGGGCATCCTCCTCGCGACGGCCTTCAACGAGAACGTGCCCTACCACCTCGATGGCACCGTGCGCGTCGGCGGCGAGCGCCTCAACGTCGACGTGCCCTTCTCGATGGACAGCACCATCCCCCGCACGGTGCTCACGGGCATCGCCACGCGCTGAACGCCCCCTGCAACGCCCCGCAACCGCCCCGAACGACGACGGGGCGGCGAAGGCCCTTCGCGAGCCCGCACCGCCCCGCCACGCGCGCCCGAGGCGCCTCCGTGCGCTACACCGAGTCGCGCCGACGGAGCATCGTCGCCACGCCCAGCAGGAACATCAGCGTCATGCCCGCGAGGATGCCGTTGGCCACCGCGGGGTTGTCCCAGGTCGAGAAGCCCCAGCCGCCCTTGCGCTCGGTGACGCGCGCGATCTCTTCGACGGCGCAGTCGAAGTAGTACCCGCCGTTGGCCCCCGAAGCCTGGCGCACGCCGTCACCCACGTGGTTCACGCAGGTCTGGATGCGCCACGACTGCGCGAGGGTGTCGCGCTCGGCGCCCATGAGGCCCTCGAAGCTCCACCGCGAGGGCATGATCGCCATGAGGTACTTGAGCCATGACTTGTTGGTCATGGGCACGAGCAGGCCGCCGAGCACCACCTGCGGAATGAGTGCGATGGGCGTGAGGCCCATGGCCGCCTCCGAGCTCGTGACGGCGGCCGACACGAGGAGCCCGAGCGCCACCGCGCACATCGACGAGAGGATCATCGTCGCGAGCATCGGCATGAACGCGTCGAAGGTGCCGTTGCCGAGGTGCAGCACGTTGTAGACGATGCCCAGGAGCACCGTGCACTGCACCACGCAGAGCAGCGACAGCAGGATGAACTTCGACATCAGGTAGTTGGTGATCGAGAGGTTCACCATGCGCTCGCGGCGGTAGATCGCGATCTCGGAGACGATCTCGCGCGCCGCGTTCGAGACGCCGAACCAGAGCGATCCCACCGTGAGGAAGAAGATCGCGCCCTTGAAGTCGTCGACCTCCTTGAAGCGGTCGGCGGGGAGCGCCTGACAGCTCTGCGCGAGGGCCTGGAGCGTCTGCGGCGAGTTGCGCGCTGCGGATTGCGCCGCGTACTCCGCCGCCTGGACGGTGTTCATGCACCAGAGGTTCGCGGACTTCGGCGAGTCGTAGAACACCGCCGCGAGGAGGCCGCCGATGATGGGCGCCTGCGAGAGCAGGATGATCATGCCCGCCACGTCGCGGCGCTTCACGATGGAGTACCGCGTGAGGAGCAGCCCGAACTGGCGGATGAGCGGCACCGCGGAGCGCGAGGGCGGGCGCTGCTGACCGGGCTTCCCCGGCTCGCGATCGCCCGAGTACATCTTCGCGTAGGTGGGGTTGTCCTGGCGGTAGAACTCCTTGCGCCACTCCTGCGCGGCGCCGAGGCGCGCCTCGGGCTTCGACGCGAAGCGACCGCTCTTGAGCAGGTCTTCTTCACGCAGCTTGAGCTGGTCGAACATGTCGCGCGGGTTGTCGATGCTCCCGGCCTTTCCGCGGCCGGTCATCTCCTGGTAGCGCGCGAAGAAGTCGTACGACTCCTTGCCCGACGGGCCGTAGTACACGGGCTCTCCGCCGAACCCCATGATGAACGCGAGGTTGAACTTCTCGTACTCCTCGCGCGCGGGCTGGTGGATCGTGACGATGATCGTCTTGCCGTACTTCTTCGCGAGGTTCGACAGCAGGTCGATGAGCGCCACCGTGTCGTCGGCCGCGAGGCCCGACGTGGGCTCGTCGAGGAACATCAGCGCGGGGTCGGTCACCAGTTCGAGCGCGATGTTCACGCGCTTGCGCTGACCGCCCGAGAGCACCTTCTTCTCGGGCTTGCCGATCTGAAGGTTCTTCACCTGTTCGAGGCCGAGGTCCTTGATCGTCTGCTCGACGCGCTTCTCGATTTCCTCCGCCGAGTAGTCCGACGGGAGGCGGAAGCGCGCGGAGTACGTGATCGCCTCCTTCACCGTGAGCTCGGGGTGCACGATGTCGTCCTGCGGCACGTACCCGATGCTCCCGCGGAGCGCGTCGTAGATGGCGTAGAGGTTCTCGCCGTTGACCCGAACCTCGCCCGACGTGGGCCGCAGGTATCCGTTGAGCACCGTGAGCAGCGTCGTCTTGCCCGCGCCCGACGGACCCATGAGCGCGATGAGATCGCCGGGCCGCGCCTTGAAGGTCACGTGGTTGAGAAGGATCTTGTCCTTCGCCTTGTTCTCGCGGTCGGGCACCTTGAGAAAGATGTCGAGCGCTTCGATCTCGACGAGGTTCGCGCTCTCGAAGGTCTGACCGCCCGACGCCGCCTCGGCGTACGCCGTGATCGAATTGCCGACCAGGTCGACGATCATCGGGTACGGGCCGATGAAGATGCGCGTCTTCGGCGGCACCGACATGGGCTGGCCCGGCGCGAGGCGCTGGCCATTCACGTACGTGCCGTTGGTGCTCCCGAGGTCGCCGACGAGGAGGTTGCCGTCGGGCGACTTCATCACCGACGTGTGGCGCCCCGACACCTGCGGATACGGCATCACGATGTCGCACGTGGGCAGACGGCCGATCATCGCGATGGCCTTGCCGCCGCTCTGCGCCGACAGGTCGAAGCTGCCAAACATCGTGCGCGAGGGAGCCGCCGCGCCGCCGCCCTGCATCATCGGGTTCGACGGGTGCGAGGGGTGCTGCGGGAGGTTCTGCGGCACGAGGCTCGGCCCGGCCTGCATCGGCCCGGGGTGGCCCTGCATCGAGCCCGGATGGCCCTGGAACGAGCCGTATCCGCCGGGGTTTGACGGCATCTGCGGCGCCATCGCGGGCGGCGCTTGCGGCGGCGCGCCCTGCGCCGTGGAGTACCCCGCGGGAGGCCCGGCAACGGGTTGCTGGCCCGGCGCGAGCGCAGCCATTTCGAGCATCACCTGCGAGGGGATCCACACGGCGCCGAGGGAGTAGCCCGCGGAGAGATCCATCAGCGTGGGCTGGTTGGGCGCGAGGCGCTGCGTGGCGCGGTCGAAGGTGCCGCTCTTCGAACCGAGGTCGGTCACCATGCGCGTGTTCGTGTCGACCTGGAGGTGCGCGCCCGAGACCGTGGGGTGCGACACGACGAGGTGCGCACGCGACGGATCGCGTCCGATCACCACCACGCCGCGCTGCTGCTGCGGGAGCTGCGAGCGGTCGAGAAAGAGCTTCGAGATCTCGGGGTGCGTGAGCGGCACGCGCGCGTCGCCCACGGTCACGCTCGCGTGAAAGCCCGCGAGCTGCACGGTCTCACCGGGACCGAGCGCGCGGCCGTCGACCACCGTGCGACCCGCGCCGAGATCCTGGAGCACGAGCCCGTCGCGCCACGAGAGCACCGCGTGGCGCGGTGCGACCCCGTTGCCCATCACGGGCAGTTCGCATTGCGGAGACGAGCCGATGTTGATCTGCGTGCGCGCGGGCATAGGGCGCGGAGTGTATCCAAACACTCGCGCCGGGGAAGCACGGAAGAACTAGCCGCGGAGCGCCTCGCGCGCGGCCTTCGCACGCTCCACGGCCTCGGTCGGCGTCGAGCCCGTGACCGTGAGGTGACCCATCTTGCGACCGGGTCGCGCGACCCGTTTTCCGTAGAGGTTCAGCGACACGCCGGGGATGCGCAGCGCGCGTTCGAACGCGGGCGTTCCGCGCGCCCACAGGTCGCCGAGGAGGTTCACGATCGCCGCGGGGCGAAGGAGTTCCGTCGACCCGAGCGGCAGGTCGCACACCGCGCGCACGTGCTGCTCGAACTGGCTGGTGACGCAGCCCGCGGTGGTCGCGTGGTAGCTGTTGTGCGGCCGCGGCGCGAGCTCGTTCACTCGCAGCGCGCCGTCGCGCGTGAGGAACATCTCCACCGCGAGAATGCCTTCGAGCTTCGACGCCTCGGCGATCGCGCGGCCCACGCGCACCGACTCTTCGACCACGCGCGGATGCACCGGCGCAGGCAGCACCGACCAGTCGAGCACGCGGTCTTCGTGGTGGTTGAGCGCGGGCGGATACACCGCCACGTCGCCCGACGGCGTGCGCGCCACCATCACCGACACCTCGACGTCGAGGTCGAGCGCGCGCTCCACCACACACGGCGCAGCGCCGAGCGCCTCCCATGCGGACTGCGCGTCGTCGACGGTGCGCGTGCGCGCCTGCCCACGGCCGTCGTAGCCGTCACGGCAGGCCTTCACGTAGCAGTCGCCGCCGAAGCGCTCGACGGCCTCGCGCACCTCCTCCACGGAGGCACACCGCGCCCACGCGCCCTGCGTGAAGCCGTGCGCGGCGAGCCACGCGCGCTGGGCGCCGCGGTCCTGCACCGTCGCGAGAAAGCCCACGCCCGGACGCACCGGCGCGCACGCCGCGGCCGCATCGAGCGAGGCCTTCCCGATGCGCTCGATCTCCAGCGTGACCACGTCGCAGTGGCGCGCGAGATCCGCGGCGGCCGACGCGTCGTCGAACGACGCCGTGATGCATCGGTCGACCCCGGGACGCGCCGCGCAGTCAGGGTCGGGGTCGAGGGCCCACACGCGGTACCCGAGGGCACGCGCGGCCATCGCAGTCATGCGACCGAGCTGGCCCCCGCCCAGGATGCCAATGGTCGCGCCGGGGAGAATGGACATCGCGTGATCCCTCTACCGCGCTCGCTGCCACCGCCGCAACGCGCGCCGCCCGCACGGCATCCACTCCATCACCGCGCGCCGACGATCGCGGCGCCCTTGACGTCGCACCGACGGCTCCGCGACACCCTCTCGCACGATGACCGACCGCACGCCCCTCGACCCCTACGTGTTCGGCGCCTCGCAGCGCTGCTTCGGCTGCGGACCGCACAACCCCGCGGGCCTGCGCCTGCGCTTCACCCGCGAGGGCGACGAGGTCGTCACGCGCTTCACGCCCGGCGAGGGCCTCGAAGGGCCGCCCAACGTGCTCCACGGCGGGCTCCAGGCCACGCTCGTCGACGAGGTCGCGGGCTGGGCCTGCGTGGGGCTCCTCGGGCGCATGGGCTTCACCACCTCGCTCGACGTGCGATACATCCGTCCGGTGCAGATCAACGCGGAGGTCGAAGCGCGGGGACGCGTCGAGGCCCGCAACGGCAACGTCGTCGCGGTCTCCGTGCGCCTCGTGCAGCACCGCAAGACCGCGCTGCTCGGCACCGTGCACTACATGCTCCCCGACGCCGACAAGGCCGCGCAGTACCTCGGGGGCGCCGTGCCCGACGCGTGGCGATGGATGTTCCACGACGGCGCGCACGACCACCCGCACGACCACGCACACGACCACGATCACGACGAACCCGCGCGCTGAGCGCAGTCACCCCGGAGACCCCATGAAGACCTATCCCAACGTCGCCCGCGACAACTCGCAGAGCATCGGCCACACCCCGCTCGTGCGCGTCAACCGCGTCGCCGAGGGCGCGGGCGCGACGGTGCTCGCCAAGATCGAAGGCCGCAACCCCGCGTACTCCGTGAAGTGCCGCATCGGCGCGGCCATGGTGTGGGACGCGGAGGAGAAGGGCCTCCTCGGTCCCGGCAAGGCCATCGTCGAGGCGACCTCGGGCAACACGGGCATCGCGCTCGCGTTCGCTGCCGCGTCGCGGGGCATCGAGTGCGTGCTCACCATGCCCGAGACCATGAGCATCGAGCGCCGCAAGGTGCTCGTCGCGCTCGGCGCGAAGCTGGTGCTCACGCCCGGCGCGCAGGGGATGAAGGGCGCCATCGCGCGCGCCGAAGAGCTCGCCGCGCAGGAGCCCGGACGCTACGTGCTCATGCGCCAGTTCGAGAACCCCGCGAACCCTGCCATTCACGAGAAGACCACGGGGCCCGAGATCTGGGACGCCACCGGCGGCGACGTCGACGTGTTCGTCGCGGGCGTGGGCACCGGCGGCACCATCACCGGCGTGTCGCGCTACCTCAAGCACACGCGCGGCAAGGCCCTGCACACCGTGGCCGTGGAGCCCGCGCACTCGCCGGTCATCACGCAGACGCGCAGCGGGCAGCCCGTGCAGCCGTCGCCGCACAAGATCCAGGGCATCGGCGCGGGCTTCGTGCCGAAGAACCTCGACCTCGCCGTCGTCGACGAGGTGGCCACGGTCACCAACGACGAGGCCATCGCGATGGCGCGTCGCCTCGCGCGCGAAGAGGGAATCCTCTGCGGCATCTCGTGCGGCGCCGCGATGCACGTCGCCGTGAAGCTCGCCCACGACCCCGCGCACGCGGGCAAGACCATCGTCGTGGTGCTGCCCGATGCGGCGGAGCGCTACCTCACGGGCGCGCTCTTCGAGGGCATGTTCGACGAGATCGCGGCGGCGAAGGCGTCGTGAGCGAGGCGAAGGCACAGGGCGACCTCGCGGGCCTCGTCGACGCGTTTCTCAAGAGCTACCGCGACGACCCCCGCGCGCAGTTCATCAACAAGCGATACATCCCGTCGCGCGACGAGATCATCGCGGTGATGCGCCTGCTGCTGGAGCTCTTCTATCCGGGCTACTACGGCCGCCAGGATCTCACCGACGAGAACGTCGCCTACCACGTCGGCGCGACGCTCCACACGGTGCGCGAGAAGCTCGAACGGCAGATCGAGCTGTGCCTCTGCTACGGCTCCGAGAGCGGCGAGCGTGCGACGCCCGACCTGCCCCGCTGTCGCCACCGCGGGCGGCGCGTGACCGACGAGTTTCTCGCGCGGCTGCCGACCATTCGCGCGCGGCTCCTGCTCGACGTGCAGGCCGCGTACGACGGCGACCCTGCGGCGGCGAACCTCGACGAGATCATCCTCGCGTACCCGGGCCTCCTCGCGGTCACCGTGCACCGCGTGGCCCACGAGCTCGACGTGCTCGGCGTGCCCCTCATGCCGCGCATCCTCTCCGAGTGGGCGCACGCGCAGACGGGATGCGACATCCACCCCGGCGCCACCGTGGGCGACAGCTTCTTCATCGACCACGCGACGGGCGTGGTGATCGGCGCGACGACCCACATCGGCGCGCACGTGAAGCTCTACCAGGGCGTGACGCTCGGCGCGCTCTCGATGCCCCGCGACGCCGAGGGCAACCTCATTCGTGGCACCAAGCGCCACCCCACGCTCGAAGACCGCGTGACCATCTACGCGAACGCCACCGTGCTCGGCGGCGAGACCGTGGTGGGCCGCGGATCGCTCCTCGGCGGCTCGGTGTTCATCACGCGCTCGGTGCCCGAGGGACACCGCGTGGCGCTCGATCCGCCGCGGTTGCGCATGGTCACCCCGAAGGTGCGCGCGGGCGAGGTCGGGAGCGTCCCTCCGTCGGCGCCCGAGCCCGGCGACGTCGACTTCGACATCTGATCGGTCACCGCCCTCGTCGCGCGGAGCTCCAACCCCTTGCACCGCGGCATCGCCCGAAAGTGGCGGCGCCTCGGCCCGACCTGCAACGCTTCGTTCTGCACCGGAACGCCGCCGGACGCGCGCGGGTCTCCCATGGCCCGCGAACGCCCCCGCGCGTCGTCTCCCTGCGCTGAAGGAGACATCCATGTTCATCGGAAGGGAGCGCCGCGCCCGGCGCTCGGACGACCTCGCCATGGCGTTGCAGTACCTGCTCTCGGCACAGCGCGAGCGTGCGGGTCTCACGCACATCCTTCTCGGCACGACCGACGGGATTCTTCTCGCGTACGACGGAGACCGCAGCGAGTGCGAGGAGCTCGCGGCCTATGCGCCCTTCATCGCGAAGGGGCAGGGCTTCGCCCTCGATCCGCGCCGTCTCGGCGGCGTTTCGGTGCATCCCTTTCAGTGCGGTCGCGAGAGCCTGCTGCTCGTGCTGCGGGGCGAGCGCGCGCCCGAGGCCGTCGCCCCCGTGCTCATGGCGAGCATCGAGGGCGTGGTGCGCATCCTCGGCGCGTAGCGGGTTCGAGCGTCGCGCTCAGCGCGCGGCGTGGCGTGCGATCACGTCGGCCACGCAGCACGTGAGCCGCTTGCAGGTCGGGATGTGCAGGTACTCGTTGGGCCCGTGGGCGTTCGAACCCGGGCCGAGCACGCCCGTGATCAGAAACTGCGCCTCGGGGAACTTCTCTCCGAGCATGCCCATGAACGGGATCGTTCCCCCCTCGCCCATGGCCATCGCGTGGCGGCCGAAGAAGGTCTTCGACGCCGCGTGCACGGCCTCTTCGAGCCACGGAGCAAGCGCCGGTGCGTCCCATCCCGGCGACGCGCTCTCGACGTGAAAGCTCACGTCGGCGCCGTAGGGCGGATCGGCGGTGAGCGCTTCCGTGAGCGCTTCCCCGGCCTCCGCGGGATCGACGCGCGGGGGAATGCGCACCGAGAGCTTCAGCGTGGTCTGCGGGCGCAGCACGTTGCCCGCCTTCGCCGTCGGCGGAAGGTCATCGGCGCCGGTCACCGACAGCGTCGGACGCCACGTGCGCGCGAGCACCATCTCGGTGAGGTCCGTCGGCGCAGGCATCGCGCCGCCCACGAAGGGAAACTTCTGGAACACCTCGAAGCCCAGCGCCTTCGCCGCCGCGCGGGCCTGCGCGACGCGCGCCTCGGGGATCTCGGTGTGCAGCTCGCCCACGAGCATCTCGCCGGTGTGCGTGTCCTCGATGCGCTCCAACAACTGCCGCACGATGCGAAAGCTCGACGGAACGATCCCGCTCGCGTCGCCCGAGTGCACGCCCTCGCGGAGGATCTTCACCGTGAGCCGTCCGCCCACGAGCCCGCGCAGCGAGGTGGTCATCCAGAGCTGGTCGTAGTTCGCGCAGCCCGAGTCGAGGCACACCACGAGCGAGGGCGATCCGATGCGCGCCGCGAGGTGGTCGATGTACGCGGGCAGGTCGTAGCTGCCGCTCTCTTCGCACGCCTCGATGAGCACCACGCAACGCGCGCGGGTCTTCTTCTGCTCCGCGAGGATGCGCAGCGCCGTGAGCGACGCGAAGGCCGCGTAGCCATCGTCGGCGCCGCCGCGACCGTAGAGCCGATCGCCTTCGCGCACGGGCTCCCAGGGGCCGAGGCCCTCGCGCCAGCCCGTCATCTCGGGCTGCTTGTCGAGGTGGCCGTAGAGCAGCACGGTGTCGTCGGTGTCGCCGGGCGCTTCCATGAAGATCACCGGCGTGCGGGGCGTGCCGTCGGCGTTGGCGAGGCGCACGACCTCCACGGTGAGCCCGGGGATGTGGGCCGTCTGCGCGCGGCACCACGCGGCGATGAGGTCGACGGCGCGGTCCATGTGACCGGCGGCGGCCCACTCGCGGTCGAAGGCCGGCGACTTGTTCGGGATGCGGATGTACTCGACGAGCTGCGGGAGGATGTCGCCCTCCCACGCCTGCTCGGCGAAGCCCAGTGCGGCGGTGTGATCGATCATGGCGCGCGGACTCTACGCGCCCCGTGGGGTGCGCGGTCAACGGCGGTGCGTGCGGGCGTTCGAGACGCGCGGGCGACGGTGGCGCGAGGTGCTCAGCCGATCTCGGTCATGCGGTAGCTCGTGACGCTGTGGCTGCGTTCGAGCGACTGCTGGATCCACCGCGAGTCGCGGGGCGCCACGGCGATGAGCCGCAGGCCCGCGGGCGCCTCGTCGGGCAGGCCCGCGAAGCCGAGGGTGCGCGCCTCGTCGGCGGTCATCACCTGCGCCTGCGTCTCGGCGAGCACCTCGTCGGAGAGCAGCTTGTCGGGGTCGTGGCCCGGGGCGACGTTCACGATGAACACGTGGAGCATAGGAGCCCGACGCTACCAGAGCGTCCCATCGTGGGCGCAAGCCTTCCGCGGCCCCGCGGGGAGCGCCGCCCCGATGCGCGTCGACCGCGCCGGACCGCTTGATCCACCGAGTATTTCTGCGTTAGAGCGCCGCCCGAACACTGTCGTTCGGGAGGTCATTCACGTGAACAAGTACGCGTCGGTCTTCGGTCTTCTCCTTCTGGGTCTCTCGGCCTGTAGCGCGAGCAGCGGCGGCGGCGGCACGGGCACGGACTCCGACGCGGCCACCACCGCGGACACGGCCAGCACCGCGGACTCGGCGAGCAACACCGACGCGGCCCCCACGGCCGACGCCTCCACGGGCACGGACGCTTCGACGGCCACCGACGGCCCCGCCGCCAACGACGCCCGCGCCGACAGCGCCACGAGCATGTACGGCCGCTGCGGACAGACCGTCGTGACGCGCCTCTGCGGCTGTGGCATGGACGCGACCTGCCAGGGCAACGCCCTCCAGTCGAGCCAGGCATGCGTGCAGTGCTACGGCCAGGCGATCAACGGGTGCTGTCCCACGCAGGCGATGATGCTCCAGTCGTGCGCCACCACGATGGGCTGCATGGACCAGGCGTGCCTCACGACCATGTGCCGCACGCAGTACAACGCGCTCCAGACCTGCTTCGCGACCGCGCAGCAGACCGACATGGCCTGCCAGAACCTCCTCGCGGGCTGCTTCGGGTCGTTCCCCCCCGCCTGCATGTGATCCCCGCCGCGGGGCCTCGCGCCGACACGCGGGAGACGGTGCCGACACGCTTCGGCCATCCCTGTCGGCGCGGTGGTCCCGGTTCCGGCCACCGGGGTTTCAGAATCGCCGAAAACGGATTTCATCGAAATCGTCATCCGGTCACTCAAGTCCGCGGGCGCCCCTACCGATGAGCTTTGTGGGTGCGCCAAGGAGCGTCGCACCCCGCGTCGGGAAGCTCCGGGTGAATCCCCGCGTCGCGCTCCACGGTGGCTGACCATGACCTCGAACGTCCCCTCGAAGACCGAGCAGTTTCAGGCCTTTCTCGACCGCGGAAGCGTGTTCGTGCACATCGACCCGCGGCGCCCAGGGGTCGTCGTGCCCGAGAGCCTCGCCGTGCGCTCGCGCGTGGTGCTCCAGGTACGACGTGCCCTCGCGCTCCCGCTGCCCGACATCCAGACCGACGATGTCGGCGTGCACGTGACGCTGAGTTTTGCCCGCACCCCCTTCCGCTGCACCCTGCCCTGGAGCGCCATCTTCAGCCTCGTGGCCGAAGACGGCGAGGTCACCGTGTGGCCCACCGATCTCCCCACGGAGATGGCCCCCGCGCGCGGCCCCATGGCCGTCGAGTCCGTGTATCCCCGCCGCTCGGAGCACCCCGGCCGGCCGGTCTCGTGCCCGCCCCCGGCCATGGGACGCGCCCGTCGCTCGCAGGCCCCGTCGCGCATCCCCGCGGCGCGCCCCGACTCGGTGATCCCCGGTTCGTTCCAGGCCGCGATGAGCATTCCGCGCACGCCCGCGGTGTCGCCCGCGCTGGCCGAGGCCCTCGCCGACCTCGACGCCGCGCCTGCGCCCGCGCCCCGACGCTGCGACTCCACCCCCGCCGCGTCGCGCGCCAT
The DNA here is from genome assembly GCA_945952225.1 of uncultured Myxococcaceae bacterium. Taxonomy (GTDB): domain Bacteria; phylum Myxococcota_A; class Polyangia; order Polyangiales; genus CAISKJ01. The sequence continues at coordinate 51,012 of CAMFHP010000045.1, forward strand.
GCGCGCCAACGACAGCATGTCGCTCCTGCCGCAGGCCATCTGGCCCGACCGCTGATCGCGCCGTCACCCCGCGCTCGCGGTCACTCCCCGTGGAGCACCGCGAGCTCGACGTAGCTCTGCCACCCCGCGAGGATCATCGCGTGGTGCGTGTCGCGCAGCGGACGGACCTTCTTCACCGGCGACCCGAGGTACAGCCACCCCGATTCGAGTCGCGCGTTGGGAGGCACCAGCGAGCCCGCGCCCACGATCACGTCGTGCTCGATCACCGCGAGGTCGAGCACGATCGATCCCATGCCCACCAGCACCCGGTCTTCGATCGTGCACCCGTGGAGCACCACGCGGTGACCCACGGTCACGTCGTCGCCGAGCACCGTCGTCGAGAGATCGGTCGTGGCGTGCACCACGGAGCCGTCCTGCACGTTGCTCCGACGCCCGATGCGAATGGGCGCCACATCGCCGCGCAGCACCGCGCCGTACCACACCGACGCCTGCTCCCCGAGCACCACGTCGCCGATGACCGACGCCGTGTCGGCCACGAAGGCCCCAGTGCCCAGCGTCGGATGCACGCCGCGAAAGGGCCGCACGACCCCGCGCACCACCGCCGTCACGCGCTCACCACGGGCAGCGCCACGCGGCGGAACGTCGGCTGCACCTTCGGCGGCGCCTCGCGACGCACGGACTCCATGCGCCCTTCGAGCGAGTGCTTGTTCGCGCGCACCACCTCGGCGACCACCACGGCGCCTGCGGTGACGCCCGGCGCGGCGGCGATGTGCACGATCTCGTTGCCGCGGGTGCGTCCCGCGAAGGTGCTCGCGCCGGGGCGGCTCGGGCCCTCGATGAGCAGCTCGACGCGCGTGCCCACGCAGGTCGCGAGGTGCGCGCGCGTGAGGGCCTCGGAGACTTCGAAGAGCGCGAGCAGGCGGTCCTGCTTCTCGGCCTCGGTGACGTCGTCGTCGAGCTTGAGCGCGGGCGTGTGCGGGCGCGGCGAGTACTTGAAGCCGTAGAGCGACGTGAAGCCCACCTCGCGCACCATCGAGAGCGTGGCCTCGAAGTCGTCGCGGGTCTCACCGGGAAAGCCCACGATGATGTCCGTCGAGAGCGTGATGCCCGCGCGCGCGTCGCGGAGCGCGTTCACGCGGCGCACGTACTCCGCGCGGGTGTAGCGACGGATCATGCGCTTGAGGATGCGGTCGCTCCCGCTCTGCACGGGCATGTGCACGTGCGTCGAGAGCACGTCGAGGTCGGCGTGCGCGCGCACCAGCGAGGCCGTGAGGTGGCGCGGGTGCGGAGACGTGTAGCGCAGGCGGTCGAGGCCCGGCGCCTCCGCGGCGATGCGGCGCAGCAGCTCGGGGAACTGCGACTCGTCGGGGTCGCGATCGGGCGGGAGCTCCACGCGCGGATCGAGGAAGCTGTTGACCGTCTGCCCGAGGAGCATCACCTCGCGCGTGCCGCCGTCGACGAGGGCGCGGATCTCGGCCACCACGTCGTCGGCGCTGCGGTAGCGCTCGGGGCCGCGGGTGTAGGGCACGATGCAGAACGAGCAGCGCTCGTCGCAGCCCTTCATCACCGTGACGTACGCGCTCGCGCCCACGGAGCCGGGCACCGCGGGGTTCGTGAGAAAGCGCGGCGCATCGGTGTCGAAGACCGTGCGCACCGAGGGGGGCGCGCCGAGTTCGGCCTCGCGCACGAGGGCCGGGAGGTCCGTGAGGTTGTCGGGGCCGATGACCACGTCGATGAAGGGCATGGCCTTCACGAGGGCCTCGCCCTCCTGCTGCGCGACGCAGCCCGCGACGACGAGCACCGTGTCGTTCGACTTGAGCTTGCCGGCCTCGCTGCGGAGCTTCTGCTCGCCCTTCTCGCGCACCGAGCAGGTGTTGAGGATCACCACGTCGGCCCCTTCGGGCTCGGGGATCACGTCGTAGCCCGCGGCGCGCATGAGGTCCTCCATGCGCTGCGAGTCGTGAACGTTCATCTGGCACCCGAAGGTCACCAGGCAGAGCTTCTTGGTCATCGGTCCGTGTCGGGCGCCGGGCGCCGCGTTGAGGGAGGCTTTGAGGGGGCGGGAGGGTGTTCTGAGGTGCCCCGCGCGGTCAATGGCGCCGCGCCGAAATCTCGGTGCGTGGGCCTTCGGGTATAACCGCGCGGTGAACCCGGGACTGCACCTCTTCGACACCGCCCTCGGCACCGCGGGACTCTCCTGGGACGCGCGCGGACTCCTCGCCGTGCAACTCCCCGAGCGCAACGCCGACGAGACCCGCGCGAAGCTCCTCGCCCGCACGCCCGACGCCCGCGACGCGCCCGTTCCCGACTGGGTGCGCGACGTGGCCGCGCGCATCACCGCGCACCTCGGCGGCGCGCCCGCGCGCTACGACGACGTACCCCTCGCGCTCGACACGGTGCCCGCGTTCCACCGTGCGACCTACGAGGTCACCCGCGCGGTGCACAGCGGCACCACGGCGTCGTACGGCGACCTCGCGAAGCAGCTCGGACGCGCCGGTGCCGCGCGCGCCATCGGGCAGGCCATGGCGCGCAATCCGTGGCCCGTGGTGGTGCCGTGTCACCGCGTGCTGGCCCGCGCGGGCGGAGCGGGCGGCTTCTCGGCGTGGGGCGGTGTGATCACGAAGGCGAAGCTGCTGGAGATCGAGCGCGTGCGCCTCGAAGGCACGCACCAGCCCTCGCTCGTCGCGACGATGGGCGACGCGCATTTCGACCGTGAGGCCGCGGTGAAACATCTCGCGTCGCGCGACCGCACGCTGGGCGCGTGGATGGCGAAGCTCGGCGCCTTCACGATGGAGGTCGAGGCGACGCAGAGCGTGTACGAGGCCGTCGCGCGCGCCGTCGTGTACCAGCAGCTCACGGGCCGGGCCGCGGCCACGATCTGGTCGCGCGTGAAGGCGCTCTCAGGCGACGGAAGCTTCCTCACGCCCGACGCGATGGCGCGCATGGAGACCGACGCGTTGCGCGCGGTGGGGCTCTCGGCGGCGAAGGCGGCGGCGTTGAAGGACCTCGCGCAGAAGTGCCTCGAAGGGCGCATCCCCGACGCGGCGCAGGCCCACGCGATGGATGACGAAGCGCTTGTGGAAGCGCTTACCGAAGTGCGCGGCGTCGGTCGCTGGACCGTGGAGATGCTGTTGATGTTCCGCCTCGGTCGCGCCGACGTGCTGCCCCTCGGCGACTACGGCGTGCGCAACGGGGCGCGGCTCGCGTTCGGGCTCCGCGAGATGCCCGACGAGGCGTGGCTCGCGCGGCGCGGCGAGAAGTGGAAGCCCTTCCGTTCCGTGGCGAGCTGGTACCTCTGGCGCGTGGTCGATGCGGTGAAGGGCGGCACCTGGTGAGGCCCGCGGCGGTGGCGCTCGCGGCGCTGCTGATGCCCTCCGCGGCGCGCGCGCAGGCCCCGTGGACGGACCCGACGCCCACCTCCCCTCCCCGCGTCGCCGACCTCACGCGCTGGGCGCCGGGACGCGCGATGTGGTGGATCCAATCGTCGTCGGAGTCCCCGCAGCGCGTGGTGATCGAGCACCGTCGCAACGCCGCGATGACGTGGACGCGCGACGCGCCGCCGAACCTCCTCGGATCGGGAACGTGCACCACGCCTTGCGCGCTCTACGTGCCCACGGACGCGTACCTCCTGCTGCGCGCCGACGGCGACGGGATGCGTCGCACCGAGGAGTCCGTCGCGCTGCCCGCGGGGGATCTTCGCGTAACGCTTCGCGCGGCCTCGCAGGCGCAGTGGAACCTCGGCGTCGGCGCGGTGGCCCTCGGCGCGACGCTGCTCGCGGCGATCACGGGACTCACGCTCGCGTCGCAGTTCGGCGACGGCGATGCACCGTCACGCACCACGATGCTCGGCGTGGGCCTCGGTGCGGGCGCGCTGCTGGCCGTGGGGATTCCGCTGCTCGTGGTGAACCGCACGGGGGTGTCGCGCGCGGTTCCGCTCGCGGGGCCTCGCGAAGCCCGGTAGCGTCGCGCGACGCGCATGCGTCCGCTGCTTCCTCTCGACACGCCCGATGCCGAAGCCCGCGTTGTGTCGGCGTTGCGGGTGCTGGCGGGCGCGGCCGCCGATCGCGACGCGTTCACCTTCACGCGGCAGGGCGTGGCAGTGACGGTGACCTACCTCTCGGGGTCGAGCACCTCGCTCTCGCTGCGCGCGCACTACCCCTCGGTGCCCACGGGCACACCGCTCACGGGACACCTTCGCGCCGTGCGTCCGATGGCGCTGGCGCTGCGCCCCGAGGTCGATTCGGACCGTCGCGCGAAGCGTCGCGGCATCTCGGTGGAGACCCAGACCGACGACGCCCTCTTCGACACCGAGGTCTACGTCGAGACGCCGTCGCCGCCCGAGGTCGCGCGTCGTGTGCTGGCCGAGCAGGCGTTGCGCGACGCGGTGCGCGAGCTGTTGCGCGTGGGGGTGGGCTCGCTGGTGATCGACGACGACCACCAGTCGGTGCACGTGCAGCTCACGGCGCGGACGCACTTCGAAGCGTGGTCGTCGCGGGCCTCGCTGCTGGTCGATCTGTTCACGACGGTGGCGCGCCTGTGCCCGAAGGTCGAGACGCGCTACGGCGACGAGCACCCTGCCCCGCCGGGCGCATCGACGGCGCCGCTGGCGGCGGTGGCGCTCGTGGCGACGGTGGCGATGGTGGGGTGCATCCTGACGCTTCCGCCCGACGTGTGCCGCGGACCGTGCACGCCCGAAGGATGCCCGTTGCTGGTGTTCAACGATCCCCGCTGCTGGCAGCCGCACGCGATGGGCCTGACGCTCGCCGCGATGATGTGGGTGGGCGCGCAGGTGTTCATCGGACGCCGCCTCGTGGGCCGCTCGGACTCGCACCGGCTGCGGACCGCGTTCGCCATCGCGTCGGCCTGCGCGGCGATTCCGGTGGGCGAGGTCGTGGGCATGGTCACGCTCTGGCTCGGGCGCTGACGGGGCTGCGCGCGGGTCGAGGGCGGGGGTTCGAGGGCGGCAGCGGCGCACTCCGGGGGCGTGTGCGGTTCTGCCAGCGTGGGAATGGCGTTCTTCGAACGCGAGGGAGCTTCTGCCAGCGTGGCAATGGCGTTCTTC
>CAMFHP010000046.1 GCA_945952225.1 uncultured Myxococcaceae bacterium
GTGGGCGCAACGGGCGCGACGGGCGCTGGCACAAGCGCGGCGGGCTGCGGCGCGGGGCCGGCGTCGAGGGTGAGCGGGTGCAGCGCGGGCGGCGCAGGCACGAGCGGCGGGAGCGACACGGCCTGGTCGCGCTCGGGGCGCAGGCGGAACTCCAACGGGCGGAAGCCTTCAGCGACCACGCGCACGTGCACGTCGGTGCTGCGCCGCGGGAGCTGCACGCCCTCGGGACGCTCGCAGCGCACGCCGTCGATGAACACCGTCGCCCCGGCCGAGAGCCCGAGAAACTGCACGCGGACCATGTTCGACGCCTGCGCCGCAGGCCGCGTCGCCTGGTAGACCATGTACGTCGTGCTGCCCGTGATGAGCGCGGTCACGAAGGCCACGGCGACGAGGAGGAGCGGACTCGGCCCGCGGGGCTCGTCGGGGGAGGCCACGGGGGCGTCGTCGACGGGCGCGGGCGGCGCGCTCTGCGCGTGGGTGGTCGGGCGCACCACGGAGCGGTCGAGGGGGCGCACCGCGGTCGGGGCCGCATCCGACGACGCGGTGGCCTCGTCTTCGATGCGCACCATGCCGGGAAACACCGCAGCGGTGCTCTCCAACGGCTCGTTGTCGCGCATGGTGACCACTTCGACAGGCCGCGGCGGCGCGGGCTTCGAGGGAGACACCGGGCCCACCGCGGGGTCGTCGAAGAGCGAACTCTCGGCGAGGCCCACCGCGGGGTGGCGCACCACGTAGTCGCGCAGCGCGGTGAGCATCTCGCTCGCGTTGGCGAAGCGCTGGTTGCGATCCTTCTGGAGGCAACGATCGATGATGTCGGAGAGCGGTCGGTCGACGCCGTACGTCGACGCGGGCAGGTGCGCCTCGGTGACCACCGCGACGATCTGCGTGTTGAAGTTGTCGCCGTCGAAGGGGAGGTGTCCCGTGAGGCTCTCGTAGAGCACCACGCCGAGGGCCCAGAGGTCGGCGCGCGGATCGATGGGCTCGCCCTTCGCCTGCTCGGGAGACATGTAGTGCGGCGTGCCGACGGTGGTGTTGATCTGCGTGATCGACCCCATGAAGGCCTTCTCGGGGTTGATGGCCTTCGAGATGCCGAAGTCGACGATCTTCACGTGGGCGTCGCCCGCGGAGCCCTTCGTGAGAAAGATGTTCTCGGGCTTCACGTCGCGGTGCACGATCTCCGCGGCGTGCGCGACGGAGAGCGCGTGGAGCACCTGCGCGGTCACCACGATGGCGTCGCGCGGTTCCATCCGGCCGTACTTCACGAGGTAGGTCGAGAGGTCGGTGCCGCGAAGAAGCTCCAGCACGATGAACAGCGAGCCGTCGGCGGGGTCCTGCCCCATCTCGATGAACTCGACGATGTTCGGGTGCTTCACGCGCCCCGCGTTGGCGCCCTCATTCAGGAAGCGCTTGACGTTCTCCTGATTGAGCTGGTTTTCCGGGTGCATGATCTTGATCGCGACCCGGCGCCGCGTGGAGATGTTCTCGGCCTCGTAGACGATGCCCATGCCGCCGCGTCCAAGCACGCGCAGCAGTCGGTATCTTCCGGCGACGGTCGATCCGAGCCTCCCCTGTTCCGTCGCCGTGGCCGCCACCCGATCCGTCCCTCATTGGCTTCGCACCGAAGCCTGTATCTCGAACCCGCGCGGAGCATACAGCACCCCTCCGGTCGCCGTCACCACTCGTGCGAGGGCCCCATTGGCGATCGACCTTCCGCGTCGCTCGTGCCTATCCTCCGCCGCCTGAATGCAGCGCCGCGCGGTCGCGTCGAGCGCGCTGCGTTCATCAAGGAGCGACGGATCCATGCGTCACCAGCGCCTCGCACTCATCAGCACCCTCGCGACCCTCGCCTCGGCCTGCACGGTCACCTCGGCCACGCCGGTCGTCTACCCCACGGAGACCGTCGTCGCGCAGCCCGCGCCGCCTCCGCCTGCGCAGCCCACGGGCGTCGCGGTCGGTACGCCGGTCTACGGTCAGCCGCAGGGAGGCGTCGCCGTCGGCACGCCGGTCTACGGCCAGCCCACGGGCGTCGCGGTCGGTACGCCGGTCTACGGCCAGCCGCAGGGTGGTGTCGCCGTGGGCACGCCGGTCTACGGCCAGCCGGGCGTCGGTGTGGCGCAGCCTGCGTATCCTCCGCAGCCTCAGGGAGGCGTCGCGGTCGGTACGCCGGTCTACGGTCAGCCCGGAGCGCCGCCTGCGCGTCCGATGTATCCGCCGCAGGGGGGCGTCGCCGTGGGCACGCCGGTCTACGGTCAGCCCGGTGTCGGTGTGGCGGTTCCTGCGGGGCAGCCGGGGTATCCGCCTCCGCAGGGCGGTGTCGCGGTGGGAACGCCCGGATACCTCCCGCCCGGTGCGGTCGCGCAGCCGACGCAGGGATCGGTGATGACGCAGCCCGGTGCGGGTGTGGTCGTCGGGCAGCCTGCACGTCCCGGCACGGGTGTGGTGGTCGGTACGCCCGTCGGGCAGCCTGCGCCCGGCGGCACGATGGTGATGACCAACGGCGGCACGCCCGTGGGCCAGCCGATGCCCGGCGGCACGATGGTGATGACCAACGGCGGCACGCCCGTTCCCTCGGGACCCGCGGGCGGCACCATGGTGATGACGAACGGTGGAACGCCGGTCGCGCAGCCGATGCCCGGCGGTTCGATGGTGATGACGAACGGTGGAACGCCGGTCGCGCAGCCGATGCCCGGCGGCACGATGGTGATGACCAACGGCGGCACGCCCGTTCCCTCGGGACCTGCGGGCGGCACCATGGTGATCACCAACACCGGCACGCCGGTGAACAGCAGCTCGCAGACCATCCAGGTCACGCAGCCCCCGATCTACCGTCGCCCGCGTGAGGAGCCCACGCGCGTGATTCCCGCGCCGCCCGCCGCCCGCTGACGCAGGCGCGTACATCGCGCCGCGCTTCCCTTCTCGCCCGACCTCACCAGCCCTTGGCGCCGCCCGCGTGCGGTGGTGCCATCGCGCTCTCGCATGCCGAGCAGCCCGCCGCGTCCCGAGATCCTCATCGTCGAAGACGACGACCTCGTGATGGGCGTGGTGCTGCGCGCGCTGCGCAAGGCCGGCTACGCGGTGTGCCACGCCACGACGGGCGACGAAGCCCTCGCGCTCTTCGAATCGCACGGAGACAGCATCCGCGGCGTGTACCTCGACCTGTCGCTCCCCACGATGCCAGGCGTCGAGGTGCTCGCGGCGCTGCGCGCGCGGTCTCCGTCGCTTCCGGTGGTGCTCACGTCGGGGTTCGATCCGCGCGTCATCGGCGCGGCGACGCTCGCCACGGCTACGGCATTTCTCGCAAAGCCCTTCCGGTCGCACGAACTCGTCGAGGCGATGCGACGGGCGCTGGCGGCGACGTAGCGCCGGGCGCGGTCACCGGGGCGGCTTGTAGTCTTCGAGCCCGCACTCCTCGATCATGTTGTAGATCGTGCGGCGCGAGACCTTGAGCAGTCGCGCGGCGGCGGAGCGGTTGTTCTTCGTCGCGCGCAGGGCCTCTTTGAGCGCCTCGCGGTCGCGCTCGCGGCGGATGTCCTGAAGGGATTTCTGGCTCGCATCGACGGCGCCCGTGCGCGCTGCCTCCACGGCCGGGGGCGGGGTGATCGAGGGCGCGGGCGAGAGACGTCCGCCTGGCTCGCGCACGAGCTCGGCGGCGATGTGCTCGCGGGTGATGCGCGCGTCGGAGGCGAGGGCCACGAGGCGCTCGGTGAGGTTCTGCAGCTCGCGCACGTTGCCGGGCCACGGCTGGTCGCGCAGAAACTCCAGCGCGTCGGGGGTGTAGTGCGCCTCGGGACGCCGGTAGCGATCACCGAAGGTCTGGCAGAAGTGCCGCGCGAGGGTGGCGATGTCTTCGCGGCGGTCGCGCAGCGGCGGAAGCCACACGGGCACGACGTTCAGACGGTAGAACAGGTCTTCGCGGAACGTGCCCCGCTCGATGAGCTCTTCGAGGTTGCGGTGCGTCGCGGCGATGAAGCGCACGTCGGCCTTGAGGGTCTCCTTGCCGCCGACGCGTTCGAAGGTCCGCTCCTGGAGCACGCGCAGCAGGCGCACCTGGAGTTCGCCCGGCGTGTCGCCGATCTCGTCGAGAAAGAGCGTGCCGTTGTTGGCAAGCTCCAGGCGCCCCGGCTTGCGCACCGTGGCCCCGGTGAACGCGCCCTTCTCGTGGCCGAACACCTCGGACTCCAGAAGGTTGAGCGCGAAGGCCCCGCAGTTGGCCGCGACGAAGGGCCCGGCCCGCCGCCGCGAGGCTTTGTGAACAAGGCGCGCCGCAAGCTCCTTGCCCGTGCCCGACTCGCCACGGATCAGCACGGTCGCGTCGCTCTCGGCCACGCGCATGAGCCGCTCGCGCGCGTCGCGTAGGGCGTCGGAGTCACCGAGCAGGCCCGACTCGGCGAGCACCGCCTGGTGGCGACGGGGCTCGTCGCGGCGCTCGCTCTCGCGAAACGCCCGCTGCAACGTCGCCGTGATCTGCACACGGTCGCAGGGCTTCACCAGAAAGTCGTAGGCGCCCTTGCGCATCGCCTCGACCGCGGTGGAGACCGAGTTCATCGCCGTGAGCATCACCACGGGGAGCTCGGGCCACTTCTCGCGCACGATTTCGAGCAGCTCCATGCCGCTCATCTCAGGCATCGAGAGGTCGGTGATCACCACGTCGACGCGATGGCGTGCCGTGGTGAGGTACTCGATGGCGCGCGGCCCCGAGCTCACATAGGTCGACGCGATCCCCTCCTGCTTGAGGAGTGACTGGATCACGGAGCCGAGCGAGGGCTCATCGTCGACGATCAGAATGCTTTGCGTGGGTGGGTTCATCGGCCTCGGCGCCCCCCGTCGGGGCGACCTTCGATCCTACCTCAACGCCCCGCGCGCGTGACGCCCGTGCGGCAGCAACCGATGTGGCACCCGTGTGCTCCGTCCGCGCCCTCGCGGCCTGCGTCGTCGCCCGTGGGGCGGGCGCGCGGCCCGACGCGGGACCCCCTACGTATCGTTCGAGCGCGATGCCGCATCGCCCGTCTCCACGACGGCCCCGGCGACTCCCTCCAACGATCCCCCGTCGCTGCTGCGCGTCGCTCGGCCCGTGGAGCCGCGAGCTCGATTCCCCCCCGGGAAAACTACGGGGCGGCGCGCAGACGATGGAGCCCGTGAAGAAGCGGGCGATGCGGCAACGCCACTCAATCCGACGCGATCACTCCCCTGGATGCGCCCCCTTGCAGGTGCCACACGAACCGGACGACGCAGCGCGGATCCCCCGATACGCGCTGCGCCGTCCGTCTCGTGCCCGGAGTCACCCTCTTGGCATCACGCGGCGATCGCTCCCTGAACCGTCGTCCGACCCGTGTCCCCGTCCTGCGGCTCCCCCTGCGATGTCCCCTGACGACATCGCTCCCCGATCGCAGGCGCGAACACGAACCCGATCACAATCCCCTATTGGACGGCCGATCCAGGCAGTAGTGGTCTGTTGCTGGGTGTTCCGGTTGGCAGTGCCCTCCATCGCAACGGCCTCGCGCGGGAACGCTGAGGCAGTTCGACCTAGAGCAGCACACATGCCATGCCCGACCGCAGGACATGGGGTCTCGCACCGGTTGCACCAACCCGTAGATTTCAGAGGAGATTTTACTCGCGCTCCCTCGGGCGTCGCCGCCGCCGAGGGAAGCCCGGTGTGCAGTCTGTACAGACCGATGCACGTCGGTTGCGGAGCGAGCGTGCAGCGGGCTTTACAGTGCGAGGGGGGCGATCAGTGAACCGCCCGCATGCGGGTGAGCATCTGGTCGGCGGGGATGAACTGGGTCACGCGGTCGACCTCGCGTCCCTCGGAGTTGATCAGCAGCACGGTGGGGAGGCCCTGCACGTGATAGCGGGTCTGGAGGGCCTCGATCGCCGGGGTGGGCTCCGTCGCGTCGACCTTGACCGCGGTGAAGCGCTCGGCCTCGCGGCGCACGTCATCGACGCTGAACGTCTGGTGGAGCAGCTCTTCGCAGGCCGCGCACCACGCGGCGCCGAAGTCGACGAGCACCGGGCGATGGGCCGTGCGGGCCTGGACGATCGACGCTTCGAGGTTGGTCTCCCAGCGGATCGTGGGGGCCGGGGGCTCGTACGCGACGAACCACACCGCGCCCAGGGCCGCCGCGAGGGAGCCCACGACCTTGCGTGCGCGCTGCGAAGACGAACCGTCTTTGAGCGAGAGGTGCACCGCGCCCATCGCGACGCCACCCACCATGAGGGCCGCGAAGAACCACACGCGGGCCAGCGCGCTCGGCGGGTTCTTCAGCACGGGCACGAGGTGGCGGAGGTAGTAGAAGCCCAGCACCAGAAGGCCGATGCCGAAGACGCTCTTGATGCGGTCCATCCAGACGCCGGGCTTGGGGAGGCCCAGCGAGAGCGCGCCCACGAGCCAGAAGGGCAGACCCAGGCCCAGCGAGTACGCGTAGAGGAACATGCTCCCGCCCACCACGTCGTGGCGCTGGAACACGTAGTCGAGGATGCCCACCAGGCCCGCCGTCGCGCACGGCGCCGCGATGGGGCCCGTGGCAAACCCGATGAGGAACGCGCCCTTGAGCCCGAGACCTCCGATGGCGGCGAGGCGGTTCTGGAGGCTCGGCGGCAGCGAGATCTCGAAGAGCCCGAACATGTTCAGGGCCATCACGAACATCAGCGCCGCTTCGAAGATCTGCACCCACGCGCTGCCCGCGACCGCGCCCGCGACGCGTCCCGTGAGCGCTGCGAAGAGGCCCAGCGGAACGAACAGCGCCGCGAGCCCGTGCACGAAGGCCGTGGAGAGCAGCATGGCCCTTCCGCGAGACTCGCGGCGCGCGCCGAAGACCGACACCGTGATGCCGATCATCGGGTACACGCAGGGCGTCGCCGCCGTGCCCAGACCGACGAGAAAGGCCGCGGGGAGCGCGGCCCACCAGCCGTAGCGCTCCATCGCGGTGGAGAAGAGGTTGGTGTCGGCGTGCGCGAAGGGCGTGAAGGCCAGCGCCCCGAGGGCCGCCGGGAGCGCCAGCGCGAGACGAGAGACGTGGGTGCGGTTCATGGCGTGTCGCGGCCGCGGAGCATAGCCCAGGGCCGCCGCCGTTCGCGCACAACCGACGGCGCGCGCGGGGCTATTCCAGCGCGGTGAGCTCGCCGCGTGCGTCGCAGGCCCAGCGGTGGAGCGCGCCCGAGGGAGACACCCCCACGAGCGCGCGTCCCGCCCACACCACGCTGCGCGCGCCGTGAAAGATCCCTTCGCCGTCCCAGTCCGCGAGCGCGAAGGAACTCTCCGCGCGCGTGGGATCGAGGCGCACGGATCCTCCCTCCCAGCGAAGCTCCACCACGGGGCGTCCGCCCGCACATCGGATGGTCTCTCCCGTCGCGCGGGTCACCGTCGCGCGCGCCGGGGTCACCGCCGTTCCGTCGTCGCGCACTACGCGGACCCACACCGTGCCCGAGGGCTCTCCCGAGGCCTCGGTGGGCTCGCAGCGCGAGACGAACGCATCGCCCGTCCACGCGATGCGCGGGGCGGTGCACGGCGAGAGCGTGTCGAGAAACGCGGGCAACACGCGCGACGTTCCGCCGAAGCCCGGCACCACGCGATGCCCCGCGGGATCGAGGATCAACCGCGGTCCGCTCACGGCGTCGACGGGGCCGTGCGCGTAGATCCACCCGTTGGGCACGCGGGTGAGCATCCCCGGCGCGTTCTCGGGGCGCGCCATGCCCGCGCGGTAGTCCCACATCGCGCGTCGGTCGAGGCCTACGCGCATCCACTGCCAGCCCGCGCAGTCGACCCAGTGGCCGTGGCCCACGCCCGGTGGGAGCGCCGCGAGCGGGCACGGCACGTTGTCGCCGCTCGCGAGCACGAGCGCGGTGCCGTCGTCACCCGCGCGCACGTGGGCGAAGGGAGCGGTCCAGCGCCGTTGGATCGGCCACACGCGCGCATCGGCCAGCATGCCAGGGCCCGCGCTGCGCGAGAGCGATTCGTCGGCCGTGAGGAGCGCCGTGTGACGGAGCATCCATCGCCCCTCGGTGCCGCGGTTCGCCGCCCAGACCACCCAGAGCACACCGTCGCGCGCGTCGGCGTCGAGAGCGTCGATCGTTCCGCGCACGCTCGCGAGCCGTCGCGCTTCGCCCGCGGTGTGTCCGTCGGCGTCGAGGCGCAACGCGATCACGTCGCTCCCCTCGGGCGATGGCGACGACCACACCACCACCGCGCCCTCACGGACGCGCACCACCCGCGCGTCGGGGGTCGGCGACGAGGCGATGGGCTCGGTGGCGAGGCTTCCATCGGGCAGCGCGAGGGAGGCATCACGGTGCACGCCCGCGTCGCGACGGCGCACGGGCCACGGGTCGCGGGGGCGCAGCACCGACACGTCAGGGAGCGGCGCGGGCGCAGGCGCGCGCGTCGGCGCATCGGTCGAGGGACGACGGCACGACACCGCGAGCACGCAGAGCGCCGCGAGGGGGCGCGCGCTCACGCGGTCACCACGTCTCCCAGCGCAGGAGCAGGAAGCGGTAGCGAAGGCCGTGTTGTGGGTCGCAGAGCCGTCGTCCCGTGTCGTCGAGGTTGTCGCGCAGGAGCTGCACGCGTTCTCCGGTGCGCACGTAGTTGAACCCGCAGCCGTTGTGAAGGGGCCACGGCGCGGGCACCGACGGGAGGTACTGCGGCACGAGGTCGTCGAGGCGCACGGGGAATCGTCCGCGTGCGGCGGTGAAACGCTCCACCGCGGTCACCACGGACTCCATCCGCCGGTCGACGTAGCGCTGCATCGCGTGCTCGATGCCCGCGGTGAGCACCGCTGCGGTGATCCACGGGGCCATGTGGGCGAGGTGCGCGACGAGCGCCGCGCGTCGGCGTCGCAGCGCGAGGTACAGCCCGCGCGGGAGCGCCCAGAGCACACACACTGCCGCGGAGGCCAGCGCCACGAGCGGCGCCGCCGTGGCCACGAGGCGCAGCGCTTCGGAACCGCGCAGGCCCGCCACCCACACCCCGCGCGCCGCCGCGAGCGACACGACGAGCAGCAGTTCGAGCGCAAGGAGCGTCCAGGGGATGGGTGGTTCGGGCGGCACGGGTGCAACGGCGCCCCGGTAGGGTATGCGTGGATCCATCGGCGCGACGGGGCCGATGGTAGGGGCAAATCACGCCATCGCTCCACCGCAACGTGACGAACAACGTCGCGCGCGGTGGGCCGAGGGGGCGTTGCGCGGCTTGACCGTGCTCCGTGCGGATCTCTATCCTCCGCGGCCTTCGAACGAACCCCCTGCGGCGATCGTGGGGGAGACACCAGGCGCCGGGCCCGATGCACATCCTGATTCTCTCGCGCAAGGCCACGATCTACTCCACGCGCCGGCTGACCGAGGCCGCGAAGGCGCGCGGGCACGAGGTCACCATCGTCGACCCGCTCGAAATGTCGCTGGTGGTGAGCCGCGGGCGTCCGTCGCTGTACCTCCGCGGCGCCGAGGTGTCGGGCGTCGACCTGGTGATCCCGCGCATCGGCGCGTCGGTGACGAACTACGGCCTCGCGGTGGTGCGCCAGTTCGACATGATGGGCGTCGCGGTGCTCAACCACGCCGTCGCCATCGCGCGCTCGCGCGACAAGCTCCGCGCGATGCAGCTCCTCACGCGCAAGGACCTCGACATTCCCACGACGGTCTGCACCAAGACCTCGGCGCACATCGACGCGGCGCTCGCGCTCGTGGGAGGGCCGCCCGCGATCGTGAAGCTCCACCAGGGCACGCAGGGCATCGGCGTGATGCTCTGCGAGACGCGCCAGGCCGTGGAGAGCACGCTCGAAGCGTTCTGGACCCTCGGGCAGGACATCATCCTCCAGGAGTTCGTCGCCGAGTCGCGGGGCCGTGACATTCGCGCGATCGTGGTGGGCCGCAAGGTCGTGGCCGCGATGCGCCGCAAGGCCCAGAAGGGCGAGTTCCGTTCGAACCTGCACCGCGGCGCCGAGGCCGAGGCGATCGAAGAGATCGATCCGCGCTACGCCCACGCGGCGGTCGAGGCGTGCAAGGTGATGGGCCTCGAAGTGGCCGGCGTCGACATGCTCGAGACCCGCGCGGGGCCGCGGATTCTTGAGATCAACAGCTCGCCGGGCCTCGAAGGCATCGAGAAGTCGACGGAGGTCGACGTGGCCAGCGCGGTCGTGCGCCACGCGGAGCGCTACGTGAAGCGCCGCGCCGCCGGACGTCGCACGCACGCCGACCACGTGGAGCGCGCCCTCGACGAGGAGCGTCTCTTTCGCCGCCGCAGGGCCCCGCGGTGAGCGTTCAGGTCACCCGCGAGGGCGGCGCGTGTGTGCTCACCGTCGACCGTCCCGCGCGACGCAACGCGCTCGACCCCGACACGCTGCGCGCGCTCGGAACCGCGGCGAAGGGTCTTCGCGGTGACGACACGCTCCGCGGCGTGGTGCTCACGGGCGCCGCGGGCGTGGGGGTGTTTCTCTCGGGCGGCGACCTGCAGGAGCTCGTGAGCGTGCGCACGGCGGCGCAGGCCCGCGCGATGGCGAAGACGGCCCACGCGGCGGTCGATGCGTTGCGCGCGTTGGGTGTTCCCCTGGTGGCCGCGGTGCACGGCGATGCGTACGGCGGCGGATGCGAGCTCGCGGCGGCGTGCGACTACCGGGTGTGCGCGGCGGGGGCGAAGTTCCACTGGGTGCAGACGCGCTTCGCGGTGACCACGGGATGGGGCGGCGTCTCGAACCTGCTCGACCAGGTGTCGCGCGGAACGGCCCTTCGGTGGCTGCTCTCGGGGCAGGCGGTGACCGTCGACGAGGCCGCGCGCGAGGGCTTCGCCAACGAGGTCGTGCCCGCCGACGAGGTGCTCCCGCGCGCGGTGGCCTTCGTGCGGGCGATGGAGCGCCTTCCGCGCGGCGCGTGCGGGCGCATGCTCACGCTGCTGCGCGACTCGGGACGCCTCGGGCGCCGCGAGGCCCGCGCGCTGGAGCTGCGCGAGTTCGGACTGGCCTGGGCCACCGAGGAGCACCACGCGGCGGTCGACGCGTTTCTGCGGCGTTCCAGGGGTTAGCGCGCGTCTGTTTCGGGCAGGGGGTGGCTGCGGGTGTCCGCGGGCGGGTTCTGCGCGGCGCAGAGGGTGCCAGCGGGTGTCAGCGGGCGGGTTCTGTTCTGCGCAGAGGGTGCCAGCGGGTGTCTGCAGGCGGGGTCTGCGCGGGGCAGGGGGTGGCTGCGGGTGTGTGCGTGCGGGGTCTGCGCGGCGCAGGGGGTGCCTGCGGGGGCGTGCAGGCGGGGGCTGTTCGGAACAGAGGGCGGAGGGGGGGCCTTCAGGAGAGACCGGCGCGCCAGGCGTAATTGCCGGCGCCTTTCAGCAGACGCAATTCGACGTTGGGAGCAGTGCCGGTGTTCGGCTCTCGCGCGAAGACCTGCGCGTCGGCGTGGGCGCGGAAGTAGGCGAAGTGAGGGCCGTTCATCACGCTCGTGTGCGCGACGATCTTGATGCCGACACGACGGAGCAGGAACACCATCATCTGCAACGCACGGAGCACGGCGTCGGGCGTTGCATGCGCCGCGAGGGGGGCCGGATCACGGATCTCCACTGACTCCACGGCACCCTGACCTTCGTGCACCTCGCGAGCGATCGACAACATCAACGCTTCGGGCGCGAGGCGGGGGTTTGCGGCACCGAGGATCACCTGCGTCCCCATGCGCTGGCGCGGTACGGGGACCGTGAAGTCCAGCACGATGCGCCGCCGGGTCTCCGTGGCATCGCCGAGCAGATCCCGCACCGCGAGCCACGCGAGCCCCTGTGCCTCGACGAGCACGAAGCCCAGCACGCGATCGGGGACGCGTGAGACGAGGGCCTGCACGTTTGGCATCCGCCACGGTTGCTGCTCCTTCGGCGAGGGCAACACTGCGTTGAGCGGGCGCATCCACGCATCGACGCGCGGCAGCACCGAGAACCCCTCGGCGGTGATCTCGACGCCGTGGGGACCGCCGTCGGTGGCGCCGAAGCGGTGCTTGCGCACGGTGAGGGTGCGGTCGAAGCGCGAGGACTCCGTCGCCGTGCCGTCGAGCTCCAGCACCGTGTCGACGGCGAAGCACCAGGGCGAGAGGCGATCGATCGCGCGCTCCTCGACGAGGATCGTCACGAGTCCGCGCTCGGCGGCCAGCTTCGCAACGCCATCGGCCACCGCGCGAGACACGCCCGCGCCGAGCCCGTGGTCGTCGGAGAGCGAGTCGATCACGAGCACGCGCACGCGGCGTCCGCTGTCGTCCAGTGCGTCGAGAAAGGCCAGCAGCGACGCGCCGATCGGATCCTCGCCCTGTGCGAGGTCGAGCATCACCGAGAAGAGCATCGGGTCGTCACGGTAGGGCGCCTGTGCTTCGAAGGGCGCCACACGCACCGGCGTGAAGGACCGCGTCGCGTCGAAGTTCGCGAGCTGCGCCTGAAGCTCGCGCGGCAGCAGCTCGATGCACGCATAGGCGATGTCACCGCGGAGCGTGCGCGCCATCGCGGCGGCGAGGTGCGTGGCGAGCACGGTCTTTCCGCTGCCCGCAGGACCGCGGATCAGCACGCTGGCGCTCTCGTCGGCGTCCGCGATGCGTTTGAGCAGACGGAGCCCTCCGCCGAGCACGAGGTCGAGGCCGACGATGCCGGTGGGGGCGATGCGCGCTTCCTTCGAGGCGGCGTCGCTCACGGGGCCACCGGCGCGTAGAGACCGAAGCGACTGCGGACCGCGTCGCGGTGCTGCGTGAGGGGCGACGTGTGCGTCGAAGCGTCCTCGGGCTTCGCGGGAGCGAGGAACACCTCCGCATTGTGGAGAAGTGCGTCTTGTCGCTCCTGGGACGTCCCTCGAAACAGCGTTCGCGTCGTGCGGGCGTGCACGTCGGGGTGCTCGTGTCCGTGGCGCAGCCCTTCGAGTACGAGCGCGCGATCGTCGTCGTTGAGCGCGCTGCGCTGGAGGACCCACGCCGCACGACGGATCGCTTCGAACTGCGTTCCGCGGACTGCTGCTCGGAGCTCGTCGCGGGCCACGTCGCGGAGGGCCTCGCGGAGCGCCGGAGCGTCGCTGCGGGGGATCGCGCCGATGCACGACGGGCCGTCACGGTGCGTGCGCAGCGCGAGGTCGGAGGGCTCGTTCGAGAGGCACCAGTCGAGGTACCGGCGCACCGCGGGGGGCAGGGGACCGTTGTGCCCGCGCACGAGCACGCTGGCGCGTGTGCGGCTGAGCACCACGATGACGTCATCACCCGCAGGCCAGGGGCCGACCGCGGTAGCCTCGCCGGGGAACGCGTCGCCCTCGCGCCACGGCATCGTGTGCCCACCGGGGAGCATGAGGTGTCCGTTCGCGTCGTCGTGGATGGGCGTGCGCCACGCGGGCGTGCGCAGCGGGTCGTGGTGGCCTTCGAAGCCCACGATCCGTCGGGGAACGAGCGTCGCGTCGTGCCCTTCGGGGTGGCTCATGATGGGTTCTCCAACAGCATGCGAACGACGGTCTGCCCGTGGGCGAAGAGCGTGTCGGCGCCGGGCGATCCCTCGTAGGCGACCACCTCGGCGCTCGGCGCATGGGCGGTACACCATGCGATCGCGTCTTCGACAAGGTCCTGCGGAACGTGGAGGGCCGCGACGTGGGCGAAGGACACCTCGTCGCGGAGGCGCACCTCCCACGTCCATGCGCGGCGGTCGGAGCAGCGCCCCCCGGGCACCGACACGCGCGCGGCGCTCCCGTTGTGGGTGACGAGCTCTACGAGCGTGGCCGTGGGGCGGTCGGGGAGGCCCGAGTCGTCACGTCCCCGGTCGCTCTCGATGTAGCGGTCCGGCGCGCTGTAGTGCGTCGCGAGCCACGTGGCGAAGGACGCGCGCCAGCGGTCGAGCGCGTGCGTGTGCGACGCGCAGAGGGCCCAGCGCTCCTCGAGGGAGCGCGAATCCCAGGGCCGCAAGATGCCGTGCTCCAGGGCTCCCGTGTCGAAGGGCGTGGCGCCGCCGGTCGCGCCGGTCTCGGCCGCGGGGGAGAGGTACAGGGCGACGTTGCCGAAGGTGCCGCGGCGCGTGTAGGCGCACACGCCCGCGAAGGTGAACACGTGCTCGTCGGCGAGGCGGGCGAAGCCCTCATGGGCTTTGCCATCCGTGGGACGCGGGGTGCCCCGAACGCGCGCGGCGCTCTTGAGGGCCGTCCAGCGCGACCAGCCCGAAGCGCCTTGAAACAAGCTGCCCGCAGGAAAGTGGGCCAGCGGCATGCGCGTCGCCAACGCGACGGGATCAAGAGACCGTTCTGGGGATGCGCTCATCGTTGCGCATCGGAGCCCGCGTTCGCGCTCGCCGTCAAGCGTGCGGGGGCTCGCGGGCCGTCGCGCGCCGCTCAGTGCCCGCGGAGGTCGGCGATCGTGTCGGCGAGCGTGGCGACGGGATCGCGCGCGTGCCAGCCCAGCTCCTTCTCGGCGCGGGCGCTGTCGCAGTACCAGAAGAGCTGCGCCATCTCGGCGCTCACCGCGTCGACGGGGGGCTCGGCGCCCACGGCCTTCGCGGCGCGCTCCAGCAGGCCCGCGCCGAGGCGCGCGAGCGTCGTGCCCTTCGCCATGCGCAGCGTCGGAGCCTTCGTGCCCGAGAGGCGCGCGAGGCGGCCGAAGAAATCCGCGAGCGTCACGTTCGACGCGTTGAGCAGGTAGCGGCGGCCCGACACGCCCTTCTCCATCGCGAGCGCCATGCCCGTCGCGGCGTCGCGCGCGTCGACGTAGGCCATGCCGCCCGCGGGCGTCATCGGGATGCGCCCGTCGAGAAACTTCTTCACGTCGCCCGTCGACGATCCGTGGAGGTCGCCCGGTCCGAGGAGCAGCGAGGGGTTCACGATCACCACGTCGAGGCCGCGCTTCGCGTGCTCGATGGCCTCGTACTCCGCGTAGAGCTTCGAGCGGTAGTACGCGAAGCGCTCGATGTACCGGAGCGGCGCGGGCGTGTCTTCGTTGGCCACCGCGTCGGCGTCGTCGCTGATCGCGATCACGCCGCTCGTCGAGGCGTACACCACGCGCTTCACGTTGGCCGCGGCCGCCGCGGTGAGCACCTTGCGCGTGCCCACGACGTGCGTCTCCCAGAGCAGCGTCGAGTCGGCCGGATCGCGCGACACACGCCCCGCGCAGTGGAACACCCCGTCGACGCCCGCCGTGTGCGCGCGCAGCGCCTCGTCATCGAGAATGTCGCCCTTCACCGCGGTGATGTTCCCGTGCTCGGGGGCGCGCACCGACGAGCGGGCCATCGCGACGACGTGGTGTCCCTGCTCGGCGAGCGCGAGCGCGAGGTGACGGCCGAGAAAGCCCGTGGCGCCGGTGACGAGGTACTTCATCGCCGCCGCGTATACACCGTGTGCCCCGCGCGCTGGAAGATGCCACGCGCGGGTTGCAGTACCCTCCGACGGCCGTGAACCACGACCGCTTCGAAGCGCTCCTCGCGCCCCTCTCCGCCGACGAATTCTTCGACCGTCACTGGGAGCGCGAGCCCGCGCACCTCGTCTCCGCGGGGGCTCACTTCGAAGCGCTCGTCACCCACGCCGAGCTCGTCGACGCCCTCGTCACGCGCGCCGACGACCGCGACGTCATGGCCTTTGGAGAACACCTCACGCCCCGTTGCACCACGCGCGAGCTCCTCGACGATCGCGCGCGTCTTGAAGCGTATTTCACCGCGGGCCATCCCCTCGTGTGGAACCGCGCGCACGGCCTCACGCCCCTCATCGACGAGACCGCGCGCGCCCTCGCCGACGCGCTCGACGCGCACGTGTGGCCCAACGTGTACGCCACGGGCACCGCGGGCACGGCCTTCGACGCGCACTTCGACTGCCACGAGGTCTTCGCCGTGCAGTGCGAGGGCGAGAAGCGCTGGTGGGTGTCGTCGCAGCGCGAGAACCGTCCCCTCGACGTGGCGCCGCTCGCGCCCTCGATCGCGTGGTCCCTCGCGAACCGACGCGAGCGCGCGCTCGCACGCACCGCCATGGAGTTCACCGCGGCGCCCGGTGACGTGGTGTATCTCCCGCGCGGCCAGTGGCACAACGCATCGACGCCGCACGGTCGCTCGCTCCATGTGACCTTCGGGGTCGAGCGCGCGAGCGGGTATGCGGCGATGCGCGCGGTGCTCGATGCGACGCTCGGCGAGGCCGTGATGCGCGAGTACCTCCCCGTCGGTGACGGAGAGGCATCGCGGGAGATGGTGCGGCAGTGGGTGGAGGTGGCGCGGTCGGCGCTCACCGTGGAGCGCGTGGAGGAGGCCCTCGCGGCGCTGCGCGCGCAGCACCGTGCGGCGGTCACCCGAGGCGGAACGCGCGGGTGAAGGTCTGGAGCAGCGCGATGTCGTTGGACTTCACCGCGCCCGACATGAACTCCGCGACGCCGGGCTCCCAGGCCTCGCGCACGATGCGGGTGAACACCTCGGGCGAGGTCTTGAGCACGCAGTCGGCGACGCCGCCCTCGGGCTTCGCGTTCGCGAGCTCGCAGGTCTCGGCGGTGATGCGCAGCGTCCACTTCTGCTCGGGCTCGTTGCCGAGGCTGAAGTAGAAGCTCACCGGCGCGTCGACGCGGCCCTTGATGAAGCGTCCGGGGAGCTCTTCGAAGAGCGCCACGAGCGGGTGCTTCGTGGGCCCCTCGGCGGGCAGCGTGTGGAGCGTCGAGAGGTCGAGCACGTGGCCGTCGCGCAGGGCCTCCACGGCGCGCTGGGCGAGCTTCGCGATGAGCCGCACGCGCTCGACCTTGCCGCGGTCGTGCGTGAGGCGGTCGATGTCGCCGTAGCGCAGCGCGGGGCCGATCTTCGCCGTCACGTCGCGCTTGCGAGGCACCGACGCGTTGCGCGGGAGGGCGTCGTAGGTGCCCCCGAGGTAGAGCGGGAGCATGTCGACCTGGTGGTGGGCGACGAGGTGTCCGATGGCGCCCTTGAACTCGCGGATCGACCCGTCGGGGCTCCGCGTGCCTTCGGGAAAGATCAGCACGGTCTTGCCCGCTTCGAGGAGCGAGCCCACCTCGCGCAGCGTGTGACGGAGGTCGGAGCCGCCGCCCTCGCGGTCGAAGGGCACGAGGTTGGTGAAGTTCTCGCTGAAGGCGCGGCGCAGGGGCGTGTCGAAGAAGTAGTCCTTCGCGGCGACGGTCACGAGGTCGCGGCCGTAGGAGCCCAGCGCGTACTTCACGAGCCCCATGTCGAGGTGGCTCGCGTGGTTGGCCACCACGAGCGCGTTGCGGTTGTGCGGAATGTACGCGCGGCCCGTGACCTTCGCGTTCATCGCCTGCGCGTAGAACTCGCGCTGCACCACCGCGAGGCCCGCCTTCACCACGTCGCGCACGGCGTCGGGCACCTCGGGCGTCTCGTCGTCGCGGTCGACCTTCGCGGTGCGTCCGTCGGCGGCGGTCGCGGGCTGCTCGGCGGCGATGTCGAGGGCGTGCTCCAGGTCGGCCACGGTCTCGATCGCGAGGAGGTTCTCGGGCAGCACCTTCGCGGCGCGCACGGCTTCGAGCGCGACGGAGAGCTCGGTCATCATCAGCGAGTCGAAGCCCAGGTCGGCCTTGAGCCGCATGGTGGGCGCGATGTCTTCGGCGTTCTTGCGCGCGATGGCCGCGATGGCCTGGCGCACGGGCGTGACGGTCTTCGATCCCTTCACCGCGCGCACGGGCGTGGTGGCCGCCACGATGCGCTCGGCGATGGGACGCACCGCGGCGCGCTTCACCTTGCGCGTGGCCGTGCGCGGGAACTCCGCGTCGTACGGGAGCACCACCGCGGGCTGCCACGCGGGCGGGAGCTCACGCACCGCGGCGCGCAGGTGCTTCATGGCCTTGTCGCGCCTGGCGACGCGCTCGTCGTCGGGCACGTCGGTGAGGTCGGGCACCGCGAGCAGCGCCGCGCGCTCGCCGCCCTTCGGATCGGCGATGCCCACGACGCAGAGTTCCTTGATGCCCTCGACCTCGCCGAGCGCGCGCTCGACGTCGTCGGGGTAGAGGTTCTCGCCGCTCGACGACACGATCACATCCTTGGAGCGCCCCACGATGGTGAGCTCGCCCTTCTTGTTGATCGTGCCGAGGTCGCCGGTGTGGAGCCATCCGTCGTCGTCGAGGGTGCGCGCCGTGGTCTCGGGGTCGTCGGCGTAGCCCACCATCACGTTGGGTCCGCGCGCGAGCACCTCGCCCACGCCCGCCGCGTCGGGGTTCAGGATCTTGATCTCGACGCCGGGGATGGGCTTGCCCACCGTGCCCGGCTTCGCCGACACCGACGCCTTCGCGACGGAGAGCACCGGCGCGGCCTCGGTGAGCCCGTAGCCCTCGGCCAGCGGGAGCCCGAGCGCTTGAAACACCTTCGCGGTGTCCTGCGGCAGCGCGGCGCCGCCCGAGATGAGGTACCGGAGGTTGCCGCCGAGGGCGTTGTGCACCGGGCCGAAGAGCACCTGGCCTACGTCGGTGCCGAGCTTCTCGCCGAGCATCTTGTTGAACGCGAGGGCCATGTCGAAGAGGGTTTCGGCCGCGGCGCCGCGCTCGCGCACCTGCTCGAAGATGCGCCGTTCGAGGAGCTGCCAGAGGGCCGGCACGCCCACCATCGCGGTGACCCGCGCCTCGCGCATGGCCTTCACCACGCGCTCGCCGGTGACCTCGTCGAGGTAGAGCACCTGCGCGCCGCGCGAGAGCGGGAGGAGCATCCCGCACGTGAACTCGAACGTGTGATGCAGCGGCAGCACCGAGAGCACGCGGTCGCCCTGGTTCAGCGGGAACACCGGCGCGAGCGAGGCGAGGAGCGATGTGAAGTTGCCGTGCGTGAGCATCACGCCCTTGGGCGTGCCCGTGGTGCCCGAGGTGTAGATCACGCTCGCGAGCGCGTCGGCGCGCACCGGCGGCGGAGGCGGCGGCTCGGGGGCGTCGTCGGCGACGGCCACGGCGTGGAGGTCGAAGCACGCGGCGGTCACGTCGGAGAGCGTCGCGACGCGCGCGGCGACCTTCTCGTCGACGATCATCGCGGCGGCCTTCGAGGCGCGGAGGATGGCGCCGATGCCCGCAGCGTCCATGCCGCCGTCGACGGGCACGGCCACGGCGCCGAGGCGCAGGATGCCGAAGTACGCGATGGGCCAGTCGGGGTGGTTCGCGGCCGAGAGGATCACCCGGTCACCCGCGGTGATGCCCGCGTCGGCGAGGCGCTCGGCCACGGCGTCGGCGCGGAGCTTCCACTCGCGGTAGGTGACGCGCGCGAGACCGTCGTCTTGCATGCGCATGAGCGCGGTCTGGTGCTCGTGGCGCCCTGCCGCTTCGTCGAGGAGCTCGACGAGCGAGACGAACGCGCGCAGCGGCTTCGCGGGGCGGTTCACGCGCTCATCGAGCTCGGGGAGCACCCACTTCTCGAGACCGGGGAGGTGCACGTCGTGGAGGTAGTGCCGCCAGTCGAGCTTCGCGGGGTACCAGTCGATCTTCTCGGCGTCCTCGGGCGTGATGCGGGTCATCAGCTCGTCGGCGTTGCCGGTGAGAAAGCAGTACTCGGTCTCGGCCATGAAGGGCGTGAAGATGGTGAAGATCTCGCCGTTGCGCTGGGCCACGCCGGCGTAGCTCTCCAGGGCCTTCGACGCGGGCTTCGTCACGAGCCCGAGGGGGCCGATGGCCGCGCGACGGAGGAGCCCCGAGAGGCCCTTCGCGGCCTTCGCGATGGCGGGCGCGCCGTGGGTCTTGAACTCGTCGACGGTGACGGGCGTGGGCTCCCAGTGCTTGTTCACGAAGTTCCACGCGGCGTTGCCGTTGGACTTGTTCATGTAGTGGAGGCGCTTGTAGAGCCCGCACAGCTCGATCATGCGGGTCATCGAGATGCCGTTCGTGCCGCTCGTGCCGAGCTGGTACACGGGCTTCGCCTCGCCGTGGAGCAGCGCCGCCAGCGCGAGGATCATCCCCGCGCACACCATGTCGACGGGGATCACGTCGAGCGACGCGTGCTCGCCCCACGGCACCTGCATGTGCCCCTTGAGAAAGAGGTACGTGATGGGCGCCATGGTGTTGATGCCCTCGTTCCACCCCGGGAAGGGATAACGGATCGAGCTCTCGACCACGGCGGGGCGCACGATGGTGTACGGCAGCCCCGAGGCCGCGAGGATCTGCTCCCCGAGGCTCTTGGTGTACGTGTACGTGTTGGGCCAGCCCCAGTACTTCGCGCGCGCGGTGCCCTCGCGGCCCGTCTCGTCGCTGATGTAGCGGTCTTTGACCTTCTTCACCTCGGCGTCGTAGATGGCCCCGCGCGCGGGCTCGCCCTTCGCTTCGAGGTTCTTGCGCGCCTGCTCCTGGTACGACGCGATGCGGAAGCGATCCTGCGCGTGGCGCTTGATCGACGCGGCGATGTCGAGGCCCTCGGCGATCTCGCGCACGGGCTCCCACTGCACCTCGCCGGGCACGTCGCCGAAGCGCGGGTACGGATGGTTGCGCGGGTCTTCTTCGGGGATGCGTCCGCGGCGATAGCCCGCCACGTAACACGTCGACGTGTGGAGGATGGGCACGCCGCCGAGCTCGCGGGCCACGTCGATGAGGTGCTCCACGCCGCGGGCGTTGGTGAGCAGGGCCTCGTCGAGGGGCGGATCGAAGTCCACCACGCCGGCGATGTTCAACACCGCGTGCACCGAGCCGCGGAGCGTCGCGAGCTGATCCTTCGAGAGGCCGCAGTAGGGCTTCGAAACGTCGAGGTCGATGGCCTCGATGCGCTCGCGCAGAAACTGCTCGAACTCCGCGCCGGGGTACTTCGAACGCAGCGGGTCGAAGGGACGGCTGCCCGCCACCTCGCTCCAGAAGCGCGCCTCGGAGTCGCGTCCCTTCTTCGCGCGCACGGCGAGGTACATCTTGCCGAGCCCGGGGTACCGATCGAGCACGAGCGAGAGCCACACCTTGCCGAGGAAGCCGGTGCCTCCGACGACGAGCAGTCGCTTGCCGGAGAGGATCTTCGAGACGTCGAGCGGCGCTTCAGCGGGGGAATTCACGCGCGCGTGATTCGCACGATGGGCCGACGGGAATCAAGCGCCACCCGCGCGCCGCACCGCGTAACTCCGGCGCCTCCCGCGCGGTGAACTACGGCGCCACGGGGCGGGGGCTGGTCTTCGCCGTGAGCACATGGTCGCGCCACGCGCCGTCGATGAAGAGGTAGTCGCGCGCGTAGCCCTCGGGCACAAATCCCAGCCGACGGAGCAGCGCCGCGCTGCGACGGTTCTCGGGCAGATGGTTGGCCATCACCCGATGGAGCCCGAGCGTTTCGAAGGCCCACGGGAGCAGCGCGTCGAGGGCTTCGTACATCGCGCCGCGGCCCTGCCACGCCTCGTCGAGCGAGAAGCCCAGGTAGGCCGCGCAGAACGGTCCCCACACGAGGTTCGTGAGGTTCGCGACGCCCACGAGCGCGCCCCGCGGATGCGCCGTCTCGCGGATCAGAAAGCGCGCGGCGCGTCGCTCGTCGTGCTCGCGGCGGTGGTCGACGAAGCGTCGCTCCCACAGCGCGGCGGTGTAGACCTCGTCGGGTGTGGGCGGCGCCGTGGGCGCGTGAAAGCGTCGGTTGCGCGTGAGGTACGCGGCCATCGCGGGCGCGTCGTCGGGCGCTCCCGCGGTGAGCGTGAAGCGCGCCGTGCGGATCACGGGGAGATCTCCCACGGCCGACCTCTCAGAAGCTCCACGAGAGTCGCAGCGAGGCGCCGCGCGCGGTGGCCGCACCATCGACGGAGGGCGTGTAGCGGCTCGAGCGAACGCTCCGCGGCGCGAGCGCGTACCAGAGCGCGCCGCCCACGACGGCCGCGCCGCCCACACCGAAGGAGACCCACGCGGCCGTGTCGAAGGTGCGCGCGCGGTCGTAGTCGTCGTTGGCCGCGGTGGCTGCGGCCTCGCTGGTGATCGTGCACGTCGACGTGCCCGGCGGCGTGCAGTGCGAGAGCGCGTCGTCGTAGGCGCCCGCGCGCAACGCGAGGAGCACTCCGCCCGCGGCGAGTCCTGCGGCGCCGACGCCGACGAGCACCCAGGGGCCCGCGCCCGGTCCGCTGCGCTGCACGGTCACGGGATCGAGGAGGCGCGGAGGGGGCAACGGGGCCACGGGCGTCAGCTCGCCGGTGAGGGCGGCGTGCACGGAGGCGTCGAGTCCGTTGGAGCGCGCGTCGAGCGTGGTGCGCGTGGTGGCGCTGCGCACGTCGACGAACCGCACGACGTCATCGGTCACGAGCACCACGCGCGTGGCGCCGAGCGCCTCGCCCACCCGCGCGGCGTCGGCGTCGAGGTGCGCGTCGCGGTCGGGCACCGCGTCGTAACGGAGCGCGGGTGCGCCCTCGACGACGAGCGTCGCATCGAGGCGCGGATCGATGGTGGTCACCGCGGTCTCGCCTGCGGCGAGGGTCACGGTGCGCACGCGCGCGTCGCGGTCACAATGCGCGGAGACGAGGTGGTCGCCGGGCGTGAGCTCGGTGGTGCGTTCGCGCGCGCTGCCCGGGAGCTGCGCGCCGTCGACGGTGACCGTGCATCCCTCGCGCGGGGTCACCACGCGGAGCGTGCCGTGGGGGCGTGCGGCCCGGAGCGCGCGCACCGCCGTGAGCCGCTCGCGGGCCTGGCGGGGGAGCGCGCTGCCATCGCCGCCCCACGCGGGGTCGAAATCGAGCGCGCGTTCGAGGAGCCGATCGAGCCCGTCGGAGCGCGCGTACGCGAGGAGGATCGCGAGTGTGGTGAGCCCCTCGCGGTAGGCCGCGCGGTTGGCCTCGGAGGTCACGAGCGCGTCGCGTCGCTCGGGCGGATCTTCGAAGGCGCGGAGGGCGCTGTCGAGCGCGGCGCTCGCGGCGGCGAAGCTCGATCGGTTCGCCGAGGCCACGGCGGCGCGCAGGGCTTCACGGCGCGCGGCGAGGGGATCGCCCGCGGGCACGTAGCGCCCCATGCGGGTGGTGAGGGCGGCGGAGAGCGCAGCGTCGTGGCGCGCTTCGGGGCCCACCGCGGCGGCGACGCGGGCCACAACGGACGGCGACGCTGTGTGCGGTCCCGCGTCGACGGCGAGCACCGGGATGGGCTGCGCGGTCACCGCCGCGGGTGCGGCGACGAGCGCGGTGGCGAGGGCGAAGGGGAGGGCGACGCGGGGGCTCATGGCGCGGCGGAGTATCGCCAACGCCGTGCGGGGGCGGAAGCCCCGACGTTCAGGCGGTCTTGCGGTCGAGGCCGATGCGGGCGATCCAGAGGCACACGGCGGCGTTGGCGAGGGCCCAGGGCCAGAAGAGCAGCGTGCCGAGGGGCGCATGGTGCTGACCGAGGAGCACCTCGGCGACGAGGTACGACGCGATGCCGAGGGCCACGCCGCCTACGGGGGCGCGCAACGCGCGGTGGCTGAATCCGAGTCCCACGAGGCCCACGGCCACGCCCGCGTTCGCGAAGGGAAGCCACGCGTGCCACGCGGCGCCGAGCAGGAGCGCGTCCCAGTCGAGGAGCGGGCGCATCGCGAGGTCGACGCCCGGCGTGAGGTGCGACACCACGCGCGAGAGGAAGAACCCGCCCACGCCCGTCGCCACCGCGGGGAGCACCCACGTCCACGCGAGCTCGCCGTGCTTGCGCTTGATGCGCCACGCGACGAGCGCGCTGAAGAGGGCGAGCACGAGCGCGCGCATCACGCCGCGGTGCCAGAGCACGCCGTCGGTGGCCTGCGCGGCGCTCACGATGCCGGCGCCGTAGAGCTCGGGATCCGACGCGCCGTGCGCGGGCTTCGAGGCGTAGCGCTTGAGCGCGTCTTCGACCGCGTCGGGGTCGGTCACGCCCACGGAGTAGAGCAGCGCGGCCACGCCCGCGGCGTGCGGCGCGGCCATCGAGGTGCCCGACCACGCGGCGAACTGCTCACAACGGTTGCGCCCGTTCTCGCAGATCGTCTGCTGGAGGATGCGCACGCCCGGCGCGGCCACGTCGACCTCGGGCCCGCGCGAGCTGAAGAACGCGATCTGGTCGCCCTCGTCGATGGCGCTCACCGCCACGGCGCCGGGCTCGTTCGCGGGGCTTTCGACGTAGCGCCCGTTGTTGCCCGCGGCGCAGATCACCGTGGTGCCCTTCGAGCGCGCGTGGGCGATGGCCTGGGCCATGACCTTCGAGCGTCCGCCGCCGCCGAGCGAGAGGTTGATCACCTGCGCGCCGTGGTCCGCCGCCCAGCGGATGCCCTCGGCCACGTTGGCGAGGGAGCCGCGGCCCCGCGCGTCGAGCACCTTCACGGGCATGATGGTGGCGCAGTAGGCCACGCCCGCGGTGCCGAGGGCGTTGTTCGTGGTCTGCGCGATGGTGCCCGCGACGTGGGTGCCGTGGCCCTGGTCGTCGTTGGCGTGGTCGTTGTTGGCGACGAAGTTCCAGCCCGCGATGCAGCGCGTGCCCGCGAGGTCGGGGATGCGGGTGAACTCCCCGTGGTTCTCGCACGCGACGCCCGTGTCGATGACCGCCACGGTGACCCCGCGGCCGCAGGTGACGTCCCACGACCGCTCGGTGCCCACGCGCGCGAGGCCCCACTGCTGCGAGAGCATCGGGTCGTTGGGCACGAAGAAGCTGTGCATCTCGCGGTTCACGTCGGCGGCCTCGACGTGCCCGTCGGCGTCGAGGCGTTCGAGGGCCTCGGAGACCCGCGCGGTCGGAACGCTCACGCGGTACACCCCGTCGACGGAGGCGTAGGCGCTGTTGGGCACGGCGTCGTCGAAGCCGAGTCCGCGCACCACGGCGTCGGCGGTCGCCTCGGAGGTTCCGTCGGCGAAATCGACGACGAGCTCGGTGCGCCCGGCGGGACCCTGCTGCGCGAGGGCGGCGCGCGGGAGCATCGCGAGCGAGAGGGCCGCGATGAGCAGATGGGGACGGCGGATGTTCATGGGGTTTTCGATGCTCCTCGTGTGAGAACCGCGGCGAAGGTCAGCACGGCCGTGGGGGCGGGGCAACGGTGCGGTGATGCGTTCGTTGACGCGCGCGATACGCCGGTGCCACACTCCGCGCACGCTTCGGTCGACGGGGAGTGACGCACCCGCGCGCCGTCGCACTCGGCGGCGCACCAGGGACACGGTGCACGCCGCGGAGCCCACCGTTCCGGCCGCGCGCCGCGTGTCGCCGAACACGAGTCCCGTCATCGCCCATGGCCCAACCCTCGACCGCCGCGCCCGCGCCCGACACGCTGATCGGAACGACCATCAGCGGTCGGTTCAAGATCCTGAATCTCGTGGCGAAGGGCGGCATGGGCCGGGTGTACCGCGCCGAGCAGTCGCCCCTCGGGCGCATCGTGGCGGTGAAGGTGCTGCACCCGAACTACTCGGGCGACGGCGACCCCGAGTTCAGCAAGCGGTTCAGCCTCGAAGCGTCGGTGGTCTCGCGGCTCAAGCACCCGAACACGGTCACGGTCTACGACTACGGCGAGACCGACGACGGCGTGTACTTCATGGTGATGGAGTTCCTCGAAGGCAGGACGCTCCATCGCTTGATCCGTGAAGAGGGCAGCCTCGACGTGGGGCGCGCGCTGCACATCCTCGTGCAGGTGGCCCGCTCGCTGCGCGAGGCGCACGGGCAGGGCGTGATCCACCGCGATCTCAAGCCCGCGAACATCTTCCTCATCCGCCACGACGACGATCCCGACTTCGTGAAGGTGCTCGATTTCGGGCTGGTGAAGAACCTCGACGAAGAAGACGCCGAGAGCCTCACGAAGACCGGGCTCTTCATGGGCTCGCCGAAGTACATGGCCCCCGAGCAGATCCGCGGCGACCGGGTGACCCCCGCGACCGACGTGTACGCGCTCGGGGTGATCCTCTTCGAGATGCTCACGGGCCGCGTTCCGTACGACAAGCCCAACTCGGCGAACCTGCTCCTCGCGCACGTCAACGACCCCGTGCCCTCGATGCAGTCGGTGAACCCGCTCACCGCCGTGCCCCTCGCCATCGAAGAGATCGTCTACCGCTGCCTCGCGAAGACGCCCGAAGAGCGCTTCCAGTCGATGGATGAGCTCATCCACGCGATCAAGCACGCGGGCGTCTCGGTGATGGGCCTCGGGCCGAGCTTCACGGGCGATTTCAACCCCTCGCTCAGCGCGCCCCGGGCCTTCGGATCGGGCGAGTCACGACGCGCGTCGTTCCCTTCGATGCCCGCGGCGCAGCCCCTCGCGACCACGCAGTCCGAGGTGCTCATTCCGATCAGCGAGTCGCTGAACCCCGACCTCGGAGGCGCCACCGCCGCGCAGCCTCCCGCGCTCCCGAAGCCCGCGCCCGTCCCCGCGATTCCGACGCCCGCCGCGCCGTCGAACCGCACGCCCGTGGCGATCGCCGGGGCCGTGGCTGCGCTGCTCGTGGGGGCCGCGCTGTGGTTCTCCTTCGGGCGCACGCCGCCGACGCCTGCGCGCCCGTCGCCCACGACCACGGCGCCCGCGCTGCGCCCTGCGACGACGGTGAACGTGGTGTTCGAGAGCGACCCGACGGGCGCAGAGATCTTCGAACACGGCGAGCTCATCGGCCGCACGCCCCTCCGCGACGCGTGGACGGGCGAGCGCGGTGATCCCGCGCGGTCGCACACGCTGACCTTCCGCGCGCCGGGCTACGCCGACGCGGTGGTCACGCTCTCGGGCCCGACGCTCGTGCATCTCGCGCGGCTCCAGCGCCTCGAAGCGCCTGCGGTCACGCCGACGGTGAACACCCCCGCGCCGCGCGCCGATGCGGGCACGGTGGCCAACACGGGACGCCGCCCCGTGGGCACGCGCACGGTCAACGGGCGGGTCAACGGACGCGACGCGGGCGCGGCCCCCGAGGGCTACCGCACCGACGTGTACTGAGCGCGTTCCGACGCGCCGCGGGGCCGTGGTAGAGGCGCGTTCATGCACGTCGACGATGTGTGGGAGGCGCTCCGTTCCGTGGCCCGTACGCGCTGCGCCGAGGCCGACCCGGCGCACGACTGGCTTCACGTCGAGCGCGTGACGGCGAACGCGCGGGTGATCGCGACGAGCGAGGGGGCCGACGTAGCGATCGCGACGGCGGCGGCGCTGCTGCACGAGCTCTTCAACCATCCGAAGGGACACCCCGAGTCGCACCGTTCGGGAGAGCTCTGCGCCGAGCACGCCCGCGAGGTGCTCCGCGCCGTGCACTGGCCCGCGGAGCGCGTGGAGGCCGTGTGCTACGCGATCCGGGTGCATCCGTTCTCGCTCGGCGTGACGCCCGAGACGCTCGAAGCGAAGGTGCTCCAAGACGCCGACCGGCTCGACGCGATCGGGGCCGTGGGCATCGCGCGCTGCTTCGCGACGTGCTCGGAGATGAAGCGCCCGTTCTACAACCCCGACGATCCCCTGTGTGCGACGCGCGCGCCCGACGACAAGCAGTGGGGCGTCGACCATTTCTACAAGAAGCTCCTGCTGCTCGAAGGGCGCATGAACACGGCCACGGGGCGCGCGATGGCCCGCGAGCGCACGGCCTTCATGACGGCGTTTCTCGCGCGCTTCGCCGACGAGGTGACCCCGCGCTGACGGACGTTGCGCCGCCCCGCGCTTTCGCGCGATCGTCGATGGCAATGCCCCCCATCGACCTCCGCCTCCGAAACCTCGAGAATGCCGAGCTCCTCATCGCGTCGTTCGAGAACGAGATCGACGCGGCCTTCTGGCTGCGCGAGCGGCCCCCGATGATGGAGGTGCTCGGCGTGATCGCGCAGTCCGACGACCCCTCGCTGCACCTCGCGCTGCGCCGCGCGGTGCGTCCCCTCGACGAAGACGAAGCCGCCATCGTGAAGCGCCTCGACGAGGAGTCCGAGCGCGCCTTTGCCGCCGCCCGCGCCGAAGAAGAACGTCGCGCGCAGGAGGAGGCCGCGGCCTACCGCGAGGCCATGCGCCACGCCGATCCGAACCGTCCGATGCAGCTCGCGTGGAGCCTCGAAGGGGGCTTCGAACGGGTCGATCCCGTCGACGAGCGCGAGATCAGCGACGAGGTGCGCGCGGCGATTCTCGCGTGGGTGCGCGAGCGCGACGAGTGGGTCGCCGAGCGCGGGCTCGTGGTGGGCGAGGCCGTGGTGACCGTGTGGCCGGGCGTGCTTCCGAAGGGCGCGTCGCGGGTGCAGGCGGGCGGGCACTTCACGCCCGTGGCTGCGCCCTCGAAGGACTGAACGTCTGTTCGTGAAGGCCCTTGTGCGCGCGGGGCGCCGGGGCCGACAATGGGCGGTCATGGGGTTCCTTCACGATCGCTCCGTGCCGGTCGACGACCGCGAGGTCGCGGCCCTGATCCTTGAGGTCTTTCGCCCGCGCATGGACCTCTACGCCTGGCGCATCGACGACGACGCCACCGCCGCGCGGCTCAACGCCTGGGAGCGCGAAGCCCGCGGTGCGAGGGCGCGCGTGTGGCGCGTGGGCGAGTGGCGTCCCGCGGGGCCGAAGGGGCTCCGGCGACCGGTGACGGCCGAGGATCTCGCGCTCCACGTCGCGGGCGTTCGCACGCTCGGCGTGTACCCGATGCAGCCCGATGGGCGATGCCACAGCGTCTCCGTCGATTTCGACGACCACCGCGGCGCGGTCACGGTCACGGGCGATCCCGCGGCGGAGTGCGAGGCGTTGCGCGCGCGGCTCCGTGACGCGGGCGTTCCCCATCTCGCGCAGGTGTCGCGTGGGGGCCGTGGGCGCTGGGTGCATGTGCTCACGCCCGACGGAACCACCGCGCGCGAGGCCCGACGGGTGATGCACGCGCTCCTGCGAGAGGCCGGCGTGCGCGACGTGGCCCACGGGGGAACGGTCGACGCGCTCTTTCCCAAACAGGACGCGCCCGCCGCGGGACCGGGCAACCTCTTCTGCCTCCCGCTGAGCCGCCGTTGGCTCGCGCAGTCGCCGCCGGGTACCGCGCTCCTCGATGCGCCCGCCGACGATTTCTCCGCGCAGGTCTACACGCTCTGGAAGGCCCGCCGCGTCGACGGCGACCGCTGGCGCGCGCTCGTCGAACGCAGCGCGCCGACGCCCCCACCGACGGTGTTTCTCCCGCCCGTGCGTGTGCCCGCGATGCCTGTGATTCCCCGCGCGATCCCGTCGATGGAGAGCCCCGCGCCGCACGGGGCGTGGGCGCTCGCGATGCGCCGCGCGCGACGGCTCGGACGCCCCCTCGGCGACGGTCGCTACGCGCTCCTCTGCGTGCAGGATCACCTCCACTCGTCGCCCGATGGATCGGTCGAGAACGCGCGCGGGTCGTGTGTGCTGTTCCCGCCGTCGGCGAAGCATCCCGAGGGGCTCCCGTGGTGCGCGCACGCCCACTGCGCCTCGCTCACGCGCCGCGACTGGATCCGTCTGCTCGGGCCCGACGTGTGGGACGACGCGTGCCTCGCGCTCCGCGGAATGCGCCGTGTGGGACGGTGGCTGCTGCACCCCGGCGGCATCTCGGGCTGGTACCGCGACGCGCGCGGCGTGGTGGTTCCGTCGCGCCGCGAGCACCTCTGCGACGTGCCCCTCTGGATCGTCGAAGACCGCACCTCGCCCCGTGGCGCCTCGCGTGTGGTCGAGGCCGTGGTGAACGGACGCGCGCGAAGGTTCCGCGTGGCCCGCGGGCGCTTCACCACGCTCGCGTGGCTGACGCGTGTTGGTGTAGACCCCGGGGCGATGATCGACGCGCAGCGCGAGCGGCTCCTCGATGCGATCGAACGGCTCTCCGAGCCCGTGTCGGTGCGCGCGTCGGAGGCCGTCGATCAGACCGCGGCGCAGGCGCGGAGCGACGAGCTCGTGGCGCTCCTCGCGGTGCTGCTCGATGCGTCGCGCGCGGGGGCTTCGAACGAGAACGCGCAGGGCGTGGCGCGCGTGCGAGGGAGCGCCCGCGGGTGACGTCGCCGGTGCTCGTCGTGGGCGGCGGTGTGGCGGGCCTCGGGGCCGCCGTGCTGCTGGCGCGCGCGGGCGTCGCGTGTGAGGTGCTCGAAGCGGGATCGCGCGTGGGAGGGCTCCTCGACCCCGTGTGGTTCGAGGGCGTTCCGTGCGACCGCGGCTCCCATCGCGTGCACGCCGACGCCGTGCCGTTGCTCTTCGAACTCACGCGCGACGCACGGTGGAGCGAGCGTCCGCGGCGCGGCGTGCTGGTGCTCGGCGGGCGTCACCTCCCGTATCCGTTGGCGCCGTGGTCCTTCGCGCGGGCGCTCGGTGCGCGCACGACGACGCGCATGGCGATGGGGTGGGCGATGCGTCCGCGGCGCTTCGAACGGTTTCGCGCGTGGGAGCGTGACCGCGGCGCCTCGGGCGACGACGAGGGCTTCGAAGACTTCGTGCTGTCGCGCGTGGGCGAGGCCGCGTACGCGCGCTTCTACCGCCCGTACGTGGAGAAGGTCTGGGGCCTCGATCCGTCGCAGCTCTCGCGCTCCGTGGCCCGCCAGCGCGTGTCGACGGCCTCGCCCCTCGCGGCCCTCTGGCACGCGCGCACGACGGCCCTGCGGCCCGCGACGTACCGCTACCCCGAGGGCGGCGCCGGCGCGCTCATCGACTCGCTCCGCGCGGCGTGCGAGCGCGCGGGCGTGGTGATCCGCACGGGCGTCACGGTCGATCAGCGATCGCTCCGCGCGATGCCCCACGAGCGCGTGATCCACACGGGGCACCTCCGCGACATGACGGGCTCGCGCGCGCTCACGCACCGCGGGCTGTACCTCGTGCACGTCGCGCTGCCGCCCGGCACGCTCGACGACACCGACACCTGGTACGTGCCCGACGCGCGCTACTGGTTCGGCCGCGTGTCGCAGCCCGCGCGCTTCTCGCCGTCGCTGCGCGCATCGCACGCCGACGTGCTCGCGGTGGAGATCCCCGAAGGGCGATGGGGCGAGGGGAGAGACTTTACCCGCGACGCCGACACGGTGATGGCGCAGCTCCGCGACGCGGGGATCGTTCCGCGCGGGGCGCGCTGCGAGGCGATGGCGCAGACGTGGATCGCCGACGTGTACCCGATGTACGTGCGCGGCTGGGGCGCGGTGTGGGCGCGCGAGCTCGACGCGGTGCGGGCCCTGGGAAGGGTGTTCCCCGCGGGGCGTCAGGGGCTCTTTCTCCACTGCAACATGGACCACGCATTGCGCATCGCGGCCGACGCCGTGGAGCACCTCTGCGCGGGCGGGAGCGCGTCGGCGTGGATCGACCGCTGCGCGCGCTACCTCGACCTGCGCGTGCGCGATTGAGCGCGGCGCCGACGGTCAGCGCGGGAGCGGCCCGAGGTCGAGTCGCTCGCGCACCACGGCGCGGAGCCGTTGGATGTCGAAGGGCTTCTCGATCACCGGGTTGGTGACGGTCTCCAGAAACTCAAGCGTCTGCGCGTGCACGACGCCGCCGGTGATGAACACCACGCGCGCGGCCTGCTCGGGCGCGGCGCGCAGCAGGGCGCGGTAGAAATCCACGCCGTCCATCACGGGCATGTTGAGGTCGCTGAGCACGACCTCGTAGCGCGCGCCCGCTTCGATGCGCGCGAGGGCGAGGCGCGCGTCATCGACGCAATCGACCTCGCAGAACGATAAGATCGCACGGCGGATGAGCGCGCCGATGGGGGCCTCGTCGTCGACCACGAGGGCGCGTCCGCGGAGTTCCGGCGCCGGACGCGAGGGCTGCGGCGTCGAGGTGTTGCGCATCGGGGCGGCGTCGCGCGCCGGGTCGCGAAACACAAGCACGCGCGCGGGAGCACCGCCCCACACGCCATCGAGTGCGCGGAGCTCGAAGGCGACGTCGCGGCCGCCGGGCGTTGCCACATGCACACGCAAGCGTCCCCCGCGTTCGCTGCGCACGAGCGCGAGCGCATCGACCCGCGACGAGGGAGCGAGGAGCGACACGGGATCGAGGCCGACGAGCGCGGCGCGCGTGCGGCCCGACATGCCCACGAACGAGGCGCTCACGTCGACGATCACACCATCTCGGAGCACCACCGCGCCCTCGCTCGGCGACTCGACAAACTGCCAGAAGCGCGGCTCGGCCTCGGGGAATGACGAAGATTCGTGTGACATGGCTTCGGGGAAATGGAGCCCCTCTGCGCAAGGCACAAGCCGTCGCGCGCGCTGCGACTCCATCGCGGCGCTCCACAGGGGCGAGCGCGTCTATATCCTGTCAGCGAGGCAAGTCCAACCCCGCGCGCGGCACGCATCGCCCGCGACGGACCGCTGTTTTCTAGGGCGATCGCAGCGGATGTTGGGTGTCGAAGGTAACCCTCCGCGCCTCGATGGGGATTACCCAGATGTGTCGCGTGCGGCCGAGGAGGCAGCGCACCTGGTGCTCTCCCGCGGAGAGGAACACCACGCCGGGCGAGTCGAACATCACGCCGCCGACGGTGCAGTGCGCGGGTTCGGCGGTGTGGAGCACGTAGAGCCCGAGGTCACGGTCGGCGGGCCATCGGAGCGACGGCGCGCGGAGGTTGTCGACGGCCACGGGCGCGGTGTGCAGCGGCGCGTCGGCCACCTCGGTGACGCGCGCGGCATCGCCGCGGTCGGGGAGGCGCACGGTGGTGGCCGGGAGCGGGAGCGGCGCCGTCGGACCTGCGGCCACGGGCACCTCGGGGAGGTTCGGGAGCAGCAGACGCTCCTCGCGCGGGGAGGCCACGCGGGCGGCGGCCACGAGGCCCGCGACGGTGACGGCAACGATGGCGGCGCCGAGCATCACCCGCGTGCGCTGCGGCGCTTCGGTCGGTGTGGGCGGCAGCGGTGCGATGCTCGGGGCGTCGTCGGGGCCCGACGGGCGCAACGGAGATTCGTGCTGGCGCAGCCGCGCGCGCAGGGCGGCGTTCTCGGCGCGGAGGGCGTCGAGCTGCGAGAGCGCGGAGCGGAACTCATCGCGGTAATCAGCCATCGGACCTCACCCGCCGTGCAGAAGGGCGCGGAGCGTACCGCAGCGTCGGGGGGCGGTGACAGGGCCGCGCGCGTCGTGCTTCGAAGCCTCTGTTCCGGGAGGGGGGATGGGATGGGAATGAAAAGACCCGCACAGATTTCAGCGAAGGGATCGGGGCCAACGGACATTCATGGCTCGTTTCCCCACGAAACGGTGTCCTGACGATGGGCGCCATCGCTGCAACGGATTGGACGTACCCGCCGGGGCGCGCTCTATGATCCGCGCTCTACGGGACCCCACCTACGATGCCCCGCCCCCGGCACCACACCAGGAGCTCGACGAGCCCGAAGGAGACCTCGGGGGAGTTCAGCGTTGAGCGTTCGGAGAGTGTGTTCGCTCCGGCGCCGGGCTTTCGGGTGCTGCTCGCCTCGCACGATCCCGCCGAGGTGATGGCGCTGCGAACCCTCGCGGCGCGCCACGAGGCGCTGCGCGATGGGATGTGGTGCGCGGGCTCCCTCGACGAGGTGCGCGTGCGCCTCGCGACGGGGGTCGATGATGTGTGCGTGCTGCGTTGGGCGCCGGGCCACGCGGCGGTGATGGAGGTCGTGCGGGCCGCGGGGCTCCACAACTGGCCCGTGCCCCTCGTGGTGGTCTCTGCGACGGAGGATCCTGCGGCCGAGCGCGAGGCCATGGGCGCGGGCGTCTCCGAGTGGCTCGTGCGCGCGCAGCTCACGGTCGAAGACCTGGAGCGCGCGGTGCGAAACACCGTGCGTCGCGCGGCGGTGAACCGCTCGCTGCGAGACCGGGAGCGGACGTTCCGCGCGGCCTTCGAGGGCGGCGGCGAGGCGCGGCTCCTGGTCGATGACGAAGGTCGGTGCACCGACGCGAACGAGGTCGCGCGGCGGGTGTTCGCGCTCGGCGAGGGCGAGCTCATCGACCTCGATCTCACGGCCCTCCTCGGGCCCGCCGTGCGCGATCGGCTCGCGGCGATGTGGGCCGACCGCGAGGTGCGCGAAGAGACCTTCCGCGTGCCGGGCGTCGGCGGCGCCACGGTGATGTGGGAAGCCAACGTGGTGCCGTGCATCCTGCCCGACTGCCACCTCGTGGTGCTCCGTGATGTCACCCACCGCGAGGAGATGCGCCAGCGCCTCGCGCTCACCGAGCGGATGCTCTCGCTCGGCACCCTCGCATCGGGCATGGCCCACGCGATCAACAATCCCCTCCAGACGCTCTACGCGAGCATGGACCTCATGCAGCAGCACCTCGCGCGAGCCCGCGAGGGAGGCCCCGAGGCCGTGCCGCCGTCGCTCACGCTCGCGCTCGCCGAACTCGCCGCGGCCCGCGACGCCTCGGAGCGCGTGCAGCGCGTGGTGCGCGACCTCGCGGTGTTCACCCGCACCGACCGCGGGGAGATGACCCGCGTGAACCTCCTCGCGCCCCTCGAGACCGCGATCCGGCTCACGGCGAACACCATCCGTCACCGCGCCACGCTGGTGAAAGACCTCCGCCCCCTCGCGTCGGTGATGGGCAACGAGGCGCAGCTCACGCAGGTGTTCGTGCACCTCCTCCTCAACGCCGCGCAGGCGCTCCCCGAGGGGGCCGCGTCGAGCCACGAGGTGCGGGTGTCGATGGGCCCCGCCGACGACGGCCGCGTGCAGGTCACCGTGAGCGACACGGGCCACGGCATGAGCCCCGAGGTCGTGGGGCGCGTCTTCGATCCGTTCTTCACCACGCGTCCCGTGGGCGTCGGATCGGGGCTCGGACTCTCGGTGTGCCACGGCACCGTGGCCTCCATGGGCGGAGAGATTCTCGTCGAGAGCGAGCTCGGTCGCGGGAGCACGTTCCGCGTGCTGTTTCCCGCGCTGCCCGTGACGGCGCGGCCGAGCGCGATGACCCCGGTGAACCCCATCGCGCCGGTGCTCCGCGCGAAGGTGCTGGTGATCGACGACGACCCGATGGTGTGCCGCTCGCTCACCCGGCTGCTCCAGGGGCACCACGAGGTCGAGGCGCTCTCCAACGCCGTCGACGCGCTCGCCCGTGTGCGCGCCGGTGAGCGCTGGGACGCGATCCTCTGCGACGTGATGATGCCCGAGATGTCGGGCGTGGACTTCTACCGCGAGCTCCAGCGCGAGGCCCCCGACGTGGCCGCCCGTGTGGTGTTCGTGACCGGCGGTGTCTTCTCGCAGGAGGCGCGGGCCTTTCTCGACGAGGGCAAGCACCGTGTGGTCGACAAGCCCGTGACGCAGAGCGCGCTCTTTCACGCGCTCCAACGCGTGCTCCCGCGCCACGACGACTGAGCGCCACACCCACGGGCAGCGCTTGACACCGACGCCCGCGGTGCGATGGCGTACGGCCTCGCGTCGCGCGCCGTCGGGTCGTTGGGTGCCCCGCGCCGCGCGCGCGTGGAGGGTGACCACCGATGTCGGCAGATACCATTCCCGCGCGGCTCTTCGCGCAGGAGCAGCACCGTCCCGACGCGCCCGCCTACTGTGAGGTGGTCGACGGCGCGTGGCGGGCCACGAGCTGGCGCGACCACGCCCGCACGGTGCGCCGCGCCGCAAGGGCGCTGCTCGCGCTCGGCCTCGACCGCGGCTCGACGGTCGCGATCCTGGGCTTCAACCGCCCCGAGTGGGTGACGCTCGATCTCGCGGCGATGTGCATCGGCGCCGTGCCCGTGGGGATCTACACCACCTCGTCGCCCGACGAGGTGCACTACATCGTGCACCACGCGGAGTCTGCGGTGATCCTCGTGGAGAACCGCGCGCAATGGGAGAAGGTGCGCGCGCGCCGCGCCGACCTGCCCGCGCTCAAGCGCGTGGTGATGATGCGCGGCCCCACCGTCGACGACCCCGACACGCTCTCGTGGGAGGCCTTTCTCGCCCTCGGCGACGACCTCGACGAGGCGCAGGTCTTCGAACGCGTGAAGTCGCTGGAGCCCGACGGACTCGCGACGCTGATCTACACCTCGGGCACCACGGGGCCGCCCAAGGGGGTGATGCTCTCGCACCGCAACCTCGCGTGGACCGCGGCCATCGCCCTCGACCTCACGGGCGCCGGTCCCCACGACGTGATGCTCTCGTACCTGCCGCTCTCGCACATCGCAGAGCAGATGCTCTCGATCCACGGGTCGTGCTCGACGGGCGCGAGCATCTATTTCGCCGAGTCGATCGAGCGTCTGCCCGACAACCTCCGCAGCGCGCACCCCACGATCTTCTTCGGCGTGCCGCGCATCTGGGAGAAGTTCCGCGCCGCGCTCTCGGCGAAGCTCCGCGAGGTCACGGGACCGAAGGCGCGGCTCCTCGCGTGGGCCCGCGGGGTGGCCTCGGACGTGTGGCGCCGTCGCAACCGCGGCGAGGCCATTCCCGGTCTCGTCGAGCTGCAGTACCGCCTCGCGAAGCGCCTCGTGTTCGAGAAGCTCCACACCGCGCTGGGCCTCGACCGCGTGCGCGTGTGCGTGAGCGGCGCGGCCCCCGTGGGACCCGACGTGCTGGAGTTCTTCGCCAGCCTCGACCTCTGCGTGCAGGAGATCTACGGCCAGTCCGAGGGCACGGGGCCCACGAGCTTCAACGTGCCCGGCCGCACGCGCTTCGGCTCCGTGGGCGTGGCGCTGCCCGGCGTCGACGTGAAGATCGCCGACGACGGCGAGGTGCTGGTGAAGGGCCCGAACGTCTTTCTCGGGTACTACAAAGACAACGTCGCGACGGCGG
Organism: uncultured Myxococcaceae bacterium; assembly: GCA_945952225.1. Taxonomy (GTDB): domain Bacteria; phylum Myxococcota_A; class Polyangia; order Polyangiales; genus CAISKJ01. The sequence continues at coordinate 36,343 of CAMFHP010000046.1, forward strand.
CCTCGCTCGTCGACGGATGGCTCCACTCGGGCGACCTCGGCGCGTTCGACCGCGAGGGCTTCCTCACGATCACCGGGCGCAAGAAGGACATTCTCATCACCTCGGGCGGCAAGAACATCACCCCGAAGAACATCGAAGCGGACCTCAAGAAGAACCCGCTCATCGCCGAGGCCGTGCTCGTGGGCGATCGCCGCCCGTACCTCACCGCGCTGATCGTACTCGACCCCGAGCGCCTCGCGGCCCTCGCGAAGCACCACGGCGCCGACACGGCGCCCGCGGACCCCAACGGCACCGACTACGTGCGCCGCGCGATCGACGCCGTCGTCGACGAGGTGAACTCGCACTACGCCCGCGTCGAGTCGGTGAAGAAATACTACGTGCTCCCGAAGCCCCTGAGCATCGAGGGGGGAGAGCTCACGCCGACGCTCAAGGTGAAGCGCAACGTCGTGTACGCGCGCTTCGCCGCGGAGATCGACGCCCTCTACGCCGACGGCGCGGCCTCGTAGCGCCACACCCCCAGACGTTCGCTCACAGCAGCGTGTGCCACGAGTCGCGCGGGCCCGACGTGCGCGTGTCGTCGAGCGCGTCGTGCACCCGGTGGAGCGCTACGCGCAGCTCGCCCACGGTGCCCACGCCACGGCACGCGGCGTCGAGCTCGTCGTCGCGTCCGAGGCTCTCGCGCAGGGCCTCGCGCACCTCGGGCGGGCACGCGTTCGAAGAGTTGTACGGGGCCAGCAGGTCGAGGGCGCGCTCGCACGCGGCGCGGTCCCACACGCGGAGCACCGCGCGCTGGTTCACCGAGAGGAGCAGCGCGGCGAAGCTGGAGAGGTCTTCCCAGAGCATGGTGAGCAGATCGAGGGTGGAGACGTCGCGCGCGCGACGCAGCACCTCGGCGATGCGCCACTGAAAGTTGCGGAGCATGAAGCGGTCGTAGGCGCGGAGGTGCGGGGCCACCTCGCTTCCGAGCAGCCGCGCGATGAGGTTGCCCGCGCGCCGCAGCCGCGCGTCGATGGTCTCCGAGTCGGGGAGCGTGTCGCCCAGCACGGTGCCGCGCAGGGCCACGTACATCGCCCGGATGCGCAGGGCCACGGCGGTCTCGGCCTCGTGCTCGTCGGGCAGCGGCGCGACCCCCTCGGCCTCGGCCACCGCCGCGTCCACCGCGTAGAGCGCGTGCCGCACCGACTGGAGCGCCTCTTCACACGCCGCCACCCGCTGCCAGGGGGCCGCGGTCTCGCGTCCGATCGCGTCGAGCGACTGCGCGACCGCGCCGTGGGCCATGGCCGTCACGTTCGCGAGGGGCGCACCGGGATGGCGCATCTGCGCATCATCGAGGGCCGCCCGCGCGTCGCGGAGCAGCGTGCGCGTCTGACCTTCGAGGGGGCCGAGCTGCGAGGGCTGCAACGGGTCGGCGCCGAAGAGGGCTGCGGCCCGCGCGAGGAGCTGCGCGATGTGCCGCTGCGTCTGACGCGCGCGAGGCGACGGGGCCGAGGGGCGCGGGGCGAGCTGCGCGCGCGCGGGGCGCAGCGAGCGCGATGGGGGGTCGGGGCGGCGCGGGGCGCGCGATGGCGTGGCGGACATGGCGTCGTGGGTCTTCTCAGGCCTGCGAGGCCGCGGCGGCGAGCGCGCGGTCGAGGGCGTCGGGGTCTGCGTCTTCGCGGGCGGCGAGGTCGAGGGCCTCGCGCACGGGCTCGCTCGCGGCGGCGTCGAGGGCCACGCGCACGCGGGTCGAGGCGCGCGCGGCGTCGCGGGTTCGGAGCGCCCACACGGCGGCCACGCGGCGTTCGAGGGGCTCGGCGGGGTCGTCGATCACGCGCGCGGCGAGGCCGACGTCGAAGTGCATCTCGCGGTAGCCCGACACGTCGAGGAGCAGCGCGCGCGCGGCGGCCTGCCAGTCTTCGACGGTGCGTCCGCGGCGGTCGAGGAGGGCCGTCGCGGGGTCGCCCGCGGCCGTGCGGTCGCGCCACGCGTCGAGGCCCGCGCGCACCCGGTCGTAGAGGGCGTCGCGGAGGTCGACGGCGCGCGCCACGGCCCCGTCGCGAACGCCCCGCACCATGGAATGCGAGAGCACCGGGAGCGAGAGCGAGGTGCCGTCGGTGAGGCGCACCACGACGCCGAGCTCGTCCCAGTCGGCGTCGGCCACGGAGGACCACGGCACGAACTGCTCGGCGCCGTTGCGTTGCAGGGCGATGCCGTCGTCGCCCACGGTGACCCGCGCGACGCAGACCTCCATCACCAGCCGCGCGGCGAGGGCGAAGCCCGCGGCCCAGGCGAGCATGCCCACGAAGACCCCGCCCGTGCGCATCACCGCGTCGGCGAGGGGCATCGGCGCGGCGATCGCGAGGAGCATCACCAGCGCCGTGAGCGCCGACGTGTCGAGGCCGCCGCGGAGGGGGACCGTGAGCGTGCGGCGCGACATGGCCCGGCGGAGCGTGGCGCGCACGGCGTCGACGGCGTCGTCGTTGGGGAGCGTGATCGACCACGCGCGGCCGTCGTCACACACGATGCGCAGCTCGTCGGAGCCGTCGTCGTTGGAGTGCAGCGAGTCTTCGAGGATCGACGTGCAGGGGACCTCGGTGCGGGCGCGTCCCTGCACGAAGGCGAGGGCGTCGTCGGAGAGCTCCAGCGTGGCGACGGAACCTTGACGGTGTGCCGCGCCGAGGGCGAAGGCCGTCAAGGCCATGACACCCGAGGCGCAGAGGAGAAATCCCTGCGTAGCGCCGTCGTCGGAGGCGCGCGCGAGGGCCGCCGTGATCGCCGTCGCCGCACCGAGGGCGAGCGTCGCCCCGCGTCGCAGCCGGGCGTCGAAGAACACACCCGGATTCTCTCGAAGCACCACCGGGTCGATGCGCATGGGGAGCATCGGTCACCTCCGCGTCGCGGTCCGTCGTGCGGCGTCAATCGCCCGACGCCGCGGGGATGCGTGGTGCAGCATCCGTGCGCGCGGCGTGCGATCGGAAATCGTACGGCGGCGTACTTCGTGGGGTCATGGCCGAGCCGCGACCCGCCGTTGATCTCAAGCGTGAGCCCCCCCGTGGCAGCCAACGAAGCGACGCGCCGCACCGACGACGGCGACCTCGATGATGTGCTCATCGAAGCCTCGCGCCGTCGCATCGGCACCGTGATCGACGGCAAGTACCGCCTCGATGACCTGCTCGGCGTGGGCACCACGGGCGCCGTGTTCCGCGCGCAGAACCAGTGGGCCGGGCGGCCCTGCGCGGTGAAGCTCTTCCACTACCAGGGCCCCAACGAGCAGGACGTGCTCCGGCGCTTTCTCCGTGAGGCGCAGGCGATCCATCGGGTGCGTCGCAACAACCGCCTGCACCCCAACGTGGTCGACGCCCTCGACGTGGGGCGCGACCGCGACACGGGCACCTACTTCGTCGTGCAGGAGCTCCTCCGCGGCGAGACCCTTGCCACGTACCTCTCGCGCATTCCCGGTCACCGTCTCTCGGCGCCCAACGCGGTGCGCGTGCTGCGGCCGGTGATCGACGCCGTGGCCTGCGCCCACGAGGGATCGGTCGTGCACCGCGACCTCAAGCCCGAGAACATCCTCCTCACGCGCGGCGAGGGCGGCATCGTGCCGAAGGTGCTCGACTTCGGCATCGCGCAGATCACCGAAGAGCGCGTCACCCCCGTCACCGAGTTCATGGGAACGCCCGTGTACATGCCCCCCGAGGCCTTCGGCGGCGCGGGCTACGTCGACGCGCGCGCCGACGTGTGGGCCCTCGGCGTGATGCTCTACGAGGTGCTCTCGGGGGCCAACCCCTTCATGGCCCCCGGCGCGTCGCCCATGGCCTGCATGGAGCTGGTTCTCCAGCGCACGCCCCCGTCGCTCGCCGCGCAGGGCCTCGTGTCGCCGCCGCTCTGGGGCGTGCTCCGCCGCGCGCTCACCCGCGCCCCCGCGCGCCGCTTCTCCGACGCCCGCGAGCTCCTCGTCGCGCTCGACGCCGCGTGCCGCCCCGTGCGCCTGCTCCGCGTCACGCAGCACATGGGCCTCGACGACGTGCGCGAGGCCCTCCGCGACCCGTCACGGCACGCCGTCGCGTCTGCGCCCGCGCAGCGCCCCGCCTCGATGCCGCCCGTCGACCGCCGCACGATCCCGCCGCCTTCGATGTCCCGCGTCGCGCAGCCTGCGGCCATCGGTCAGCGCGACTCGCTCGCGGGGGCGCGGGCGTCGATGTTTCCCCCGGCGCAGCGCGAGTCGATGACCCACGCGCGCGTCTCGCTCGTGCCCGCTCCCGACGAGGGCGACGAGCCCTTCACCGGCGACCCCGCGGACTACTGGTGGAGCGTGCAGATGCAGGGCCCGCACACGGCCGACGACATCGCCGCGGTGCTCTCGCTCCCCGAGCTCGCACACGTGATCGAGCTCCACGTCACCGGCGCGCGCCTCGACGACGCGGGGGTGCTCTCGCTGTGCGAATCGCCGCTGCTGCGCGACCTCGCGGTGCTCTCGCTCCGTCGCATGGGGCTCACGGCCCGCGCCGCGTCGCACCTCGCGATGGCCCCGTCGCTCGCCAACGTGCTCAAGCTCGACGTGGAGCACTGCCCCATCGGCAACGCGGGCCTCGCGAGCCTCGTCGGGAGCCGCCACCTCGCCGACCTCCGCGCGCTGAGCGCCGTCGATGCGGGCCTCGACGCCGGGGCCGCCGACGTGCTCGTGCAGTCCGCGCGGCTGCACCATCTGCTGCACCTCGACCTCTCGCAGAACCACCTCGGCGACGCGGGCGCGGTGGCCCTCGCGATGGCCCCGAAGCTCGCCCCCGAGCTCACTCTCGCGCTCTCGCGCAACCGCGTGTCGCTGCCCATCGGAGAGCGCCTCGGCGCGCTGCTCCACGGGCGCATCCGTCGCCTCGTGCTCTAGACCCGTCTACTGCGTCGCGAGGGCCGCGAGGCCGAGCCCGAGCAGCACCGCCACCACGCCCACCACGAGCCACAGCCACACGCGCGTCGGCGGCTTCGGCGCGGTGTCGGGAAGCGGTTCCGCGCGCCATGGGGTCGCCGGCGGCGGCGCGGGCTGGGGCCACGGAGGCTGCGCGGAGACCATGGGTTGCGCGGGCTGCGGGGCCATCCACGGGGCCTGCGAGGCGTACGCCGACGGAGGCGGGGGCTCGTAGCGCGGCGCCTGCGCGGGCGGCGGTGCGTAGGCGGGCGGAGGCTGCGAGGGCGCAGGGCGCGGATCGGACGTGCGGCGCAGCAGGGCCTGCATGTCGCTCTCGGAGAGCGACGCGTCGAGGGCGAGGGTCTGCTCGACGAGGGGGAGCGTCGCGGGCGCATCGTGCGGCGTGGGCGACGGCGCGGGCGGGCGCGACGGCTCCATCGAGAGGCTCGACGTCTGGATCATGCGCGTCTCGTCGGGCTCGGCCGCGACCGGGCGCTCGCGGTGAAACTCCTCGTGACCGAGCACGCGCGTGCCCTCGGGCTCGATCACCGGCGCGAGGGGCGACGCGTCGAGCATCATCTCTTCGTGGGCCACGGTGCGCGCGCGGAGTCGCGACGGACGCGCGGGCGGCGGCGGCGGATCCGGTGCGAGGACCCGCGTCGACGACCCCACCTCGGGCGCGTCGTCGTCGCGGTTCCCTGCGTGTTGCGTGGCTGCGTTCGCGGGGTTCGCGAGGTCCGGCGAGGTGCTCTCGGGCGCGTCGTCGAAGGCCGCGTGCCCCGCGTTCGGGAGCAGCGTGCGCATCTCGTCGACGCCCACGCCCGACGGCCTCGCGACGTGCGCGCCGATGGGCAGCGTGGCGGGCGCTTCGGGGAGCGGCGGGAGCGGTCCCTGCGGCGCGGTATGCGCGACGGGAGACGGCGCGAGCGAAGGGGGCGCCACGGGCAGCGGGGCCATCGCGGGCGGCGCCGGGAGCGGCCCCAACGAGGGCGCAGCCACTGGGAGCGAGAAGGCCGCGGGCGCAGGCGCGAGGGCCGGCGGCGCGACGGGGAGCGAGAAGGCCGCGACGGGCGCGGGCGGCGCGACGGGGAGCGAGAAGGCCGCGACGGGCGGAGGAAGCGGCGTGGGCGCGGGCGGCGCGGAGAACGCGGCGGAGGGCGACGCGATCGACGACGAGGCCGCGGGCCATGCGGGCGCCGCGGTGGCGAAGAGCGTGTGCCACGCGGGGGGCTCGGCGGGCTCTTCGACGGGGGCCACGACCTCGGGCTCGTGGATCATCGAGCGCGCGCCCCACGCCTCGGGTCCCCACGCGCGGGCCACGCACTCGCGCAGCGCGGCGATGGTGGGACGCGACGCGGGATCGGCCGAGAGCGCGGCGGCGAGCGTGTCGAGCACCGTTGCCGGGAGCCCCACGCGCACGCGGGCCAGCGTGGAGCGCAGGCGCGCGCCGTCGTTGCGCGAGAGCGTCGCCCAGGTGGTGCCCGTGGGAGGTCCGCCGAAGAGGTCGGCGAGCACGACGCCGAGGCAGAACACATCGGACGCCGTGGTCTCCGTCGAGGGGCTCCAGGGCGACTGCTCGGGGCTGCGCCAGCGCGCGTCGGCGGGATGTTCGCCCGCGGGGCCCATGAGAAAGGGCGCGAGCCCCGCGTCGAGCACGCGCACGCGAAAGAGCCCCGGCGCCTCGCGGTGGATGCGCACGCTGCGGGGCGAGAGCGCGCCGTGGGCGGGGCCCGTGGCGGTGTGGGCCGCGAGGGCTTCGAGCGCCGACGCGATGGGCGTGAACACCGCCGCCACCGTGGTGAACGGGAGCAGCGTGCGGAGCTTGCGATGCGCGGCGATCCAGCTCGCGAGGCTCATGCCCACGTCGGGGTGGCGGTACACCACGAAGACCCGCTCGCCGTGTTCGCCCGCGTCGATGATCGCGGGGGCTTCGGGCGTGGCCGCGAGGGCTGCGCGCGCCCGCAGCGCATGGAGCGAGCGCGCATCGGAGACGGGGCCCGGCGCGCCCTCGCCGAGGAGCTTCACGAGCACCGGGGTGTTGAGCTGCTGGTCGCGCGCTTCCCAGCACTCGCCGAGGCCGACATCGACGGCGCGCGCTTCGAGGGGATAACGGTCGCCAGGCACGTCGCCGGGGCGGGCTTGGAGTGCTGGCACGACGTCCGTGATTCTCACACGCCGCGCGAAGCCGCGGCAACGAGTACTTCTGCGCGCGCGCTCTGCATTTGCGCCGCGCGCAACGGTCGTGCGATCGTCCGCGGGCTGTGGGAATCCGCTCCAACGCTCCTCCGCCCGCGCTCGTGATGGATCTTCCGCACGGACGCATCCGGTCTGGCGGCCCCGACCGCGAGCGCCTCGTCGCGCTGCCCGCGGGCTGGTTCGGCGACCTGCTCGAATGCCTCACCGAGGGCCACGACACCTTCGCCGACCGCATGGTGGGCCCCATGGTGGCCGAGGTCTCCGCGGCCCTCGACGCGCCCCGCGCGTGCACGCCCGACGAGGTGGCCTGGGCCCTCTCGCTGGCCTTCGCGCGCCGCGGCTTCGGCATGGCCTCGTTCGAGCGTTGGGGCGACGCGCTGGTCTTCGTGTGGCGCGCGGCGCCCGCCAACGGACCGGTGTTCCGCGAGTTCGCAGCGCGGCTCGCGGCGCGTGTGGTGGGCGACCTCCTCGACCTGCGCGTGCGCGGCGTGGTGGTGGGCGCCGACGACGCGGGGATGCGCATCCTCCTTGCGAGCCCCGAGACCTGCCAGCGCGTGCGCGAACTCACCGCCGAGGGCCTCTCCTTCGAGTCGGTGCTCGACCAGCTCACCCCCGGAGACGAAGCGTGAACCGCGCCGAAGCCACCGCCCGCCTCGAAGCGCTGCTCACGCGGGTGATCGCCCGCAAAGACGCGCCCCGCGTACCTCGCGCCGTCGTGCAGCCCGCGTCGCCCGCGCGCGAGCCCGTGAAGGCCCTGGAGCCCGTGAAGGCGCCCGAGATCGCGAAGGCCGTGGAGCCCGTGAAGGCGCCCGAACTCGCGAAGGCGCCCGAGCCCGTGAAGGCCGTGGAGCCCGAGTCGTCGCACCTCGCGAGCGATCCCGACCTCTCGGTGCACGCGCCCCTCGGCGACACCGGGGCGGGGCCCGAGATCGACCTCTTCGAAGAGCGCACCATGGACCTCGACCTGCACGCCCTCGAAGCGGCGTCGCAGGGAGAGACGAGCCTCGCGGCGAACACCGTCGTGTGGACTCCGGAGCCCGCGCCGAAGCCCGTCGCGAAGCCCGAGCCCGTGATGGTCGAGCCGCCGCCCGCGCCGAAGCCCGTCGCGGCCCTCTCGGCAGAGCCCGTCGTGGCGAAGGTCGCGGAGCCCGTCACGGCGCGTGAGCCCGAGCCCGTGAAGGCGCCCGAGCCCGTGAAGGTTGTGGAGCCCGCGAAGGTTCCCGAGGTCGCGAAGGTTGTAGAGCCCGCGAAGGTTCCCGAGGTCGCGAAGGCCGCCGTGCCCGAGCGCTTTGAGGCGCCGGCGATCGACGCCGAGGCCGCGCGCGTCGACGTGGTGGCGATGCCTGCGCCCGCGGCGCGTCCGCTGCGCGAACTGCTCGAACGGTCGCTGTCGCTGCGCGTGCGCGGTCGCTGACCCGGCGCGAATCTGCCTTTCCCTTGCGTGCGATTTCCGGGGCTGTTCTAGTCGACGCGCGGACCTGTCGCCGCGCATTGATGGAGCCCCATGGACGCGACCTCATCCACGGATAGCAGCACCTGGCCGCGCGAGTTCGGCCGCTACATCCTCCTGGCGCCGCTGGCCCAGGGAGGCATGGGCGACGTGTGCCTCGCCCTCGCCGGAGAGCTCTCGGTGGCCCAGCGGCTCTGCGTGGTGAAGACCGTGCGTCCCGAGTACGCGAGCGACGACGAGTTCCTCACGCGCTTTCTCGACGAGGGGCGGGTGCTCTGCGCGCTCACGCACCCGAACATCGGGCAGATCCTCGAGGTGGGCACCGAGGGCGCCACGCCCTTCGTCGCGATGGAGCACGTCGCGGGCATCGACCTCGACGCGCTGCTCTACGCCGCCCGCTCGGCGCGCACGCAGCTCCCGCTGGAGTTCGTCTTCATCGTGACCGCGGCCGTGCTCGACGGCATGGCCTTCGCGCACCGGGCCACGGCCCTCGACGGCACGCCGCTCCACCTCGTGCACCGCGACATCTCCCCGCAGAACATCCGCATGTCGTGGGAGGGCGACGTGAAGGTGCTGGATTTCGGCACCGCCCACGCCACGGGACGCGCCGCGCGCACGGCCCACGGGCTCGTGTTCGGCAAGCCCGGGTACATGTCTCCCGAGCAGGCGCGGGGTGAGAAGGTCGACGCGCGCAGCGACCTCTTCGCCATCGGCGTGGTGATGTGGGAGCTCCTCACCGACCGCGATTTCGCCCTCGCCGAACCCGCGGAACACATGGAGGCCCTGGCCTCGGGCTCGTACTCGTTCACCCCGCCCACGAAGCTCCGCCGCGACGCGCCCCGCGAGCTCGACGAGTGGTTCGAAGCGCTCACGGCCTGGGCGCCCGACCGGCGCTTCTCCGATGCCGCCAGCGCGCGTCGTCGACTCGTCGACATCGGCACGGCGCGGGGCATCCGCTTCGAACGCGAGTCCGTGGCCCGCACGCTCGCGCGGTTCTTTCCCAACGACCGCGAGAACGAGAACGCCCGCGTGCGGCGCCTCGTCGCCGCGTCGAAGAACGTGCGGAACAGCATTCCCCCGGGGCCGCCGCGGGCCGCCACCGCGCCCCTCGTGTCGGTGCCCGAGACCGACCTCGTGCGCGGCACGCGCTACCGCCTCGGCGAGCGCATCGGCGCCGGCGGCATGGGCGAGGTCTACGCCGCCGAGCACGTCGACCTCGGACGCAAGGTCGCCCTCAAGGTGCTCTACGCCGAGCGCTCCAACGACCCCGCGGTGGTGCAGCGCTTTCGGCTCGAAGCGCGCTCCATCGCGAAGCTCAAGCACCCCAACCTGGTCGAGGTCTACGACCTCGGATCCACCGACGACGGGCGGCTCTTCTACGCGATGGAGCACCTCGACGGAGAGTCCCTCCGCGAGCGCCTCCACCGTCCGCCGAAGCGCCTCTCGCCCGCCGAGAGCGTGCGCATCGGGGCGGCCCTCGCACGCGGACTCGCCGCGGCCCACGAGGCCTCCGTCGTGCACCGCGACATCAAGCCCGAGAACATCTTCGTCACGAAATCGGGCGAGGTGAAGCTCCTCGATTTCGGCGTCGCGAAGACCAACAACGCCGAGCTCCTCGACGGCGTCGACCGCCACGAGACCCGCGCGGGCGAGATCTTCGGCTCGCCCGCCTACATGGCCCCGGAGCAGGCCCGCAATCACACCGTCGACGGCCGCACGGACATCTACGCCGCCGGCGCCGTGCTCTACGAGTGCCTCACCGGCGCCGTGCCCTTCGAAGGCGGATCGCTCGTCGAGACCCTCACGCAGCAGATCGTCAAGCCGCCGACCCCGCTGCGCGAGCGCGCGCCCGACGCGAACATCCCCGCGGCCCTCGAAGCCGTGGTGCTCCGCTGCCTCGCGAAGGACCCGTCGCAGCGCTTCGCCAACGCCGCCGAACTCGCCGCCGCCCTCGAAGCGAGCCTCCGCGACGACGCGCCCGCGCTCGTGCCCGTGGTGCCGCCGTCGGCCATCGAGACCGCGCCGCTCGAAGAACTCCCGCCGCCCGTGGTCGAGAGCCGTCGGGGATGGCTCGTGGGCGCGGCCGCGCTCCTGCTGCTCTTCGTGGGCGCCGCGGCCTGGGTGAACCTCCGCCCGCCCTCGAACCCCGGCGCCGCCATCGCCCTCGCCGACGCGGGCCATGTCGACACCGAGCCCCACGCCATCACGGCTCCTGTGCCCCTGCCCGTGCCCCCGGTGGCCACGCCGCCGCCGCTGCCCTCGGACCCCGCCGACGCGCAGGTCGCCGCCGTCGACGCCGCGACCGGCACCGCACCGCGCACCGTCGCCGTCGTCGACGCGGGCGACAACCCCGAGCGCCCCTCGCAGGACCCGTATCGCAGGGCCGACGAGGCCTTCAGGGCCGGAGACTTCGAACTCGCGAAGGCCCAGGCCGAGCTCGCGATCCAGCACCGCATGGGCGGCTACAACGGGCAGAACGCGCGCATCCTGCTCGGGCAGATTCTCATCGCGCAGGGCGGCAACCACGAGCGCGCCTTCGACATCTTCTGCAACGTGGTGGCCCGCACCGCGGCCACGTCGGCGCCGCACATCTCGGCGTGCCGCAAGCTCAGTGCGTCGCACGGATGCCCCGGCGTCGCGGCCTGCTGCGATCAGTGCCCGTGAGCGCGTCCGTGCCTCCGACCTCCCGCGCCTGGGAGCTCCTCGCCCTCACGTGCATGGCCGTCGGCGCCGCGGCGTGGCTGTGGGAGTGCCTCGCGCTCCAGGCGCCCACCTCGCCCTGGCACCTTCCGGGAATGCCCATGGCCGTCGCCCGCCTCGCGACGCACGCCTGGCTCACGGGCCTCGCGGTGTACGCCCTCACGCGCGACGTGAGCCCGCCGCGCTGGGGGCTCGTCGCGTCGGCGCTGGGCGCAGCGCTCTCGCTCGGTGCGCAGGGCGCGAGCGCGGCCACGGGGCTCCTCGGCGTGCAGGTGCGCGACGGTCGTGGAGGCTCGCACCTCGTGCTCGCGATGCGTGTGATCGGCGGCCTCTCGCTCGCCGTGGCCTTCGCCGCCGTGGCCTCTCAGCGTCTGCGCCGTCGCTGACCCTCGTCGCCGTCGGCCGCCGCGAGGATCGCGCGCGTGACCTTCGGCACCGCCGCCGCGTCGAGCGCCTCGCGCGCATAGAGCCCTCCGCGCGGAACCTCTCCCGCGAGCCGCCCTTCGTACACGGCGATCTCCATGCGGGCGTGCGTGAGCACGTGCACCACGTCGGCGACCTTCGTCACGCGCCCCACGGGCCCCTCCCACGGCGCATCGCCCGACCCTTCGCGCATGGGCACGAGGAGCATCGACTGCCACCGCCCGAGGGTGCTGGGCATGAGCCACACGCGGTCGCCGTCGCGGGCCACGAGCGCCTGCCACGCCTCGGTGCGCACGGTCGCGCGCGGGGCCTTCTCGGGGTAGCGCTCCGGGTCTCCCTCGCGGCGGGCCACGCAGAGGTCGCGCGCGGGGCACGTGAGGCAACGCGGAGATGTGGGCGCGCACACGGTCGCGCCGAGCTCCATGAGCGACTGGTTGATGGCGCCGGGGTCGGGGCGGTCGGCGTAGCGGGCGGCGAGGGTCCAGAGCTGCTTCTTGAGCGGCGCCGCGCGGGGATCGCCGCGCAGGCCGTGAAGGCGTGTGAGCACGCGCTCGACGTTGCCGTCGACGAGGGGCACGCGGAGCCCGAAGGCGATGCTCCCGATGGCGCCCGCGGTGTAGTCCCCGACGCCGGGCAGCGCGCGGAGGCCGTCTGCGTCGCGGGGAATCACCCCCCCGTGGCGCGCGACGACGGCCTTTGCGCCCGCGTGGAGGAGCCGCGCGCGGCGGTAGTACCCGAGCCCGCTCCAGAGCGTGAGCACGTCGTCTTCGGGCGCGTCGGCGAGCGCGGTCACCGTCGGAAAGCGCTGAAGAAAGCGGTTCCAGTATGGGATCACGGTCTCGACCCGCGTCTGCTGGAGCATCACCTCGCTGACCCACACGGCCCACGGGTCGCGCACCGCGCGCCACGGCAGCGCGCGCGCGTTCGCCGCGAACCACGGGAGCAGCCGTTCGCTCACGGCATCGACGTCGGGGGACTTCAAACGGGCGCTCTCCTGCACGGCCCTTCGAGGCCGCGGGTGAATTCCTGGGTGCGCGAGGATTTCTGGTGCACACGCCTCGGCGCGCGCTGCGTATAACCGCCCCACGAAAGGCGCGACACCCCCATGAACCGAAGGACCTTTCTCACCGCACTCACCGCCATCGGGGCCGCGGCCACGGGCTGCACGATCCACGTTGAAGCACCGCAGCTCCAGGCGCAGAGCATGGAGTTCACGGGCATCGACGGGAACGGCCTCGCCTTCCGCGTGGTGATGAACGCCTACAACCCCAACGGCTTCGACCTCACGATCCGCGAGCTCAACGCGCACCTGCTCCTCGACGGCAACGACGCGGGATCGTCGGTGACCTCCGTGGGCGCGGCGCTCCCCGCGCAGCGCTGGGTGCCCGTGACCTGCAACGTCGTGGTGCCGTGGCGCGGCGCGCCGGGCTACCTCATGTCGGCCATGGGATCGCCCACGGTGAACTACACCCTCGAAGGGCAGGTCACCGTGGAGCACTACCTCTCGGTGCGCGCGAGCTTCTCGACGACGGGCTCGGCGCCGCGCGAGTTCTTTCTCCGCGGCGCGATGAACAGCGTGAACGGGGTCATCAACTCGGTGCTCCCCGGCTTCGGCGGCGTCACCGTGCAGTGATCCGCAGAGGTCGTTGACGTGGAATTCCCCGCAGCTTGCGGCAGATCCACGTCGTCGGCCGTCGTCACGCCACCTTGCGATACCGCCGGGTATCGCTGCGGTGACCTTCCTTGTCCGACTCGCGGCTCTTTGCAATCCGCGGAGTTTCCACGTCAACGCCCTCTTCAGCGACCCGTGAACGACGCGGGACGCTTCTCGAAGAACGCCGACACACCCTCCATGAAATCCTCGGAGCGCAGGCATTCGAGCTGCGCGTTGCCCTCGGCGCGGTAGGCCTCTGCGAAGGGCCGCGCGAGGCTCTCGCGCATGAGCCGCTTGATGTGCCGCAGCGCGAGGGGAGGACCGCCCGCCAGCCGATCGACCACCGACTGCGTGACGCCATCGAGCTCCTCGGGCGCGACCACCTTCGCCACGAGCCCGAGGCGCAGCGCGCTCTCGGCGTCGACGCGCTCGCCGAGCAGGCACATCTCCATCGCCTTCGAGAGCCCCACGAGGCGCGGGAGCATCCACGTTCCGCCGCCGTCGGGAATGAGCCCGATGCGCACAAAACCCTCTTGAAAATAGGCCCGCGACGACGCGATGCGCAGGTCGGCCGCGAAGGCCAGGTCGCACCCGAAGCCGTAGGCCGCGCCGTCGACCGAGGCCACCACGGGCTGCGGCGCCGCGAGCACCGCGCGCACGAGGTCTTGAAAGCGCCCGAGGTGCCCGTCGAGGTCACCCATGAGCTCCATCGCGTTGCTGGCCGCGTAGCGCAGGTCGGCGCCGGAGCAGAACGCGCCGCCTTCGCCGCGCAGCACGATCACCCGCGCGTCACCCGCGGAGGTGACCCCCTCGGTCATCGCGCGCAGCACACCGGGTTCGAGGGCGTTGCGGGTCTCGGGGCGGCGGAGGGTGATCCAGCGGGCGGAGCCGCGGTCTTCGACAAGAACATCGTCGCTCATGGGCGCACGCTATCAGAAGCCCCGCGCCGTCACGAAGGCTCCGAGGGGGCACCCGCGCGCGACTACCAGCGCGTCCAGCCGTGGCGCGTGACGAGGGGCGCGAGGGCGTCGGCGCTGCGCGAGACGGCCATCCATCGGCTCTCGACGGGCATCGAGAGGTCGAAGCGCTCGTCGATGGCGAGGTCGGGGTCGTGGTCGAGGCGCGCCGAGGTGTGGTCGCACCACGCGCAGGGGAGACCGTCGGCGAGCGAGGCGAGCCACGGGCGGTGGTCGAGCCCCGCCGCGGTGGAGGTGATGTGAAAGGCCACGACGCCGTGCGTGGTGGTGCGTTCGAGAAAGAGCGCGAAGGCCCGCGCGTCGAGCACCTCGTCGCTCACCGCGTGGCCGAAGAAGGCATCGACCGCCACGAGGTCGAAGAGGCCCTCCGTCGGGTCGGCGAGGCGTTCGAGCACGTCGCCGCGGCGCACCTCGCAGTGACCCCGCGAGCGCGTGAGGAACGAGAACCACTGCGGGTCGCGCGCGAGCTCGATCACCGCGTCGTCGAGCTCGTAGAAGACCATCGTGTGGCCCGGCGCGGCGAGCGAGGCCATGACCCCTGCGCCGAGTCCTGCGACGGCGATGCGCGCGCGCGGCGGGGCCGTGGCGACGAGGGCCCACGCGGGCGATCCCTCGGTGTAGTACGACGTCGGCTCGTCGAGGCGCTGCGGGTCGAGGAACTGCCACCCGTGCCACGTGTGGTTGTTCACGAGGATGTGGGCGCGCTGCACGGTGTCGTGCACGACGGAGACCCTTCCCCACGCGGTCTCGCGCGCCGTGACCTCGCGGTAGAAGAGCGGAACGACCTCGTCGTCGTTGGCGGGGGCTTCGCTCACAGGCGCCAGGGGCCGTCTTCGTCGGCGGGCGGCGGCGCGCTCGGGGCCTGCGCGTCGGGCGGTGCGGTGAGTCGCGGCGCGGGCACCGTCGAGTCGAGGGTGGTCGTCGCGTGGAGCGTGTGCACCGGCGCGAGGCCGTAGAAACGCGTGGATTTGTACCAGTCGACGAGCTCGTCGAGCAGCACCTTGAGCACCGCCGCGGCGGGCACGGCCACGAGCAGGCCCATGAAGCCGAGGGCCTGTGCGCCCGCGAGGAGCGAGATGATCACCACGACCGGCGAGAGGCCGATGCTCCCGCCCAGGATGCGCGGCGTGACGACGAGGATGTCGAGCAGGTGGATGAGCACCATGAAGCCCGCCACCGCGCCCACGCTGCACTGGCCCGTGGTGTCGAGCGAGGCCAGCAGCATGGCGAGGCCCAGCGCGATGAAGAAGCCCAGGTACGGAATGAACGCGATGAGGCCCGCGAAGATGCCGAGCCCCAGGCCCGCGGGGACGTGCAGTCGGTCGAGGCCGATGGCGAAGAACGTTCCGAGGATGCCCATCACCTGGAACTGCCCTCGCACGAAGCGTCCGAGCACGCGGTCGACCTTGCCCACCACCGTGAGCACGCGGTCGCGGGCGCGCACGGGCACGAGGTCGGTCACGCCGTCGAGCAGTCCGTGCCAGCTCGACAGGGTGTAGAACGACAGGGCGAGCACGATGAGAAGCTCCACGGCCTTCTCGACGATCACGATGCTCAGGCTCGCGGCCGAGGCCACCACCGAGAGCGATCCCTGCGCGACGGAGCTCGCGCGCGAGGCGAGCTGACCGATCCACGCGT
This sequence comes from uncultured Myxococcaceae bacterium, assembly GCA_945952225.1. Classification (GTDB taxonomy): domain Bacteria; phylum Myxococcota_A; class Polyangia; order Polyangiales; genus CAISKJ01. Next base: position 52,263 of record CAMFHP010000046.1, read on the forward strand.
CGGTGGTGGTGGGGATGCGCAGGTGCGTCCGTCGGCGCAGCCACACGAGCGCGTTGTTGGCGCGCGGGAGCCAGTCCTGCTGGATGCGCGTGGGCACCGTGGCGAGGAGCTGCGTGAGGTGCTCCACGATGTCGGGCACGGCGATCCAGAGGAGCGCGGTGGCCACCACGCCGACGAGCAGCAGCACCGCGAGAATGGCCAGCGGTCGCGGCACCTTGCGGGCGTGGAGCCAGTCGACGGCGGGTGCGAGCACCCACGCGAGGGCCACGGCCGCGCCCATGAGCATGAGGATCCCGCGGAAGTACCACGCGAGCCCGAGCACGAGGGCGAGGGTGATCCACGGCAGCAGCGCGACGCGCGGCGGTTCCAGATGCGAGCGGGGGTGCACGGAGGCGGTGCGCGGGGTCTCCATCGCGATGGCGCGCGAGTCTCGCAGAGTGCGCGCGCTGCGACGAGGGCTCTCGCGCGAACCCTACGCGAACACCACGGTCTTCGCGGCGGGATCGGCGATGACCGCCACGGGCCGTTGCAGCGCGCACACGTCGGCGAGCCACACGTCGTCGAGGCCCGACAGCATGTACTCGCGCCCCATCGCGCCCTGCGGGTGGTGGATCTCGAAGAGCACCCGGTGCTGCGTCATGCTCACGCGGCGAAAGGTCTTCACGTAGGCCGTGCAGCGCGCCCCCGTGGCCCGGAGCTTCTCCGCCGCGCGGCGTTCGAAGTGCGCGATGAGCTTCAGCGCGATCACCAGCGGCGCGAAGAAGAGCACTACGAAGCCGACCACACCGGCCATCACCAGGGCATAGAAGGTCGCGTCGTGTTCCACGGGGGCGGCGACGCTATCACGGGGGCGGCGGGGACGATGGGAGACGCGGGTGAAACCGCGCGCCGCGGCCGTCGGGAGGCGGTTGCCACGGTGGCGGGTGGCTCCCGTGCGCGTCGGGACCCGATCGCCACGGTGGCGGGTGGCTCCCGTGCGCGTCGGGACCCGGTTGCAACGGTCGCAGGTGGCTCCCGTGCGCGTCGGGACCCGGTTGCAACGGTCGCAAGCGGCTCCCGTGCGTCGCGGGCGACGTCAGCGCGGGGGGATGGAAGGGGAGGCGAGGGGAGGGAGGCGGAGGCGGCGACGGATCAGAGCAGGTGGGCGACGGCGGCCGCCTCTTCCTGCAGCTCCTTGAGCGTCACGTTGATGCGCTCCTGGCTGAAGGCGTCGATTTCGAGGCCCTGCACGATGGTGTACTCGCCGTTGGCGCAGGTGACGGGGAAGCCGAACATCACGCCCTCGGGGATGCCGTACTCGCCCTTCGAGGGGATGCCCATGGTGACCCACTTGCCGTTGGTGCCGAGGGCCCAGTCGCGCATGTGGTCGATGGCCGCGTTGGCCGCCGAGGCCGCCGACGAGAGACCGCGGGCCTCGATGATCGCCGCGCCGCGCTTGCCCACCGTGGGGAGGAACACGTCCTTGTTCCACGCGTGGTCGTTGATCATGTCCTTCACCGAGGCGCCGTCGATCGTGGCGAAGCGGTAGTCGGCGTACATCGTGGGCGAGTGGTTGCCCCACACCGCGAGCTTCTCGATGGAGGCCACGGGCTTGCCGGTCTTCGCCGCGAGCTGGCTCGCCGCGCGGTTGTGGTCGAGGCGGAGCATCGCCGTGAAGTTCTTCGCCGGGAGGTTCGGCGCGGACTTCATCGCGATGTAGGCGTTGGTGTTGGCGGGGTTGCCCACCACGAGCACCTTCACGTCGCGGCTCGCCACGGCGTCGAGGGCCTTGCCCTGGGCCGTGAAGATCTGCGCGTTGGCGCTGAGGAGGTCCTTGCGCTCCATGCCCGGGCCGCGGGGGCGCGCGCCGACGAGGAGGGCGTAGTCCGTGTCCTTGAAGGCCGTCATCGGGTCGCTGTGCGCCTCGACGCCCGCGAGGAGCGGGAACGCGCAGTCGTCGAGCTCCATGATCACGCCCTTGAGCGACTTCTGGGCCTTCTCGTCGGGGATCTCGAGGAGCTGCAGGATGACGGGCTGGTCCTTGCCCAGCATCTCGCCCGAGGCGATGCGGAAGAGAAGGGCATAACCGATCTGACCGGCCGCGCCGGTAACCGCCACACGAACAGGCTTCTTGCTCACAGGAAACTCCTCGCGAAACAGTGGATCTCAGGTCTGCGGGCGCAGGGCCCGCGCTCGCACGTCGCCGTGCTACGGGCGCCGTAATCTGGGTGCGACGGGGGTGCTGTCAAAGGGATTGCGCATGGCCCCGGCGCTTCTTCTCACGGGTGCGTTCGGCTGATGCGTACCGACCGCACCGGGTGCCACGGGGCGCGCACGAGGGAGTCAGATGCGCTCGAAGACCGTCGCGATGCCCTGGCCCACGCCGATGCAGAGCGAGGCCGCGCCGCGGCGGAGGTTCTCGCGCACGAGGCGGTGCACGAGCGTTCCCGCGATGCGCGCGCCCGACGAGCCGATGGGGTGACCGAGCGCGATGGCGCCGCCGTCGGGGTTCACGCGCGCGGGGTCGAGGCCGAGCTCACGGATGCACGCGAGGGCCTGCGCGGCGAAGGCTTCGTTGAGCTCCACGGTGTCGAGGTCGGCGACCGCGAGGCCCGCGCGCTGGAGCGCACGGCGCACGGCGGGAATCGGTCCGAGGCCCATGAGGTTGGGCTCCACACCCGCGACGGCGTTCGAGACCACGCGGGCCATGGGCTTGAGCCCCAGGCGCTTCACCGCGTCTTCGCTCGCGAGGAGCATCGCCGCCGCGCCGTCGTTGATGGGCGACGAGTTGCCCGCCGTCACCGTGCCGCCCTTGCGAAACACCGCGGGCAGCTTCGCGAGGGCCTCGGGCGTGGTGTCTCCGCGCACGGACTCATCGCGCGAGGCCACCACGGGCGGTCCCTTACGCTGCGGAATCTCGACGGGCACGAGCTCGCTCGCGAAGCCGTGACGGGCCCACGCGGCGGCGGCGCGGCGCTGGCTTTCGAGCGCGAACGCATCCTGTGAATCGCGCGAGAGCTCGTACTTCACGGCCACGTTCTCCGCGGTCTCTCCCATCGATTCGAGGGGGAAGCGCTTCTCCATCTCGGGGTTCTTGAAGCGCCAGCCGAGGGAGGTGTCGAACATCGCGGGCGGCGTGCGTTCGAAGCCCTCTTCGGCCTTGGCCATCACGAAGGGCGCGCGGGTCATGCTCTCGACGCCGCCCGCGATCACCACGTCGCGCTCGCCCGTCGCGATGCCCCGCGCCGCATACTGGATCGCTTCGAGCCCCGAGCCACACAGCCGGTTCACGGTCACGCCGGTGACCTCGTAGGGCAGCCCCGCGAGCAGCGCCGCCATGCGCGCCACGTTGCGGTTGTCTTCGCCCGCCTGGTTCGTGGCGCCGAAGACCACCTCGTCGACCTCGGCGACGGCCCCCGCGTGACGCGCGCGCAGGGCGCGGATCATGTGGGCCGCGAGGTCATCGGCGCGCACGGAGGCGAGGGCTCCGCGAAACTTCCCGATGGGGCTGCGAACGGCGTCGACGACGTAGACGGCGGGGATGCTCATGGCGCGCGACACTACCCGACGCGCGCCGACGATCAACGGCGACGTCAGTAGGGGTTCGGCGGCGGCTCGCCGAAGCCACCCGCAGGGCGCGGCGCAGGGGCCGGCGCGGGCGTCGGTGCGGGCGCGGGTGCAGCAGGG
>CAMFHP010000047.1 GCA_945952225.1 uncultured Myxococcaceae bacterium
TCACAAGCCGGTGCGGGGGTTTCGCTTTTCGAAGTCCCTTGAACCGGGCTCACGCCGCGACTCCGCTGCGGTGCCCCGACGCCGTCGCCGACAACGCACATCATCCCCTCGTCGTCGCGGGGCCGCGGCTGTGCCCGGGCGACACGCCCCGTGTGGGAGGTCATCCACGCGTCGTGGCGATCGCAACAACCACTTCGCATGCGCTCGGGGTGAGGTCGCTTTGGCGTTGACCCTGCAACGCCGCGCCGCGCGAAAGTGGCGACGGGCGCCGCTCGCAGGATACGGTCCCATGGTGTCGAGAGGCTGGAAGATCGCAGGCGTCGTCGCGGTCGTTCTGCTGGGCACTCTCGGCGCGCTCGTGCCTCGCATCGCGCGCGCCCGGGTCGTGCGCCAGGTCGACGAGCGATGCCACCGCGTGCTCGATGGGCGCTGCTCCGTCGGCGACGTCGCGCTGGCGTTCGATGGCGTTCTGCTCCGTGACGTCGAACTCCGCATGCGGGGCACGCGCTACGTGACGCGCGTTCACCGGGTCGGCGTCCGGCTTCGATGGGCGCCGTTGATCTTCGGCGGGAGCCAGCCTGTCGATGTCGACGTCGATGGGGTCGACGTGCGCGGTCGCGTCGCGCTGACGACGCTCCTCGACGACCTTCGCCACCGTGAGACGGCGCCTGCAGTGACGCGCCGATCGCGAGTGCGTCTCCGGGCGTTGCACGTCACCGGCGTGTCCGTCGCGTTCACCGTCGCGCAGCTCGCAGGGCGCGACGTCGACCTCACCCTTCGCGACGCCGGCGGTGAGTGGGACCACGACGCGGGACGCATCACGGTCCGCTGGGCCGATGCCTCCGTCGCGTACGGTGCGTCGAGGGCGCACACGGGAAATTGCACGGCGCTCCACGGCATCGACCCCACGACCTCGCTCGACTGCCGCGAGTTCGAGGGCGCGCTCGACCTCGCAGAACGCAATGACCTGCGCGCGGCGATCGAGGAGGCGCTCCAGGCCGTGTCCCATGGGGTGGGGGAAGGGCAGGGGAGCGACGCCGTCGCCGTCGACGCGCGACCCGAGTCGCTGCGGCAGGTGCAGGTGCGGATGCGCGAGGGGCGCGTGAAGCTCCAACACCGCAACGATGTGATCGCCGACCTCGCGCCCGCTTCCGTCGCCGTGCTCGCAGAGCAGGGTGGATTGCGCGAAGCGACGTTTCAACTCGGCGGCGACGACGACCGACAACCCTCGCTCTCGCTCACGTTCAACCGCATGCACGAGCCCTGGCAGATCGACCTCGACGCCGCGGCGCTCCCGCTACGACAGCTCGCGCCGTGGATCCCGTCGGTACCCTGGCACGGCACGGAGAACGGCCGCGCCCATGCGCGCGTGCACGTCGAGCCGGGGGATGCTCCCGAACGCCTCGACGTGTCGGGCGACGTGTTCGTCGAAGACTTCGGGCTCCAGCACCCGGGCCTCGCGCGCGAGCCCATCGACGGCCTCTCCGTCTCGCTCGACGGACGCCTCGCCATCGACCTCGCGCAACGCCGCGTGGCCACGCAGGGCCTCCACTGGACGGTCAACGGAATCCCCTTCACCGCCGCGGGATGGGTGCAACGCGACGCGGACCACACGGCGCTCGACGTGTCGCTCAACGTGTCTCCCTTCGCGTGCGATGGCGGCCTGCGCTCGATGCCTGCGCCCGTCACCGGCGTCACGGCCTCGCTCGGCCTCTCGGGCACCGTCGGCGGATCCGCCCACCTCGCGCTCGACACGCGTGACCTTCGCAACACGGCCTTCGCCTACCGCGTCGACGACGGATGCAGCGTCTCGCACGCGGGATGGGGCATCCACGTCCGTCGCTTCGCCGAGCCCTTCGTGCAGCGTGTGATGGAGCCCGGCGGTCATGTGCGCGCGTTCGTCACCGGGCCCGGTTCGCCCGCATGGGTTCCTGTCGAGGCCATGCCGCCCACGCTCCTCAACGCCGTCGTGAGCCGCGAGGACGGGTCGTTCTATCAACACCGCGGATTCGACGCGGGGCAGATCCGCGGCGCGCTCGTGCGCAACATCGCCGAGCATCGCTTCGCCTATGGCGCGAGCACCATCTCGATGCAGCTCGTGAAGAACGTCTTTCTCGCGCGCGAGAAGACGCTCGTGCGCAAGCTTCAGGAGGTCGTGCTCACCTGGTGGATCGAGCAGTCGCTCGACAAGTCGTCGATCCTCGAGCTGTACCTGAACGTCGTGGAGTTCGGGCCGGGCATCTACGGCGTCGGGCCCGCCGCGCGCTTCTTCTTCGGCCGCGAGCCGCGCGAGCTCACCACGCTCCAGGCGATCTATCTCGCGACGCTGCTACCTGCGCCCATTCCGCGCTTCGCCATCTTTCAACGCGGGAGCGCGCCCGCTGACACGCTCGCGCGCCTCCGCGCCATCGCGCGCGCCATGGCCGCCAACCGCATGCTCGCGCCCGCCGAGGCCGAAGCCGCACAGCACGAGGTCTTCGCGTTTCGTCCGCAGGTCTCGCCCGTTCCCGGTGCGAGCACGATGACCGTCGATGCGGCCACCACCGACGAAATGGCCCGCACGCTTTCGGCCCGCGCGATGGTGAACGTCGTGCCGCCGGGCACGCCCTCCGACGACGTGCCTGCGACGGAAACCCCCACCGAAAACACCGCGCCCGAAGGCACTTCCGACGACAACCCGCCCGGCGCTGCGACACCCGCGGAGCGCGCGCCCTGAGCGTCTGCGCGCGATCGTTGCCTCGGCAGAACGCACGCGCGTAGCATCGCCGCCCGATGAGCTCCTCTCCGTCGCAGGTGCCGCTCAAGACCATTCGCGTAGTGGCCGCAGTCGTCGAGCGCGACGGGCACTATCTCATCACCCAGCGCCGCGCGTCGGCCGTGCTCCCGCTGCTGTGGGAGTTCCCCGGTGGACGCGTCGAAGAGGGCGAGAACGACACGACCGCGCTGCGCCGCGAGATGCTCCACCGCCTCGGCGCCGACGTCGAGGTGCGCGACATCATCTCGTTCGTGAGCCACAGCTACGAGAGCTACGTCGTCGACCTGCACCTCTACGAGTGCCACCTCACACACGATCGCCTCGCGGCCCTCGCGGTCCACGACTTCCGCTGGGTGCGCTCCGACGAGTTCGAACGGTATCCGTTCACGCCCGCCGACGAAGCCTCGATGTCGAAGCTCCTCGGCGAAGACTGATCGCGCTCGTGCGCCCCGGCGCACCGGTGGTTACGCTCCGCGCCCATGCAGAACTGCACGGTGTGTGGCGCCGCGATGGCGCCCGGTGAAACGGTCTGCCGCCACTGTGGCCGCGCCCACTACGGCGCCGTGTGCCCCGGGTGCCAGCAGCCCGCGCCCACACTCGTTCGCGGCGGCAAGGTCATCTGCTCGGGCTGCGGCACCACGCGCGGTCCGCTCTCGGGCGTTCCGCTCAACATGGCCGGGCAGGCGCATCGCGTGGGCAGCGTGGTCACGTCGGTGCTCGCGTGGGCCTTCGTGCTCGGCGGACTCGCCATCGGCGGACTCGTCGGGCTCGTCGTCTCGCTCGTGGCGAAGGTCTTCGCGGGCAGCGCGCTCTGGGGCCTCGGCGTGGGGCTCTTTCTCGGCGCGCTCGGCGGCGCCGCGGGCGCGCTCACGATGAAGGGGAGCCGTCACCTCGACGCGCGCGCGAAGTCCATTCGCGATGAGGCCTACGAGCAGTCGATCCTCGCGATGGCCGCGTCGCGCAGGGGATCGGTCACCACGCTCGAAGTGTCGCAGCAGCTCGGTGTTCCGCTCTCCGAGGCCGACCGACTCCTCGGCGAGATGAGCCAGAAGGGGCGCGCGTTCGTCGAGATCAACCGCGAGGGCATCCTGCAGTACACGTTCAAAGACGTGCCCGGCGCGCTCGCGCCCACCGTCGTCGCGGGGCCTTCGACGGGCGTGCGCGTCGAGACCGCCACCGCGAGCGAGGTCGCGAAGCAGCGCGTCGACCGCGAGTTCGAAGAGATCCGCGCGCGGGCGCAAGGCGGGTCGCAGCGTCAGTCGTAGTAGTCTCCGCGCCCACCTCCGATGGATTTTCAACTCTGGACGCCCGTGATCTCCGCGGTGCTCGCGCTCGCGATCGCCGTGAAGGTCGTGCTGCGCAGCCGCAAGCGCCGCGCGCACTGGCTGTTCATCGGCTTCGCCACCAACGTGGCCGTCTGGTACTTCGCGACCTTTCTCGAATACCGCAGCGGACGCGACCCGATCTTCGCGCGCATCACCGCGCTCACCGCCGTGCTCCTGCCGCAGACGGGCGTGCGCTTCCTCCGCGCGTTTCGCCCCGACGTGACGGGTACGCCCACAACGCTCGATCGCTGGGCCACGGTGCTGCTCTTTCCGATGCTCGCGGCCATCGCGTCGCCGTGGTTTGACCAGAAGATCCCCGGCGCCATCGTGCGCATCGCCATCTCGGCCTACGTGGTCGGGCTGCTCATCGCCGCCGTCACCGCGCTCTACACGGGCGTGCGAACGACACCCTCGCGCCTCGAACAGCGCCGCGCGCTCTACCTCGTGGGCGTTGGGGTCATGGCCACGCTGTTCACCACCGCGGACCTCGTTCCCTTCTCGGTGAACCGCATCGTGCCGGGAGGATTCCCCTCGGTGGGCTCGGTGCTCGTGCTCGCGGTGCTCTACATGTTCTCCGAGGTGATGGAGCGTCGCCGTCTCGTGGCGCTCTACGAGCTCGCAGGGCGGCTCATCATCCTCACGGCGCTCGCGCTCGTGCTCGCAGGCATCTACTACCGCCTCGTCGACTGGGAGCTCATCGCGCAGCGCGGCACCCACGAGGGCCCGTACTTTCTCAACGCGATCGTGGCGTCGGTGGTGATCCTGCTGCTCGTCGACCCGCTGCGCGTGAAGGTCGAAGACCAGATCGGGCGCTTCTTCTTCGGCGAGCGCTTCGACTTCGAACAGTCGATCACGAACCTTCGCAACCGACTCGCGCACACGCTCGAACTCGACGCCATGGGGCGCGTGCTCATGGAGGGCCTCGAAGCGTCGCACCGCGTGACCTCGGCCGCGCTCTACCTCGTCGACGCCGACCGCCGCGGCGTGGACCTCTTCGCGCACCACGGCGCACCGCCCGAAGCGCGTCTCGAACTCGCTGCGATGCGCGCGCTGCTCGACATGGTGAAGACCCAGGGCGCGGTCGTGAAGGAGCTCGTGGAGCGCGAGCGCGATGACCGGCTCGAACTCGGCGAAACCCGCGAGGCCGAGGGACTCGCCGAAGCGATGCGACCCCTCGATGCGATCGGCGCGGGGGTGGTGGTGGCGTTGGAGAGCGATGGCGGCGACCTCGTGGGCCTCCTCGCCGTGGCCGACGACCGCATGCGCGATGCGTTCTCGCCCGACGAGGTGCAGGTGCTCCGGGGCCTCGCCGCGCAGGTGTCGATCGTGGTGGAGAACAGTCGGCTCCACGCGCGCATCAAGGAGCGCGATCGTCTCGCGGCGCTCGGGGAGATGGCCGCGGGTCTCGCGCATGAGATCCGTAATCCCCTCGGGGCCATCAAGGGTGCGGCGCAGATGATGGATCAGCACGCCGACGAGGGCGCCCAGAAGGAGCTCCTCGGGATCATTCAGGAGGAGGTCGAGCGACTGAACAACGTGGTGGGCTCGTTCCTCGACTACGCGCGTCCGTACCGGGGAAATCCCGTTCCGCTCGATGTGTCGCAGGTGATCGAGCGCACCGTGCAACTGCTCAAGAACGGGCTGCCTCCCACCATCGAGCTGCGCGTCGAGCTCGCCGCCTCGCTCCCGCCCGTGCGCATGGATCCCGAGCATCTCCGTCAGGTGCTCTTCAATCTCGTGCGCAACGCCATCGAGGCCATGAAGAACCACGGCGTCGTCACCGTGAAGGCCCTCGCGCGCACCCGCGGATCGTTCGTGCGCGCCACCGAAGAGTCTCCCGCGCCCGACGTCGTCGACGTGAGCGTGCACGACCACGGACCCGGCATCGATCCCGCGGTGCAGCGCAACCTCTTCATTCCGTTCTTCACCACGAAGGCGAGCGGCACGGGCCTCGGCCTCGCGATCTGTCAGCGCCTCGTCGAGTCGGCCAACGGACGCATCTCCGTGCGCTCGAACCCGAAGGGCACGGTCTTCACCGTGTCACTCCCGGTTGTGAGCGCGACGCAGAGCACGGACCCCGACCTCTCGGGGCGTCGACGTCCGGTGGACGCGCCGCGCCTCGACGCCACGGCGACCACGAGCGTCACCGCGGGTTGAACACCGTGACCTCGCCCGCGGGCGCGTTCTCGACGAGCTGCAGCGCGCGGTAGCGGTAGAGCGTGAGCTCGCTGCGGAGATGTCCGGGCGGAGGCACGCCGCGCTCGCGCGTGAGGTTGCGCAGGGCGACGGTGGGATCGTCGGCGGGCGCCCACGGCGACGGCGGAAGCGCGAACTCCCACGACGCGAGACGCTCGTAGCCGACACCCCACACGCGCGGGTCCGCGGCGCGACGGAGGAACTCCTGCGAGCGCGCGCCGAGCACGCCGCGGTCGTAGAACACGGCCACGGTGAGCGAGAGCGCGCGGAGGCCATCACGGAGCCGCCCGTAGCGCTCGTGCTGGCGCGAGGTCCACCGGTCGAGCACCGCGAAGCACGCGTCGAGAAAGGCCCGCGCGATGGAGCCGCCGCGCGTCGAGCGCCACAGGATCGGCGTGTGTCCGTCTCGAAGAATGATCGCCACCTCGACGGGGCGCGTGCGTCGCATCGCCTCGGGAAACAGCCGTTCCGGCGGGGCCACCGCGCCGGAGAGCACCATCCGCGCGACGCTGATCACACGCCTCGCATCGTCGGGCGCGATCTCGATCGCATCGCGCGTCTCGTAGAGCGCCGCGGTGTCGTCGAGGTACACCGCCGTGAGCGTGTCGCTCGCGCGCATCTCCGACAGCGTGCGGGCCACGGTGCGCGGTGCGCCCTGCGTGCTGTCGGTGCGAACGAGGAGCCCGTCGAGGTGCTGCGCCCGGTACTGCGCGGCCACGCGCGCTTCGTCTCCGTGACTCAACGCGTCGGAGAGCGACGCGCTGCGCGACGATGCGGTGAGCGTCGCATCGCCCTCGACGAGACCCCATGGAACACGGCCCACGACGGCCACGGTGCTGCGATCGCGGAGCTGCGCGGAGAGCTCGGCGTAGCGCGCGGACCATGGCGCAGTGAGCCATCCTGCGTGCATCGCAGCGCCGACGCCGACGGCGAGGAGGGCCACGACGAGCGCGGCAAAAACACGGAGCTTTCGCACGGGCCGCGGACCCTACCGCGAAGCTTCGCGGGGAGTCACGCGCGACGATTCCCTTCGAAGAGAGAGCGGACTATGTTCCGCGCGCCTCGCACGAGACGACCTGGTGCTCGCGCAGCGGAAGGAGCGAAACGCACTGTGATCATTGGTGTTCCGAAGGAGATCAAGACCCGCGAGTACCGCATCGGCATGACCCCCGCGGGGGTCCGCCAGCTCACTGCGCGCGGCCACACCGTGCTCGTCGAAGCGCACGCGGGCGAGGGCTCGGGCCTTCGCGACGAGCAGTTCGTCGCCGCGGGCGCGCAGATGGTCAGCACCGCCGCCGAGGTGTGGAACCGCGCCGACATGGTGATGAAGGTCAAGGAGCCGCTGCCCGCAGAGTTCGAATACTTCCGCCCCGGGCTCGTGATCTACACGTACCTCCACCTCGCGGCGGAGTCGGTGCTCACGCGCAAGCTCATGGAGAAGAAGGTCCGCGCGGTCGCGTACGAGACCATCCAGCTCGCCGACGGCTCGCTCCCGCTGCTCCACCCGATGAGCGAAGTGGCCGGCCGCATGGCCGTGCAGGTGGGCGCGACGAGCCTCGAGAAGTGGCGCGGCGGCAAGGGCGTGCTCCTCGGCGGCGTGCCGGGTACGCGCCGCGGTCGCGTGGTGATCCTCGGCGGCGGCGTCGTGGGTCGCAACGCGGCGCGCATCGCCGTGGGCATGGGCGCGCAGGTGACCGTGCTCGACGTGAAGTCGCAGACGATGGACTACCTCGAAGACATCTTCGGCGGCGCCATCGAGACCCTCTACTCGAACCCCGCGAACATCGAGGAGGCCGTGATGCGCGCCGACCTCGTGATCGGCGCGGTGCTCGTGACGGGCGCGAAGGCTCCGACCCTCGTCGACCGCGCGCTCGTGGGCAAGATGGAGAAGGGCTCGGTCATCGTCGACGTCGCCATCGACCAGGGCGGCTGCATCGAGACCGTGCGCCCGACGAGCCACGACCACCCGACCTACGAGGTCGACGGCGTGATCCACTACTGCGTGCCCAACATGCCCGGCGCGGTCTCGCACACGTCGACCTTCGCGCTCACCAACACCACGATGAAGTACGCCCTCGCCATCGCCGATCACGGCGTCGTGGCGGCGGCGAAGGCCGACCCCGCGCTCGCGCTCGGCATCAACTGCTTCGACGGCGGATGCACCTACCAGGCGGTCGCCGAGGCCCACGGCCTCGAGTACACGCCGCTCTCCGCCGTGCTCGGCTGAGCCCTCGCGCCCCTCGCTGCGCATCCCCTCGCAGCGCCCCTCCCAGGCCTCGCCACGTTGTGCGCGTCGGCCGTTGACGTCGGCGGTGATTCCGTGGTGCATCCCCCACCGTCGCGCGTCGGCGCATGGAGTCGCTGCCGCCCGTCACACGGAGGGATTTCCCATGCGTCTGCGTCAGCGTAAGAGCCGTTCGGAGCGGAAGATCGAAGCCCAGGGCAAGGCCCTCGTGGGCATGGTCGACTCGGCGATGATCATCGCCTGTGCCGACGGGGAGCTCACCCAGGACGAGGTCAACGTCGTCGCCGACGTGATCGACGGCTTCTTCGACGGCAACGTCTCGCGCAACGAGATCAACGAGATGATCAGCCTCTCGCTCGCTGCGATCGAGGAGGAGGGCCTCGAAGGCCGTATGGAGGCCGTCGCCGAGAACCTCTTCAACGACGACCTGCGCGCGCTCGGTCTCTCGGTGGCCGCCGCCGTGGCCGTCGCCGACCAGGACGGCGACGAGGACGAGGAAGACGAGACCTACTACGAGCTCGCCGACGCGCTGGGCTTCTCGGAAGAGGACGCCGAGGCGATCTTCACCGAGGTCGAGGCGCAGTACGCGTGATCGAGCGACGCCGCGGCGGGGGCGCTCAGTTGCTCTCGCCGCGCGTCGGGTCGCGCACGATTTCGACCTTCGTGACGTGGCGCTTGTCGCCCTCGCGGATGATGAAGCGCAGCCCCTCCCACAGCACGACGGTGCCCACCTCGGGGACCTTGCCCGCGCGCGCCGCCAGGAATCCGCCGAGCGACGCGTAGTCGCCGTCGGGAGGAAACTCCACGTCGAGCTTCTCGGCCAGCGTGGTGATGGGATGCTCGGCGTTGGCCATGTAGCGCCCCGACGCGAGCTCGGTGAAATCGCTCTCGGCGCTGCGCTCGTCGTGCTCGTCTTCGATCTCGCCCACGAGCTCTTCGAGCACGTCTTCGAGGGTCACGAGCCCCACCATCGCGCCGAACTCGTCGACGACGACCGCGAGGTGCGTGCGCTTCGACTGCATGTCGCGGAGCACCGACAGCACGGGCTGCGTGTCGGTCACGAAGAGCACGGGGCGACGCATCAGCGCGTCGAGCGTGAGGGCCGCGCCGCTCATGGGCACATCTCCGCGCGAGCGGAAGCGCTCGGTGGCCACGCGGAAGAGATCCTTCGCGATGAGCACGCCGACCACGTTGTCGATCTGACCGCGGTACACCGGGATGCGCGAGTGGGCCTCTTCGGAGAGGCGCTGCACGGCCGCGTCGAGCGGGGTGTTCACGTCGAGCGCCACGATGCGCGTGCGCGGCACCATGATGTCGCGCGCCGTGCGGTTCTTGATCTCGAAGACGTTCTGCAGCATGCGGCTGCTGATCGGGTCGACGGTGCCGGCGCTCTGTGCCTCTTCCACCACGTACTCGACCTCCTTCTCGGTCACGGGCGGAGGCTCGACGGAGCTGCGCTCCTGAAGGCGCGACGAGACCCACGACCCGACGCGCTCCAACGGGGCCGCGAAGGGCGCGAGGAGCAGCGCGATGGGGCGCATCCATGCGAGGGCGCGCGGGGCGATGGTGCGCGCGCGGCGACGGCCCACCGACACGCCCACCTCGACGAGCAGCCCGTACACGAACGCGATGGTGACCACCACGACGGTGAGCACCCACCAGCGGTCCTGTCGCACGACGAACCACGGCACCACGAGCACGGTGGCCGCGATGGGCGCGATCACCCGGCCCGCGAGCAGCCGCGAGAGCGTGCGGCCCGGGTCTGCGAGGTAGCGTTCGAGGAGCAGTCCCTCGTCGCCGAGCTCGTCGCGCAGCGCGCGGAGCCGTGCTTCGGGGAGCGTCACGAGCGACGATTCGAGGCCCGCCAGCAGCGCGCCCAACACCAACAACATCAACGCGGCGAAGAGCGAAGCGCCCATCTCGTTCATGAGGGCACCGCCGCGGCGTCGAGGCTCGGGAGACGTATCATTGCGGAGATCGCGTGAGGGGAAAGGCGTCCGGTGGTTCAGGGCATCCGCCCGATCGCGCCCTCGTGGCCAACGTAACACCCCTCGGTTGCGCGCCACAAGACCTGCGCGGTGACAGGGTACGCCTCGCGCTCCGCGCACGACCATTGACCGCGCGTGCGCGACCGACTACGCGGACAGCGAGAAATCCACGATGCTGCTCTCTCTCCAGGTTCGCGACTTCGCCATCATCGACGCCGTCGAGGTGACGTTCGGGCAGGGGCTCAACGTCGTCACGGGCGAGACGGGAGCGGGCAAGAGCATTCTCGTCGACGCGCTGACCCTCGTGCTCGGCGCGCGCGCATCGGCCAGCGAGGTGGTGCGCACGGGGGCGGCGCAGGCAGAGATCGAAGCGATCTTCACGGTGCGCGGCGACGACCCGCGGCGCGCGCGCTTCGAAGACGCCGGCATCGTGTGGGACGAGGAGCTCGTCGTGCGTCGCATCGTCGGCAACGAGCGCACGGGGGGCCGCTCGCGCGCGTACCTCAACGGCCGCATGGTCTCGCTCACGCAGCTCGCGGTGCTCACGTCGGGGCTCGCCGATGTGACCTCGCAGCACGACCAGCAGACCCTCACGGACCCGAACACGCACCTCGCGCTCCTCGATGCGTCGGGCGCGCTCGAAGGGGAGCGGGCCGAGGTGGCGAAGGCCCACGCGTCGCTCCACGAGGCCACGGCGAAGCTCGAGACCGCGATGCGCGCGCTGCGCGACCGCGCGGATCGCGAAGACCTCCTGCGCTACCAGGTGAAGGAGATCGACGACCTCGGGGCCGCGCCCGGCGACGAAGAGAACTGGGCGAAGGAGCGCGATCGTCTGCGCCACGCCTCGCGCCTCGCCGACGGAACCGCCGCCGCGGAAGACACGCTCTACGCGCGCGATGGCGCCGTGCTCGACGAGCTCTCGGGCGTGGCCGATCAGCTCCGCAAGCTCGCCGACGTCGACGCGGTGCTCTCGCCCGTGCACGACCTCGTCGAGCAGGCCCGCACCCTCGTGCAGGAGGCTGCTCGCGAGCTCGGTCGCTATGCCCGCAGCGTGCGCGCCGACCCCGAGCGCCTCGCCGACCTCGAAGACCGTCTCCAACGCCTCGCGCGGCTCAAGCGGAAGTACGGCGCCACGATCGAGGAGATCCTCGCGTTCCGCGGTCGCGCGTGGGAGGAGCTGCAGACGCTCGAACAGGGCGAGGCGCGCATCACGGCCCTCGAACGCACGGTGGAGGAGCGGCGTGTGCTCGCGGCCTCCCTCGCGCGTGCGCTGAGCGTGAAGCGTCG
Organism: uncultured Myxococcaceae bacterium; assembly: GCA_945952225.1. Taxonomy (GTDB): domain Bacteria; phylum Myxococcota_A; class Polyangia; order Polyangiales; genus CAISKJ01. The sequence goes on from CAMFHP010000047.1 coordinate 11,797, forward strand.
CGACGCGGCGGGGCGGCTCGGGGAGTCCATCGGGCGCGAGCTGTCGTCACTGGGCATGGGCGGCGCGCGCGTCGTCGTCGATGTGGCCCACGTGAGCCCGGGCAGCAGCGACCTCGCCGTCGAGGGCGCGCGGCTCACCGCGGCGGGCATCGACCGGGTGGAGTTCCTCATCGCGGCGAACCGCGGAGAAGACCCGCGACCGCTGCGCAAGATCGCGTCGGGCGGTGAGCTCTCTCGCGCGCTGCTCGCGATCAAGCGCGTGCTCACCGATGTGGGCCCCGAGACCTTCTATGTGTTCGACGAAGTCGACTCGGGCGTCGGTGGCGCCATCGCCGAGGTCATCGGGCAGAAGATCAAGCAGGTGGCGCTGCGCAACCAGGTGCTCTGCATCACACACCTGCCGCAGATCGCGGTGTACGGCGACAAGCACTTCGTGGTGCGCAAGCGCGAGGTGGGCGAGCGCACCGCGTCGACCGTGCGGGCCCTCGACCCCCAGGAGCGCATGGAAGAGATCGCCCGCATGCTCGGTGGCATCCGTGTGACCGAGCGCACGCGCGAGGCCGCCGAAGAGATGCTCCGCGTCGCGGCGGTGACGGTGCCCTGACCCCGTGGCGGCGACGGGAGCCGCCATGAAGCGACTGCGCGATGGCTAGCCCACGCGCCATGGGGCCGCCTCGCAGACACCGCACAGAATGGGTGACGCGAGACAACCTCCGCCACGTTCTGCGCATGGAATGCCGGTTGCTGTACGATCGGAGATGGCCGTGTCGCGCGTGCAACGAGGATCGACGCTGGGTGCCGTGTCGGCGTGTCTTGCGCTGACGCTCACGGCAGCGCGCGCCGACGCGCAGGAGGGCGGCGTCGATCCGCGCAGCACGGCGATCTACCTTCGCGCGGGGGCGGCGTTCTCGGGGTTCAACCTCGATGCGATGACCTTCCGCGCGCAGGGGCGTCCGCGCGATATTCCCGATGCGTTCTCGGGCAAGGCCGTGCTGCTCGGGCGCGAGTGGCTGCCTGGTGTCTCGGTGGGCGTGCACGTCGACGGCCCCTGGTTCTATGTGCGCGTCGGCGCCGACCTCTACCAGGACCCCTCGATCACCGCCTCGGACTACGAGATCCACTCGACCACGATGGGCTGGATCGCCGCCGGTCCGCGCTTTCGCGTGGGGCCCGTGATGCTCACCGCGGGGCTGCGTCTCGGCGCGCTGCTGCTCGACACCGCGCGGCGCGATTCCGACAGCAGCTCCACGCACGATCGCTCGCAGCAGTACTCGGGGCTCGGCGCGCTCTACGCGGTCGACGCGGGCGTGCAGTGGCGTCCGCTCCGCTGGCTCGAACTCGATGCGACCCTCGGGCAGGATGTGCTCGGCCCCACCCTCGGCACCACGTTCTCGCTCAACGCGTGCGTGGGCTGGTCGCGGGCCCCGCGTCGCTGATTGCACTTCCCTCGACGGACGCATCGGTCACGGCGCCATCGCCCGTCGCGACGGACGCATCGACCGCGAGCGCCTCGGGGATGGGCAACGGCTCGGTGCCCGAGGCCTTCACGCGCGCCACGCGAACGCCGTGGTCGGCGAGGGTCGCGCCGTTCGCGCCGCGGATGCAGTCGATGCGAAGGGGAATGAGGCTCTGGTACCAGGTGACGAGGGCCTCGTCGTCGCGCGCATCCACGCGGATCCAGCGCACGCCCACCTCGGTGCGCAGCGGGAGGCGCTGGCGCAGCGTCACGGTGCCGCCCTCGACCAGGTACACGTCGATGCGCGCCTGCTGACAACGCCCGCGCGCCACGGCCACCCAGCGGCGCGCGCCCGCGGTGACACCGACGCCCACGGACGGCTCGAAGCCTTCGAGATCGGTGCCGCGCGTGACCTCCACCTGATCGAGATGCACCTCGGGGACGGCGTTCTCGCGCTTGCGGTCGACGGACACGCGCACGTCGCCGACGGTCACCGCGGGGGCCACGTCGTGGATGCCCGTGCGGCGTCGCGGGGCCATGTTGCCCGAGGCCCACATCGCCGCGGAACGTTCGGCGTCGGTGGCGTCGCGCTCCTCGCCCTCGAAGCCTGCGTCGGTGGCGTCGAGCGCGCGCGCCACAAGCGTGCCGCCGTCGGGGTCGCGACGCGCGGGGAACCACACCGCCGTGTACCCTCCGCTCGCGCGACGCAGCAGCGCGAGGGGGCCGCCGGGAAAGGTCCCCGTGATGGCGTGCGTGGCGAGGTCGGCGACGCCGCGCTCGGTCCATCGAACGAGCCGCAGCGTGGCCGTGCTGAGGTCTTCGCTCGGCGCCGCGACGAGCCCGACGGCGCTGTCGGCCGAGGAGCCCAGCAGCGCGTTCGAAACGCTCTCGTACGTGAGCGTCGGCGCGTGCCACACGATCGACGAGGGCACGGTGACCTCGGTCGACGCATCGGGGGTCACGGTGCGCACGACGGCGCTGTCGCGTACGTCAGCGCGCGCGCCCGCATCGCGCGACGCCGTGCGATTCGAACACGCCACCAGCGCGACGAGCGCGCACACCCACGACCTGCGGAACGTCGTCATCATCCCTCGATCGATGCGATGCCCGGAAAGAGCGCGGCGATCTCGCGCCCGCGAAGAACCGCGCCGTTCGACTCGCGCTGCACCTCGACGAGCGTCACGCCGTATCCGCCCGCACAGGCCACGGTGACGCCCTCGGGGAGCAGCACCGCGTCGCCCGGATCGAGCCCGCGCAGCCGACGCTCACACCGTCTCGCGCGGAGCACCACCACGGTCTCGTCGCCGAAGCCCGTGAACGCGCCGGGGTCGGGCGCCGCCGCGCGGATGCGTCGCAGCACCACGTCGACGGGGTGGTCCCATTCGATCTCGCAATCGGCGTCGCCGGGGCGGGGCGCGTGCGTGACGAGGCTCTCGTCCTGCTCGATGGAGCGGGCCTCGCCGCGGGCGATGGCGCTCACCGTGTCGCGCAGCGCTTCGAGCGTCGGGCGGTCGAGGTAGCGCGCGAGCTGCCACGCGTTCACGTCGGGCGGAACGGGCACGCGGCGTTGGTCGAGCACCTCGCCGGCGTCGTAGTCCGCGCTGATCCAGTGCGTCGTCACGCCGGTCTCCGTGTCGCCCGACGCGAGGGTCCAATAGTATGGGTCGGGGCCGCGGTGACGGGGCAGCAACGAGGGGTGCACGTTTACGCCGCCATGCGCCGCGAAGGCCAGCAGGCGAGGGGGAATGCGCCGCGTCCAGAACCAGCTCACCACGAGGTCGGGCTCCGTCGTCGCGAGGAGCGATTGCACCGCGGGCGCCGTGAGATCGGGTCGCCCGAGCAGCGGCGCGTTGCGGGCCGCGAGGATGCGTCGCAGCCGTCGCATGCCCGGCATCGCAGGCCGCGAGATGCACGCGCCCACCAGCTCGTGCCCCTCGCGGTGCAACATCAACGCGCCGAGCGGCAGCCCCAGGAACAGGATCTTCACGCGCTCCTCCCGCCGTACGTGTAGAGGCTCCAGGGCACGATCACCGAGAACGCCGAGCGAGCACCGGGGGCCGCGCGGTCGCCGCACACGAGCACCGCGGTGCGTCCCGCGAAGCCCGCGCACAACACCCGCAACGCCTGCAACGCAGCGCGCTCCGCGGCGTCGAGTTCCGCGGCGGAGACCACGCCCTCGGAGAGCTTCGTGTAGGCGCCCAGACAGTGCACCTCCGTCGATCCGCGGAGCTGTCGCGAGACCGCGCTCCCCGTCGGCAGGGCCGTCGCCTCGTCCTGCGGGAGCGACCACGCGACGCCGTGTTCGTCGGCGCGCGCGAGGCCCTTCACCTGCGCGAGCACGCGGGATTCGAAGCGCGCGAGGTGATCGCAGCGCAGGCCCGGCACCGCCACGATCGCCGTGGCGCGCGCGTCGGTGTGGGCCGCGAGCGCGCCCACCTTCGCGAAGGTTCCCTCGACGGTGAGCACCGTGTGGCGCCCCGCTTCGACGTCGCGGAGCACCGCTTCGAAGCGCGCTTCGAACTGCGCGAGGGCGAGGGCCGCGGCGGTGTCGAGGTGACGCAGCTCCGCGCTCGTGCTCGTGGCCACCGCGCCCACCTCGGCGAGGGCCGCGGGAATGCGCGCCACCGCGTCGAGAAAGGCCCGCTCCGCACTCGCGGGGTCGGTCACCGATGCGAGCCGCGCGCGACGCACCGCCGTGCCCAGCTCGATGGCCGTGCGCAGACCCGACGACCAGCGCGCGATCTCTTCAGGGCCCGCGGGGGCGCGCGGCGCCGTGGGAGGAGGTGCGGGCGGCGTCGGAGGCGCGCTCCACGCGACGGGGGGATCGTCGGGGAGGGCGGGCGAGGCGAGGGGCGACGAGAACACGATGAGCGTGTCGTCGGCGTCGGCGCCCTGCACTGCGGGCGGGAGTTCGAGCCACTTCGCGATCGACGACTGGAGCCCCGAGAGGTGGAACGTGCGACCCGCGAGCGCGGCCACGAGCGTCGACGGATCGCGGGTGACCGTGGCAGGCGCCGCACCGAGCGAGACCGTGCGATCGAAGGCTGCGAGCACTTCGGGCGCGAGCGCGGGCGCACCGGACGCCGAGGCCGCGCGCGCCGAGGCGAGCACCGAGAGCGGGCTGCGACGACGGGCCTGGAGCAGCGCGAGCGCATCGGTCACGGAGGACGCTCCGCCGCGCGCATCGAGCCACGCGTCGAGGTCGTCGATCACGACGAGCAGCCCGTCGCGGTGCGCGGCGCGGGCGCGAAACATCCACGATCCCACGGGCATCGGGCCCTGCGCGTCGTCGAGGGAGTCGGGCGCGTGGAGCGCGTGCAGCGCCTCGTCGACGGCGGTCGCGAGGGCTTCGGCGAAGGGCCTGTGCGAGGGCCCCGGTGTGTTGAGGTGCACCACCGCGCGGCGCGGACGGAGCGCGGCGAGCGCGTGCACGGCCTCGTCAAGTGTGCGGCGTCGGAGGCGGGCGGTTGAACCCGTGACGAGCGCCGAGGCGCCGGGAGAGTCCGCGGCGCCCAGCGCGGTGACGAGGGCCGTGTGGGGCGTGTCGTGCGTGGGGTTCAAGGCCGCACGAGCCTAGAGGGGCGTCGGGCGGAGGGGCAAGAATCTGGGAATTTCGCGGCTACGCCGTGAGCGCGTCGAGGTACGCGAGGAAGCTCAGCACGCCGTATCCCGTGCCGCCCTTGGGCCCGAGCGCGCTCACGCGATCGAGGAACGCAGGGCCCGCGATGTCGAGGTGAACCCACTTCGCATCGCCGATGAACTCGCGAAGGAAGAGTGCGCCGATGATCGACCCGCCGTAGCGGTCGCCCGTGTGCTTGAGGTCGGCGATGTCGCTCTTGAGCCCCTCGCGGAGCTCTTCGAGCAGGGGCATGCGCCACATCGACTCGCCCGCGGTCTTCGCGGCCTTGAGGTAGGTCTCCGCGAGCTCGTCGTCGTTGGCGTAGAAGCCCGCCGTCTGCGTGCCGAGCGCCACGAGGCACGCGCCCGTGAGCGTCGCGTGGTCGATCATCACGTCGGGCTGGAGCTTGCGCCCGTAGGCCAGCGCGTCGGCGAGCACGAGGCGGCCCTCGGCGTCGGTGTTGATGATCTCCACGGTCTTGCCGTCGAGCGAACCCCACACGTCGCCGGGGCGATACGCATCGCCGTCGGGCATGTTCTCGGCGGCGGCGATGAGCGCGTGCACCTCGACGTCGGGCTTGAGCTGCGCGACGGCGTTCATCGCACCCACGGCGAGCGCGGCGCCGGCCATGTCGCTCTTCATCTCGCCCATGCCCGGCGCGGGCTTGATGCAGAGGCCGCCCGAGTCGAAGGTGAGGCCCTTGCCCACGAGCACCACGCGCTTGCGCGACTTGCGGGCCTTCTCGGGCTTGTACGTGAGGTGGATGAAGCGGGGCTCGTTGCGGCTCCCGCGGCCCACGGCGTCGAGGAGCTGCATGCCCTCGGCGCGGATCTTCTCGCGGTCGAAGACCTTCACGGTGAGGCCGTGCTTCTTCGCCACCTCGACGGCCACCTCGGCGAGGCGCGCGGGGGTGAGCGTGTTGGCGGGCTCGTTCACGAGGTCGCGCGTGAGGTTCACCGACTGGGCGACGGCCTCGGCCTGCGCGAGCGCGCGCTTCTGCTCGGCGGAGGGCTTCACCGAATCCTTCGCGTGGTACCAGCCGAACTGCACGCGCTCGATGGACTTCTTCGGCCGACGGTCGCCCGTGAAGTACTTCGTGAAGCGGTACGCGCCGAGGGCGACACCTTCGGCCGCGGGCTGCAGCTCGTCGGCGTCGGCCTTCGAGCGGAGCGTGATCGCGAGCGACGCGGCCTTCTCGGCGTTGGCGGCCTTCGCAGCGCGCGCCGCGGCCGCGCGGATCTCGGGCGCGCCCACCTTCGACGACGCGCCGAGACCGAGCAGCACCACCTTGCGGAACGGGCACCGACCGAGCGTCTGGAGCGTCAGCGACGACTCGCGCTTGGCGGTGAACTCCTCGTCCTTGATGGCCCTGCGGAGCGCGCCGTCGAGGGCGGCGTCGAGCTCGTCGACGGTCCCGTTCTTCGCGAGTTCGTCTTCAGAGACCAGCACCGCGAGGAGGTCGACCTCCGTGTGCGCGCCTGCGGAACCGAGAGCGATCTTCATGCGTGACATCCCTTGTGGTGACGGCGCCGTGGGGCCCGCGTGAAGCGCGGTGCGCGCCCGCGCCGTCCGTCGTGTGCGTTGCGGGGCGCGGATCGTGCCACGCGGGTTGCGACGCGCTCAAGCTCCCTTCGTCGCGCGCGCCGCGCGAACGCTGGATCGCACCGCACCCGTGGCGATAGTCTGTGCCATCCGTGGCGCCGCACCCGGCGCCGCGCGCGGATGTCTTCTACCGGGAGGTCGCGTGATGCGCGTCGATGGTTTGCTACGAATCCGAGGGGCCGCAGCGGTCTTCCTCGCCCTTTCGCTCGCCGCATGCGGGCAGCAGGAGGCCGTCGTCGGCGGGCGCTCCGACGCCACCGTCGACACGGGCCCCGACGTGCCCGACGTGAGCGCGCCCGACGTGAGCGCGCCCGACGTGAGCACGCCCGACGTGAGCGCACCCGACGTGAGCGCACCCGACGTGAGCGATGCGTCCGATGCGTCCGATGCGTCCGACGGCGCAGGCGGATGCGCCTCCGACGACGACTGTCGCGGCACGCCCTCGACGCCCGCGTGCGACACGGCCACGCGACGCTGCGTGACGTGTGTGCCCTCCGCCGACCGCTGCCCGCGCGGAACGTACTGCAACGCGATGACGGTGATGTGCATCCCGGGCTGTCGCAACGACGACGACTGCAACCTCGCGACGTCGAGCGACGCGGGCGTCTCTGCGCGCCACTGCGACACCGCCACGCGCGCGTGCCTCGAGTGCGTGACGTCGGCGCACTGCGCGCCGGGATCGCTCTGCGTGGGTTCGACCTGCGTCGCCGGATGCACCGCCGACAGCCCGTGCCCCACGGGGCAGACGTGCTGCGCGGGCGCGTGCGTAGACCTCCAGTCGAACCCCTCGAACTGCGGCGCGTGCAGCAACCTGTGCTCGATTCCGTCGGCCACGGGCGCGTGCCGCAACGGCGCGTGCGCGGTGGGCATGTGCGCGGGCACGAACCTCGATTGCGACGGCGTGGCGGCCAACGGCTGCGAGACCTCGCCGCTCAACGACGTGCGCCACTGCGGCGCGTGCGGAAACGCCTGCGCCGCGCGGGCCAACACCGACGTGCAGTGCCTCGCGGGGCGGTGCAGCTACACGTGCGCGACGGGCTTCGCCGACTGCGACGGCGACGCTTCGAACGGCTGCGAGGTCGACACGCGCGTGACGGTCGCCCACTGCGGCGGCTGCGGTCGCACGTGCGCGCCGCCCAACGCGGTGCCCGTGTGCGAAAGCTCCATGTGCCGCATCGCGCGGTGCAACGACGGCTTCGGCGACTGCGACGGCAACGCGACGAACGGCTGCGAGACCGACCTGCGGAGCACCGTGGGCTCGTGCGGCATCTGCGGCGTGGCGTGCCCGACCTTCCCGAACTCGGTGCCCGCGTGCGTGTCGTCGATGTGCGCGACGTCGTGCCAGGCGGGCTACGCGGACTGCGACGGCGTGCGCGGCACGGGCTGCGAGGTCGAGCTCGCCACCTCGTCGGAGAACTGCGGGAGCTGCGGTCGATCGTGCCGCGGCGCGAACGTGGAGACGGCGGCGTGTACGGGCGGCGCGTGCCGTGTGCTCACGTGCTTCGACGGCTTCGCCGACTGCGACGGCAACGCGGCCAACGGGTGCGAGACCGACACGCGCGTGAGCACCAACCACTGCGGCCGCTGCGGAAACGTGTGCACCACGCCTGGCGGTACGCCCTCGTGCCGCGGCGGCGCGTGCGCGGTGGCGGCGTGTCAGACCGGGCGCGGCGACTGCGACGGCAACGCGGCCAACGGATGCGAGACCGACATCACCACGAGCACGACCCACTGCGGGCTCTGCGGCAACGGGTGCTCGCCGGTCAACGCGACGGGCGTGTGCACCATGGGCCGCTGCGGCATCGCCACGTGCAACGCGGGCTACGCCGACTGCGACAGCGGCGCGGGCAACGGGTGCGAGTCCGACACGCGCACGGACCTGTTCCACTGCGGCCGCTGCGGGAACGTGTGCACCTACTCGATGGCCGCGGCGGCGTGTACGGCGAGCACGTGCGGCCTCACGACCTGTTACGACGGATGGGCCAACTGCGACGGCAACCCGGCCAACGGATGCGAGGTGAACATCACCAGCTCGCCGACGGCGTGCGGCGCCTGCGGGACCGTGTGCGCGCTCGCCAACGCGTCGCAGGTGTGCGTCGCGGGGCGCTGCGGGATCGGCGCGTGCAACGACGGCTTCGGCAACTGTGACGGCGTGCTCAGCAACGGCTGCGAGACCGACCTGCGCACGAGTTCGAACAACTGCGGCGCGTGCGGGCGCGTGTGCGGTGTGGGCACGACCTGCGCGGGGAACGTGTGCGTTCCCATGGCGAGCTGCGCGGCGATTCGCGCGGCGTTCCCGTCGGCGCCGAGCGGCACGTACACCATCGATCCGGTGGGCACGCCGGGGTCGATCCCGTTCAACGTGTACTGCGAGATGACCGCCGACGGCGGCGGCTGGACGCTCGTGATGATGTCGGGCACCTCGCCCACGGGCACCTTCGGCTACGACGCCACCGCGTGGACCGACACCTCCGTGGTCTCGCCTGCAACGACCGACCCCGCGACCAACGTCTCGATGAAGAACAACGGGTTCAACATCATGGGCGTGTCGGCGATGCGCTTCTGCCTCGGGAGCCTCACGGCCTGCCTCGTCGAGACCGTGTCGGCCACCTCGGCGCGCGCCCTCTTCTCGGGTGCCGAACGCCTCGGCACGCGCACCGTCGCCGACTTCCGCACGTGGGGCTACGCGGGCAACCTCGGGTGCAACCGCCTCGGGTTCAACGTCTACGACATCGGCGGTGGCACCGGCGCACGCGCCCGCTGCCGCTACGGCATCCTGCTGAACAACGAGAGCACCTGCGAGGGCTCCGTCGACGGCGGCCGCGGCCTCGGATGCCGCGGGTACTACGGCACGCAGATCTCCGCGGGACAGGGCGACGGCATCGTGTCGGTCTCCCACGAGCGCGGCTGGGTCTTCGTGCGCTGAGTCGCGCCGCGCGCGCTTCCCCCTGGCGGCCGCCACCCCGGCCGCCACCCCTCCGCCACCTTCCGCCACCCCCCGACGCTGCCACCTCGGACGCATGAAGTGCCTTGAAAATAGGTACTCCATCGCGTCGGCACGGGCCGTGATTAGACCTCCGCTGCGAGCGCGGCACCCACACAACACCGCCGCGCGCGTCACGGAGACACGACGATGACCACGCAGGATTTCCCCACCTCGCAGCACGCCGCGCCGGGGACGCGGCCCGCCCCCAAGGCCGTCTACACGGTGATCGAACGCGGCGAGCACCAGAAGTCGATCTGGCTGCGCATCGGCGCGGCGTTCACCAACCGTGACGGCTCGCTCACGCTGCGCCTCGACGCGCTGCCCGTGAACGGCACCCTCCAGGTGCGCGACGACGACCGCCGCGATGCGCCCACGGGAGGTGCGCGATGAAGCGCCTCGCCGCCCTCTGCGCGCTGGCCCTCACGCTCTCGACGGGCCTCGCGTGGGCCGACCCTCCGCGCGTGACCGCGCGCGCCGCCACGAGCCTGCCATCGACGGCGTCGGCCGTTGCGAGCGAGGGTGTGGTGAACGTGAACACCGCGGGGCCCGACGAGCTCGTGCGCGTGCCCGGCATCGGTCCATCGCGGGCCGACGCGATCGTGCGGCTCCGCGAGCGGGTGCATCAGTTCCGCCACGTCGACGACCTGCTGCGCGTGCGGGGCATCGGGCGCGTGACGCTGCGCCACATGCGTCCGTACCTCTCCCTCGACGGCGCCACCACCCTCGCGGAGCGACCCGGTCGCCGCGCGCCCGCGATCCCCGCGGAGTGAGCCCCTACGGCGACGCTGCGGAGAGGCACGCCATGAGCGCGTTGATCTCTCCGCGGCGGAGCTTCATGCCCACGCGGTTCACCACGAGCACCGCGCTCACATCGCACACGGTCTCACGCACCGTGAGCCCGTTCTGACGGAGCGTCTCGCCGGTCTCGACGAGGTCGACGATCACGTCGGAGAGGCCCACGAGCGGCGCGGTCTCGACCGAGCCCTGCACGTAGATGACCTCGACGTCGGCGCCCCGGGCCGCGTAGTGGGCCGTCGCGATGCGCGGGTACTTCGTGGCCACGCGAAGCGGGTGTCCGTCACGGGCGTCACCGCGTCCTTCGGGGGCGGCGACGACCATGCGGCATCGACCGAGCTCCAGATCGAGCGGCACGTACAGCTCGCTGCCGCGTTCGAGGAGCACGTCGCGGCCCACGATGCCCGCGTCGGCGGCGCCGTGCTCCACGTAGGTGGGCACGTCGTCGGGCTTGAGCATGAGGAAGCGCACGGGCACCGCGCCCATCACCGCGTCGCGCTGGAGCCTGCGGTCGCTCTCGGAGAACGTCTCCGCCGCGACGCCGACGCGCGCGAACCGTGGGGCGAGCTGCTTCGCGAGGCGCCCCTTGGGGAGCGCCACCGTGAGCGGCCGCGGGCTCACGCGTTGCCGCGCACGCGACGGATGCGCGCGCCGAGGGGCCCGAGCTTCTTCTCGATGGCCTCGTAGCCGCGGTCGAGGTGGTACACGCGCAGCACCTCGGTGGTGCCACCCGCGACGAGGCCCGCGATCACGAGGCACGCGCTCGCGCGGAGGTCCGTGGCCATCACGCTCGCGCCTTCGAGCGAGGGCGCGCCGTTGACGATCGCGACGCGTCCGCGCACCTCGATGTCGGCGCCCATGCGCGAGAGCTCGGGCACGTGCATGAAGCGGTTTTCGAAGACCGACTCGGTCACCACGCTCGTGCCCCGCGCGAGGGTCATGAGCGCCATGAACTGCGCCTGCATGTCCGTGGGAAAGCCCGGGTGCGGCGCCGTGGTGATGTCGACGCCGCGGAGCTCGCGCGCGCCGGGAGAGCGCACGCGCAGGCCGCCCTCCTCGCGCACGATGTCGACGCCCGCTGCGCGCATCTTCGCGCTGGTGGGCTCGACGTGTTCGGGCACCACGCCGTCGACGAGCACGTCACCGCCGGTGGCCGCCGCGGCGATCATGAAGGTGCCCGCCTCGATGCGGTCGGGAATGATCGCGTGGTCGATCGGGTGCAGCTCGTCGACGCCCTCGATGTGGATCACGTCGGTGCCCGCGCCGTCGACGCGCGCGCCCATCTTGTTGAGCACGCGGGCGAGCTCCTCGACCTCGGGCTCGCGCGCGGCGCCGATGAGCTGCGTGTGCCCCTTCGCGAGCGCGGCGGCCATCATCAGGTTCTCGGTGCCCGTCACCGTGGCCATGTCGAGGTGGATCGTCGCGCCGCGGAGCCGCGGGCACTCGGCGAGCACATACCCGTGGTCGAGGCGGATGGTGGCGCCCATCGCTTCGAGGCCCTTGAGGTGCTGATCGATGGGGCGCGCGCCGATCGCGCATCCGCCGGGGAGCGACACGCGCGCGCGGCCGTAGCGGGCCACGAGCGGGCCGAGCACGAGCACCGACGCGCGCATCTGCTTCACGAGCTCGTAGGGAGCCTCGGTGCGCTTCAGGTGCCCCGTGCGCACGCTCACCATCGGCGGCTCGACCTCGGTCTCGGCGCCCATGAACCGCAGGAGCGCGGCCATCGTCTCGATGTCGCGCAGGCGGGGCACGTTGCGAAAGGTGCACGCGCCCTCGGTGAGCAGCGCGGAGGCCAGGATCGGCAGCGCGGCGTTCTTGGCGCCCGACACGCGGATCGTTCCGTGGAGGGGAACGCCGCCTTCGACGATGAGGTTGTCCATGGCGGGGCGCGTACTAACACACGCCCGTCGCGGCTGTCGCGTGCGCGACAAAGGCCCCGCCGCGCAGGGATCTTGCGCTCAGCGCGTGACGGTGAGCTGCACCGCGGTGCGAGCCTCGGCGGCCTCGCCGGCGCGCACGGGCGGAACGGTCGCGAGCCGCGCACGCAGACACGCTTCGAAGCGCGGATCGGGGCTCTGGTTCACGGTGACGCGTTGAAAGTGCCCCTGCGCATCGACGCCCATGTCGACGGTGACGGTCGTGGGTTGAAGCGCAGGGTTCTGACGCACGGACTCCTGCCAGCACGCGGTCACGATCCCGCTGTCGCGAAGGTGCTGCGCGATCTCGGCAGCGCGACCCGCGCGGGGATCGACCCCCTGCAGCGTCTGGAGCGCCCGCGGTTCGGCCTGCGCGTCCACGTCCGACGGCTGGTGACGCTGACCGAGGTACAACCCGCCGCCGATGCCCAGCACGAGCACACCCGCGAGGAGCGCCCACGCCGACGCGGGGAGTCCTCCCGGCGCCGCGGGCTTCGCAGGGGCCGCCGCGGGGCGGGCAGGCAGCGGCGCTGCCGACGACGCAGCGGGGGCCGCCACGGGCGCTGCAGACGGCACGGGCGCGGCCGTCGAGGGCGTGGCGGGCGGCAGCGAGGGCTCGGGAGCGGGCGCAGAGATCGGGGTCGACGCGGTGGCCTCCGCGGGGGGCGGAGGCGCGGGCGTGGCGAGGAGCTCGCGCGGCAACGACGCGCTGAGCTCATCCATCGAGGGCGCGGGCGTCGCGGGCGCTTTTTCGAGCGCGCCCGACACGAGCGTCTCGCCCGAGTCGTGACGCTCGGCAGCGGTGGGAACGGGGCCCGATTGCGGTGCGCTCCCCGAGGTCGGCTTCTCGGCGGACTCGGCGGGGCGGTCGGGCGTCCCCGGCGAACTCCGCGTGGCCGAGAGGGCGAGCGGCGAGAGCGCAGCGCCCGCGCGCGGCTTCTCCGCGGGCTTCTCGGGGGCCTTCTCGACGGGCTTGTCGGCGGTGCGCGCGGCCTCGACGGGGCGGATCGTGCGGGCCACGAGTCCCGCGAGCGACGGGTCGAGCCCCGAGACGCGCGTGGCCTCTTCGTCGTCGTCATCGATGGACGCGCGCGGCGTCGGACGCGACGGCGTGTGGGCCGCGCTGCTCCGCGCGTGTCGCGCTTCCGAGGGCGCCGTGCGCGCGATGTCGGCGAGTTCGGCAACGGCGCTCAACGGACGCCAGTCGTCGATGCCTTCGCGCCACACGAGCGTGTCGGCGGTGACGTCACCCGCGGCCACGCGCGCGGCGAGATCACGGCGGCTGAGCGGCCCCACGGGCACATCGCGAATGCCTGCGTACCAGCCGTGATCGGGCGAGCCGGGGCCCGCAGGGCGCGCCGCCGAGGTGGGCGGCATGGTGGCCTGACGCGCGGGCACGGCACCGTACGCGGGGCCCGTGGTCGTCGCGGGACGCGGGCGCGCGGTGGTGCGCGCGACGGGCATCGCACCGGTGGCGGCGCGCGTGACCGTGGCGCCGGGCGGCGTCGAGGCCGACGCGGGCGGCGTGGACTGCGCGCTCGCGGGCGTCGAGGCGGTCGCGGGCGCGCGCAGCTCGATGATGTGCTCGCACTTCTTGCAACGGAATCGCGTGACCGCGCGCCCGGCGAGCTTCTCGTCGGCCACGTGGTACTTCTGCTTGCACTTGTCGCAGAGGAAGTTCATCGATCGTTCCGGTCGTTACGAAGGCCTCGGATGCGGCAGACGGGGGATGCGTCGCCGTTACGAGAGCAGCGCGGTCACCCGCTCGCGGATCTGATCGCGCGTCGTGTCGTCGGGGGCGACGAGGCCGGCGCGCTCCCACGCTTCGAGCGCCTTGTGGCGAAACCCTGCCCGTTCATACAACACCGCGAGGTTCTTGAGCGAAGGGAAGAACCGATCGTTCAGGGCGACGCTCTGCTCGACCTCGCGAATGGCACGAAACACCTCTCCCTGGCGCCCGAGGGTGAGCCCGAGGTGGTAGCGCAGACGGTACGAGTCGGGCGCAGCGGTCACGGCCTCTTCGAGCCGCGCGACGGCTTCGGGAATGTCGCCGCGCTGCCACGCCTCCGTGCTCCTGCGCATGGCGTCGTCGGCCGCCGCGGGGAGCACCTCGTCGAGGGCCGCGTTGGCGGGCGTCAGGGCTGCGCTGATGCGCACGGCGAGCACCGCGGGCGAGACGGGCTTCGGCACCACCGCGCGCACGCCGAAGGTCGCTTCGAGGTCGCGCGCCGCGCGCCAGGTGCCGTACTCCTCCGAGGCCACGACGAACACCACGTTCGCGAGGTCGGGGCGCTCGCGCAGCTTGCGAAGGAGTTCGAAGCCCGGCTCATCGGGGAGCCACGGATCGACGACGACGAGCGCGGGCGGCTGCGCGTCGATCGTGCTGAGCGCCTCGCGTGACGAACCCGCCTCGCTCACGGCGAAGCCCATGGATTCCAGCGCGTCGGCGAGCGCATCGCGGGCCGTCACGTCGGCGTCGACCACGAGCGCGCGGCGCAACGCGACCTGCACCGGCGACGAGCGACGCACGGTCACGGGCGGAACCGGGCGCGACGTGTCCAGACGCGGCGGCGGCGCGCTGCGCGGCGATGGAACGGGCGGCGGCGCAGGCACCGACGAGGGGCGCGACGAGGCCTCGGGCGGCGGAGGAGGAGGGCGTCCCGCGGGCGGCGGTGCGGGGTCGAGGAGCGTGCCCGCGCGGGCCCTTCGCACGGGCGGCGGGAGCGTTCCTCCGCGGAGCACGGGCACCGACGGCGACGAGGGGCGCGTCGATTGCGTCGGGGGGGGCGCGATCGAGAGGCGCTCGGGGGCGAGCTCGGTGGCACCGCGCGCACGGGCGTCGTAGGCGCGGGCGACGAGGTCGCGCAGGGCGTCGGGGTCCGCGGCGAAGGGCGTGATGCGATGGCCCGTCACGAACTCCAGCTCGTCGATCACCTTGCGGTTCGAGGGATCGCCCATCGCGAGGAACATCAACCCGTCGCGCTGGAGCAGCGGCACCACGTCGTGGCGTAGCGCGAGCTCACGCGGCAGCAGGTCGAGCGACGTGAGGTCGAGCGGAACAACCCGCACGTCGATGCCCGGCACGCCGAGCCGCTCGGCGAGGGCGACGACCGCTTGAAGCTCGGGGTCCAACGGCGACGCGCGCACGCCGGTCTGTTCGGGCAGCAGCGCGTCGGGGATCGTCGCGGGCCTCGGAGACGTCTCGTCGCGGTCGGGCATCTGGGCGTTCGGGCGGGCGTCGGGCGACGTCGCGCCCCTCGGCGAGGCGGTGTGGAAATCGACGCGCCCGCACGGCCGCGTCGCACGGGGTGGTTTCAGCCCACGTGCGAAGGGACCGTAACACCGTCACGCGCCGCGCTTCAACGCTACGGCGCAGCGGGCGGACTCACATCCCCGCGATGATCCGCCACTCGTCGCCGACGCGTTCGAGCTCCAGGCGGTTGTCGGCCACGCGGCGGAACCACACCTCGGCGTCTTCGGGCGAGGCCGTCGCGTCGCGCACGGGATCGATGCGCAGCGAGGGGCCTGCGGGCTGATTCACGCCCGTGTCGACAGGCGGACGGCGGAGCGTGTAGCTCCCGGTGAACGTGTAGTCGACGTGGGCGCGGTTCGCGTGTTCGCCGTCGAGCGTGACGCGTCGGTAGCGCATCTCGTAGCGCACGCCGCGAACCTCGTCGGCCCACACGGAGAGCAGTCGCTGAAGCCCGTCGTAGCCGTAGTCGTCGTCGCCCGCGGGCGTGCCGCCGTCTTCGAAGTAGCGCGGCGACGCGAGGGCGAGGAGCGCGCGCGTGTCGCGGGTCTCGACCGCGTGGCGGTACCGCTCACACAGGGCGATGAGCTCGCGGTTCTCGCGCGTGTCGGGAATGTCGGTGTTGGGGATGCGTCCCGTGGCACAGCCGAGCGAGAGGAGCGCGAGGGTCGGCAGGAGCGTACGAACGGCGTTGGGGCGGCGCATGGTCATCGAGGTCGACGCGCGAACGGCGTCGGGCGGCGCGGATATTCCCCGCATGCGCCCGTGGTGGCAACAGAAAGGGCCGACGTGTGGTCGATGACTGGGCGCTTGCGCGCAAACCGCAGCGGGTGGTACGTGCGCGCCGTGAGCGAAGAGGGAACGCAGGGTTCGCGCCGCGCGCGTCGCATCGAAGAGGCCATCCTCGAATTGGAGGGCGTGGCCGGCGTGCGCGTGTGGGAGATGCCCGGCCGCGTCGAAATCGGCGTGCGCGTGGCCCCCAGCGACACGCCCGCCGACGTGCTCGCCCGCGTGACCGAGCTCACGACCGCGATGCACGAGGGCGACGAGGCCTGGGACGTCGGCGTGCTTACGGAGATGTGAGCGCGTCTCCCGTAGCGCCGCCCGCGCAGTTCGGGTAGAGCGCCCCGCCGTGACCTCCCCCGACGACCGTTCCGCCCAGACCGTGCGCGGCCCCATGGCCTTCGTGGCCGACATCCACGGCAACCTCCGCGCGCTCGACGCGGTGCTCGCTGCCGCGCGCGAAGAGGGCGCCAGCGCGCTCTACGTCGCAGGCGATCTGCTCTTCGGCGGCGAAGATCCCCTCGGTGTCTGGATGCGTCTCCAAGAGGTCGGCGCCCGCTGCGTGCGTGGCACCACCGACCTCGCCCTCGCGACGCTCGACCCGACGCGCATGAGCCCGCGCAGCGACAAGGACCGCGCGCAGTTCGAACGCTTCCTCAAGACTCGCGAGGCGCTCGGAGAGCTCATTCTCGCGCGCCTCAAGCGACTGCCCGAAGCGCTGCGCATCGAGCTCCCCGACGCATCGGAGCTGCTGCTCGTGCACGGCAGCCCCCGCGACGCGGCCGAGCATTTCACCCACGACCTGAGCGACAACGAGATGGACGCGCTCATCGGCGACGACCCCGCCGACGTGATCCTCTGCGGCGGCGCGCACCTCCCGTTCGTGCGCGAGCTCGACGCGGTGAAGGTCGTGTGCGTGGGCTCTGTGGGCGAGGCTCCCGACGGGCGCACGGCGCACTACACCCTCGTGCACGCGACCCCGCTTGGACCCCGCATCGAGCAGCGCTGGGTCACCCTGTAACGGATTCGCGCGTCGCGCGCCCTTTGCGGTACGACCGCGGCGTGACAGCGCAGCACCGCTACATCGCCGTGGCCGGCAACATGGGCTCGGGCAAGTCGAGCCTCGTGAAGTGGCTCTGCCAGCAGTTCGACCTGGCGCCCTTCTTCGAGCCCCACGACGAGAACCCCTACCTCGCGGACTTCTACGCCGACATGAAGCGCTGGGCGTTCAGCTCGCAGCTCTTCTTCCTGGTGCAGCGGTACAAGATCCACCGCAACATCGAGGCCCTCGGACGCCCCGTCGTGCAGGATCGCACGCTCTACGAAGACGCCGAGATCTTCGCTGCGTGGCATCGCAAGAAGGGCAACATCGACGAGCGCGACTGGGCCACGTACACCGACCTCTACGAGACGCTGCGCCGCGACCTGCGTCCGCCCGATCTGATGATCTACCTGCGGTGCAGCACGAAGACCCTCGTGAAGCGCATCAAGATGCGTGGGAGGGCCTATGAACAGGCCATTCCGACCGAGTACCTCCGCGCGCTCGACGGGCTCTACGAGGACTGGTTCGCGAAGTACGACCTCTCGCCCACCATGGTCATCGAGAGCGACCAGATCGACTACGTGACGAAGCTCTTCGACCGCAGCGCACTCCTCGACGCCATCCGCGAACAGCTCCGATAGCGCCCGACCGACTTCGCGGGGTGCCAACGTGCGCGTTTCCACGTGCCGTTGCGTGCCCCGCGATCCGCCTTGTGCCGTGCACTGCGTGTGTTCTCCCCACGACACACACGCGATCCCCAGAAACACCTCGGGCGCGAAGCCCGGAGCCAGTGACTCCGAACGACGCGCCCGCTGTGACTCACCCGTCGTGTGACAGGTGACTTCGATCAGTAACGGCCGCCGCCGCCGCCGCGACCACCACGGCCGCCGCCGCCACCGCCGCCACCGCCGCGGTAGCCACCGCCGCCGCCGCCGCCACCACCGCCGCCGGTGCGCTCACGCGCCTCGTTCACGGTGAGGGTGCGGCCTTCGTGGTTCTTGCCGTTGAGCGCCGAGATGGCGTCGTTCGCCTGGGCGGCGTTCGCCACTTCGACGAACGCGAAGCCACGGGGACGTCCCGTCTCGCGGTCCGTCACCATGTGGAGGTCGGTGACCTGCACGCCGGTGCTCTCGAAGAGCGCGCGCAGCTGGTCGTCCGAGCAGGAGAAGGGCAGATTGCCGACGTAGAGCCTGGTTCCCATGAGCATTTCACCTTTGCGACCGGAGTCGCGGAGTTTGCACAGGCCCCAGTGCAACCGGAATCAGGGCCAGTGCTGTTGCCGCGCGGTGGTTGGGCCGCGGGGCACCTCGGTTCGGAGCGGAGTTTCCGGAGAGCAGACAGTGACGAATGCCGGGAGAACAGACCCAGAGGACCCGAAGAGCGGCGAGTACGTTCCTCCTACTCGGGCCGTTTGTCAAAGGCCGAATGTCGATCTTGTGTGGGAACGTTTTGTGGGCGCTGCGAACCCCAAAATCGCCGCTCAATACAGGGGTTTCACGTACTGGGCGAGCAGCGTCTTCGCCTGACCGATCGCGGGGAAATACACTTCGAGCTTCAATTCGGCGCCCGGGATCACCGCCCGCACCGTGCCCGGACCCCACGTCGCGTGCTTCACGCGCATGCCCTTGCGCCAGCCCGTGACCGTGCCCGTCTCGTCGTCGGGAATCACGTCGCTGTATCCGTGACGCACCACCACGGGACCCTTGGAAACATGGCGTTCCTGCGGGTCGTCGGGGTCGTCGTCGTGGGGGCGCTGATGGTGGTGGTGATGGTCGTCGTCGCGGTGCCGCGCGCCGCCCCATGACTGCCCCGCGCGGCCGCGTTGCGCGTTGTCTCCGAAGCTCCGACGGCGCACCGGCGCGCTGAGCACATCTTCGGGAATCTCCAGCAGAAAGCGGCTCGGCAGGCCCGTGCGCGTCTGCCCGAAGATCTGCCGAAACTGCGCGAACGACACCACGAGCCGCTCGCGCGCACGGGTGATCGCCACGTACGCGAGGCGCCGCTCCTCTTCGAGTTCGTCGGGGTCTGCGCCGGGGTCCATGCCCTTGTACGGAAACATCCCGTCTTCGAGGGCCGCGATGAGCACGAGCCTGAATTCCAGGCCCTTCGCGGAGTGCACGGTCATGAGCGACACGCGCTCGCCGCCCGCGGCCTCCGCGGTGCTCTCGCTCAGCGTGACCTTTTCGAGGTAGTCCGACAGCGACGCGTCGGGGTCTTCGTCCTGGTATGCGCGCATCGAGCCCAGGAGCTCCGCGACGTTCTCCTGCCGCGTCTCGTTCTCGGGGTCCGAGCGGTCGTCGAGCATCGCGCGGTATCCCGAGCTCTCGTACACAAGCGAGGCCACTTCGAAGGGCCGGTCGAGCATCGCCGCCGTCTTGCGCCGCATGTCGCCCACCACCGAGTAGAAGCCCACGAGCGCCTTGCGTGCGGCGCCCGCCACGTCGTCGGGAAGGTCGCCCGCGGCGATGAGCTTCCACAGCGGTGATTGCCGCGCGGCGCCGTGGGCCGTGAGCCGGTCGATCGTGGTCTTGCCGATCTTGCGTGCGGGCGTGTTGATCACCCGCAGCAGGGCCACGTCGTCGTTGGGGTTGAGCATGAGGCGCAGGTACGCGAGCACGTCCTTCACCTCGGCGCGCTCGTAGAAGCGCACGCCGCCGATGATCGCGTACGGCACGTTGGCCGTGCGCATCGCCTCTTCGAGCGGCCGCGACTGCGCGTGGATGCGATAAAACACCGCGATCTCGCGCGCGGGAACACCCTGGCGAAGCGCGCCCTGCACGCGCTGGGCGATGGCCCGTGCCTCCTCGCGCTCGTCGCCCGACTGGAGCACCTCGATGGGCGCGCCGTCGGGGTTGTGCGTGAAGAGCGTCTTCGACTCGCGCGACGCGCTCTTCGAGATCACCGCGTTGGCCGCGCGGAGGATGCGCTTCGTCGAGCGGTAGTTCTCTTCGAGCTTCACCACCGCCGCGCCGGGAAAGTCTCGGCGGAAGTACTGGATGTTCCGCACGTCGGCGCCGCGCCACGCGTAGATGGCCTGGTCGTCGTCGCCCACGACACAGAGGTTGTGGCGGTCGTTCACCAGCGCGCGGAGGATGCGGTACTGCGCGTTGTTGGTGTCTTGAAACTCGTCGACGAGCACGTACTGAAACTTCGCGCGCAGCTCGTCGCGCACCTGCGCGTCGTTCTCCAGGAGCCGTGCGGTGCGGGTGATGAGGTCGCCGAAGTCGACGGCGTTGTTCGCCGCGAGCTTGCGCTCGTAGAGCTCGTAGGCCTTCGCGATCTGCGTCTGCTGCGGCGTCGTCGCGCGAGCCAGCATGATCTCGGGGCCCACGACCTCCTGCTTCGCGCGGTCGATCTCGTGGAGCACCACGCTCTTCTTGAGCGTCTCGTCGTTGAGCTTCAGCTCCTCGTAGACGCGGTTCATCACCGTGCGCTGGTCGCCGTCGTCGTAGATCGCGAAGTCCGATCGGAGCCCCACGCGGTCGGCGTAGCGACGAAGCAGCTTCGCGCCCGTCGCGTGGAAGGTCGCCACCCAGAGGTCCTTCGCGCGCTGCGGGCCCACGAGCTTCGCGATGCGCTCGCGCATCTCACCCGCGGCCTTGTTGGTGAACGTCACCGCCATGATCCGCCAGGGCTCCACCCGACGGCTCTCGAGAATCCACGCGATGCGGTACGTGATCACCCGCGTCTTGCCGCTGCCCGCGCCGGCGAACACCAGCAGCGGTCCCTCGGTGTGCATCACGGCCTGCAACTGCGGCGGGTTGAGCTCGCGGGCGAGGGAGTCGGCGTCCATGGCCGTCGGTCGTTACCACTGGACGTGCTTTCAGGTCACGGAAACAGCGGGCACGCGGCGCGCGGAGCGTGTGTGTTACGGTCGCGCCGCCATGACCCTCCCAGGCGAAGCGACCGCCGACGACCCCGAAGAGCTCCCGCTCAAAGAGGCGCCCGGGGAGATCCCCGAGGGCGCGGTGAATCCCCGCGAGCGCGCTGCGTCCAAGGGGAGTGCTGACGCCGCACAGAACCGCGCGTACGACCGCGCCCTCATCGAACGCGCCGCGAAGGGTGACCAGCGCGCGTTTCGTGAGCTCGTGCAGCGGCACCAGCGGCGCGCGACCTCGGTGGCCTGGGGCATCGTGCGCAACCAGGAAGACGCCCGCGAGGTCGTGCAGGACGCCTTCGTGCGCGTGTGGAAGCACCTCGCAGACTTCGCCGGTCAGGCCAGCTTCAGCACCTGGCTCTACCGCATTGTGTACAACCTCTCGATCGACCTCCTGCGCCGCCGCTCGCCGGGCAAGCCCGTCGAGATCGACGACCGCACCGACCTCGAAGGCGCCCCGTCGGAGCTCCTTCCGTACCGCGGTGAGACCGACCCCTTCGCGTCGGTCGGTCGCGCGCGTCTCGTCGATGCGATGCAGAAGGCCCTCGACCAGCTCCCCGAGTATCACCGCGCCGTCATCGTGCTGCGCGAGGTCGAGGGGATGTCCTACGAAGAGATCGCCGAAGCCACGAGCGTTCCGAAGGGCACGGTCATGTCGCGGCTCTTTCACGCGCGCCGCAAGATGCAGGCGATCCTCCATGAATCATTGGGCAGCGAAGCGCCCGTTCCCCAGGACCTGCGCGACGCGCAGGAGGACACCTGACCGATGAAGCACCCCGACGACACGACCCTCCAGACGTGGTTCGACGGCGCGCTCCCCGAGGCCGACCGGGTCGCCCTCGAACGTCACCTCGCCGACTGCGCGCGCTGCGACGGCACCGTGCGCGCGCTCCAGAGCCTCCACGGCGCGGTGAACGCCTGGGCCGACGACGTGCCCGCCGACGACCTCACCGACGCGATCTTCGCGAAGATCGAGGCCGAGCAATCCGAGCCCGCGCCCGCGAAGGTCGTCCCCCTCGCAGACCGCCGCGGATCGCCCATGCGCCGCTTCGCGTTCCCCGCGATCGCCGTGGCCGCCGCTGCGTTGCTGGCCCTGAAGATCACGCCCGCGCGCCACGGTGCGCAGCCCGCCCGCGATGGCGGCGTGGCCGTGGTGAACCCGCAGCCCGTCGAGGTCGCGCCGGGCACCGCGCAGGGCGGCGCCGAGGTCACCCGCGTCGATGTGCAGGGCGCGCAGAGCTACGCGGTGCTGGAGATCCCCGCGGTCACCCCGGGGATGACCACCGCGGTCGTGTGGATCCAGGACGCTGAACAATGAACCGAAGCCATGAAGGTGACGACGTGACCCTCCGAACGTTCGCTACATCGCTCCTCGTCGGCCTCCTCGTCACGGGCGTGGCGAGCGCGCAGCCCGTCGACAAGCTCCCGCACGACCGCACGCAACGGCTCGCGCAGGCGCCCGCCCTCGCGGCCGCGAGCCACATCGAGGTGCTCGTGCTCGACGCGACGACCGGCGGCGGCGGCGTGGCCCCTTCGCTCGCGAGCCTTCCGCAGCTCCGTCAGCCGCCCTTCAACACGTACACGCAGATCACCGAGGTCTCGCGCGCGACGCTGGCGCTCACCACCACGTCGTCGACGGCCTCGCTGCCCAACAACGGCTCCGCGCGCATCACCCTCGGCGGGCGCACGGCCGAGGGGCGCTACACCGTCAACGTCGCGCTCACGCAGGGCACGCAGACGAGCAACATCCAGTTCGTCGCGGCCACGGGAGAGCCCTTCTTCACCGTGCGCGCACGCGGCAGCGACCACGCGATCATCTACGGCTTCATCGTCCGTCCGTGACCGCCCGCGCGGCGCCGCGCAGCCCTCGTCTCCCCGCTACGGAATCCCCAACAGCTTGTGCGTCTGGAGGCTCATGCGCCATCGAGGGTGCGTGAGGCAGTAGCGCACGGCGTCGGCGGTGTGCTGCGCGCGCAGGAGGCCGTCGCGGGGCTGGAGGTAGAAGTGCGCGAACGCCAGGCCCGCGAAGCGCTCGGGCTCGGCGCCCTCCTGCGGGAACACCAGCTTCAACTCGTCGCCCTTCGTCACCACCAGCTCGCCCTGCGCCTTGGGGCTCACGCACACCCAATCCACACCGGGCGGAACGGGCTGCGTGCCGTTCGTCTCGATGGCCACGGTGAAGCCCCGCGCGTGCAGCGCGTCGAGCAGCGCTTCATCGAGCTGGAGCAGCGGCTCGCCCCCGGTGCACACCACGAAGCGATCGGTGACACCGCGCGCGTCTCCCCACGCGGAGAGCACCGCGTCGGCGAGGGCGTCGGCCGTGGCGAAGCGTCCGCCGCCTTCGCCGTCGGTGCCCACGAAGTCGGTGTCGCACCATTGCGAACATCCGCCCGGACCCTTCGCGCGATCGGCCTCGCGTCCCGACCAGAGGTTGCACCCCGTGAAGCGCAGGAACACCGCCGCGCGACCCGTGTGATGGCCCTCTCCCTGGAGCGTCGCGAAGATCTCCTTCACCGCGTAGCTCATCGTGATTCTCCCTTGCGACGGGCGCGCGGCGTGGAGGGCCGTCGCGCCACCGCCGTAACCCGCGAGGCCATCGCGGGGTGCGCCCACGTGCGCGTGCCCACCTGCGTCGCCACCGCTTCGTGGAGCGCCTCGGCGCGCGCGGGATCGACCCGTCCGCACGACACCCACACCGCGCGGTCGACGCCCGCGGGAAGCTCCAGCGCGAACTCGGCGGCAGACAGCGCGCGCAGCGCATCGGCCACGGCGTCGGCCACACGGTCACCGCCCGTGTCGAGACACCATCCGAGGATCTTCCACGCGAGGTCGCGGTGTCGGGCCTCGTCGTCGGCGATGGCCGTGAGCGCAGACTTCACCGCCACGTCGTCGCAGTGCTCCGCGGCGTCGCGGGCGAGGGCCGCGGCCACACCCTCTCCGAGGCAGCCTTCGAGCAGGGCCTCGCGGGCGATCACGGGCAGCTCACACACGGCCCCACGAATCGCGTCGGGGCTCAGTGCGCCGGGCGCCTCCCACCGCGCGCCGTAGAGGCTCGCGAGGGTGAAGCACAGCTTCGCGTGACGCACTTCATCGAGGGCCGCCCGATGCGCGCCCTCCACCAGCTCGGGCGGCGCGCCCACCGCGAGGAGCTGCATCGCCACGCGCGTGAACGCGCCGATGGAGGCGTGCTCGGCAAACGCATCGTCGCGCCACGCGTGGGCGAGGGCGTCGCGCGTCGCGGCGTCGAGGGGGTTCACCTCGGGGGTGAGGTCGTCGATCCAGGCCGCGTGCGAGGCGCGGACCGCGGTCACCGCGCGGCCCTCGTGCACGAGGGGGCGGCCGGCGCCGGAAGGATGCGTGGCGTCTCGGGTCACGGCGCGACGGGTACCACAGCCCCGGGGCCTTCACACTTCTTCACGCGCGCTCGCAAACGGGCTTCACAGAGCGTCGCCAACCTCGCGTCCAGGTCGATGACGCCGGGCACACGCACCGGCCCCGACCCGGAAAGCAGAGACACCCATCATGTTCGGTTTCATCCTCGGTACGGTCTGCCTCGTCGGCCTCGTGAAGACCCTTCGCCGCGCCCGCCACGGGTACTACGGCGGTCACTGGGGCCGCGGATATGCCCTCGGCGGCGCGTGCGGCGGCGGTGCGTGCGGCGGCTACGGCGGTCATGGTCCCTGGGGTCACGGCGGGCACGGCGGTCCCTTCGGTGGAGGGTTCGGTCCTCGCGGGGGACGCGGGTTCGACGGCGGTGAAGGTCCGTGGGGCGCGCGCGGCGGCGATCCCATGCGCTGGATGCTCCGTGGGCTCTTCGAGCGCCTCGACACCACGCCCGGTCAGGAGAAGGTGATCCTCGCGGCGGTCGAGGCGATGCGCGCGAAGGGCGGAGAGATCCGCGACGCGGTGCACGGCACCGGCGGCGATGTGGCCAAGGCCTTCCGCGGGGAGCGCTTCGACGAGTCGGCGATGGCCGACGCGTTCACCCGTCAGGACGCGGCCCTCGAGAACGCGCAGAAGGCCCTCTTCGAAGCGCTCGCGAAGGTCCACGAGGTGCTCGACGAGCGTCAGCGCCGCGAGCTCGCCGAGCTCATGGAGCGCGGTCTGGGCTTCTGGTCGCACCGCGGCTTCGGCGGCCCCTACCGGGTCTGATCCGCAACGGTCGCACACCCCCTCGCAATCTCATCTTCTCTCGTCTCCTCTCCACGTCACGACAGGTGATCCCATGGTCCGACTGAAGCTCCGCATCGCGCTCCTCGCCCTCGGCACCGTGGTGGGCTACGGCAGCGCAGCGTTCCACTGCGCCCACGCCCGCCACGCGCGGCACCAGGCCTTCGAACAGCACGTCGCCCGCGTCTGCGTCGACGCCGCCCGCGGCAACACGCACGGACCCGAATCCGCCCCGCGCTGGTAGAGTCCGCGGCCCGCGAATTCCTCGCGTCGCGAAGCCCGAGAGAGCCCCCGCCATGACCGTCCGCGTGCTCCACATCGACGACGACGCCCGCTTCGCCGAACTCGTCGCCGCGTACCTCGCCCAGAACGGGGTCACCGCGGAGCACGCTCCCGACGGCGGGCGGGGGCTCGCGCTCCTCGATCAGGGCGCCTACGACGCCGTGCTCCTCGACGGCATGATGCCCGGCATGGACGGCCTCGAAGTCTGCCGACGCATCCGCGCGCGCAGCAACGTGCCCGTGCTCATGCTCACGGCCCGCGGCGACGAGACCGACCGCGTGGTGGGCCTCGAACTCGGCGCCGATGACTACCTCCCGAAGCCCGTGTCGCCCCGAGAACTCCTCGCACGGTTGCGCGCGGTGCTCCGTCGCGCGCAGCCTGGCGCGCTCGCGAGCGAGCTCCGCGTTGGGTCGATCACCCTCGACGTGAACGGCCGCGAGGTGAAGGTGCAGGGCGCGCGCGTCGAGCTCACCGCCGTGGAGTTCGACCTGCTCGTGGCCCTCGCGCGCAGGGCCGGACGGGTGGTGTCGCGCGACGCGCTCCTCGCCGAGTCGGGCCGCGGCGACGCGATGGTGGGCGAGCGCGCCATCGACGTGCACATCTCCCATCTGCGCCAGAAGCTCGGCGACGATCCGAAGTCTCCGCGGCTGCTCAAGACCGTGCGCGGCGCGGGCTACGTGCTCGTGCGCGACGAGGACGCGCCGTGAGACCTCCCCCGTGGCATCGCGGAGGGCCGCATCCGTGGCACCCGTGGCATCCGTGGCATCGCGGGCCTGCGCCGCAGGGGGAGGGGGCCGCGGAGTGGCACGCGCGTCGGCGCGCGATGCTCGAACGTCGTCGCGGATGGGGCGTGTGGTGGTTCATTCGCGCGAAGCTCCATCGACGGCTCTTCGTGAGCTACGCGGCGTCGATCCTGGTGACCGTGGTGATCGCCGGGGCGGTGACCAACGTGCTGCACCGCGGGCCCACGTGGCGCGACGAGGCCGCGCGCGTCGAGACCTTCGTCACCGGCCGCTTCGAATCCGCGTGGATCTTTCCCGCGCAACGCGACGAGCTCGCGCGGAGCCTCGCCCGCGACCTCGACGTCGACATCACGCTCTCCGACCCCGACGGCCGCGCGCTCGGCACGTTCACTCCTGCGGGGCCCCGCGCTGCGCCCGCGTGTGAGCGCCCCGCGTGGAACCTCTCCATCGGCCGCGCCCCGCAGCGCATGGGCACCGTGCGCGTGTGCATCGACCGCCACGGAGATCCGCGCGCGGGCCATCCCACCTGGGCGGCGCTCGCGGCGGTGGTCGTCGTGCTGTGGATCTTCGCGGGCTTCATGGCCCGACGGCTCACGCGTCCGCTCTCGGAGCTCGTGCGCGTGGTGCAGGACATCGGCGCCGGACGTCTCGCCAGTCGCATGCAGCTCGGACGTCACGACGCGGGCGAGCTCGGCGCCATCGCGCACGCGGTGAACGACATGGCCGCGCGCATCGAGCGGCAGATCGAGGACCAGAAGAACCTCCTCGCGGCGGTGTCGCACGAGATCCGCTCGCCCCTCGCGCGGCTGCGTTTTCTGATGGAGACCCTGCGCGACGACGACCCCGCGCGCGGCCGCACCCTCGACGACGTCGACCGCGAGATGGAGGGCATCGACGTGCTCGTGGGCGACCTGCTCGCCACGTCGCGCCTCGACTTCGAAGCCACGAAGCGCGTGTCGCTCGACGCCGCCGAGGTGGCCGTGCGGGCGATGGAGCGCGCAGGCCTCGACGTGACCCTCTGCACCGTCGAGGGCGACGATCTGCGCTTCGAGGGCGACGCGACGCTCGTGGCCACGGCGCTCGCGAACCTGCTCTCGAACGCGCGCAAGCACGGGGGCTCGGTGGTGGCGCTGCGCGTGTGGCGCGACGCGCGGGGCGTGTGCTTCGCCGTCGACGACGATGGCGAGGGCTTCAGCGACGAGGCGCTCCAGAAGGCCTTCGAGCCGTTCTACCGCGGAGACGCCGCGCGACGGAGCAACCGCGCGGGCGTGGGCCTCGGCCTCGCGCTGGTGCGTCGCATCGCCGAGGTGCACGGCGGAACCGTGTGGGCCGAGAACCGTGAACAAGGCGGCGCCCGCGTCGGCGTCGCGTTCGGGATGCGAAGCGTGTAGGGTCCGCGTTCCTTCGCCATGGCCGACGAGCACGCACCGACCGAGACCGCGCCGACGGAGACCGCGCCCGCGGAAGCGACGACGACGCCCGAAGCCCCGCACCCCGACGTGCGCGCGATGGAGGCGGCGCAGACGCGCGGTGACTTCCGCGAGGCGCAGGCCATCGCGCGGCGGCTCGTGGCGGGCGACGACGAAGCGTTGCGCGAGGCCGGGAAGGCGATGCTCGCGCGCTTCGAACTCGATCCGTGGATCGTGCGCGTGCTGGCCTTCACCGGCGTGCTGATCGTGGTGCTCGCGGGGATGTACCTCGGCCCGCACTGAGGCGTCGGGGGAGGCTCCGACGCCCTCGGCCTGCGTGGGCGTCGTGGGGAGGCGGCGACCGCTACGCGACGGGCGGCGACGGTGCGGCGGGCTTCGGCGCGGGGCGCGCGCGGTCGAAGAAGCGCGAGAGCTCACCCAGCGGCGGAACCACCAGCGTCGCGAGCGTCGCGGTGGAGTCTCGCAGCGCGCGGTACACCACGCCGACGAGGTGCACCACCGTGCCGTCGTCGAGGTCGAGCTCGCGCTGGGTCACCCGCGTGGCCGTGACCGCGCCCGTCACGAAGTCGTCGGTGCGCTTCACCTCCGCCGCGCCCGCTTCGAGCGCCTCGGCCCGCGCGAGGGTGAGCTGGAGCGAGTCGAGCGCCTTCCGCTCCGCCGCGTCGGCGTGGGCGTGGCGCTTGCGGAGCGCGGTGGCGAGACCCAGCATTCCGCGAGAGAGGGCGGCGGCATCGACGGCGGTTCCGACGGCGGCATCGAGCGTGTCGCGCTCGTTGGTCGGGGTGACGTTGCGGAGTCCCGTGTACACGCGGTCGCGGAGCGCGATGCCGTCGCGCATCGCCTTGCGCGCCGCCGTGCGTCGCTCCGAGCGGCTCACGTCGCCCTCGGCGGACTGACGGTCCCACACGCTCTTGCGCGCCTGGAGCGCCGCGCACGCGTGCACGAGCAGGTCGACGGTCGCGAGGTTCGCGCCGACCACTTCGTCGCGCTGCGCCTCGGTCAGCGATTCGAGGGCAGAGTACGCGCCGTGCGCGAAGGCTGTGGCCGCGGTGAGCACCACGTCGCTGTCGATCGCGCGTCCCCAGGCGAGGCGCTGGTCGTCGTCGAGTCCGAGCGCGAGGAGCTTCGAGAGGGCCTCGTCGGCGGGCGCCGCGTGGGCGGTGAGCTCGTCGAGCGTGGCCGTGCGGCTCTGCGGGAGCGCAGCGCGCGCGGTGGGCGTGGAGGGTGGAGTGACGGCCTTCTTCTTCGGTGTGCTGTCGGTCATGGTCGTGCACGGTATCGAGTGCGCCCGACGCAGCACAATCCGCGGAACGGGGACGGCCGAGGGGGAACGTCCGCAAGACGGACATGCACGGCCGGGAGGGCGTGACGGCGACGCCCGAAGCGCGTGATGGCGAAGTGCGGTGGCCGTGATGGCACGGCCGAAGCGCGTGATGGCGAAGTGCTGCGCCCGCGATGGCACGGCCGAAGCGCGTGATGGCGAAGTGCTGCGCCCGTGATGGCGCGGCCGAAGCGCGTGATGGCGAGGTGCTGCGCCCGTGATGGCGCGGCCGCAGCGCGTGATGGCGAGGTGCGGTGGCTGTGAGGGCGACACCCGAAGGCCGTGAGGGCGTGCCAGATGGGCGTGATGGCGAGGTGCCGTGACCGGGATGGCGACGCCCGAAGGCCGTGATGGCGAGGTGCTGCGCCCGTGAGGGCGACGCCCGAAGGCCGTGACGGCGATGTGCTGCGTTCGTGACGGCGCCGTCGGTCAGCCCGCGGCGCGGTGCGGAGCGGGCGAGGTCTCGTTCGCGATGAGCGTGGTCACGCCCTCCAGGTCGCCGCTGCGGAGCATCACGGCGATCTGCTCGAAGAGCTCGGGCTTCATCGCACCGGCGCCGCGTCCGTGTGCGTTCCGCACCACCGCGACGGTGTAGCGGTCCATCTGGTCTTTGAGCACGCGCATCTGGCGGTTGAGCTCCTCGGCGGCGGCGGCCACCTCGGTGCTCTGCTGACTCGCGCCCTGCGTCCCTTCGCTCACCTGCTGCACCGCCGCGGCCACCGTCGAGAGCGCCAGCGATTGCTCGTCGCTCGCGGTGCTCACCTCGGCCACGAGGTCCACCACCTTCTCGACGTTGTGCGTGATCTCCTGGAGCGCCTCGCGCGTCGACTGCGCGATGCGCACGCCCTCGCCGACCTTGTTCACCGAGTCGGCGATGAGGTCCGTGGTCTCCTTGGCGGCGCGCGCGCTGCGTTCGGCGAGGCTGCGCACCTCCTGGGCCACCACCGCGAAGCCGCGTCCGTGGCGTCCTGCGCGGGCGGCTTCGACGGCGGCGTTGAGCGCGAGGAGGTTGGTCTGGAACGCGATCTCGTCGATCACCTTGATGATCTTCGCGATCTGCTGCGCCGACGTGTGGATCGCCCCCATCGCGGCGTTCATCTCGGTCATGCGCGCGTCGCCGCTGCGGGCCGCGGTGGCCGTCTGCGACACGAGCTGGTTCGCCATCGCCGCGCTCTGCGCGTTGGTCTGCACGCCCGCCGACACCTTGCGGAGCTGATCCGTCGCCGACTCGACACCCTGGCTGAGCTGCCCCGCGCCGTCGGACATGAGCTGGCTCGTGGAGCCGAGCTGCACCGCGGCCTCGCTCACCTGCTGCGTCGCGATCTTCACCGTGCGCACCATCTCCGAGACCACGTCGAGGAGGCGGTTGAGGTTGTCGGCCATGCGGCGCATCGGGCCCGTGAGCTCCGTCGCGTCGAGGCGCTTCGTGAGGTCGCCCTCCACCGCGCTCCCAATGGTGCGATCCACACCGAGGAGCGCCTCCTTCTCGACGTGCACGTCTTTGATCGCGCCGGTGAGGTGCGTGGGCGTGCCGTCATTGCGACGCTCCGCCGTGCCCGTCGCGCGGAACCAGCGCCATCCGCCGTCGGCCGTGCGGAAGCGACACTCGCCGTCGAAGGCCGCCACGCGCCCGGTGCGGTCGTCGGCGTGCGCCGCCATCTGACGGAGCAGCCCGTCGCGGTCGTCGGGGTGCATGAACTCCGTGAGCGCGTTCACGTCGGTGCGCAGCCGCGACGTGTCGGTGTGCCCGAGGAGCTTCGCGAACTGCGTCGAGTACCAGACCGTGTTGCGCGGCGAGAGTGACTCGCCGTTGCGCACGGTGATCTCCCACACGCCGAAGCCCGAGGCGCGGGTCACGGCGTCGGCGCGGCGCAGCGAGGTGGTGAGGTCCGCGGCGTCTCGTTCCGCGGTGAGGTGCGCGTCGGTCACGTCGCTCGCGAGCTTGATCACCCGCACGATGCGTCCCTCGCCGTCGGGCAGCGGGATGTACGAGCCGTTGAGCCAGCGGTCGACGCCGCCCTTCGCCATGCGGTGGATCTCCGCCGTGAAGGCCCGGCCCGCGCGGAGCCCCTCCCAGAGGTCCGCGTACTCCTTCGTGTCGGCGAAGCCCGGCGGCGCGAACATGCGGTGGTGCTTCCCGATCACCTCGTCGCGCGCGTAGCCCATCACCCGAAGAAACGCGTCGTTCGCCGCGAGGATGGTCCCGTCGGGCGTGAACTCGATGGAGGCAAACGCGTTGCGCATCGCGTCCATCTCGCCCGTCGCGCGGCGCAGGGTCGATGCGAGCTCGGCGGCGTCGCGCTCGGCGGCGCGGTGCGCGGCGGTCACATCGCTCGCGAGCTTCACCACGCGCGTGACCACACCGCGCGCGTCGCACATGGGCACGTACGAGCCCGTGAGCCAGCGGTCGGCGCCGCCCTTCGCCACGCGGTGGATCTCGCCGCTGAAGGGCTCGCCCGCCCGGAGGCGCTTCCAGAACGCGCCGTACTCCGACGAGGCCGCGTAGGCGGGCGTGACGAAGGTGCGATGGTGACGGCCCACCACCTCGTCGCGCGTGTAGCCCATCACCTGGAGGAAGGCGTCGTTCGCGTCGACCACCGTGCCGTCGGGCGTGAACTCGATGTACGCGAAGGCCTCGCGAAAGGCCGCCAGCGCATCGTCGCCGTGCGCCGCGCGTCGCGGCGGAACCTTCGGCGGCGGTGCCTTGGGCGGCGTCGCGGTGGACTTCGTGCGGGCGGTAGACTTCGACGACGGCTTCGCGGCGGGACGGGTGCTCATGCGGGACGCTCCAGAGGGGTGCTGGCTGAAAGCGGAGCGGCGCACACGCGCGCGAGCGCTCCGCGGTGAGATGGGTGTGGACGCCCGGCGCGAGGGCGCCATCACGCGCATCCCCCGGAGGATCGCGTGGGCGTCACAGGTCACCGTCGTGATGGGGCACAGTGCACGTGTGGGGCCGAAGCACCACGGTCGCTTTGCGTGAAGACTCAGGCAGATGGCGGCCGGGGAACGGCGATCTGGCAGGAATGCCGAGCGTCAACGCGCCGTCGATGGACCGCCCTCGCGCGTCGGAATTGTGGCGCTGTGACAGACGTGCACGGGGCGAGGGGGAGGAACGTCGTGCGCGCCGGTCAGACCGCGAGGGAGAGCTCGTGGGGCGCAGGCGCGAGGAACTGCGGGAGCGCGCCATTGCGGAGGAGCGAGGCGATGTGTTCGAGCAGCTCGGGGCTCACGTCGAGGGGAAGCGCGTCGGTGTGCTGCGCGCCCGCCGTGACCGTGTAGCGATCCATCTGGGACTGGAGGAGTTCCATCTGGCGACGGAGTTCTTCGGCGGCGGATGCCACCTCGGTGCTCTGCTGACTCGCGCCCTGCGTGCCCTCGCGCACGACCTCCACGGCCTCGGTGACCGTGCGGAGCGCCAGCGCCTGCTCCTCGCTCGCGACGCTCACCTCGCCCGCGAGGTCGACCACCTTCTCGATGTGGTGCGTGATCTCTCGCAGCGCGGCCCGCGTGGCCTCGGCGATGCGCACGCCCTCGCCGACCTTCGTCACCGAATCCGCGATGAGCGCGGTGGTCTCCTTGGCGGCGCGCGCGCTGCGCTCGGCGAGGTTGCGCACCTCCTGGGCCACCACCGCGAAGCCGCGTCCGTGGCGTCCTGCGCGGGCGGCTTCGACGGCGGCGTTGAGCGCGAGGAGGTTGGTCTGGAACGCGATCTCGTCGATCACCTTGATGATCTTCGCGATCTGCTGCGCCGACGTGTGGATGGCGCTCATCGCCGCGTTCATCTCGGTCATGTGCGCGTCGCCGGTGCGCGCGGCGGCCGAGGCCTGCGACACGAGCTGGTTCGACATGGCGGCGCTCTGCGCGTTCGACTGCACGCCCGCGGAGACCTTCTGGAGCTGCTCCGTCGCGGCCTCGACGCCGTGGTCGAGACGCTCGGAGGACTCCGACATGTTCACGCTCGCGGCGCCGAGCTGCACCGAGGCCTGGCCCACCTGCGTGGTCACGTTCTTCACCGCGCGGATCGCATCGGAGAACGAATCGAGCAGGCGGTTGAGGCTGTCGCCCATGCTCTGCAACGCGCCGGTGATGTGCTTCGTGTCGACGCGCAGCGTGAGGTCGCCGTCGACCGCACCGTCGATGGCCCGCTCCACGGAGGTGAGCGCTTCCTTCTCGGCGGTCACGTCGCGAATGGCGCCGATGATGCGCTCCGGGCGTCCGTCGGCCCCGCGCGCCACCGCGCCCGCGTTGTGGAACCACAGGTAGCGACCGTCGACCGCGCGGAGGCGGTAGTCGAACGCGAAGGTGGCGTTCGCGTGGGCGGGCGCCGCGACCTGCGCGCCGAGCCGCGCGAAGCAGGCCTCGCGGTCGTCGGGGTGGATCATCTCGGTCATCGTCGCGGCCGTGGCCGTGAAGGTCCCATCGGCGTACCCGAGCGCGCGGGTGAACTCCGGCGCGAGCCAGAAGCTGTTCTCGGGGTGCATGAGGTCGCCGTTCACGAGGGTGAGCTCCCACGTCGCGAGGCCCGCCGCGCGCTGCACCACCGACGCGCGCAGCACCGCGACGGCCGACTCGGCGCGCTCGCGCATGAGGGCCTGCTGCGTCTCGGTCACATCGCCCGCGACCTTCACGATCCGTTCGACGACACCCGTGGGGCCCACCGCGGGCGCGTACATGCCCTGGAGCCAGCGCTCGCTGCCGTCGCGCGCCACGCGCTGCACCTTGCCCACGAAGGGACGCCCCGCGCGGAGCGAGCGCCAGAACTCGTCGTACTCCTTCGACGCGGCGTAGGCGGCCGTGACGAACATGCGGTGGTGCTTCCCGAGCACCTCGTCGCGCGTGTAGCCCATCGTGCGCAGGAACATGTCGTTCGCGGCCTGGATGGTGCCGTCGGGGGCGAACTCGATCATCGCAAAGGCGTCGTTGATCGTGTCGCAGCCCGCGACGTCCGAAGATTCCTTCAGCAACTCGTTCATCGCAGAGAACTCCTGCAGCGCCGTCGGTGATCGGCGCCTCTCCCGCGTGGTGGAGGCGACGTCGCGCGGCGCGTGTACGTGGATGGAGAGATGGCGGCGATCGGCTGCGTGCGCGTCGGTGCGCGACGGGCGGAACCTCTCCGCGCGTCGCACTGCGGGCACCCCGTTGGATGGGGCCGACGGTGGCGGCGTGGCAGCGGTTGCGGTGCGGCGTGTGTGGGAAGAGGAGGCGTGTGTTCGACGCTGCGGCAGCGCGCGGACGTCGTCGGAGACGCTCAGCCCGCGCGGGCGATGGGCGCGGAGGCGTTGTGATTGCCCTGTCCAAGCAGGTGCGCGAGGCCGCCGCTGCGCAGGAGCGTCGCGATGCGTTCGAGGGTCTCGGGCGTGATGTCCGACGCGATGGATGCGCTCGTCGCCGCGTGGAGCTCGGGCACGCTGTAGCGATCCATCTGGTCCTTGAGCACGCGCATCTGCCGCGAGAGCTGCTCGGCGGCGGAGGCCACCTCGGTGCTCTGCTGACTCGCGCCCTGCGTGCCTTCGCTGATGTCGTGCATCGCGTGGGTGACGGTCGAGAGCGCCTGCGACTGCTCCTCGCTCGCGACGCTCACCTCGCCCACGAGATCGACCACCTTCTCGACGTTGCGCGTGATCTCTCCGAGCGCGGTGCGCGTGGCCTCGGCGATGCGCACGCCCTCGCCGACCTTGCCCACCGAGTCGGCGATGAGCGCGGTGGTCTCCTTCGCCGCACGCGCGCTGCGCTCGGCGAGGCTGCGCACCTCCTGGGCGACGACAGCGAAGCCACGTCCGTGGCGTCCTGCGCGGGCCGCTTCGACGGCCGCGTTGAGCGCGAGGAGGTTGGTCTGGAACGCGATCTCGTCGATCACCTTGATGATCTTCGCGATCTGCTGCGACGAGCTGTTGATGGCGCCCATCGCGGCGTTCATCTCGGTCATGCGCGCGTCGCCGCTGCGGGCCGCGTTGGCCGTCTGCGACACGATCTGGTTGGCCATCGCCGCGCTCTGCGCGTTGGCGCGCACGCCGGTGGCGACCTTCTGAAGCTGCGAGGCGCTCTCGTCGACGCCCTGGCTCAGACGCACGGCGCCTTCGGACATGAGCTGGCTCGTGGAGCCCAGCTCGACGGCCGCCTGGCTCACCTGTTCGGTGGCGCTCTTCACGAGACGGATCGCGTCGGAGAGCGTGTCGAGGAGGCGGTTGAGGTTGTCGCCCATGCGCTGCGTGGCGCCGCGGAGGCGCTGCGTGTCGAGGCGCACCGTGAGGTCGCCGGTCACCGCGCGCTCGATGGTGTGGTCGACGGCGAGGAGCGCTTCCTTGTCGGCGGTGATGTCGCGAATGGCGCCGGTGATGCGGAAGGGCGATCCGTCGGCGCGGCGCTGCACCGTGCCCGTGTTGTGGAACCACCGCCACGTGCCATCGGGCCCGCGGAGTCGGTACTCGAACTCGAAGGACGGGCTCTTCGGGTTGGCGATGTGGGCGCGGAGGGCGCGCGCGCGCACCTCGTGGTCGTCGGGGTGGATGATGTCGTTCACCGCCGACGCGTGCGTGGGAAAGCCCCGCCCGCCCTCGTACCCGAGGAGCTGCTTGAACTTCGGCGAGAACCAGTACTCGTTGTCGGCGTGCACGAGGGCTTGGCCCGCGAGGGTGAGCTCCCACTGCCCGATGCCCGCGGCCTCGTTGATGATGTCCGAGCGCGTGACCGAGCGCTCGACCTCGGCGCGGCTGCGATCGGCGGCGACGTGCGTGTCGGTCACGTCGTTGGCGAACTTGATGACCTTCACGATGCGCCCCTGCGCGTCGGGCATGGGCACGTACGAGCCGTTGAGCCAGCGGTCGGTGCCGCCCTTCGCCTTGCGATGGATCTCCGCGGCGTAGGGCTTCCCCGTGCGGAGCCGCGCCCAGAAGTCGGCGTAGTCCTTCGTCTCGGCGTAGCCGGGCGGCGCGAACATCCGATGGTGCTTCCCGATCACCTCATCGCGCGCGTAGCCCATCACCGCGAGGAAGGCGTCGTTCGCATAGGTGATGGTGCCGTCGGGCGTG
Source organism: uncultured Myxococcaceae bacterium (assembly GCA_945952225.1). Lineage (GTDB taxonomy): Bacteria > Myxococcota_A > Polyangia > Polyangiales > CAISKJ01. The sequence continues at coordinate 48,100 of CAMFHP010000047.1, forward strand.
AACTCGATGGTGGCGAAGGCGTTGCGGAGCGCGTCGAGCTCGCGGGCCGTGCGCGTGAGCGTGTCTTGCAGGTCGGCGGCGTTGCGCTCGGCGTCGAGGTGCGAGTGCGTGACGTCGTTGGCGAACTTGATCACGCGCGTGACGCGTCCCGTGTCGTCGGGCATCGGAACGTACGAGCCGTTGAGCCAGCGCTCGTCGCCGCCCTTCGCGAGGCGGTAGATCTCCGCGGAGTACGAGCGCCCCGTGCGGAGCCGCGCCCAGAAGTCCGCGTAGTCTTCGGAGACCGCGTAGTCCTCGGGCACGAACATGCGGTGGTGCCTGCCGATCACCTCGTCGCGCGTGTAGCCCATCACCGCGAGGAACGCGTCGTTCGCGTAGGTGATGATCCCGTCGGGCGTGAACTCGATGGTGGCGAAGGCATCGCGGAGCGCGTCGAGCTCGCGGGCCGTGCGCGTGAGCGTCTGGCGTAGCTGCGTGGCGTCGTGCATCGCGGCGACGTGCGCGTCGGTCACGTCGGTGGCGAGCTTGATGACCTTCACCACGGCGCTGTCGGCGTTCTTGAGCGGCACGTACGCGCCGTTGAGCCAGCGGTCGGCGCCGCCCTTCGCGAGGCGGTGCACCTGCTCGGTGTGGGCCGTGCCCGCGCGCAGCTTCGCCCAGAGCGCTGCGTACGAGGGCTCTTCGGCCTGCGCGGGCGGCATGAACATCCGGTGGTGGCGTCCGACGATCTCGTCGCGCGCGTAGCCCATCACCGCGAGGAAGCGCTCGTTGGCGTCGAGGATGGTTCCGTCGGGCGCGAACTCGATGGTGGCGAACGCGCTCCGCATCGCGGTGAGCTCATCGGTGGTAGTCAGGTCGTGCGTCTCTGGCATGGGATTCGGTCTCCGTGGGAACCCGTGTGCGACGTGGTGGATCACGTTCGGATCGGCGACGCGTCCTCCGCGCGATGCGCGCGAGAAGAAGTGCATCCGTCAGGCTTCCGACACGCGGTGGGTCGCCGCGGCGGCTGGTGCAGCGACGGTGCCATCGGCCTCGTCACGCGGGGCACGGGCACTCTTCGCCACGACGTGCAGAAACGGGTGGGAGACGGGGCGCGCGGCGAGGAGAGGGCGTCGGCGCACCAACACGGTGCGCGATGACCTGCCAGCGCGATGACGGCGTTCAGGCGCTCTGCGCGAGGGGCGCGGCGGTGTTCGCGAGGCGCGCGAGGAGCGTCGCGTCGCTGCGGAGCATCGCGGCGATCTGTTCGAGGAGCTCGGGGCTGAGCCCTTCGAGCGCGTGGCCCGTCGCGTGGGCGATCGCGGGGAGGGTGTAGCGGGCCATCTGCGATTCGAGCACGCGCATCTGGCGTTCGAGCTGCGCGGAGGCCGCGGCGACCTCGGCGGCCTGCGCGCTCGCGTCGTCGGCGTTGCGCTGCGAGTCGATCATGAGCGCGGCGATGTCGCCGAGGGAGCGCGTCTGCTCGCCGCTCGCCTGCGTGACCTCGCCCACGAGGTCGACGACCCTCTCGACGTTGCGGGTGATCTCGGTGAGCGCCTCGCGCGTCGACTGGGCGATGCGCACGCCCTCGCCCACGCGGCTCACCGAGGCGGCGATGAGCGTGCCCGTCTCCTTGGCGGCCTCGGCGCTGCGTTCGGCGAGCTTGCGCACCTCCTGGGCGACGACGGCGAAGCCGCGTCCGTGACGGCCTGCGCGCGCGGCTTCGACGGCGGCGTTGAGGGCGAGGAGGTTCGTCTGGATGGCGATGCTCTCGATCACCTGGATGATCTTCGCGATCTCGTTCGCCGAGCCGTGGATGGCCTCCATCGCGCTGTTCATCTCGGCCATGCGCGTGTCGCCCGCGCGCGCGGCGTCGGCGGTCTGCACCACGAGGCGGTTCGCATCGGCGGCGGAGCGCGCGTTGGCCTCGACGCCCACGGTCACCTCGCCCACGGCGGTGGTGACCTGCGTGGTGCCCTCGGTGATGCGCGTCGCGCTGTGCGACATGTCGCGGCTCGTGGCGCTGAGCTGCGTGGCGGTCTGCGCGACCTGGCTCGTGGCGTCCTTCACGTTGCGAATGGACTCGGCGAGCGTGTCGAGGAGCTCGTTGAGCCGTCCGCTGATCACCTGCATGGCGCCCGCGCGCGCGGTGGCGTCGATGCGCTGCGTGAGGTCGCCGGTGAGGGCGCGCGCGATGAGCGACTCGATGGCGAGCAGGGTCTCCTTCTCGTCGTGGATGTCTTGAATCGCGCCCGAGAACCCGAGCACCACGCCGCCGGGGCCGCGCCGCGCCGTGCCCCGCGAGCGGAACCAGCGGTACTGCCCGTCGTGGCACCGATGGCGGTATTCGAACTCGAAGGCCGCGGTGCGGTTCGACATCGCGCCGACGAGGGCCTCGCCCACGCGCGCGTTGTCGTCGGGGTGCACCATCGCCGTGATGCTCGCGACGTCTTGCGGAAAGAGGTCGTACTCCTTCCACCCGAGGAGTCGCGCGTACTGCGGCGAGCACCAGTAGTGGTTCTGCGGGTGCGCGAGGTCGCCGTTCACGAGGTTGAGCTCCCAGAGCCCGAGGGTCGCGGCCTGGTCTGCGGCGAGGTGCGTCTGCGTGACGTCGCTCGCGAGCTTGAGCACGCGCGTCACCCGTCCCGTCTCGTCGGCGAAGGGCACGTACGCGCCCTGGAGCCAGCGGTCGAGGCCGCCCTTCGCCACGCGGTGGATCTCCGCGGTGTGCGAGCGCCCCGCGCGGAGCCCCTCCCAGAAGCGCGCGTACTCCTTCGTGTCGGCGTAGCCCGGCGGCGCGAACATGCGGTGATGTTTCCCGACCACCTCGTCGCGGGTGTAGCCCATCACCCGCAGGAACTCGTCGTTCGCATCAACGATGGTGCCGTCGGGCGCGAACTCGATGGTCGCGAAGGCGCGGCGCAGCGCGGTGAGCTCGCGCTCGGCCTGCGTGCGTGTGCGCTCCTGCTCGGCGTCGCACTCGGCCACGCGGCGGTGCGTGTCGGTCACGTCGCTCGCGAACTTGATGACCTTCACCACGCGCCCTTCGGCGTCGGTGAGGGGGACGTACGATCCGCTGAGCCACCGCTCGCTGCCGTCGCGTGCGACGCGGCGCACCTGCGCGCAGTGGGCCTCGCCCTCGCGGAGCGAGCGCCAGAAGCTGCGGTAGTCCTCGCTCGCGGCGAGGTCGGCGGGCACGAACATGCGGTGGTGCTTCCCGAGCACCTCGTCGCGCGTGTAGCCCATGACCGAGAGGAAGCGCTCGTTGACCTCGGTGATCACGCCGTCGGGCGTGAACTCGATGAAGGCGAAGGCGCGGCGCAGCGCATGGGGCTCGGACTCGTCGGCATCGGGGGACATCGGAACTCCTGCGAGAGCGATGGGAGGATGCGGACCCGCGCAGCAACGCCTGTGCCCTCTGTGTCGGGGTGCTGCAAAGGGCTGAAAACAAGGCGGACGGACGTCGCACGCGTCAAGCGGATGACGCCGCAGGGGCGCGGGTCACGCGGGGTGGCACCCGTTCCTTGACGCTGTGGGACGGCTACACAACGGGCGCGAGCGGGAGCTGCATCCGCACGCAGCGCTCGGGCGACGACGGGTCGTGGAGCACGCGACCGTGGAGGTGCACCTCGATGAGCCGCCGCGCGGCGTCGAGGGCGTCGGCGTCGAAGCCGTGGGCGACGTCGGTGGCGCGGCACCCGATGCGGAGCTCACAGGTCTCGGGGTGCGCGAGGAGCTCGACGTCGAGGGCGCGCCGCGGGGCTGCCTGCGCGTCGGGGAGCGCGTCGACGAGGAGGTGCTCCAGCGCGAGGGCGAACACCGCGGCGGAGCCTGGCACACACGCGGCGGGGGCCGAGAGGTTGAGCGAGAGCGCGAGATGCGGCGCGCGGTCGGTGAGGGGCGCGAGGGCGTGGAGGAGCTCACGCTGCACGAGGAACCACCGGCTCGCGCCGCGGTGCTCGATGCGGTCGCGGAGCTGGGTGACGGCGTGTTCGAGGGCGTCGAGGAGCGCGAGGCCCGTGCGCACCACGGCGAAGACCGCGGGCGGGCGCAGCGCGTCGGTCTGCGCCGTGCGCTGGAGCGCGGTGAGCGTGTGGCGGAGCGTGTGGAGGGGCACGGTCCACTGGGCGACGAGGTCGCGCGGGGAGGCGAACGCGGCGTTGGCGAGGGCCGGCGCGCGCTCGTGGAGGCGCAGCAGCACGGCGTCGTCGAGCGCGGTGGTCTCGACCATCGAGAGGGCGCGCTGCTCCGTGAGGTCGTGCGCGGTGAGCAGCACGAGGCGCTCGCCGCCGAGAATGAAGGCGCTGGCGCGCACCTCGACCTCGATGGGGGTTCCGTCGGCGCGGCGGAAGAGCACCGTGGCGGGGCCGAGCTCCTGCGCGAGCATGGCGGCGAGCTCGTGCTCGGGCTGCACGTCGGCGCGGGTGTCCCAGTCGGCGAGGGTGAGCGCCACGCGGGCGGCGCGCGGCTGACCGATGAGCTGCAGAAAGGCGTCGTTCGCGTCGAGGAGCGAGCCCTTCAGGTCGATCACGCACACGCCCTCGCGCACGAGTTCGAACACCGCGCGCAGCGACGGCGGCAGGCCCTCGTGGAGCGTCTGCGGTGTCAACGGCGGCGGATGCACCGAGGGGCGCTCGCTGTCGTGGAGCGTGTGGTTGCTCGCGGGGAGTCGCACCGTCGCGACGGCGCCCTCCTCGGGGCGCGACGAGAGTTCGACGGTGCCGCCGTGGTGCGTGACGATGGCGCGGCAGAGGGCGAGGCCGAGTCCCGTTCCGCGCTCGGCGCCGCGGGGCTTGGTGCTCACGTACGGTTCGAAGAGCCGCGCGCCCACCTCACGGGGAATGCCCGGACCTTCATCGCGAAAGGCCACCTCGACGCACGCCGCATCGTGCGCCGCGGCGGTCACCGTGACGTGGAGCGTCCCCGCGTCGTGCATGGCCTCGCAGCCGTTCACCGCGAGGTGCACGAAGGCCTGCGTGAGGAGCGCGTGGTCGAGGTCGACCGTCGGGAGCTGCGGCGTCACCGTGAGCGAGAGCTGCGTGCTCCGTCCCGCGAGGGCCTCGTCGAGGGCCGCGCGCAGCGACGCCTCCACACCCGCCGGGCGCAGCCGCGAGTGCGACCCGTCGTGGAGCATGCGCAGCCGTGCACCGAGCTCCCGCGCGCCCTCGGCGGCGGTCAACGCATCGCGGAGTAACTCATGGCGCTCGTCGTCGGCCGTCGTGCGCGTGAGCGCGTCTTCGAGGTTCAGCAGCACGACCTGGAGCAGGTTGTTGAAGTCGTGCGCCATGCCGCCCGCGAGCACGCCCAGGGCGCGCCGCTGCTGCTCCTTCGCGTCGACGAGGGCCGCGCGATGCGCCGCGCGCACGACACCCTCGGTGCGCACCCGTCGGGCCGCGCCGAGCAACAGCCCGTCGAGGCGCGAGGCGTCGACGGGCTTGAGCAGGTATGCGTCGATGCCCAGCGCGCGCGCGCGTTCGAGCTCCTGCGCGTCGACCGACGAGGTGATCAGCAGCACCGGCGTCTCCGGCGCCACCTCACGCACGTGCGCCGCGAGTTCGAGCCCGTCGATGCCGGGCATGTGCAGGTCGGTGAGCAGGATCGTCGGCCGGTCGCGCTCAAACGCAACGACGCCCGCCTCGCCGCTCTCGGCCTCGATCACACGTCCGACGCGCCCCCGCAGAAACGACGCGATGAGCCGACGCATGGTCGGGTCATCGTCGACGACAAGGGCGGTCGACACCGCCAGCGTCGCCCGGTCGGCGCTGACAAACGTGGTGTGCACGGCAACCCGGACCGTAACACCCAAGTCGCTGGCGAATCTTCCGCCGTAGGTTGTGCGAAGAATGTTTGTTCGATGAGGGCTGTTCAGCCGCCGCAACTGCCGCGCTGGCAGGCGCCGCGGCAACAGCGGTAGCTGGAGGGGCACACGTTTCCGCATGCGCCGCAGTTCTGCGTGTTGTTCTGGAGGTCGATGCAGGCCGTGCCGCAGAGGCCCTGTCCGTTGGGGCAGCGGCAGGTGCTACTCTCGCAGGTCTGGCCCACGAGGCAGCGCGTGCCGCAGGCGCCGCAGTTCGACTCGGAGGTGGCGAGCCAGGTCTCGCAGCCGTTGCTCGACCGGCCGTCGCAGTCGCCCCATCCCGCGTTGCACACGCACACGCCCGACACGCAGCTCTGGCGCTCGCCACAGCCCGCGGCGCAGGTGCGCGGCGCGTCGGGGGTTCCGGTGTCGGTGACCGCGGGGAGGTCGACGGTCGCGGTGTCGGTGACCGTCGGGCGGTCGACGGAGGGCGGCGCGTCGACGGCGGCATCGCGCGCGCTGTCGGTGGGCACGTCGATGGGCGCGTCGAGGTCCGTGCGGTCGTAGTCGAGGAGCAGCGCGCAACCACCCAGCGGGGCGAGCGCGAGCGCGAGGGCGGCGGAGGGGAGCAGGCGACGCATCGGAGACCTCGGGGTGAAGGAAAGTGCGGGGCGGCTCCGCACTCTACCAGCTCCGCCGCGCGAGGTCGCGTTGCGTGCGGCTGCGGCAGGGCTCAGTCGAGTTCGTTCGTGATCTGCACGATGGAGCCCTGGGTCTCACCCGAGTTGAGAAGACCGATGCGCTGGAAGGTCGAGTAGTTGGGATCGCCGTCGAGGTCGCCGATCGCCATCGCGGTGTAGCCCGTGGTCGAGCCCGGCGACGAGTACTGGTAGTAGTGTCCCGAGTCGAGGGAGAACGAGATCGTCGTCCACTGGGCGTTGCCGCTCCAGAGGGCCACGTTGGCCGCGTACTTGTTGGCCGAGGGCGACACGGTGGGGAGGGCGCCCGCGTTCACGTAGCTCACGCCGCCACGTTCGAGGTTGGCCTGAAAGTACGTGAGCTGTCCCTGGTAGATCTTCGCGATGTTGCCCTGGGCTTCCGAGGTCTTCGAGCGCTTCACGTAGCGGGTGAACGCGGGGATGGCCACCGCCGCGAGAATGCCGAGGATGACCACGACGATCATCAGTTCGACGAGCGTGAAACCACCGAGCCTGGCGATGCGGAGCTTCATGGGAGTCTGTTCCTGGGTGAAGGGTGCGGGTCAGCGACGCACCGCGCGAAGCCGCTGCGGCCGACGGCGCGTCCGGCGCCCCTCATTGCGGACGATGTGCCATGAGACTCTCGCGGTACACGCGATGAAAACACCTGAAAACAAGGTGTTCTGTGCGGTGTGAATGCGTTGCCGATGACGACGCGCGGCAGTGTGAAGGGCGCGTCATGTCAGTGTGCTCCGTCACACGGGGGATGTGTGGACGGATTTGCGCAGCGGGCGCGGGGGAGCGCCGCGGATCGGCGGTGGGGAACGGGGCGGTGACGAGGCGCGCGAAGGGCGGTGACGAGGCGCGCGAAGGGCGGTGACGAGGCGCGCGAAGGGCGGTGACG
>CAMFHP010000048.1 GCA_945952225.1 uncultured Myxococcaceae bacterium
CGTTGTGCGGCTGCAGGCTCATCGAGAGGGTGTTCTCCTCGGTGCGGCCCTGCTGCGGGGGGCGGTCGGCGGCGGGCGGCGGCGGCGGCGCAGGCGCGGTCTGCGGCGTCGTCGGCGCGGCGGGCGCGTTGGCCGATGGCGTGGGCTGCGCGGCGGGCGGCGGAGGGTTCTTGCAGGCCGCGAGGGCGACGGTCGCCGCGGCGACGAGGGGTGCGAAGCGGAGATGCATGCGAGGCTCCCGTGGGGTGATGCGCGCGATGCGACGCGCGCCGTGACGCGGCCGTCGGGTACCACGACTCGCCGCGCGGAACCAATGCTGCGCGCGCCACAGACTTGACGGCGCGCGGCCCACAAGAAAACCATCGCGCCCGATCGTGATGCGCGCGTGGCGAGACATCGCAGTGGCCGTGGTGCTGGGCGCGACGCCCGCGTGTGCCCATGGCGACGCGTGCCCCGCGCGGCGCACGTGCGATGCGCGGCGCGGCGGCGACACGACGGCTGTCGACGGTCGCAGCGCGATCGCGCTCGCTTCGGACTCGGCGCGGGCGGGCGAAGGCGACGCGGGTGACGCGCTTCCGGTGGGCGCGCGACGGACCTTCGTGCGCTTCGACCTCGCGCCCCTCGCGCAGGCCACGTCGGTGGAGCGGGCGGTGCTCTCGCTCGCGCCGCATCCCGCGTGGCGCAGCTCGGCGACGCCCCTGCACCTCACCGTGCGTCGCGTCGAGGGCGCGTGGCGGGTCGACGACGTGGGCGCCGGGCGCGAGCCCGCGGTGGCCGAGGTGCTCGGCGAGGCGACGCTTGCGGCGGGCGTACGCAGCCCCGTGCGCGTCGATGTGACCGAGGCGGTGCGCGCGTGGCTCGCGGGCGACGCGTCGGCGCAGGGGCTCGCGCTGGAGATCGACGGCGGCGCGGCGGTGTTCGCGGGGGCGGGCGCGGCGACGACGGGGCTGCGTCCGCGGATCGAGATGGTGCTGCGTTGAAGCGCGCGCGCCGTGTGGGGCGCTACCACGTGCTCGATCGTGTGGGCAGCGGCGGCATGGCCGACGTGTACCGCGGCAAGGTCGTCGACGCCGACGGCGGCGAGCGCCTCGTGGCGATGAAGCGCGTGATCGAGATGTACGCGGAGGATCCGACCTTCGTGAAGATGCTCGTCGCGGAGCACCGGCTCTCGTCGATGCTCGTGCACCCGAACATCGCGCGCACCTACGAGCTCCTCCGCGCGCCCGAGGGGTACTTCATCGTGATGGAGTACGTCGACGGCAAGGACCTCCGCTCGACGCTCACGCGCGGCCTCGAACGCGGTCGCCCGATGGACGTGGACGACGCCGTGTACCTCATGGCGCGCGCGATCGACGGCCTCGACCACGCGCACGGCGCGACGACGGCCGAGGGCGTGGCGCTCCACCTCGTGCACCGTGATTTCTCTCCGTCGAACATTCTCATCGGCTACGACGGCAGCGTGAAGATCATCGACTTCGGCATCGCGAAGGCCGACGTCGAGCGCGAGCGCACGCAGATGGGAATCATCAAGGGCAAGGTGCGGTACATGTCGCCCGAGCAGGCCCAGGGCGAGGACCGTCTCACCGGGCAGAGCGACGTGTTCAGCGCGGGCAGCGTGCTCTACGAGGTGCTCGCGGGGCAGCCGGCGTTCCACGCGCCCAACGAGATCGACCTCATCTACGCGGTGCGCCGCGCGAACCCGAAGCCCCTGCGCGACCTCGCGCCCAACGTGCCCGACGCGCTCGCGTCGATCATCGAGACGGCGATGGCGAAGCACCGGCGCGACCGCTATCCGTCGGCGGGAATGTTCCGCGACGAGCTCGTGGCGTTTCTTCGCGCGCACGCGCCGGGGTATCGACGCACGCGCCTCGCGGGGTACATGAAGTCGCTCTGGGCGAGCGTGATCGACGACGAGCTCGCCACGATGCTCGAGTACGCGCTCTCCGACGCGCCCGCGGCGCCGAGCGAGAACCTCCTCGCGCACGTCTCGCTCGAAGAGTCGATGCAGGAGGTGGCCTCGGTGCTCGGCCCCGCCGACCCGCGCGCGTCGATGCCGCCGACGCCGATCCGTCCGGTGCCCCCGTCGCGGCAGCCGCTGCCCACGCCGCTGTCGAACCCCGCGATGGCGCGGTCGCTCTCGCCCGACGTGTTCGCCACCGAGCCCGACGCCTCGAACTGGATCGACGTGAACACCGAGACCGACCACACCACGGCGTCGCTGCCCGCCACGCACGCGCCCCCCGCTCCCCCCCGAGGACCGCGCCGTTGAAGCTCCGCACGCTGCTGCTCTGCGCGCTCGCGACCGCCGCCTGCGCGAGCCGTCGGAGCGCGCCCCGCCCGCCCGATCCCGCACCGGTCGACGAGTCACCGAATGACGACGAGGCCGCGAGCGACGCGCTGCCCGACGCGGGCGCGCCCGATCCCGTGGGGGGCTGCGCGAGCGTTCCGCGCGGGGCCGTGTGCCTGCCCGCGGGCCTCGCGGGGCTCGGCATCGACCGCGGCGAAGCGCACTTCGAAGAGCGCCCTCCCCACGCGGTGCGCGTGCACGCCTTCGCGATCGATCGCAACGAGGTGAACGCGCGGCAGTACCTCCGATGTGTCTCCGAGGGCCGATGCGCGGCGCCGTCGTGCGAGCTCCCCCGCACGCACCGCGAGCCCGCGCGCTGCGTCGCGTGGGCCGACGCACAGGCCTACTGCACCTGGCGCGGCGGACGACTCCCCAGCGAGGTCGAGTGGGAGCGCGCGGCCGCGGGGCTGCTCCCCGATCACCGGCTCTACGTGTGGGGTGACGCGGTGCCCGACGGCGCCGTCGTGCGCGACGAGACCCCCGAGGGCGTGCGCGCGCTCGCGGGCGGCGTCGCCGAGTGGGTGCTCGACGGCGGCGACTTCTACCCGTCGCTCCCGCGCGTCCGCGATGCGGGACTCGATGCACTCGACGCGAGCCTCGATGCGAGCGCCGACGCCGACGATGCCGACGATGCGATCGCCTACGAGATCACCGACGGCGGGCTCTACGTGCTCGACGCGTACATGGGCCCCGCGCGCTCGCGATGGCGCGTCGTGCGCGGCGGTCATGCGCGCGAAGCGACCGCGTTGCGCACCACGACCGTGCGGCGCTTCCGTCAGCCCACGGACCGCCTCGCGTGGGTGGGCTTCCGCTGCGTGTACGCGCCCGAGTAGGTCCGCGTCGCGCGTTGGCCCGCGCGCTGCACACGGCGGCGCGGAGCGAGCCCTCACACCACGGCTCGCCCGCAAGGAGACGTCATGCGCGTGTTGCACGCCACGGCGGTGCTCGCCCTGAGCATCGCCCTCTCGACCGGATGCAAGCCTCCCCCTTCGACGCCCGCGACGACGAGCGATCCCGTGATGGCGACGCCCACCGCGGCGACGCCCGAAGCCGAGGCGCAGCAGATCTTCGCGGGCCGATGCTCGCCCTGTCACGGCGCCACGGGATCGGGGGACGGCGCAGCCGCTGCCGCACTGAACCCCCGCCCGCGCAACTTTCACGACGGGGCGTGGCAGGCGTCGGTGACCGACGAGCACATCGAGAACATCATCCGCGTAGGCGGCGCGGCCGTGGGCAAGAGCGCGGCGATGCCCGCGAACCCCGACCTCGTGTCGAAGCCCGCGGTCGTCACCGCGCTGCGCACCCTCATCCGCGGATACCGCTGATCCTCGTCGCGATCGCTTCGGCGGCCGCGGTCGCGCCCCGCACGCACCCTGCGATGCCGGGCCCATCGACCGCGGCGCCGACGATCGAGAGTCCCCCCATCGCAGCGGCGCGCGCACGGCACTCGGTCGCGCGGCGCGTGTGGCCCACCTCGGGGCAGGGCGTGCCGGTTTCAAAGCGTTCCACGGCAGACCAGCGCGCTTCGGGGAGCGGCAGGATCGTCGAGAGCGCCTCGCGGGCGAAGCGCACCACGTCGGCATCGGATGCGCCCATCCACGCGAGCGCGTGCGCGGGACGGAACGCGGTGCGGACCACCGAGAGGTGATCGGCCACACGCGCGGGCCACTTGCGGTCGACGAAGGTCACCGCGCTCAGCGCGTTGAGCGGCGCCGGGGCGTTGCGCGGAATCAGCGCGCCGCTCGCCCGGGGGAGCTGCAACGACGCGCGCTCGAAGGCCATCACCACGGTCAGCGCGGGCTTCAACCGAAAGCGCCGCAGGAGCTCCGCGAGCTCGGGCGATTCGGCTTCGAGCAGGTCGGCGGTCACACCCGGCGGCGTCGCGAGCACGAGTTCGTCGGCGTCGAGGCGCACGCCGTCGTCGAGGTGCACGCTCCACCCGTCGTCGTGGCGGGCCACGCGGCGCGCGGGCGCCTCGCGAATCACGCGGTCGGGACCGAGCGCGCGGGCCAGCTCGTGGACCACGCCGTCGAGCCCTCCGTGCGGCGCGCGCATGGGCGAGTGACCCGTGGGGCGTGGCGCCGACGCGAGGGCGCGCAAGAGGCTCCCGCGCACGTTCGCGAACATCGGCATGATCGTGGCCGCGTCGAGCTCGTCGATGTCACCGCCGTAGATGCCGCCGACCACGGGCTCGACGAGGTGGTCCTTCACCTCCTGGCCGAAGCGCGCGCCCACGAGCGCGCCCACGGTGGCCTCGGGCTCGTCACGCGCGGGGAGCACCAGGTCCATCGCCGCGCGGGCCTTGCCGAGGGGCGACAGAAGCCGCGTGCGCGCGAGCTGCGACACGCTCCGCGGCATGCCCAGCGCCATGCCGTCGGGCAGCGGCTGCATCCCCCGTCGATGGGCGACCATCACGCGCGATGCGCCCTCGTCGGGCGCGCGGAGCGAGCCGCCGAGACCGAGCGATTCGCAGAGCGCTTCGGCGTGCCCGGGGCGCGTGAGAAACGCGTCGGGACCGAGCTCCACGGTGCATCCGTCGCGACGGAGCGTGCGCACGTTGCCGCCCACGCGCCCCGACGATTCGAGCACCACCACGTCGGCCTCGGGCTGCGCGCGCGTGAGCGCATACGCCGCCGTCAGACCCGCGAGACCACCACCGACCACGACCACTCGCTGCGTTGCCATGAGAAGAAACGACCGTTCCTTTCGTCGCGGTCGTGCACCTCTCACGCGCTGTGCCACGCGCCTTCACGCGGCGCGTCGCGGCCTCGCGGCGTGCACCGCGGGCGCTGCGATCGTCGTGCGCGAACGAACCTACTCCGCGGGCATTCCGCGGAGCGCGCGGTCGTGAAAGAGCAGCATCTCCACGCCACCGGCGCCGCGGTTGAACACGTAGTCGTGGGGCCCTTCGACGAGCCTCACCTCGTGCTCGATGTGGCGCGCCGTCATCGCGTCGTGCAGTTCGAGCATGTGCCGCGTGAGTCGATCGGCGCGCGTTCCGACCAGTCGGATGTGCTGACGCAGACCGCGCGGTTGATGCTGCGCGAGCACGCGCTCGACGCGGCGGTTCACGGCGGGCTGGAGCGCGCCCACGACACCGAAGGTCTCGGGGTGACGGAGGCCCGCTTCGAGCGCCGTCAGCCCACCGAGCGACACGCCGTCGACGCCCGTCGCCTCGCGCGTCGTGAGCACCGGGAGCTCCGCCCGCGCCCGCGCGACGACCACGCGCGCGACCCAGTCGGCGTAGGCCAGCGAGACCGTTCCTGCGTCGGGGTCGAGGGTGTCGGGCGTGAAGGGCGTGACCACCACGAGCCCCTGATACGGACGCCGCGCGAGGTCGCGACGGAGGCGCTGGTACCGCGCGGGATCGACGAACCCCAGAAAGGCCTCGACGCGCAGTCCGTGACGACGGAGCTCCGCATCGGAGGCACCGAGCTCGTAGTCGTGCGCCCATCCCCACGCGCCCGCATCGACGCCGCGCTGCGACTCGCCCCACCCGTGGAACGCCACGAGCAGCGGATGGCGCGCGTTCGCGGCACGCCCATGCGGAAGGAGCACGCCCACGCTGACGGGCCCGAGGGGGCTCGCGTCGAAGTGCCAGAGCTGCTCGTCGAGGGTCGAGGGTCGGCGCGTGGGCGTCGGCACCTGCGCGACCGCGACGACGGCCAGCGTGGCGACGGTCGCGAGACACAGCAGGGCGACGGCCCGCGCCGCCCCGCGCGGTGCGGAGCGGTCGGTCATCGGGAGGTGCGTGAGGCTACAGGAAACGGAGGGCGTTCAGCGGCCGCGGCAGGTGCCGAAGACGCAGAACTGGTTGCGGCCGCAGGTGGTGCCGCAGGTGCCGCAGTTGGCGGTGTCGAAGTTGGTGTTCGTGCAGCGCGCGCCGCAGAGCGTGTTGTTCGCGGGGCATCCGCAGCGACCACCGATGCAGACCTGACCGGCGCCGCAGCGGTTGCCGCAGGTGCCGCAGTTCTGCGGGTCGTTGTTGGTGTTGAGGCAACGGCCGCCGCACGACGAGAGCGGCGCCGGGCAGGTGCACGCGCCGCCGCGGCACTCGAAGGTCGCGGGGCACACGTTGCCGCAGCGTCCGCAGTTGTTCGGGTCGGTGTTCGTGTCGAGGCAGCGACCGCCGCACGACGAGAGGGGCGCGCCGCACGCGCAGCGACCGCCGATGCAGGCCTGCGTGGCCGCGCAGGCGTTGCCGCACGCGCCGCAGTCGAGCGGGCTCGACGACGTGTCGACGCAGAAGCCGTTGCAGAGCACCGTGGAGCCGGGGCACGCGCAGCGGCCGTTCATGCAGGGCGTTCCCGACGGGCACGCGGTCGCGCAGGAGCCGCAGTGCGTGGGGTCGGTCTGCGTGTCGACGCACTCGGTTCCACACACGACGCGAGGCGCGGTGCACGACATCGTCGTGCGGCACACGCCCGCGGTGCAGGTGGCGCCCGCGGCGCAGACGTTGCCGCAGCGGCCGCAGTTCGACGGGTCGGTCTGCACGTCGACGCAACGGTCGCCGCAGGTCGTACGGGGCGGCGGGCAGGGCGTGCCGCACACGCCGCCGACGCACACCGCAGCGCCCGCACACACGTTGCCGCACGCGCCGCAGTTCGACGGATCGGTCTGCACGTCGGTGCATCCGCCGCCGCACTCGACCTGGGGCGCGCGGCAGCGGCTCTGGCACGTTCCCATCACGCAGGCCGAGCCCGTGGGACACACGTTGCCGCACGCGCCGCAGTTGTTCGTGTCGGTGGTCGGGTCGACGCAGCGGCCCGAGCACTGGATCTGCGGGGCCATGCAGGTCGAGCCCACGCAGGTGCCGTTGCTGCACATCTCGCCCGTGGCGCAGCGACGACCGCACGCGCCGCAGTTCGCGGGATCGGTGCGGAGGTTCGCGCAGCCGCTCGGGCAGATGCTCCGGGGCGGCGAGCAGTTGGGCGGCGTTCCGCAACGGCCGAGGAGGCAGATCTCACCGGCGCCGCAGCGGTTGCCGCACGAGCCGCAGTTCGTCGGGTCGATGCGGAAGTCGGTGCATCCGCCGTTGCAGGCCACGAGGGGGTTGGTGCAGCGCGCCTGGCAGCTCCCGAAGGAGCAGAGCTGACCCGCCGCGCAGCGGTTGCCACACGATCCGCAGTTGTTCGGGTCGTTGAGCGTGAGCACGCAGGTGCCGCCGCAGCGCGCCGCGGGGAACGGGCACGTGATGGTGCAGATGCCCAGCGCGCAGGCCGCGCCCGCGGGGCACGAGTTGCCGCATCCGCCGCAGTGGTTCGGGTCGGTCTGCGTGTTCACGCACGACGCGCCGCAGGTCACGTTGGGACGCGCGCAGGTCGTGGTGCACACGCCCGCCGAGCACACCTGCCCGTCGCCGCAGCGGTTGCCGCACGACCCGCAGTTGTTGGGATCGGTCTGTCCGTTGACGCAGGCGCCGTCGCAGGTGATCTGCGTGGCGTCGCACACGAGCGCGCAGACGCCGCCGGTGCAGACGCGTCCGTCGGCGCAGGTGCGGCCGCAGGCGCCGCAGTTCGCGGGGCTCGCGCGGAGGTCGACACACTCCATGCCGCAGAGGGTCTGGCCCTCGGGGCACACCGCGGTGCACGCGCCCGACGCGCAGGCCTGCGTGGCGGTGCACGCGTTGTTGCACGAGCCGCAGTTGAGGCGATCGGAGGAGAGGTCGACACAGGCGCCCGCGCACTCCGTCGTGCCCATCGGACACACGGTCACGCACGCGCCGGCCGCACATCGACCGGAGCGGCAGACGGTGCCGCACGCGCCGCAGTTGTTCGGGTCGCTCGTGACGTCGACGCAGCGGTCGCCGCACGTCTGGAGCGGCGGGAGACACACGGGCGGCATGTCGGGGAGCGGCACGTCGTCGTCGATCACGTCGGGCAGCGTGACGTCGTCGTCGACGGTGTCGAAAGGCACGTCGATCGTGTCGAAGGGCACGTCGGCGTCGGGCGTGTCGAGCGGCACATCGGCGCGGTCGGCGGGCACGTCGGGCGTGGCGCCGTCGGGCACCACCTCGCCATCGAGCTCGGTGCGTCCGCACGCGGCGGAGAGCATCGCGAGCGCGCCGGCGAGCGCGATCAATCGTAGGTTGCGCATGGGTTCTCTCCTCCCAACGGAGGGGGGCGAAGGAATCGCGGAGCGCCGCCGTGCGCACACCAGAGTGCGCGCGGATCGCCCGCTCGGCGCGCGGATCATGCGTCAGACCGTGGTGGGGGTAAAGCGGTGTAGAGTCCGCCGCATCCCGTGATTGCCCCTTCGTTTCGCGGGGCCGCGCGCGTGGCGCTGGCCCTCGTTCTCGCCGCGCCGAGCGCCTCTGCCCGCTGCCTCGTGCGCCCCTCCCCCGACGGCGCCTTCTCGACCTGGCTCGTGACGGGCCCGCACCGCCTCGGCGCGCTCACGCCGCGTCCCTCGTGGGAGGCCTTGTTTCAAAGCATCCTGAGCGATCCGTCGCGGGGCCCCGGGGTCCCCGTCGATGCGCTCCATCCGTCGGCGTCGGGCACGGCGCCGACGTGGCGCCCCGCGGCTTCGAACCGCGCGTGGCTCGACGTGGGCGCGGCGGTCGGTGGACGCGGCGCGCGGGTCGCCTTCGCGGGCGTGACGCTCCGTGTGACGCGCGCAGGCCGTCGCACGCTGCTGCTCGGCACCGACGACGCGATGGCCGTGTGGCTCGACGGACGCGAGCTCGCGCGGAGCACGCGCCCCCGCGAGTCCCTCGACGACCTCGACGTCGTGCCCCTCGACCTCACCGCGGGCGAGCACCGACTCGTGGTGAAGCTCGCCTCGCGCGGAGACCTCGACCTCTTCGCGCGCCTCGTCGACGACAGCCTCTCGGCCGATCCCGACGTGCAGATCGCGCTCGCCGACGTCGACGATGCGACCTGCGACCAGCTCGCGGGCCGCGCGGCCTCGATCGCGCTCACACGACGTGCGCTGCGCGAGGGCGTGGGCCTCCGCGTCGACGTGACCTTTCCCGGCGGGTCCGCGATGCGTGAAGGAGAGACCTCGCGCGAGCTCCGCTTCGAATGGACGCCCTCGACGGGCGCGGCCATCACGCGCACCGCGACCTTCACCGCGCCGGACACGGTGCGCTTCGAAGACCTCGTTCGCGGGGACGCGCAGGGCTCGGCGCTCGTGCGCGTGGGGAGCGCGTCGCAGCGGTTCACCGTGCGCGTCGACCCGACGGTGCGGGCCGCGCTGGTGCGTGCGTCGGAGGTGCTCCCTCCCCTCGATCCTGCGTACGGAGACGACGCGCCGCTCACGCTCCCTGCCCCGCCGCACGCGACCGATGCGCTGCCCGCGGGCTCGATCTGGTCGGTGGAGCGCACCGCGGAGCGCCTCGCAGGGCTGGTCGCCGAGGCCGACGCCGACGCGGCCCATCAGCTCGCGGAGGCGCGGTGGTTGAACGAGCTCCTCGACGACCTCGCGGCGGGCCGCGACCCCTACGCGCGACGCACCGGCGCCATCCGACGCGCGTACCGCTCGCCCCTCGACGGCGCGCTGCAGGAGTACTCGGTGTACATCCCGCCGTCGTACCGCCGCGACCGCGCGATGCCGCTCGTGATGGGGCTCCACGGGCTCCACGGCACGGCGCATCGGATGCTGCCGATTCTCACGGGCTTCTACGACGAAGACGAACCGCGCACGCACGCCGACCGCTGGCTTCCGCCGATGCCCGAGACGCGCGCGATCTTCGTAGCGCCCTACGGATACGGCGACGCCGCGTATCGACAGCAGGGCGAGTACGACGTGCTGCGCGTGCTCGACGAGGTGCGCGCGGCCTATCGCATCGACGAGGCGCGCACGTACATGACGGGCCTCTCCATGGGCGGCATCGGCGCGGCGTGGGTGCCCTTTCATCACCCCGACGTGTTCGCCGCGGTGGCCTCGCTCTGCGGCTATCACAGCTATTTCGTGCGGCAGGACACGCGCGGCGCCCGACGCCCGTGGGAGGTCTTTCTCATGGAGCTGCGTTCGAACGCGCACTACGCGGAGAACGGGCTCCACACGCCCCTCTACGTGGTGCAGGGCACGCTCGATCGGCCCATCACGAACAGCACCGTGCTCACGGAGCGGTACACGCAGCTCGGGTACACGCTGCGCAGCGAGTTCCCCACGCTCGATCACAACGTGTGGAGCACCACGTACGCCGACGGGCGCATCGTGCCGTACTTCACGCAGTACACCCGCGAGCGCGCGCCCCGCACGCTGCGCTTCCGCACCCCAGAGCTTCGCTGGAACCGCGCGTGGTGGCTCACCGTCGACGCGCTCACGGGCCCGCACGACGGCGTCACGCAGCGCACCGGGCACTGGGGCGACGTCACCCTCGACACCCGCGCCGACGGCACCGGAACGGGCACCACGCAGGGCGTCGCCGCGCTCACGCTCACCCCGCCCCGCGAAGGATGGAACGCCTCGGCCCGCGCACTCACGCTCACGCTCGACGGCGACCGCGTGACGGCGCCCTTCGACACGGCGACCTCGTTCGTGCGCGAGGGCGGACACTGGCGCGCGGGGCCGCGGGTGACGGCGCGCGCCGGCGGCACGATCCGCGAGGTGTTCGACACGCCGATGCTCTTTGTCGTGGGCACGGGCGACGGCGCCGAGGTGCGCGCGAACGAGCGCATGGCCCGACACCTCGCCGTGAAATCGAGCGTGCGGGCGCGCTACGCGATCGTGCGCGACGACGCGTACACCGAGGCCATGGGCGCAGGGCGAACGCTCGTGCTCGTGGGCCGCAGCAACCGACTCCTCGCGCGCTGGGCCGACCGCCTCCCGATCCGCGTGGATGCGTCGGGCGTGACCGTGGGCGAGCGACGCTTCGCGGGTGACGACGTGGGCGCGATGTTCACCGCGCCGAACCCCGACGACCCCACGCGCGTGCTCCTCGTGGTGGCCGGTGCGACGCCGCTCGCGACGTTGCGCGCGCGTGCGCTGCCCGACCTGCTGCCCGAGTACGTGGTCTTCGACCGACGGGTCGAAGCTGCGCGCGGAAGGGTGATCCTCGGCGCCGAGGCCTCCGTGCTCGACGCGGGGTGGTTCGACGATCGGGGCGCAGCGATTCCCGCTTCGCAGGCGATCGTTCGGTGACCGGGCTTCGAACGTCGGGGTGAGCCCGCACGGCCGCGTCGGGTGCTTGCGTCGGGCGTTGCGGTGCTGACAGCATCGCCGACCACCATGATGCGATCTCGCTGGATCCTTGGCTTCACCGCGCTCTCGATCGTCGCGTGCGGCAGCGACAAGCCGCCGGGCAGTCAGAGCGGCAACCCCGACGTGACGCTGCTCGACATCACGCTCGTCGACCGCGTGACGCCCGCCGACACCGCGACCGGCGATGGCACCGTCGCCGATGCACCCACCGACGTCCTTCGCACCGACGCGGGCATGGACGCGACGCGCGCCGACGTCACCGACGTGCCCGACGCGCCCGATGTGAACACCTCGGTGCCCGGCCTGTGTCAGTGGTCGTACGGCGACCTCGCGGGCTTCGCGGTGCGCATGGCCCTCTGTGCGTCGCAGCCCGCGCAGAACGCGCTCAACACGTACTTCAGCCCCGAGAACTGGGAGGGCGGATCGCTCGCGCTCCGCGCGTGTCCGTCGCTGCGCTGCGTGGCCGACATGACCTCGCCGGGCACGTGTGCGACCTGGCTGGGCGCGTGCCTCAAGTACGACATCACCCCGGCCCCCGATGCGGGCTGCGCGACGCCCGCAGCCTCGTGCGAGGGAACGCCCCCGACGACGTACCGCCAGTGTCGCGACGGCGTCGAGGTGCGCGACAACTGCATGGCCCTCGGTCGTCGCTGCGTGGCCGCGGGCGGCGAGGCGGCGTGTGTGCCCAACGCGGGCGACGCGTGCGCGGCGGGCGCGCCGATGCGCTGCAACGGCAACGTGCTCGAAGCGTGCGTGCTCGGCACCTACACCCCGATGCGCAACTGCACGGTCACCGCGGGCGTGTGCGACGCGACGGCGGGCACCTGCCGCGGCGCGGGCGCGGAGTGCACGGGCAACGCGGTCGACTGCGACGGCACGCAGCTCCGCGAGTGTCGCGGCGGTCGGTGGCACACGATCGACTGCGGACGGCTCCTCACCGGCGCGACCTGCCAGACCGTGAACGGCCACTCGTTCTGCGGCGTGGACCGCGAGTGCGACCCGACCGTCGCTGCGGCCAGCGGCGCGTGCGATGCGAACACCCTCGTGCTCTGCGCGGGCGGCCGCACGTACCGCTACGCCTGCGAGGCGCGCAACGGCTTCTCGCGCTGCGAGACGGGCCGCGGCTGCGTGAACTGATCCCCGCTCCTCCGACCGCTCAACGCATCAGCAGCGCGAGCACCGCGTCGTCGTCGGCGGAGGCGCTCTCGCCCTTCTCCCAGTCCTTGTCGAGCCACGTCCACGCGGGTCCGCCGTCGAAGCATCCGGCGCCGCGCTCGTCGGGCGTACACACCACGCGCACGTGAAAATGGTCGTCGTGTGGCGCGCTGTCGCCGGGCTGATGGAGCAGCGCCTCGGCGCGCTCGATGATCCACAACGGGCGCGACTGCGCGCGGGCGTGCGTGAGGAGCAGCGTGCGGATCCACGCGGCCACGAAGACCCGCGTGATGCCCACGGCCTCGGCGCGCACGAGCGACTCGACGACGGACCAGTTGCGCGCGGTGTCGAAGCGCAGCGCGACGGGCCAGCGCACCGAGGCGCCGTCGCGGTCGTAGCGCACGAACTCGGGGGTGATCACCGGCGCGTCGGTGAGCGCGTCGCGCGTGAAGAACAGCAGGTCGACGTCGCGCCCCGCGCGGTGCGAGGCGTGGCGCGGAATCTGTCCGCCGCGCACGTCGGAGATGTCGCCCACGACGAGTGGAACCGCGGGGTTCGTGGTGCCCACGGCGCGCGCCACCTGACGCACCATCGAGACGATCCGCGGCGTGCCCCAGTGGTGGCCGCCCTGCGCGTCGGTGCGCAGAACCTGCCATCCGCGGCCGCGATCGGGGAGGCGCTCGCCGCGCGCGAGCCAGCCCGACGAGGGACGACCGTGCGAGCCCGCGAGGCGCGACGTGGCCGCGCAGCCTTCGAGCAGCAGGAGCGTTGCGAGCGCGAGCGCGCGGCCGGAGAGCATCGCGGCGGCGACGTATAGCAGCCCGCCGCGTCGCGGGGCCAACGCGCGACCGTCTTGACCCGCGAGCGCAAAAGGTTGGATGGTCCCGGGCCTCCCTCCTGGCAGCACAGACCCCATCGGGCCGCGTGCGCGCAGCGGTTCGAGCGCGATGCCCGCGCCGACGCGCGAAGGTCCGCCCGGAGGCAACGAGGCAGTACATCGTGGGAATGGATCCGTTGTCAGCGCACCTCGACCGCGGCTTCGAACTGCTCGCGCAGGGCGATGCGCGCGGCGCCCGGGCGTGCGCACGCAGGGCGCTTGAGATCGACGGCAGCTCGCCGGAGGCGCACAACCTCCTCGGCCAGGCGGCCTCGCAGGAGGGCGAGTACGACACCGCGATGGAGCACTTTCGCACGGCGATGGCGCTCGACGACGGCTACCCCGACCCGATGCTCAACGCCGCCGAGCTGTTGATCCATCCGTTGCAGGACTTCGAAGGCGCCATCGAGCTCTGCGACGAGGTGCTCGAGTTCGTCGACACGCGCGACGAGATCGTCGACGCGATGATGCTCAAGGTCGACGCGCTCCTCGCCCGCGGCGACGACGCCGACGCGAAGCGCGTGCTCGACGCCCTGCCCGAAGGACCCTTCGAAGCCCCGGGGCAGTCGTTCATGGTGGGCCGCGCGCGCTTCGAAGTGGGCGACCACGCGCTCGCCGAGACGCACCTCGAAGCGGCCCTGCGCGAAGACCCGCGCAACCCCGACGCGCACTACTACCTCGGCCTCGTGCGCGACAAGCGCCGCGACTGGCGGGGCGCCGCGATGGCCTTTCTCGAAGCCCGCGGCATCGACCGCGAGGGGCCGCGTCCTCCGTGGTCGCTCCCGCACGACCAGTTCTATCGGGCGGTGATCAAGGTGCTCGAATCGCTCGACCCTGCGGTCTCGCGCCCCCTCGAAGGCGCGCTCGTCGTGGTCGACGAGGTGCCCGGCGCCGAGGTGGTGGCCGACGGCGTCGATCCCCGCGCGCCGGTGCTCATCGAGGGCCTCCCCGTGGCGGGCTTCGAGGGCGACGCGCGCATGCCCCGCGTGTTCGTGTACCAGCGCAACGTGGAGCGCCTCTGCGCCGCCGTCGAAGACATCGAAGACGAGGTGGCCCACCAGATCCACGACGAGCTGCTCCACGTGCTCGGCGACGCGGCGGCCTCACCCCGGGTGACGCCCTCGACGAAGCCCGCGGCCGTGGCCGACGACGACGCGCGCAAGAAGCCGCGCAAGGGCCGCAACTAGGGCCCTGGCGCATTCCCCGACGTGACCCTCACGAGCCCCACCGAGAGAGCGGAGCCCACCGCCGTGGCCGACGACGAGCAAGCGATCGACACCGACGCGCAGCGCATCCGCGCGAACCCCCTCCTCCACGAGATCTACCGCGACGTGTACGCACGTCTGCTCGCCGAGGTGCCCCCTACGGAGTACCCGCGGCTGTTGGAGCTCGGCTCGGGCGGAGGCTTCTTTCGTGACTTCGCCCCGCACGCGATCACGAGCGAGTGCGTGCCCTCGCCGAGAGTCGACCGCGTGGTCGACGCGTGCCGCATCGCCGAGCACTTCGAACCCGCGAGCCTCGACGCGATCGCGGCCTTCGACGTGTTCCACCATCTGCCCGACGCCGCGGGCTTTCTGCGCGGGAGCGAGACCGTGCTGCGCCCCGGCGGACGGATCGTGATGGTCGAGCCCTGGTACACGCCCGTGGGCCAGTACTTCCACTCGGTGCTCCACCACGAGCCGCACCTTAAAGACCCCAACGACTGGCGCGTCGTCGGCGAGGGGCGCATGGCCGGTGCGAACACGCGCCTCCCCACGAGCGTGTTCCGCGACTCCGATCCGCGCTTCGCACGGGAGTTTCCCGCGCTGCGCATCGTGAAGCGCGAGCCCTTTCACAAGTGGCTCTACCTCCTGAGCGGCGGGCTCAAGCTCAACACCCGCATCCCGGGCTTCATCGCCCGTCGCCTCGTCGCCCTCGACCGCCGCGTGCGCGCGGGTGACGACCTCCTCGGGCTCTTCGCGCTCCTCGTCGTCGAGCGCGTTCGCTGACCACAGCACGGCACCCTCCATGGCACCGCAGATCACGCTCGACGCCATCCGCCGCTTTCCCAAGAACGGCCCGACGGACCCGATCCGCTACTACGCCCACCCGGTCACGGGCTGGCTCTTTCGCGAGCGCGTGAACCTCGGCCTGCGCCTCCTCGGCGAGCGCCGCTACACCCGCGCGCTCGAAGTGGGCTACGGCTCCGGCGCGGTGCTCACGGCCCTCGCCCGCGTGGCCGACGCCCTCGAAGGGGTCGACCTCGACGCCGACCCCGCCATCGCGCAGCGCACGCTCGATGTGTTCTCGGTGCGCGCCGACCTGCGCCAGGGCAACGCGTACGAGCTCCCCTACGACGACGCGCGCTTCGACCTCGTGGCCTCGTTCTCGACCTTCGAACACCTCGCGGAGTTCGAGCGCGCGCTGCGCGAGGTACGCCGTGTGCTCACGCCGCGCGGGCACTTTCTCCTCGGCATGCCCGCGGTCAACAAGCTCATGGAAGCGGGCTTTCTCGCCATCGGCTTCAAGGGCATCAACGACCACCACGTGACCACGCCGCAGCAGGTCGCCGCGAGCTTCGAGGCCTGCGGATTCCGCGTCGTGCGTGAGGCCCGTCTGACGCTCCCCGCGCCTGGATTCCCCGGCGTTCCCGTCTACTTCGACTGGCTCCTCGAAGCGCGCTGAACCGTCGCATGTGTCGCCTCGCCACGGTGCGAAGCGCCACGGTGACCGCACGCTGCACACGCTCCTCGCGCAGCCGCGCCGTGGGGTCTGCTTCGTGCACCGCGCCCTCCGCATGGCAGACGGATCCGGCAGCCTCTTCAACGCCCTTCCGGTGACGCGCCGCCGTGTGGCCGTGGTCGCCGATGACGAGCCGCTGGTGGCGCGCGCCATCACGGCGCTCCTCCAGGTCGAAGGCTTCGACGTGGTGACCGTGTCCAACGGGGTCGAGCTCGTCGAGCTCCTCCGCGAGCGCCACACGCGCGGCGTCGACCGTCCCGCGTTGGTGATCTCCGACGTGAACATGCCCTGGCTCTCGGGGCCCGACGCGCTGCTCGCGGCGCGCCCGCTCCTCGATGCGACCACCGTGGCGGTGATGAGCTCGCACGTCTCCGACGACCTCGTGGGACGTGTGCTTCCGCTCGGCGCGTCGGTGTACGCGAAGCCCGTGTCGCCCGCGTCGCTGCACGCGCTGGCCGAGCGCGCGCGATCGGTGACGGCGCCGTCGGAGCCTTGACGCTCGCCAACGCTCGGAGGCCCAATGGCGCCCCGATGCACCGCACCCTCGTGCACGTCGACATGGACGCGTTCTACGCCTCCGTGGAACAGCGCGACGACCCCACGCTCCGCGGTCGCCCGGTCATCGTGGGCGGCCATCCCACGCGCGGCGTCGTACTGGCAGCGTCGTACGAGGTGCGACGCTTCGGCGTGCGGAGCGCGATGCCCATGCGACGTGCCCTCTCGCTCGCGCCCGAGGCCGTGGTGGTGCGTCCGCGCTTCGACGCCTACGTGGCCGCGAGCGAGCGCCTCCACGCGATCTTCGAGACGTACACCCCGCTCGTCGAACCGCTCTCGCTCGACGAGGCCTTTCTCGACGTCACGGGCTCACGCGCGCTCTTCGGCGACGGACGCGCCATCGCCACCACGCTGCGCGCGCGCATCCGCGACGAGCTCTCGCTGCCCGCGTCGGCGGGCGTGGCGGCGGTGAAGTTCGTCGCCAAGATCGCGAGCGACCACGCGAAGCCCGATGGACTCCGCGTGGTGCCCGCCGAGGAGACGCAGGCCTTTCTCGCGCCGCTCCCCATCGGCCGACTGTGGGGCGTCGGCGCGCGCACCGAGGCCCGCCTCGTGGCCCTGGGCATCCGCACGGTGGGTGACGCCGCAGCGCGCGATCCTGCCGCCCTCGCCGACCTGCTGGGGCCGCTCGGGGAACACCTCGCGCGCCTCGCCCGCGGCGACGATGACCGCGCCGTGGTGCCCGACCGCGACGCGAAGAGCGTGGGCGCCGAAGACACCTTCGCCGAAGACCTCGACGATCCCGAAGACCTCCGCGCGCACCTTCTGTCGCAGTCGATCCGCGTGGGACGCAGGCTCCGACGGGCGCGGCGGGTGGCGCGGGCCGTGGTGCTCAAGCTCAAGACCGCGCGCTTCACGCTGATCACCCGACGAAGCACCCTCGCGACGCCGACCGACGACGGGCAGGTGATCTTTCAGACCGCGAGCGCGCTCCTCGACCGCTACGCCGAAGGGCCCTTCGAAGCGATGCGCCTCTGCGGCGTGAGCGCGCAGGACCTCGACGAGCCCACGCGGCAGATGGGTCTCTTCGGCACCGACCGCGACCGGCGCGCGAAGCTCAACGCGGCGCTCGACAAGATCCACGCGACCTTCGGCCGTGACGCGATCGTGCCTGCGGACCTCGCGCCGGGCGCGTCCCACGCCTCGCAGCGCACGCTGCGCGGCGATGCGGTGAGCGAGCGTCTCGACGCGCGACGTTCGGCGGCGAAGCCTCGACGCGGCGGCTGATTTTCGGCGCGCGTTCCCCTTTCGCGGCGTGATCGCGGCGGCGTAGTGTGACCCATCGCGCGTCGGGTTGCGGCGCGCACGCCGGAGGGAATTGCGATGGTCCACACGACACGATGGAAGGGCGCGGCCTGCGTCCTCGCGCTCCTCACCCCGGCGTGCTCGACGCTGCCGGGTACGCAGCCCGATTTCGTACCCGATGGAGGGGTCGTCGACGTGGTGCTGCCGCGTGACGTCTTCGCCGACCGCACGCGCAGCGTCGACGAGCAGCTCGGCCCCACGGTCTCGCAGCCCGTTGCGCCGCCGCCCATCGCGGGCGGCACGCTGCTCGTCACGCGCGATGGTCGCACCGCCGTGGCCTCGGACCCGGACCACGACACCGTGCACCTCGTCGACCTCGTGGCGAACACGGCCCGCGCGCTTCCGCTCGAAGCGGGTGACGAACCGGGACGGGCCGTGGAAGACGGCGACGGTCGCGTGCACGTGCTGCTGCGTCGCGGCGGCGCGGTGGTCACCGTCGATGGGGCGCGCGGCGCGATGACGAACCGTCGCGCGGTGTGTCCTGCGCCCCGTGGCATCGCGTGGGACGCGGCCTCGCGCTCGCTCGTCGTGGCCTGCATGGACGGCGACCTCGTGTGGCTCCCTGCGACCGACGGTGCGGAGACGCGGCGCGTGCGGCTCGTCGACGACCTGCGCGACGTCGTGATCAACGCCGGAACGATCTTCGTGTCGCGCTTCCGCAGCGCGCAGGTGTTGCTCGTGTCGCCGACCGGCGAGCTGCAACGCACGGTGCGACTGCCCGACGTGCAACCGTCCACGCGCGCGCCGATGGCGTCGGCCGAGGTCGCATGGCGCATGGTGTCTGCCACACGCGGCGTCACCGTGCTCCACCAGCGCGCGACGAGCGGAACGTTGCAGGTCACCGTCGGCGGCTACGGCCCCTCGGGCGCGTGTCGCCACGGCGCGGTGCACGCCGCGATCACCCACGTCGAAGCCGATGGGACCGTCACCACGTCGGCGCCCTTCTCGAACGTGGTGCTCGGCGTCGACCTCGCGCCGACGCCCGATGCGTACACCTACGCCGTGGCCGCGCCGGGCAACAACAACGGCCTGCAGGTGCTCGTGATGCACCTCGTGGCGGCGGCGCCGAGCAGCGTGATGTGCACCGACGGCGTCGCGCTGCCGACCACGGGTCAGGTGACCGCGGTGACCTACGACGCCCAGCGCCGCGTCGTCTACCAGACCCGCGAGCCCTACACGCTCGTGCGCACCGACCTCGATGGCGCCGCGCAGGTGATTCCGCTCGAAGGTCCGTCGCGCGCCGACACGGGCCACCGTGTGTTTCACATCGCCACGGCGTCGCTCATGGCCTGCGCGTCGTGCCACCCCGAGGGCAACGACGACGGACACACGTGGACCTTCGATCGCATCGGTCCGCGCCGCACGCAGTCGCTCCGCGGCGGCATCGGCGCGACGGCGCCCTTTCACTGGGACGGCGACATGCGCGACGCCTCGCACCTGATGACCGCGGTGTTCGGCGAGCGCATGGCCGGCGGCACCCTCGCGCCCTCGCGCAACACCGCCCTCTTCGGGTGGATGGATCGCCTCCCGGCCCTCGCCGCGCCGGGCACCGCAAACAGCGCCGCGATCGAGCGGGGACGGGCGATCTTTCACGACCCGCAGGTGGGCTGCGCGACGTGCCACACGGGCGACATGGGCACGAACAACAACACCGTCGACGTGGGCACCGGCGGCACGTTTCAGGTGCCCGTGCTCCGCGGCCTCGCGTGGCGCGCGCCCTACATGCACAACGGCTGCGCGCCCACGCTGCGCGCGCGCTTCGTCGACACCGCGTGCGGCGGCGGCGAGGCGCACGGCCACACGCGCGAGCTCACCGACGCGCAGCTCGACGACCTCATCGCGTACCTCGTCACGCGCTGACCGTCGGCGACACCTTTCGCGCGCGTCCCCCTGCGTGGTAGGCGCAGCGCGCGATGCCCCCGATCGATCAGGAATTCATCGACGACTGCCCCTACGGCCCCGACGCCATGCTCCTCGACGAGGTGCTGGAGATCGACGCCGCGCAGAGCCTCATTCGCGTGCGCATGCCCACGCACGACGCGCTCCCGATCACCGCGGCGCAGCGGGCCCATCCGGTGCGCCATCCCCGGCACGTCTCCGGCGGGCTCATGGTGCACATGACCGGCATCGCGGGCTTCGCGCATGTGTTCTACCTGCTCGGCCTGCGCCATCGCGACGGCTGGATCGGCTACGGCGCGCGCATCCACTCGGCGCGCTTTCACGCGCTCGCGACGCCCGGTGAGCCCCTCGTGATCTCGTGCCGCGCGACGCAGCTCCGACAGGGGGAGCAGCGCGTGCTCGCCCGCTACGAGCTCCGCATGCACCAGGGCGAGACGCTCGTGTACGAGGGCGACCAGACGGCCTTCTTCCACCGCGTCCACGGCGCCGACGGCGCGCCCTCCGCGTAGCGCGTCAGAGCCCCGCGAGCACGCTCCCGAGCTCCGCGAGCGACGTGATGAAGCGCGCTGCCCCCGCGCGCACCGCGGGCCGCGTGACGTATCCGCCGAAGCCCACGAAGAGGTCGACCACGGGCGTCGTTTCGAGGTCGCTCGTCCCATCGCCGACCATCACCACACGCGCCGGATTGCGGGCCGCACGGAGGGCCGCGATCACCTCGGGCTTGCCGCGCGAGCGCGCCGTGGGCGCCGTCGCGTCGAAGCCCGCGTAGGTGCCGTCGTCGTGAAAGCGAAGGTCGACGGCGACCACCTCGTCGATGCCGAGGTATGCGGCGAGCGGCGCGATGGCCCGCGTGAATCCGCCGCTCACGATCATCGGACGCCACCCGTCGCTTCGAAGCGCGTCGACGGTCGCGCGCGCCGTGGGCTCGACGGTCTCGACGTAGCGGAGGCCCACCGCGTCGACGTCGGCGGCGCGGGGCGCGATGAGCTCCAGGCGCGTGCGGAACACGGCTTCGAGCGCGATGCGTCCGTTCATGGCGTCGTGGGTCATGGCCTCGACGCGGGCGAGCACCGCGGGGCCGCGCAGCCGCGCGAGCTCGTCGATGCCCTCGATGGCGCTGAGCGTGCTGTCGCAGTCGAAGATCACCAGGCGTTCGCGGTTCATGGGCGCCGCGATGGGTGCGCGATGCGCCGCGCGCCGTCAAGCGCTCGCAGACTCAGCCCGCGCCGAGGCCGATGCCCACGGCGGTGAGTGCGCTCGATGCGACGAGCGTCCATCCCACGCGGCGCAGGTGCGCGGGGGCCACGGGGCGCAGCGCGAAGGCCACCGCGAGGAGCGCGCACGGGGCCGCCGCGAGGCAGAGCCACGGCGCGTGCGAGACCGCCACCGACACGCCCCCGAGGCACAGCGCGCCCAGCGCCGCCCCCGCCACCGCGAGGTGCGCCGAGCCCGCGCGTCGCTGACGGAGGATCATGCCCCGCACGGCCAGCGTCGCGAGGAGCCCGTGGAGCGACCACAGACCCCACGCGACGAGCGCGCCCTCCCACGACACGCCCCCGGCGCGCGCGACGGGCACCGCCGCGGCCGCGAGCGTCGAGGCGAGCACCACCTCGCCCGCGGTCGTGCGCTCGTTGCGCGAGAGCACGAAGGGCATCGAGAGCGCGACCATCGCGAGCGCGAGGAGCGAGGGCGCGGGAGACATTCCCCCGCCGACGGTGTGCGCCGCCACGGCGAAGCCCACCGCCGCGCCGCCGCGCAGGGCCATCGCGCGCATCGCCGCGGCCCCACGGAGCACCTTCGCGCGGCCTCCGCGGTGACCCAGGGCGATGAGCGCGGGCTCGTGCGCCACGAACGCCGCCAGCGCGGCGAGCGCGAGGGCCCCGGAGCGCGCGTGGAGCGATCCCATCGCGAGGGCGGTCACCAGGGGCGCGAGGAGCTGTCCCCACGCGCCGTGCTCGCGCGGCATCATGCGGTCGTCGAGGGAGGGAGCGGCAGACGGGCGGGCCATGGCCGCGCACGTTGCAGATCCCGGTCCGCACGGAGGAACAAGGGCCTTCGTCGAAGAGCCCGCGACCGTTGCGCGCGGTGGCGGGGTCGTGCGCGAACGGGGCGCGTCACTCCGCGCGGCGATGGAGCTGCACGTCGATCACGCTCGTGTCGTCGAGGGCGCGCCAGGCCTCGTCGGCGGCGCAGCACACGGTGTGGTGCGCGTCGACGCGCGCGCGGGGTCCCTCGATGGCGCCGTGGAGCACATAGATCACCCGCGCGTGGCCCTCTCCGTCGGGCAGCGCATCGCCCGCGCGGAGCGTGCGGACGTCGAGGGACGCGCGCACCGCCGCGCGGCGCACCATGAGGTTGAAGTCATGGGCGAGGCCGTCGAGGTCGCATGCGGTGGCCGCCTCGCCGCGAAACGCATGGGGCACGCGCAGGCGCAGCGCGACCGCGGAGGCGCCGTCGTGGGTGAGCGCCATGGGCGCGCCGTCGAGCTGCACGATCACGCGGTCGTAGCCCACGAACGTCGAGAACGGACCGGGGCCGCGGAGTTCGGCGATCGAGAGGCGCCAGTCGAAGCGTTCGACGGTGGCGCCGGGCGGCTCGACGCAGAGCTCGGTGGTGGCGCCGAGGCCGTTCTTCCAGGGCATCGTGCGGTATTCGTGCGGGGCGATCACGCGGGGCGGAGGCGTCACGGAGCGCTCACTTTCAGGGGCGACGGAGGTAGGCGACGACGAGGTGCGTGAGCTCGTCGGCGAAGGCGGGGTGGTCGAGCACGTCGGGCCGTTCGAGCACCGCGGCGTGCACGACCTCTTCGAGCGCGCGTCCCACGATGAACGACGCGAGCGCGAGGTCGGTCTCGCGGAGCGAAGGCGCGTACACGGCGAGGCGGGCCATCACGTCGTCGCGCGCGCGGGCCGCGAGGTCGCGCACGGCGCCGTAGCGCCCGGTGGGGCCCACGAGCGAGAGGAGCGCGCGCAGCAGCGCGGCGTCGCGGCGATGCAGGTCGACGGTGGCGCGCACGAGCACGGCGGCGGCGTCTTCGAAGCGGTCGCACGCGGCGCGGTCGAGGGCCTCGACGAGGGAGAGTCCGTCGCGCTCGGCCTTGCGCTCGATGAGGGCCGCGGCGAGGCCGTGCTTGTCGCGAAAGTACTGGTAGAGCGAGCCCACGCTCACACCCGCCACGGCGGCGATCTCGTTGGTGGTGACCTCGTCGAGGGGGCGCGCGGCGAGAACGCGAGCCGTGGCTTGGAGCAGCGCGTCGACGAGGGCCTGCGAGCGTCGCTGACGCGGCGTCTTGCGCGGGGTGTTGGCGTCGGCGTCGGGCATCGCGGCGAACGCGAGTTGAGCACCGACGCGCGCGGCCCTCCATTTTGCGACGAAGGAACGCACCGACTCCATGACCACCTCCCTCGCCCTCGCAGGCGCCGGCATCGGCGGCCTCGCGCTCGCGGCCGCACTCCAGCGCCGCGGCTTCGACATTCACGTCTATGAGCGCGCGCCGCGCCTCGACCCCGTGGGCGCGGGCATCACGCTCCAGATGAACGCGATGCTCGCGCTGCGCACGCTCGGCCTCGACGCCCTCGTCGCGCGCGAAGGCCACGCGCCCACCGACAGCCGCGTGATGACCCCCGACGGACGCACCCTCGGCGCCCTCGACCTCGCCCGCGTCGCCGACGCGGTGGGCGCCCCTGCCCTCGCGGTGCATCGCGCGAGGCTCCAGCGCGCGCTCGCGTCGCAGGTCGATCCCGCGCGGCTCCACCTCGGCGCCGCGGTCACGGGCTACACGCAGGACGCCCGCGCGGTACACGTTCGCCTCGACGACGGACGCACGGTGACGGCCGACGGACTCATCGCGTGCGACGGCCTCCACTCCGCGGTGCGACGGCAGCTCGTGGGCGACGGAGCCCCCCACTACGCGGGCTACACGTCGTGGCGCGGCGTCGCGCGGGGCGTGGCCTCGGTGGATCGCAACCGCGTGAGCGAGACCTGGGGCGCAGGGTGTCGCTTCGGCGTGGTTCCGCTCGCCGACGACGAGACGTACTGGTTCGCGACGGCCAACGCGGCGCCGGGCGGACGCGACGCGCAGGGCACGGCGCGCGACACGCTGCTCGCACGCTTCGGCGCGTGGCACGGACCCATCGCAGACCTCCTTCGCGCGACGCCCGACGAGGCCATCGTGCGCACCGACATCGCCGACCGTGATCCGACGGTTCCGTGGGTCGACGGGCGCGTGGCGCTCCTCGGCGACGCCGCGCACCCGATGACGCCGAACCTCGGACAGGGCGGCGCGCAGGCCCTCGAAGACGCCGCCGTGCTCGCGCACACGCTCACACGCGGGGATGCGCTCCCCGACGCGCTCCGTCGCTACGAGACCGCGCGACGGGCCCGCGCCACCGCCGTGGTGAACCGCTCCCGTCACCTCGGCGCCGTCGCCCAGTGGGAGGGATCGCGCGTGCGTGCCGTGCGCGACCTTCTGCTCACGTGCGTCCCCGCTTCGGTGAACCACCGGGCGCTCGTCGACGCGATGCATTTCGCGCTGCCCTGAAGCCACACACGGCGCGCAGAGAATTGTCACGCGCGGCATCGCAGCCACATTCCCGCGGGGCGCCAATCGGCAGATGGGTGGGTATCCAACGGCCGCGGCGGGTTCGTCTGCGGCGCACTCCTGGGAGGAGCACCACGATGGTTCGTAGACTTCGCACCGCGGCGATGGCCGTGGTCGCCATGGCGGCCCTGGCGCTGGGCTGTACCGACACACGCGCCGTGGTCAACGGCATGGTCGACGGCGGCGTCGATGCGCCGGTCGACACTGCGCTCACGTGTTCTGCGATGGAGCGGCCGTGTGGCGGCCGATGCCTCGCGGTTCAATCCGACAACGACAACTGCGGCGCGTGCGGCAACCGCTGCGGGCTCTCGCAACGCTGCGTCTCGGGCGCATGCACCACCGTGTGCCCCGCGGGGCAGCAGGTGTGCGCGCGAGCCGCGACGGGCGACGCAGGCGTCGACGGCGGGGCCGCGGAGGTGTGCACCCTCCTCGCGACCGACAACGCGAACTGCGGCGCGTGTGGAACGCGCTGCGCGCCGGGCCAGGTGTGCTCCGAGGGGCGCTGCCAGACCTCGTGCGCGGCCTCGCTCGCGACCTGCACCACAGCGACGGGCGCCACGTGCGCCGACCTCACGCGCGACCCGCAGAACTGCGGCACCTGCGGCCGCGCCTGCGCGCCGGGCGAAGCCTGCGCGGGCGGGAGCTGCATGGTGGCGTGTCCGGGCTCGCAGACGCCCTGCACCGCGGGCGGCGTGACGGCCTGCGTCGACCGCATGACCGATCGGCTCAACTGCGGCGCGTGCGGCAACGTGTGCCCCGCGGGCCAGGTGTGCTCCGCGGGCGCGTGCCAGACCTCGTGCGGCACGGGGCTCACCGACTGCGCGGGCTCGTGCCGCGACCTCACCACCGACCGTGCCCACTGCGGCGCCTGCGGACGCACGTGCATGACCGGCGAGGTCTGCGCGATGGGCGCGTGCGCCGTGAGCTGCCCGGGCTCGCAGGCGGTGTGCGACGGAACGTGCCGCGACCTCGCCACCGACCGCGCCCACTGCGGACGCTGCGGCAACGCGTGTGCGGCGGGCCAGGTGTGCTCCGCGGGCGCGTGCCTCACGTCGTGCGGCGTGGGGCTCTCGGAGTGCAGCGGCGTGTGCCGTGACCTGCAGACCGACCTCGCGAACTGCGGCGCCTGCGGGCGGAGCTGCGCGGCGGGCCAGGTGTGCTCCGCGGGCGCGTGCGCCGTGACCTGCGGCGGCGGGCTCACGAACTGCGGCGGCGTGTGCCGCGACCTCACGAACGACAACAGCAACTGCGGCGCGTGCGGCACCGCGTGTGGCGCGGGCCAGGTGTGCGCCGCGGGCGCGTGCACGGTGACGTGTGCGACGGGCACCACGAACTGCTCGGGCACGTGCCGCGACCTCGCCACGGACCGCGGCAACTGCGGCACCTGCGGCAACGCGTGTGCGGCGGGTCAGGTGTGCGTGGCGGGACGCTGCGAGGTGTCGTGCGTGACGGGCCTCACGCAATGCGGCGGAACGTGCCGCGACCTCACCACCGACCGCCTCAACTGCGGCGCCTGCGGAACCGTGTGTGCCGCGGGCCAGGTGTGCTCCGGCGGAACGTGCACCGTCACGTGCGGCACGGGACTCAGCAACTGCACGGGCTCGTGCCGTGACCTCACCACCGACCGCGCGAACTGCGGCGCGTGCGGGCGCGCCTGCGCGGCGGGCGAGATCTGCAGCGCGGGGGCGTGCGCCGTGTCGTGCGCGAGCGACCTCACGACCTGCGGCGGATCGTGCCGCGACCTGCTCACCGACCGCCTCAACTGCGGCGCCTGCGGGCGCGTGTGCGCCGCGGGCCAGGTGTGCTCCGCGGGAACGTGTCAGGTCACCTGCGGCGCGGGCCTCACGAACTGCTCGGGCGTGTGCCGCGACCTCACCGGCGACAACAACAACTGCGGCGCGTGCGGCACCGTGTGTCCCTCGGGCCAGCAGTGCTCCGCGGGCGCGTGCGTGACGGCGTGCAGCGCGGGCCTCGTGGTGTGCGGCTCCGTGTGCCGCGACACCGACACCGACGTGAACCACTGCGGCCGCTGCGGCAACGCGTGCGGCGCCGGTCAGGTGTGCTCCGCCGGCGCGTGCACGGTGACGTGCGGAACGGGCCTCACCAACTGCACGGGCTCGTGCCGTGATCTCACCACCGACCGCGCGAACTGCGGCGTCTGCGGCCGCGCGTGCGGCGACGGGCAGATCTGCACCGGCGGCGCGTGCACGATCTCGTGTCCGCCCACGCAGACGGCGTGCTCGGGCGTGTGCGTCGACACCCGCAGCAACCGCGCGAACTGCGGCGCCTGCGGACGCGCCTGCGCCACGGGCGAAGACTGCGTGAGCGGCACCTGCACGCTCTCGTGCGGCACGGGCATCTCGGTGTGCTCGGGCACCTGCCGCGACCTGCAGAACGACCGCAACAACTGCGGCGCCTGCGGGCGCGCGTGCGGCGGCCTCGAATACTGCTCCTCGGGCGTGTGCGTGATGGCCTGCGCGACGGGCCTCACCGCGTGCAGCGGGTCGTGCCGCAACCTGCTCACCGACGTGGGCGCGTGCGGCGCGTGCACCAACGCCTGCGCGGCGCGTGCGAACAGCACCGTGGCTTGCATCGCGGGGTCGTGCGCGTACACCTGCACCGCGGGCTTCGGCGACTGCGACGGCAACCCCACCAACGGCTGCGAGACCACGCTCGCCACGTCGAACGCGAACTGCGGCCGCTGCGGCAACGTCTGCGCCACGGGCTCGACCTGCACCGCGGGCACCTGCACGAGCGGAACCTTCGTGGGCACCGTGAACGTGGGCAACCTGTACATGCAGACCGACCCCTTCACGCAGCACAACACGGCCTGCGCGGCGATGTACGCGGGCTCGCACCAGTGCACGCGCAGCGAGGTCGACGCGCTCGCGCAGTACGCGGCGATCTGCGCGACCGGCGTGGGCTACATCATCGCGAACGACATGGGCCGCTTCGAGTCGGGCTACGGCTGGTACTACCTCTGCTACCAGTGCCCGAGCGGATGGTCGGGCACCCCGTGGCAGACGGCCTGCAACGGCCAGCCCGTGCCCTGCTGCCGCTGACGATCGCTTCGAACGCGCGACGCCCGGCGCAGTCTGTGTGACTCCGCCGGGCGCAGCGACCGCTCTCTCTGCAGCGCGCCTCGAAGGCGCGCATCCCGCACTCAGTCGAGCATGCGAGGCGCCACCGACGGACGCACCGCGCCCGACGTGAAGGCCGCCAGCACGCCCTGGCTCCACCGACGCTCGTGGGGAACGCGCACGCGGAAGGTCGTTCCCTCGTTGCGCGCGGTCTCGATCACCACGTCGCCGCCGAGCTCGCGCGCCGCGTTGCGCACGGCCGAGAGGCCCACGCCGCGTCCCGACGTGTCGGTCACCTCGTCGCGCGTCGAGAACCCGTCGTGAAAGAGCGCCTCGACGAGGTCTTCGCGCGTGGCGCACGGGAGCCCGAGTCGCTTCGCCTTCTCGCGCACGCGGTCGAAGTCGATGCCGCGGCCGTCGTCACGGAGCTCGATCTCCAGGTACTCGCCCTCGACGCGCGAGGTGAGGGTCACCGTGGCGGGCGCGAGCTTGCCCGCGGCGGCGCGCTCGTCTTCGGTCTCGATGCCGTGGTCGACGGCGTTGCGCACCACGTGGGTGAACGCGGCCCAGAACGGCGCCCAGCGCTCCATCGGGAGGCGGAGGTTGTGGTGCACCACGTCGACGCGCACCGCACCCTTGCCGAGGCGACGCGCGAGGGCCTGCACGTGGGCGCCGATGCGGGCGAGGCGCTTCTCCATCGACTCGAAGGTCCACTCGGCCACCATGCGCCCGAGGTCGCGGTGCGGGGTCATCGCGCGGATGGACTCCAGCAGCACGCGCCGCTCGGCCTCGGTGATCTCGATGATGCCTGCATCACGACGCGCGAGCAGCGGCTGCACCTTCGCCGTGAACGCGCGCCATCGATCGCGGAGCTCTGCGCGCTCCGACGCGGTGGGGAGGTCTTCGTCCTGGAGCATCCGCGCTTCGAGGCGGTGGCAGTAGTCGACGAGGCTCGCGAGGCCGTAGATGCCGAAGTTGCCCTTCAGCGTGTGCACCACCCGCCGCACGACGAGGAGGTCGTCGCCCGCATCGCCCGCGGTGATCTGCTCCACGAGCCCCTCGGCCTCGGTCACGAACTCCAGGAACCCGTTGCGATCGCGGATCACCGCGTCGAGCACGGTGAGCACCTCGCGCTGCAGGGCCTCGGCGCGCTCCTGCTCCACGATGGCCGTCACGTCGGTCACCACCACGAGCATGCGATCGAGGGCGGTGCCGCGGAGAATGGGCTTGTACGTGATCCGCAGCGTGCGCTCGCCGAGCACCACGCGGTTCGGCAGCTGATCGACCACCACTTCGAGCGGGAGCACGTCTTCGGTCACGCCCTCCCATCCCAGCCCGAACCACGTGCCCGCCGACGCATCGACGCGACCGAGCGCGTCGCTGAAGGGCTCACCCGGCGACACCGCGCCCAGCCATCGATCGACGGGCGCCGAGCGCTCGCCGGTCACGCGGCCCGACGCATCGAGGGTGAGAAAGCCCTGCTCCACGTTCTCGAGCAGCAGGCGCATGTCGCGGTTGGTGGCGTCGACGACGGCCTGCTGGCGCGCGAACACCCGCGCGAGCTTCGCCCCGTACGCCGCGATGAACACCACGATGAGCGCCACGAGCGCGGCGAGCCCGTACTCGTAGCGACGGAGGCCCTGCGACTCGGCCTGCTGCGCCGCGAACTGCGACGCCTGCGCGCGGCGCACGTCGGCGAGCGCGGCCGCGAGGGCCTCGTTGCAACGCGAGAAGAAGCGATCCATCGCGGCCATGTGGCGCCCGGCCTCCTCGGGGCGCTGCGCGCGAAACGCGGCGAAGATCTCGCGCGCCTCGGCGGCCATGCGGGTGCAGTCGCCGTGCGAGGCTTCGAGACGCGCGATCACCGGCGCGGCGACCGCGGGGTCGACGTTCGCACGGAGGTCTCGGAGCGCCGCCGCGTGCTGCCGCTCGTAGTCGGCCATGATCGCGTCGAGGCGCGCGCTCTCACCCGCCACGTCGTGCGATTCGAACACGTCGTTGCCCGGTCCGTCGGCGCGCGCGACGGTCTGCGCGAGCTCGACGTAGCGCCCGGCGCGATGGGCCCACCGCTGGTTCTCGCCGACGGAGTGCGTGAAGCCCGCCATCGCGCGGTCGCTCAGGGCGATGGCCGCCATCACGCTGAGCACGTTGAAGGCCCCGAGGGCGTAGTACGCGCGCTGCCAGGTCGGGCGCGCAGGAGACTTCGGGTCGGCCATGTCACACCCCTCCCCGAACGTGGCGCGCGCGGGCCATGGAGGGCGCAGGCGCGGCGCCCCAGAGGCGCTCGGTGGCGACGGTCACGCCCACGAAGGCGTTGAAGGTGCGCGACGACTGAATGAGCGCCACGTCGCCGCCGATGTCGAACATCACGCTCGGAGACGGCGAGAGGGTGATTCCAAAGAGAAAGCCGCCGTCACGCGGCGCGCCCTCGACCTGCGGGGTGAAGTAGTACAGCTCGTGAAAGGAGCCGAAGGTCGACGACCACGCGTACGAGGTCGAGACCGCGCCCCAGGCCGAGTGCGTGAACGTCCCCGCGCCGGCACGTAAGGCGTTGTAGCCGACGTTGAGATCGACGTGAAAGCGACCGAGGTCGCGCGACGCGTAGAGCGCCGTCTGCAGGCCTTCGACGGGCACGTAGTCGTTGCTCCCGGGCATCACGCCGAAGGAGCCGCCGACGGAGAGCGAGAGCGACGGGGCCCACGTGCCCTGGGGGAAGAAGCGCACCTTCGCGAGGGCGACGGCGACGTCCATCACCATCAGGTCGCCGGAGAGGGTTGGGCCTGCAGATCCGAACTGGACCTGCAACCAGTCGGTGAGTGAAAGCTTCGCCAGAAAGGGCGCGGAGAACGCGGTGGGCGCGCCGGGCACCACCCGCGCGAAGCCGCCGGCTTCGAGTTCGAACGCCCCCCCGGGCACGATGTCGGCGGTGCACGCGATCGTGGGCCGACATGGGAGCGTCTGGACCGGATCGGCCGCAGCGCGCGAGGGCGCCAGGGCCGCGAACAGGAGGGGCACGGCCGCGATCCATCGCGCCGCGATCCCCGGGTGCATGTGTCTCATGCCCCCGATGAACGGATTAAGGGCTCATCACCTTGCACAAGATCGCGCAGCCGTTGCGTGAACGTCTCGTCATCGCGCACCCACCGTGCGGCATCGCGGCTCAGTGTGCGAGGTCGAGGCGCGCGAGCGTGTCGGAGAGGCGCGCGAGCGTGAGGGGCTTGGTGAGCGTCGCGTTCATGCCGACGGCGAGGCATCGCGCGAGCTCCTCGGGCATCACCGACGCGGTGAGGGCCACGATGGGCACACGTCCGCGCGCGCCGTCGAGGGCGCGGATGCGCTGCGCGCAGGTGAATCCGTCGATCTCGGGCATGTGGCAGTCGAGCACGATGAGCGCGAGGTCGCGGGCTGCGACGATCTCCAGCGCCTCGCGCCCCGAGGCCGCGGTGGTGACCACGAAGCCGAGGCGTTCGAACATCCCGCGGCCCACGAGGAGGTTCACCTCGTCGTCGTCGACGATGAGCACCTCGCGCGAGCCGTCACCACGCCCCGGCTCCGGTGCGATGGAGGGCGGCGCCGACGAGGCCGCGAGGCCCATGGGCACGCGCACGGTGAAGGTCGATCCGACGCCGGGCGTGCTGTCGAGGTTGATCGTTCCGCCCATGAGGGTCACGAGCTGGCGCGAGATGGCGAGGCCGAGGCCCGTGCCGCCGTAGCGTCGCGCGACGCCCGAGTGGGCCTGCGCGAAGGGCACGAAGAGACGTCGGCGCGCCTCGGGGTCGATGCCGATGCCCGTGTCGCGCACGGCCACGACGAGGGTGCCGTCGCGCCAGGCCATCTCCACGTCGATGGCCCCGCGGTGCGTGAACTTCACCGCGTTGGAGACGAGGTTGTTGAGCACCTGACGGAGGCGCACCGAGTCGCCGTGGAGGCCCGGCGGAAGCTCGGGCGCGACCTGCACACGGAGCTCGAGGCCGCGATCCTGCGCGCGGGGGCCGAAGAGGCGCGCGACGTCGCGGGCGAGCTCCTGCGGCGAGAACGGGCCGCTCGAGAGCGTGAACGCGCCGGACTCGATCTTCGTGATGTCGAGCAGGTCGTCGATGATGGCGATCATCGCCTCGCCGCTGCGACGGAGCGCGTCGAGGTGCGCGCGCTGGTGGTCGTCGAGCGAGGTGCGCGAGAGGAGCTCCGCGACGCCGATCACCCCGTTCATGGGCGTGCGGAGCTCGTGGGAGATGTTCGCGAGAAAGAGCGTGCGCGCCTCGTTGGCGACGTGTGCCGCCCGCAGCGCGCGGTACCGCTGGAGGTCGAAGCCCGCCGCGAGGGCCCCCATCGCCGCGAGGAACACCGCCGCGTCGACGAGCGCGTCGGCCTTGCGCGCGAGCTGCGCAGGCTGAACCGTGCCGCGGAGCAAGTGCGTCGCGATCACGGCCAGCACGAGCGAGAGCGAGAGCGCGAAGCCGCCGAGCAGCGAGCTGCGCCCGCGCAGGAGCATCAGCGAGAACGACGGCACCACGAACCAGAAGAGCTGCTGCGCCGCGAGCCGGTCGTTGCTCGCCGCCATCACGTAGAGAAACACCGAGCACGCGCCGACCTCGAAGGCCACGAGCTGGGGGTAGCAGGGCCGCACGCGCAGCACGAAGAGCGCGCCCGACGTCGACGCCGCGAAGGCCGCCACCAGCGCGACCGCGCCCCAGTGCCCCTCGGCGGCTTCGACCGCGATCGTCGCCGCGCTCGTGAGCACCGCCACGCTCACGATGAGCACGAGGAAGCGCAGCCGGTGCTGGTCTTCGACGTCGAGGGGATGACGCCGCGTGAGCCACGCCGCGGCCTCGTCGATGCGCTCAAACGCGCGCCGTGTGACACCGCGCGGGAGCACATTGTCGTCGGGCGGCAGACGCGCGCTGACGTTCGCGGGGCTCTCGGGTTCGCGCGCCGTCATCGCGGCGAAGGTACATGAACCGGGCGCCATTCCGTCAGGGCATTGCGACCCGCGCGCCCCCCCCATGGCCGACGCGGTAGCCGTTGATGCCCCACCGCGCACGGTGTACTCCGCGCGACCGTGCACCCCGACGCCGCGCGCCCGCTGCCCTGGATCGACCGCACCCTCGCCCGCATCGCGCGCCTCGCCTACGCGCGCCCGTGGCACCTCGTGGCCGCCACCCTCGCGGTGCTCGCCGCGTCGTGGCTCACCGCGAGCCGCCTGGAGGTGCGCGGCGACTTCCTCGACCTGCTGCCCGCGAAGAGCGAGGGGGCGCGGCTGTTCCGCGCGGCGATGGCCCGCATGGGCGGCGGCAGCGCGACGCTCTTCGTCGTGGTGCGCTCGCCCGACGCCGACGCGAACCGCCGCCTCGTCGACGCGCTCGAACCGCAGCTCCAGCAGCTCCCGCGCTCGCTGATTCGCACGGTGGAGCACGGCCCCGAAGAGGCCCGTCGCTTCTACATGGCCCGCCGCTGGCTCTTCGCCGACGTGGGCGACCTCGAAGAGGTCGAGTGCGAGCTCGATCGCGCCCGCCGACGCGCGCAGCCGGGCTTCGTCGACCTCGACGACGAGCCCTGCGCCGAGCACCGCAGCGACCGTCCGCGGGCCGTTCAGGGCGCGCAGCCCGCAGCCCCCGAAGCGCCCGCACCCGCGGTCGATGGGAGCCCCGCGACGGCGCCCTTCGCACGCTTTCGCGCGCAGCTCTCGACGAAGATGCGCGAGATCGACCGCTACCCCACGGGCTACTTTCGCACCGTCGACGGAGGCACGTACCTCCTCGTGATTCGCGCGTCCGGCGCGGGCTTCGGCGATCGTTCGGGCGACGAGCTCCTCGCGCGCGTGAACGCGATCGTCGCGCGCACGCAGCCGCGGCGCTTTCATCCGCGCGCCGAGGTGGGGCTCGGCGGAGACATCGCGAACGCCATCGCCGAGCGCGACTCGCTCTTGAGCGAAGCGGTGCTCTCCACGGGCACGGCCTTCGTGCTGATCCTGCTGTCGATCGCGCTGTTCTTCCGCTCGCCGTGGGCCCTCGGGCACATCGGGCTCGCGATGTTCACGGGCGTGGGCGTGGCCTACTCCGTCGCGTGGGTGGCCTTCGGATACCTCACGATGTCGACGGCCTTTCTGGGCTCCATCGTCGCGGGCAACGGCATCAACTACGCGATCGTGTACCTCGCGCGCTACCGCGAGCGCCGCGACGCGGGAGACTCGCTCGAAGACGCCCTCGTCGACGCGTCGATCACGTGTCGCGCGGGCACGCAGCTCTCGTCGCTCGCCGCGGCCGGGGCCTACGGATCGCTCATGATCACGGGCTTCCGCGGGTTCAGTCAGTTCGGGCTCATCGGCGCCGCGGGGATGCTCTTCTGCTGGGCCACCACGATGGTCGCCGTGCCCGCGTCGATCACCGCGGTGGAGCGCATCCGCGCGCGCTGGCGTGGCGACCGCCCCGAGGCCCCGCCGCGCCCCGCGAAGACGCCCATCACCGACGCGCTCGGCGCCGTCACCACCCGCGCCCCTGCGCTCGTGGTCGTCGTGGGCCTCGCGGCCGTGGCCGTCGCCGCGGTGAAGCTCCCCGCGTACCTCCGCGATCCGTGGGAGTACAACTTCGCGAAGCTCCAGAGCAGCGGCAGCCGACAGACCGGCGCCGACGCGTGGAGCTCGGCGGCCGACGAGGTGTTCCGCGCCAACGCCGCCGCGCAGAACGCGCCCGCGAACGGCCACGGAACCGCGAACGCACAGGCCGCGCAGCGCCCCGCCGAGGAGCCATCGGGCGCCATGGACATGGTGCTCGCCGACCGCTTCGACGACGTGCTCGCCATCGCCGACGCGCTCAAGGCGCGAGACCGCGCGCGCGGCGGGCGGCCGTACATCCACCACATCGAGACCGCGTGGGACGTGCTCGGCGGACCGCCCGACCAGATGGCGCGCAAGCTCGAACTGCTCGCCCGCGTGCGGGCCCACATCGACGCGATGCTCCCGCACCTCGACGGCGACGACCTCGCCACGGCGCGCGAGTGGCGCCCGCCCGAGTCGCTGCGCGCGGTGCAGCCCGCGGAGCTTCCCTCGCTGGTGCGCGAGCGGTTCAGTGAGAAGAACGGCACCTTCGGCACGCCGGTGTTCGTGCACTACCGCGCGCACTACTCGCCGAGCGACGGGCGCGCGCTGATGCAGGTCTCGTCGCTCACGCAGAACATCCGCCTCGCCGACGGCCGCGTGGTGCCCACGGCGAGCCGCGCCACGGTCTTCGCCGAGATGATCCGCTCGATGGAGATCGACGGCCCGCGGGCCACGGTGGGCGCGCTGCTCGCGGTGCTCGCGGTGGTGGTGCTCGCCACGCGTCGCGCGAAGGCCTCGGCGCTCGTGCTCGCGTCGCTCGTCTCGGGCGTGGTGCTCACCGTGGGCGGTGCGGCCTGGCTCGACACGCGGCTCAACTTCCTGAACTTCGTTGCGCTGCCGCTCACCTTCGGCATCGGCGTCGAGTACGCGATCAACCTCTACGACCGCATGCGGTTCACGAAGAACGACACCACCGCCGCGCTGCGCTCCGTGGGCGGCGCCGTGGCGCTCTGCTCGGCGACGACGATCATCGGGTACGGCGCGCTGCTCGTGGCCGACAACCAGGCGATGCAGTCCTTCGGGCGCTATGCGATGGCGGGCGAGCTCGCGTGCCTCGCGACGGCGCTGCTGCTGCTGCCCGCGGCCGTGCGGCTCCTCACGCGTAGAGACGGTGCATGAGCCACGCGAACGCGGGCGCGTTGAACACCATGCTGTCGTGACGGTCGAGGAGCCCGCCCTGCCCCGGAATGGCGCTGCCCGTGTCCTTCACGCCGAGGTCGCGCTTGATGGCCGACACGAAGAGGTCGCCCGCGAAGCCGAGGAGTGAGAGCGCCACCGCGAGGCCGAGCGCCATCGCCGTCGAGAAGGGCGTCACCACGCGGGCCAGCGCCACGGCCACGACGGCGTTGATGGCGACGCCGCCCGCGAGACCCTCCCAGGTCTTGTTCGGCGAGATCGTGGGGGCGATGCGCGTGCGTCCGAGGAGCTTGCCCGCGATCCACTGCGAGGCGTCGTTCAGCAGCACGAAGAGCAGAAAGAACGCGGCGATGCCCTCGGGCCCCGCGGGTCCCACGCGCTGCGGCAGCCAGAAGAGGGTGAACACGCACGAGATCGAGAGCACCGTCGCGAGCACGCCGAGGAGCGTGCGCGAGGCCGCGTTCAAGAAGCCCTCGACGCCGACCGTGCGCATGCGCACCACGGGGATCACCACGAAGCTCCACGCGAGCACCACGCCGACGAAGTGCGCGGTGTCGCGTCCGAGCGCGGTCACGTAGTGGAGCGGCACCGAGAGGAACACCAGCACGTCGGTGAGCGGCGCGCGCTCCGTCTGCGGGAGGAGCTGCACGTACTCGCGCAGCGTGAGGGCCGACACGATCGCGCAGCACAGCAGCGCCACGACGGGGCCGAAGAGGCACGGCAGCGCCCAGAACAGCGTGATCGGCCACCACGAGAGGATCGCCGCGCGGGCCGAGGCGCGCTCGGGGCGACGCAGCGACGGGTGCAGCAGCGCGAAGGCCGAGCCGAGGGCGTTGAGGGCGAGCGCGACCGCGAGCACGGTGACCACGGGCCGCGAGGGCGTGACGAAGAGGGGGTCCATCGGGGTGCGTTCTCCGGGGCGGTGCGGGTCACTCCATGAGGCCCGCGCGGTGCGCGTACGAGACGATCTCGGCGACGGTGTGGGCGGAGAGCTTCTCCTTCACGCGCGAGAGGTGGTTGCTCACCGTGCTCACGCGCAGGTCGAGCTCGGCGGCGATGTCGCTCACCGTGAGCCCCTGACAGATCAGCGTGAACACCTGGTGCTCGCGCGCCGTGAGCTGCGTGTGCGGCGCGACCGCGGGGCCCTTCGCGGGAGCCAGCGAATCGGGGCCGACCCAGCGCGCGCCCGTCGCCACGCGGTGGATGGCCTCGACGAGCTCCTCGGGCGGACGGGACTTCGAGACGTAGCCCCGCGCGCCCTCGGCCAGCAGCCGCGCGCCGTACTGCTCCTCGGGGAACATCGACACCACGAGCACCTTCAACGACGGATGGTCCTCGTGGAGGCGACGGAGCACCTCGATGCCGCTCACCTTCGGCAGCGACACGTCCAGGAGCAGCACATCCCAGGTGTGCTTGTCGGGCGCGAGGAGCACCTGCCGCCCATCGACGGCCTCGCCCACGACGGTGACCGTGCCCGTGTCTTCGAGCACCTTGCGCACGCCGCTGCG
The DNA here is from genome assembly GCA_945952225.1 of uncultured Myxococcaceae bacterium. GTDB lineage: Bacteria > Myxococcota_A > Polyangia > Polyangiales > CAISKJ01. Next base: position 36,927 of record CAMFHP010000048.1, read on the forward strand.
AAAGATGGGGTGATCGTCGGCGAGGAACACTCGGATCATGGCTCGGCCCTCAGCGCAGGCACCACGCTGGCCCGCAGCGGCAACGTCACATCGACCTCGGCGCCCGCCCCCGGCGCGCTCTTCACCCGCAGCCGTCCGTGCAGCGCATCGACGCGCTCGCGCATGCCCAGGAGCCCGGTGCCGCGGCCCGTGTCCTTCGGGTCGAAGCCCTGTCCGTCGTCGCGCACGGTGAGGTGCACGACGCGGGGGTCGACGCGGAGCCCGATGCTCACGCGCTGCGCGGCGGCGTGGGTGAGCGCGTTGTTGAGCGCCTCCTGCGTGCAGCGAAAGAGACACAGCGCCACCTCGGACCCGAGCGCGTCGTGGTCGCCCTCCACGTCGAGGCTCACATCGACGTCGCCGCGCCGTCGCACACGCTCGACGAGCCACTCGATGGCCGCCACCGCGCCGAGGTCGTCGAGCACACGCGGACGCAGGTCGCGGAGGATCTGGCGCATCGTGGCCTGCGTGCGGTCGACGAGGGCCGCGAGCTCGTCGAAGTTGCCCTCCACCGAGCCGGGCGAGCGCTCCCAGTGGCGGCGCGCGAGGCGCAGGGCGTAGCGCAGCGCGGCGATCTCCTGACCGAGCTCGTCGTGAAGGTCTCGCGCGATGCGCGTGCGTTCGAGCTCGCGGGCGGTCTCGACCTGCGAGAGCAGCGCGGCGAGGTCGGCGGTCTTCTCGGCGACGCGCGCTTCGAGCTCACGATTCGCGCGCTCCACCGCGAGCGACTGCGCGTGGTTGCGCACCGTGAGAACGAAGATCGCGTGGCCGAAGATCACGCTCAGCGCCACGTAGCAGCCGAGAAAGCTCAGCCAGAGGAGCTCGTACGCGCGCGCCTCGGGGTGCGGCCCCGCGAGGTAGTACCCCGCGACGCCCGACGCCGCGATGCAGAGCGTCGCCATCACCCGCGTCCCCAGCGGGAACGACATCACCACCGGCGCGAACGCGAGGAGGTCCGTGAAGTGGATCCACGGTCGATCGGCGCCGCCGACGCGCGACTGCGTGTAGCCCATCACCGCCGTGCCCGCGATCGTCGCGAGCGTGTACACCGCCGTGTGGAGCGCATCGCTGCGGAGCCGGTGCGCGCAGAGAAAATACGCGAGCGCGAGCGAGGCCACGCCGACGCGCCACTGGGTGTACGCCTCCGTCGCGCCGACGATGCCGCGGAGCACCACGCGGTCCGTGGGCCACCACACGAGGGTGAACACGAAGATCACCGCGGCCACGAGGCGCGCCTCGTTGCGACGCCGCGCGCGGCACCACGCTTCGAAGGCCTCGCGCGTGCCCACGGGGTCGGGGTCGGGGCGGAGCCACCCCACAAAATCCTTCACCGACTGCTGCAACGACATGGCACCCGACGACGCACCGAAACGGCTGTTTCCCCCGGAGACTTCGCGACCCTACCGGAGCTGCAGCGCAGCTTCCCATGGTAATTGTTTGAGGGTCCGCGGCGGGGTGGAGGCGACGTGGCGCCGACGGTAGCCGTTGAACCGCGACGCGTGCGGGTGGTAGTGCGCGCCGCACCCGCCATGGCCGACACGAAGCCCCTCCGCGTCCTCTTTCTGAACGACACCGCGCGCAACGGCGGACCGGGGCGCAGCCTCCAGACGATCCTCACGCACCTCGACCCCGCGGCCGTCGAGCGCATCGTGCTGCTGCCCCGCGAAGACGTGATCGCCCGCGCCCTCCGCGACGCGCGCTGCACCGACGAGATCGTCGTCGACCCCGACCTCATCGAGAACGCGTTTCAGCCCCGCGACCGCGCCATCGAGCGCGACGACCTCGACGCCCCGTGGACGCTCCGCGGCCCGCGCCTCGCCCTCAACATCGCCCGCCTCGGACGCCTCGGCGTGACCCTTCCCCGCTTCGTGCGCTCGCGCGGCATTGACCTGATCTACTGCAACGGCACCACGGCGGACTTTGTGGGCGGTCTCGTCGCGGTGCTCACGGGCGTTCCCGCGATCTGGCACGCGCGCTACACGTCGGTGCCCGCGGCGTCGAAGGCCCTTCACCGATGGCTCTCGTCGCGCCCCGAGGTCGCGCGGATCGTGTGCGTTTCGAAGGCCACCGCGGCGCTCTTCGCACACGTGCCGGGCAAGGCCGTGGTGATCCACAACGCCGTCGACCTCTCGCGCTTCTACCGCGGCGCCACGAAGGGATGCCTCAAGGGCGCGCGCCTCCCCGCCGACGCGTTCGTGTTCGGGAGCATGGGCCGCGTGCTGCCGCGCAAGGGCTACCCCACGATGGTGCGCGCCGCGCGTGTGCTCCTCGACCGCGCGACGCCCGCCGAGCGCGATCGCGCGTACTTCGTCGTCGTCGGTGACACGCCCGCGGACCTGCCCGGCGACCACCTCGGCGAGTGCCGCGCGCTCGCGAAGGAGCTCGGCCTCGAAGACCGCTTCCTCTTCCCGGGCTTCACCGACGACGTGCGCCCGTGGTGCGAAGACTTCGACGTCGTGGTGCTCCCCTCGGTGTACCCCGATCCCCTGCCCCGCACGGTGATCGAGGGCATGGCCTACCGCTGCCCGGTGATCGCCTTCGAGGTGGGCGGCGTGGGCGAGATGGTGCGCGACGGCGCCACGGGATCGCTCATGGGCGCCGACTCGTCGCCCGAGGCCCTCGCCGACGTGATGCTCGCGTACCTCCGCGACGGCGACCGCGTGGCCCGCGAGGGCGCGTCGGCGCGCGAGGCCGTGATGGAGGCCTTCGACGCGCGACAGCACGGGGCGAGGATCCAGGCGCAGATCGTCGAAGCGGCGCGGGCGAGGCGCTGAGCGCGGGAGTCCCCTTGCGCGGAGCGCGGGCGCGTTCTACGTCGCGGGGCCTATGACACTCCCGGCAATCACGGCGATGGTGGGCGAACAGGTGGCGGCGCTGCGCGAAGGAGCGGGCGTGCGCGCGCTCGACGCGATGGGCGCTCTCGGTGTGCGCGGGCGCGATCGGAGCACCTGGCTCAACGGCATGATCACCAACGACGTGCGCGTGCTGCCCGCGGGGCGCAGCGTGTATGCGGCCGTGGTGGGGCTCAAGGGAAAGATCCTCACCGACGTGTGGGTCGACGCGCGCGAAGACGAGCTCCTGCTCGTGATGCCGAAGGATCGCCTCGCCGAGGTCTCCGAGCATTTCGACCGCTACATCGTGATGGAAGACGTCTTCGTCTCGCCGCGCGAGGTGACCGTGCTCTCGGTGCAGGGACCGCGCGCCGACGAGGCCACCGCGGGACTCGCAGGACGCTTCTTCGCCGACCGTCTCGGACGCGGCGGCCAGGACCTCGTGCTCGACGACGACACCCGCACCGCGACCTTCGAAGCCCTCGCGCAGCGCATCGCCGCAGGCGCGCTCACCGTGGTGTCTGACGAAGCGTGGAACGTCGCGCGCCTCGAAGCGGGCGTCGGCGTGTGGTCCGTGGATTTCGACGGGAACCACTTCGTGCAGGAGGCCGGGATCACGGGCCGCGCGGTGTCGTTCCACAAGGGCTGCTACCTCGGGCAGGAGGTCGTGTGCCGCCTGGAGATGCGCGGTCACGTGCAGAAGAAGCTCACCGCGCTCGTGGTCGACGGAGCGCCCCCCGCGCCCGGCACGCCCGTGATGAGCGAAGGCCGCGAGGTCGGTCGTGTGACGAGCGCGGCCCCCTCGGTGACGCTGGCCGACCGCGCCGTGGCCCTCGCGATGGTGAAGCACGCGGTGGTCGAAGCCGCGGGTCCCGTGACCGTGGGCGAGGCGTCCGCGACGATCGTCGCGAGGCCCGTGCCTTGAGGGCGTTCCTCGCGGCGGGTGTGCTCGCAGCGGTGGCGTGCTCCGCGGCCTCGGCGCCCGTCGTCACCTCGTCACCGCACGAGGATGCGCGCGATGGATCCGTGGCCTTTCACGACGCATCGGTGGGCGACCGCGTGGCCCGCGGCGAGCTCGCGTGGACCGTCGCGCACCTCGCCGACGACCCGCACACCGCGAACCCGCGCGAGACCGATGCGGTGCTGCGCCTCGTGCGACTCGGCCCCGAGGGCGTGCTCGCCGCCGCCGAGGTGTTGCGCGTGGGCGACGCACGACGGAGGCCCTTCGCCGAGCGCGTGGTCGAGCGTGTGGCGCTGCGACGGTGCTCCCTCGACGCGTCGCGGGCGGCCGCGGTGATCGCCTCCATCGAGCGCGGATCGCCCGTTTCGCCCGTGGCCGACGCGGGCGTGCGATGGACGCTCCCCGAAGGACCGTGGCCCGCGGCGCGCATCGAGGGATTGCGCGCGTGGGCCCTCGCCGGCGCGCCCTGCGACACCCCCGCGACGGACGCGGGACTCGCCGACGCGACGTCCACGGACTGAGGTTCGCGCTTGTGCGCCGCGCGCGGTGGCGTTCACCTTCGCGCCCCATGAGCGACATCGCAGACGAGCCCCTCGAACACGTCGACGCACTCCTCATCGGCGCGGGGATCATGAGCGCCACGGTCGCGACGCTCCTCAAGGAGCTCGACCCGTCGATGCGCGTGGTGGTCTTCGAACGGCTGCCGCGCGTGGCGGGCGAGAGCAGCGACGCGCGCAACAACGCGGGCACGGGGCACGCGGCGCTCTGTGAGCTGAACTACACGCCGATGCGCGCCGACGGCACCGTCGACATCGCGAAGGCCGTGAAGGTGATGGAGTGCTTCGAAGTGTCGAAGCAGCTCTGGAGCGCGCTCGCCGAGCGGGGCATGGCGCGGCCCGAGACCTTCATCCGTCCGGTGCCGCACGTGTCGTTCGTGACGGGCCACGAAGACGTGCGCTTCCTCCGCGCGCGGTGGGAGGCGCTGCGCGCGAACCCCCTGTTCGCGTCGATGCAGTACAGCGAAGACCGCGCGACGCTCACGCGATGGATGCCCCTGGTGATGGAGGGCCGCGACCCCGCGGAGCCCGTCGCCGCCACGCGCTCCGAGCTCGGCACCGACGTGGATTTCGGCGCCCTCACGCGGGCGATGTTCGCGCGCCTCGAACGGATGCCGGGCTTCAGTCTGTACCTCGACCACGAGGTGCGCGGCCTCACGCAGAACGACGACCGCACGTGGAGCGTGCGCGTGCAGGACGAGGAGATCGACGCGCCCCTGCGCTACCGCGCGAAGTTCGTGTTCATCGGTGCGGGCGGCGCCGCGGTCGACCTGCTCGACGCTTCGAACATCGCCGAGGGCGACGGGTACGGAGGCTTTCCCGTGAGCGGGCTCTGGCTCGTGTGCCGCAACCCCGCGGTGATCGCGCGACACCACGCGAAGGTCTACGGACGCGCGAAGTTCGGCGCGCCGCCCATGTCGGTGCCGCACCTCGACTCGCGCTTTCTCGACGGCGAACGCGCGCTGCTCTTCGGTCCCTTCGCGGGCTTCTCGACGAAGTTCTTGAAGGAGGGCTCGTACCTCGACATGCCCGCCTCGGTGACCGCCGACAACCTGCTCCCGATGCTCCACGCGGGCATCCGCAACCTGCCGCTCACGCGCTACCTCCTCGAGCAGGTGCTCCAGTCGCCCGAAGACCGCGTCGAGGCCCTCCGCGCGTACCTTCCGCTCGCCGACGCCCACGACTGGACCCTCGAAGTCGCCGGTCAGCGCGTGCAGGTCATCAAGAAAGACGACACCGACGGAGGCCGCCTGGAGTTCGGCACCGAGATCGTCTCCGCGAAGGACAACACCCTCGCCGCGCTCCTCGGCGCATCGCCCGGCGCGTCGACCTCGGTCTCCGTGGCCCTCGACCTGCTCGTCGACTGCTTCCCCGAGCGCATGGCCACGCCCGCATGGACGCGCACCCTCGCCGCCCTCGTGCCCTCGTGGGGCGCCCACCTCGCCGACGACGCCGCGCTCCTCACCCGCGTGCGCGCACGTTGCGCCTCGGTGCTCGGACTCCGCGCGGAGTAGCCCCACACTTCACGGTGGCGCGTGTCGCATCGCGCGCCCGATCATCGCGCCCATGAAGCGCCCGACCGCCCTCGCCCTCTGCCTCGCCGCCACGGCCTCGCTCGCGACCTCGCGCGCCGCGGCGGTCACGCTCTCCGTGGGCCCCGGACGCACCTACGCAACGCCCTCCGCAGCCGCGGCCGTCGCGCGCGATGGAGACGTGGTCGAGATCGCCGCGGGCACCTACGCCGACATCGCGATCTGGCGCGCGAACAACCTCACGATCCGCGGCGTAGGCGGCTATGCGCACCTCGACGCGACGGGGATGACCATTCCCAACGGCAAGGCGATCTGGGTGATCCAGGGGCGCGGCTACACGCTCGAACGCATCGAGTTTTCGGGGGCCGCGGTGCGCGACCGCAACGGCGCGGGCATCCGCCTCGAAGCGCCGGGACTCACCGTGCGCGCGTCGTACTTTCACGACAACGAGAACGGCATTCTCACGGGCGCCGACGCGACGAGCGACCTCGTGATCGAGAACACCGAGTTCGCGCGCAACGGCGCCGGCGACGGCTACTCGCACAACCTCTACGTGGGCGCGGTGCGCTCGCTCACGATGCGCGGATGCTGGTCGCACAACGGCCGCGTGGGGCACCTCGTGAAGAGCCGCGCGGCGGCCAACTACCTCGTCGCCAACCGCATCACCGACGAGGGCGGAACGGCGAGCTACGAGATCGACCTCCCCAACGGCGGCCTCGCGGTGATCGTGGGCAACGTCATCGAGCAGGCCGCGACGACGCAGAACCCCGCGGTGGTGACCTTCGGCGAAGAGGGCGCGACCGGCGCAGACCAGCGCTTCTTCTTCGTGAACAACACGGTGATCAACCGACGCAGCGGCGGAACCTTCGTGCGCGTTGCGAGCACGCCCACCGTCGCGACCGTGCGCAACAACCTCTTCGTCGGCACCGCCACGCTCGTGTCGGGAACGGCCACCGCGACGACGAACCTCACCGCGCCCGCCACGTGGTTCGTCGACCTCGCGCGCCTCGATGTGCGCCTCGTCGCCTCCGCGGGCGCCATCGACACGGGCTCCGATCCCGGCGCAACGCCCATGGGCAGCGCGGTGCCCGTCGCGCCTGCCTTCGAGTACCGACACCCGCGCGACACCGCCGCGCGCACCACCGCAGGCACGGCGATCGACGTCGGCGCGTACGAGTTCACGCCCGCGATGGGCGGCGATGCGGGGGCAGATGCGTCGCCCGACGTGCCGATCGATGCGCCCCGTGATGCGCCGGCCGACGTGCTCGCAGACGTGGCGGCGGACGTGGCCGTCGACATGCCCACGGATGCGCCCGCCGACGAGGGCGCGGGCCTCGTGCCCCTCGATGCCGCGCGCGCCGATGCGGGTGACGACGCGGGGGACGGCGCGACCGACACGTCGATCGCCGACGTTGCACGCGACGCGTCGGAAGAATCCGACGCATCGTCTTCGGATGGTGCCGCGCCCGATGCGCCGATGGGGTCCGATGGTTCCGTGGTCGATGCCGGTGCGCCTGCGCCGTCGAGCGAGGGTTGCGGCTGCCGCGCGACGAACGCGCGCGATGCACGCGGCGGCGTCGCGATGCTGCTGATCGCGCTGGCGGTGGTCGTGCGGCGTCAGACGGGGATCGTCGTCGCGCGGCGTCGCGGCATGCGCGCGTAGGTCTGCGCCATCACGGCGACGGTGGCGTCGATGGAGTCGGTGCCGAGCAGCAGCGGAACACTCAGCGAGCGCGCCGCGACGGCCTTGAGCTCGTAGGCCCACGCGAGGGTCATGAGCGGGTTGATGTAGAGCTCGCTCGACGCCGTGCGCGGCGTGAACTGCCAGTCGCCGAAGCGTCCTTCGAGCGCGGCCACGACGCTGCCGTTCACGATGCTCGTCGCGCCGGGATGCTCCGCCGTCACGGTGCGCACGAGGTCCATGTAGGCGGCCACTTCGGGCATGTCGGGCGTCCAGGTGTGGGCGCCGAGAAAGGCTCCGCGGCTCGCGAGGGCCGCCGTGTTTTCGAGAAAGTGCGAGTGACACACGCCGTGAAAGGCGTCGATGCCGAAGCCCACGCACAGCACGGCCATCGTCGCGAGGTCGAGCGTCGACGCGGCCGCGAGGCTGCTCATGTCTTCGAGGGGCGTGCCGAGTCCCTCTTCGTCACCGCGCATGAGAATGTCGGTGCCGCCGTCGAGGAGCACCAGCGCGTCGAGACGGAGCGTGTCGGCGAGGTGCGCGTAGTTCGCCGCGAGGGTCTGCACGCCGGTGCGTTCGAAGGTCCACACGCAGGCGTCGGGTTCACCGCGCGCCGCGAGCCAGCGGCAGAGCCATCCCTCCGGGAAGTACACCGCCGGACCCCGCGTGCGCGCGTCGATGCGGAACATCCCCGGCCGCACGCGCGCGTCGTGGCTCCGCGAGAGCATCGAGAAGGTCAGGTTGGCGAGGTGCGCCTCGACGCCCGCCGCGCGGAGGTAGAGGTACAGCGGCACGCCCGCGTACACGTCGAAGCCGCCCCCGGCTCCCGCGATCAACACGCTCCGCGCACCCCGCAGGCGCTCCAGCAGCGCGGACTTCCCCAGGTCCATCATGGCCGTCACGGTAGGGCCCGGCGCATGGGCTGCACAAGCGCCGCGCGACGATCCCGCCGTGGCCTCTGTCTCCGATGCGCAACGGCGTCGCGATGTGCTCTATCCTCGCGGGTCGCATGGCAGACACGTCCCCCACGATTCCGTCGGTCGGCGCGGTGCAATGCGCCGTGTGCCAGACGGTGCTCCCCGCCGACGCCACCTTCTGCCTCCGCTGCGGAACGCGCGTCGTCAGGCCCGCGCCCACGCCCGTCGCCGCACCCGCCGTGCATCCCACACCCCTCGCGTTGCCCGTGATGGCACCCGCGCGCCACGGCACCCTCGTCGGCGTCGCGGCCCCCGTCGTGCCGGTCACCGCGCCCGTCGAGAGCGCGCCCGCGCCGCAGCCTCCGCCCTCGCATGGCGCCACGGCCACCTCGCCCGACGGAAGCCCGCAGGAGCCCGTGCGCCGCGTGATCAACGCGCAGGCCACGATGCTCGGCGTGGTCTCGCCCGGCGCCTCGCCGATGACGCCCGCACCCGCCCCCGCCGCCCCTGCGGGCTTCGCCTCCCGTGAGCCCACCACGCCCGCCGTGACGCCCGCGATTCCCCGCAGCGGAACGATGCACGGCGTCGCTCCGGCGCAGCCCGCGACCGTGCCCACGATGCCCGCGCAGACCGATGCGCCGACGCAGCCCGCGACCGTGCCCTCGCAGCCCGCCGTGTCGGGACAGACCGCGGTGGGCTACGCGTCCGCATCGGCCATCGCGACCGGGCGCCATCGCAAAGACGTGATGCTCGACGCGCGGCCCGGCGACGCGCCGCGGATCTCGCACCAGGGATCGGGCGCGAGCTACGACAGCGAGTTTCCCGTGGTGCCGAAGAAGGGCGGACGCACGGGCCTCGTCGTGGGCGTGCTCGTCGCGCTCGTGGCCCTCGGCGGAGGCGTCGCGTGGTGGGCCACCCATCGCAGCGCATCGAACGCCCTCGCCGCGACGCTGAGCACCAGCCCCACGGGCGAGCAACGTGTGACGCTCGCGCTCCCCGACGCCGCGAACGGACGCGTGCGCTACAACGGCGCGGAGTTCCCCATCGACGCGCAGGGGCACGTCGAGTTCGCGATCGCGCTGCCCGCGTCGCGCGTGGGCGTCGTCGAGGTGCCCGTGACCGTGGTCACCGCGTCGGGCGCGTCGTCGACCCGCACGATGCGCTTCCTCGTGGCGTGGCGCGCGGAGACCGACCTGCGCAAGCTCGCCGACGACCCGCCGCGCATCCACATCGTGTTTCACGTCGTGCGCGGCTCGTCGCTCTCCATCGCGGGTCAGGCGATCCGCGTGTCGGGCGAGACGGGCATCGCGGAGCTCCCGGCCCCTGCGCCCGCGCCGCTCAGCGAGGGCGAGGTGCGCCGCGAGCGTTACGCCGTGCGCGTGGTGACGCCCGACGGCGCCGCCATCGAGGAGCAGTACGAGCTCGCCGTGCCCCGCACCGCGCTCCGCGTCGACGCGCCGCTGCCCGTGTCGCTCACGAGCGAGTCGCAGGTCATCGTGCGCGGCACCGCCCCCAACGCGTCGCGCGTCACCGTCGGCACACACGCCGCCACGGTCACCAACGGCACGTTCAACGCGGTCGTTCCGCTCAACGACGGATCGAACTCCCTCGACGTCACCGCGTGGTCGACGACGGGTGCGCCCACGCGCGCCGGGGTGACCGTGTACCGCAACGTGACCGTCGAGCAGTTCCTCGTGTCGGGCGGTGGAGACCGCGGGGCCGCTGCGCTCGCCACGCGCCCCGTCGTCGACGGCGTTCGTCTGCGCGTGCGGGGCACCGTCGTGGGCGCCGTCATCGAGCCTTCGCCGGGCCTGCGCGCGTGCCAGATCGTCGTGAACGACCGCGCGTGCCCGGCAGGACGCTGCACCGCCTGGGTCGACCTCCCCGCCGACGTGAACGTCACCGCCAACGCCGCGGTCGACGTCGTGGGCGAGCTCCGCGGATCGCGCGCCTACACCACGGGCTCGGGCGAGCGTCGCACCGACGCGGTGATCCTCGGCGTGAGCGTGACGCCCGCCGGTCGCCGCTGAGCGCACGCACCGTGATCCGTCGCCCGTCGCTGCTCGTGGCCCTCGCGCTCCTCGCAACGCCCGTGGGCGAGGCCGTGCCCCTGCGCGCCGACCGCACGCTCTCGCTGCATCGCGCGGGCACCACCGCGCTGCGATTGCCCGCCGCGCCCTGGTCGTCGCTGCATCGCATCGCCCTCGGCGCCACCACGGCCCACGCGCCCGCGGTGCTCCCCGACGGAACGCTCGCCGTGCTTCTCGATGCGCCGCCGCGCGTGGCCTTCGTCGATTCGCGCGGAGACTCGGTGCGCACCGTCCCGTTGCCTGCGCGCGCCACGCGCACGGCCTCGGTGGGCGCCGACGGAAGGCTCCTCGTCACGCTCGGACGCGCCGTGCACACGCTCGCGCCCGACGGCACCGCGCGCGCGCTCGCCGAGCTCAACGACCACCCCGACGCGTCGCCCTGGGTGCGCGCCGACGGGAGCTCCGTGGTGCTCACCACGCCCAACGACCGCACCGTGCAGCTCGCGACGCTCACGCCCCGCGGAGACCTCGCGACCGCGGTGATGCTCCCCGGCCAGCAATACACGGCCTCGGCGCACGCCCTCCTCGACGACGCGCTCCTCGTCGCGACGAGCACGCGGGTGATCCGCATCGACCGCGACGACCGCATCACGAGCGTCCCCTCGCCCGGCGTGGTCACCACGATCACCGCACGACGCGCGGGCTTCGCGATGACCGTCGCGGGCGCGCTGCTCTTCGCCGACGCATCGGGCGTGGTGCGCGCGCGGCACGCGCTGCCCGGCGACGCCGTGTGGACGGTCACGCTCCCCGACGACCGCGTGGTCGCGCTGTGCCGCATCGCGAACGCGCCCTCGCGGGTGGTGTACGCGACGCCCGCGGCGCTCCACGAATCCGCCGCGCTGCTGCCGCCCGATGCGAGCGCTGGACTCGTCGACGCGACGGGCGCGCTGCTCGTGCCCTCGCGGCGTGGAGAGGTCGTGGCGCTCGATGGCGACGGCGCCGAACGCTGGCGTCTCTCGATCCACGACACGCTGCGCGGCGACGTGGTGGCGCTGCCCCGCGGCGGCGTCGCGCTGGCCACCGCGGGCGATGACCTCCTCGTGCTCGACGACGTGCCCTGAGCGCAGCACCGCGATTGCGGACACGCCCCCGATGCGCGTACGAACGCGCCTCCACCGACCACGCCGAGACCCGACCATGAAGCTCTCCGAGCTCGACTACGAGCTCCCCGAATCGCTCATCGCCACCGCGCCTCCGCCCGACCGCGACGGAGGACGCATGATGGTGCTCGACCGCGCCGCGCAGTCGCTCACCCACGACGCGATCCGCTCGCTCGCCACGCGGGTGCCCGAAGGGGCGCTGCTCGTGGTGAACAACACCCGCGTGATCCCCGCGCGCCTGCACGGCGCGAAGCCCTCGGGCGGACGTGTGGAGTTCCTCCTCGTGCGCGCCCTCGACGCGAGCGCCCGCACCTGGAACGCCATGGGACGCGCCTCGAAGGCCCTGCGTCCCGGCACCGAGGTGCGCATCGCCGACGACCTCACGGTGCGCGTCGAATCGCGCGAGCCCGACGGCCCGATGCTCACGGTCACGCTCCTCTGCGACGACCCGTGGCGCGCCATCGATCGCCACGGCGAGGTGCCGCTGCCGCCGTACATGCGACGCGCGCCCGACGCGAGCGACCGCGAGCGCTACCAGACCGTGTTCGCGCAGCACCCCGGCGCCGTGGCCGCGCCCACCGCGGGGCTGCACCTCACGCCCGCGCTCCTCGACGCGATGGCCGCGCGCGGCGTCGAGCGCGCCGAGGTCACGCTGCACGTCGGGCCGGGAACCTTCGCGCCCGTCGTCGTCGACGACCTCGACCAGCACCCCATGCACGCCGAGTGGTACGACGTGCCCGAGGCCGCGGCCGAGAAGATCCTCGCCGCGAAGCGCAGCGGACGCCCCGTCTACGCCGTGGGAACCACCGTGGTGCGCACGCTCGAATCGTGGTCCCTCGGCGACGCGCGCACGGGCGAGACGCGGCTGCTCATCCAGCCCGGCTTCACGTTCCGCGTGGTCGATGGGCTGCTCACGAACCTGCACCTGCCGAAGTCGACGCTCATCGCGCTGGTGATGGCCTTCGCGGGCGTCGACCTCACGCGCCGCGCCTACGCCGCCGCGGTCGCCGAGCGCTACCGCTTCTTCTCGTACGGCGACGCGATGCTCATCCGCTGAGCGGGTGTTGACGTGGAAACTCCGCGGATTGCAAAGAGCCGCGAGTCGGACAAGGAACGTCACCGCAGCGATACCCGGCGGTATCGCAAGGTGGCGTGACGACGGACGACGACGTGGATCTGCCGCAAGCTGCGGGGAGTTCCACGTCAACACCCGCTGAGCCCCGACGCGACAGTCAGGGCTGCACGATCTCGATCACGCCGAGCTCCACCGAGCGATCGGGCTGGGCCGACGACGAGGGCGGCAGCCGCGTGCCCGGCGCGATGAGGTCGACGCTCACGCGCACGTGCAGTCGCACGGGTCGCATCTCGCGCTCGACGAGCAGCGAGATGTCGTCGCGGAGGTACTCGCCGGGGATCCACTCCGTCGTGGGATAGCGCCCCTGAATCGGATAGTGTCGCGCGTGAAAGTGCGACCAGATCGGCTGGCCGTCTTCGGGCACGAAGTACACGTTGATCCAGTACGGGTCCGCCGAGCGACGCAGCGCGCGGAGGTAGAGCGTAAAACGCACCGGCGTGCCGATCGCAAAGCGCGTCTCGGGCATGTCGGTGCCCACGAGCTCCACGAGGTCGCCGAAGCGCACGTGCAGGGGCGTCGCCGGCGTCGGTGCACGCGCGAGCCTCGCGGCCTCGACCACCCGCGCGGTGCGGTTCGCGTCGGTGCCCTCGACCCACGAGAGCAGCCGGTCGCGGAGCCGCTGCGCCACGTCGGTGCGCTCGTCGTAGAGGTTGTGGAGCTGACCGCGGTCGCGCACCGTGTCGAAGAGCTCCCAGGTGCCGCGGCGCATGTCCCAGAGGAGCGTGTACGGCGGCGCCCAGATGGCCTTCTGCTCCATGGGATAGAGCCCGTCGGGCGTGACCTCGGCGTACACGTGATCGCGCCACCCGGAGCCCGTGATGGGCATCGCCGCGTTGCGCAGCGGCGGCACCAGCGAGCGCGCCGCGATGGGCACCGTGGGCGTGAGCCCCGCGAGGTTCAAGAAGGTCGGATGGATGTCCATCAGCGACGCGAGCGCCTGCCGCGTGCCCGGCGCGATGCCCGGCCCGCGGATGATGAGCGGCACACGCGCGGCCTCGTCGTGGAGGTCGAACGAGTGGTGCCACACGCCGTGCTCGTTGTGCCCCTCGCCGTGGTCGCCCATGAGCACCACGACCACGGGCGTCTCCGGTCGCTGACGCTGGTACTCGTCGACGGCGTCGAGCACGCGCTGGGCGGCGAGGTCGGCGCGCGCGATCTCTTCGTCGTAGCGGTCGACGGGCGAGTGACCGAAGTCGCGGGGCTCGGTGAGGTCGCGGTACGGGTCGTGGGGCTCCATGAGATGGATCCACATGAACCACGGCGCCTCGCGGGCCATCTGCGCGCGGATCCACGCGGCGGCGGCGTCGACGGTGGGGTTCACGTCGTCCTTCATGCCCGTGGTCTCGTGCGCCTCTTCGAAGCCCTGAAAGAAGTGCTGCGTGCGCCCGAAGTAGTCGGCGTTGTTGAACATCGCCGTCGTGTAGCCCGCGTCGTGGAGGCGCTCGGCCAGCGTCACGTTCGAGAGTTCGAGCGCGGGAAACTGATTGTCGGTGCCCCAGTCGACCTGCGACGCGTAGCGGCCCGTCCAGATCGACGCGAAGGAGCGCAGCGAGCGCGGCGACGCACACCAGGCCTGCGTGAAGCGCGCGGCGCCCGCGGCGAACACGTCGAGGTGCGGCGTCGTCGGGCGGCGGTAGCCGTAGCAGCCCATGTGGTCGGGCCGCATCGCGTCGATGGAGAGCAGCAGGAACGCGGGACGGTGCTGCGCGTACTCCGGCGGCACGTCGACGAGGTGCCCGTCGCCGTCTTCGCTGTGCATCACCGCGTCGTGGCCCGAGCAGTTCTCGTCGATGCGGTTGCCGGGAATATCGAACGCGCCGGGGTGGATGCGCGCGTTGTGGTCGTTGCAGTCGCCGCCGTTGAACACCGCGCTGTAGCCGTCGCGATCGAGGTCGACGGTGCGCTGGAGCCCGCGCGCGAGGTGACGTGCGACGACGGTGCGGTTGAACACCGCCGAGGCCACGGTCTGCCGCGCGCCGAAGGTGAAGGCCGACGTGGCGAAGAGGCAGAGCGACACCACGCCGAGCCCCGCGAGCACGCGCTTCGGAATGGCCCTGCCGAGACGGTGGCGCCACATGCCGAAGCTCACGAGGGCCGCGAGGTTGCCCACGATGAGCGCGAGCTCGACGACGCCCGCGCCGAGGTCGACGGCCTGGAGCCACTGCCAGTTGATCTTGAGAAAGCGCGCGGTCTGCACGACGAGGAGCACCACCGCGAAGCTCACCACCGAGCCCGGCGAGGCGAAGCGACCGAGCGCGCGCAGGCCCCGTGCGATCACCGGGCCGAGGAGCACCATGAGGGCCGCCGCGATGGCGAGGAACGCGAGCTCCGCGAGCATCACCGCGAGCGCCATGAGCGCGTGCGAGTGGAAGTTCCCCACCACGAGGAGCGTGAAGGGAAAGAGCGGCCCGATCGCGACGCCGAGCCCGAGCCCGCCGTTGATGACCATGTGGGCGCCGGAGGCGTCCTGCGCGAACCACCGACGGGGACCGCCCGCGACCCACTCGCCGAAGCGCGCGAGCAGCGGAACGCGACGTCCCGTGGCGAGCAGCGCCTCGCCGACGAGCCCCCACACGAAGCCCACCGTGAGCGTTACGGCGATGCAGTGGAGCACCACCAGGGGCTTGAGCGAGGTGCCCAGCGAGCCCGCGGGCGAGCGCGCGATGGCGACCACGCCGTCGGCGACCCCGAGGGCCGCGAAGGCGACGACCCCGGCGAGCACGCCGAGACCGCGGGTGGGATGGGGGGCCTTCATCGAGGGGCGCGGAGTGTTGCCGATGCGCGGATGCATTTCCAGACCATCGCGACGGGCGTTCGCGTGCGGCGAACCTGCTGCACGCAGGCGGTGCAAGCGCGCGCGTGAAACCCCTTTGTGCGAGGGACATTTCGCATGGTCTGACCGTTGCTCACTCGGGTGCCCGAAGGAGTACTCCGCACATGTCGAAGCCCATCCCCAGCGTCGATCGGTACATGACCACCACGCCCACCACGATCGACCTCGGCGAGTCGCTCGCGAACGCGCAGAAGGTCATGCAGGAAGGGCACTTCCGCCACCTCCCGGTGCTCGACGGCGAGCGCCTCGTGGGCATGCTCACCGAGCGCGACGTGCAGCTCATCGCCTCGCTCGACGGCGCCGACCTGCGCAAGCTCACGGCCAGCGACGCGATGACCAACGCCCCGTGGTCGGTCTCGCCGCGCGCGCCCCTCGACGAGGTCGTGTCCGAGATGGCCGAGAAGAAGTACGGCTCCGCCCTCGTGGTCGACAACGGCCGCGTGGTGGGCATCTTCACCGCCATCGACGCGCTCACGGCCTTCGCCGAGTTGCTCCACACGCGCCTCGCGAAGTGAGCGCCCCGCCGCGGCGCAGTCGGTGATTGCGCCGCGCGCGACCGTGGCGGTACACCCCCGCGCGATGATGCGCACCCCGGGATTCCGCTTCGAAGTCCACGGTCACAGCGGCCACGCGCGCGTGGGCACGCTCGTGACGCCGCACGCCACCGTCGAGACGCCGACCTTCATGCCCGTGGGCACGCAGGGCGCGGTGAAGGGCGTGACCGCCGAGGAGGTGCTCTCCACCGACGCGGGCATCATGCTCAGCAACACGTACCACCTGTGGCTGCGGCCCGGCGCCGAGGTGGTGCGCGCGCTCGGCGGGCTCCACACCTTCGCGCGATGGCCCCGCGCGATGCTCACCGACAGCGGCGGATTTCAGGTCTTCTCGCTCTCGAAGCTCCGCACCATCGATGACGAGGGCGTGACCTTCCGCTCGCACCTCGACGGCTCGCTCAAGCGCCTCACGCCCGAAGAGAGCATCCGCGTGCAGTCGCTCCTCGGCGCCGACATCGCGATGGCCTTCGACGAGTGCCCGCCCGGTGACGCCGACCGCGACGCCGTGCGCCGCGCGATGGACCGCACCACCGCGTGGGCGAAGCGCTGCCTGGCCGTTCCCCGCGGCGAGCAGCAGGCCCTCTTCGGCATCGCGCAGGGCGCCATTCACGAAGACCTCCGCCACGAGCACCTCGCGGCCATCGCAGAACTCCCCTTCGACGGCGTCGCGCTCGGCGGGCTCTCCGTCGGCGAGAGCGTCGAAGACATGCACCGCATCCTCGCGGCCGTGGCCCACACGATGCCCAGCGATCGCCCGCGCTACCTCATGGGCGTCGGCACGCCGCGCGATCTGCTCGTGGGATCGCTCCTCGGCATCGACATGTTCGACTGCGTGCTGCCCACCCGCAACGCGCGCAACGGACAGGCGCTCACGTGGCACGGACGCGTGAACATCAAGCAGGTGCGCAACCGCCTCGACACGGGTCCCATCGACCCGCGCTGCCAGGGCATCTGCTGCAACGGCGGCACGGGAACGTACTCCCGCGGATACCTCCGGCACCTCTACGTCGCAGGCGAGATGGTCGCGCTGCGCGTGCTCTCGATCCACAACCTGCACTTTCTCGGAGAGCTCATGAAGGCCATGCGCCAGGCGATCCGCGAGGGGCGCGCCGAGGCCTTCGTGCACGACACCCTGCGCGCGATGCGCGAGGGCGACGAGGTCGGTCCCGTCGATCAGAACGCGATGAAGAACGACCCCCGCGCGAAGAAGACCACGTAGCGCGATCCCCTCACGGCAACGGCTGGAGCCGACACCCCGTCGACGACGGACCGGTGCCGCTGATGCCGCCCCACACGAACAGCTCCGCGCCCGTCCACACGGCCCCGTGGCGGTCGCGCGCCGAGGGAGCGCCGAGCGTGTCGACCGCGCGCCACGCGTAGCGCCGCGGGTCGAACGCAGCACCCGTGTCGAGCCGGTTGATCGTCGTGGGACGCGTCGAGAAGTCGGACTGGTGCCCGCCCCACACGATGACCTCGGCGCCCGTCCACACGGTGCTGAACTCCGCGCGCGCGCCGGGCGCATTGCCCGTCGGCAGCGGACGCCATCGATCGGTCATCGGGTCGTAGAGCGCGCCGATGGCCTGCTCCACCCCGCGCGCGTCGTAGCCGCCCCAGACGAACACCTCGGAGCCCGTCCACGCGGCGCCGCCCGACGAGCGCGCGGTGGTGGCGCCCTCGGTGGGAAGCGTCGTCCACGTGTCCGTCGCGGGGTTGTAGCGCGCGCCCGCGTTGGGCTCGGTGATGTCTGCCGTGAGGCCCGCCCAGAGCACCATCTCCGTGCCCGTCCACGCGACGAAGGGCGCGGTGCGCGCGGTGGGCGCGTTCGTCGTCGACATCGCGCGCCAGGTGTCCGTCGCGGGGTTGTAGCGCGCGCCGTCTGCGAGGAGCCCCGTCGCGCCGAGGCCGCCCCACACGACGAGCTCCGTGCCCGTCCACACCGCGGCGGCGTCGTAGCGCGAGGCCGGCGCGTTCGTCGTCGACATCGCGCGCCAGGTGTCCGTCGCGGGGTTGTAGCGCG